>NZ_JBJQIJ010000010.1:0-5461 GCF_045984385.1 Methylobacillus draconifructus
GTGCAAAAGATACATAGTTAATGTGTATCCAAAACTCAACAAACAAGTGCTTAACACTTAAATGAAATCTGTAACTTTTTAAGTTACACCTAAGATTCATTTGAGATTAAGCCAAGCGATATACCGACCTCGAAAGAGGTCACAAGTAATAGTCGGAATTAAACTGAAGAGTTTGATCCTGGCTCAGATTGAACGCTGGCGGCATGCTTTACACATGCAAGTCGAACGGCAGCATGGAGTGCTTGCACTCTGATGGCGAGTGGCGAACGGGTGAGTAATATATCGGAACGTGTCCAATAATGGGGGATAACTAGTCGAAAGATTAGCTAATACCGCATACGCCCTGAGGGGGAAAGTGGGGGATCTTCGGACCTCACGTTAATGGAGCGGCCGATATCTGATTAGCTAGTTGGTGGGGTAAAAGCCTACCAAGGCGACGATCAGTAGCTGGTCTGAGAGGATGATCAGCCACACTGGGACTGAGACACGGCCCAGACTCCTACGGGAGGCAGCAGTGGGGAATTTTGGACAATGGGCGAAAGCCTGATCCAGCCATGCCGCGTGAGTGAAGAAGGCCTTCGGGTTGTAAAGCTCTTTCGCAAGGAAAGAAAACTTATCTACTAATACTAGATGAGGATGACGGTACCTTGATAAGAAGCACCGGCTAACTACGTGCCAGCAGCCGCGGTAATACGTAGGGTGCGAGCGTTAATCGGAATTACTGGGCGTAAAGCGAGCGCAGGCGGTTTTGCAAGTCAGATGTGAAAGCCCCGGGCTCAACCTGGGAACTGCGTTTGAAACTGCAAGGCTAGAGTATAGGAGAGGGAGGTAGAATTCCACGTGTAGCAGTGAAATGCGTAGAGATGTGGAGGAATACCAATGGCGAAGGCAGCCTCCTGGCCTAATACTGACGCTCATGCTCGAAAGCGTGGGGAGCAAACAGGATTAGATACCCTGGTAGTCCACGCCCTAAACGATGTCAACTAGTTGTTGGTGGAGTAAAATCCATTAGTAACGCAGCTAACGCGTGAAGTTGACCGCCTGGGGAGTACGGTCGCAAGATTAAAACTCAAAGGAATTGACGGGGGCCCGCACAAGCGGTGGATTATGTGGATTAATTCGATGCAACGCGAAAAACCTTACCTGGCCTTGACATGCCACTAACGAAGCAGAGATGCATTAGGTGCCCGAAAGGGAAAGTGGACACAGGTGCTGCATGGCTGTCGTCAGCTCGTGTCGTGAGATGTTGGGTTAAGTCCCGCAACGAGCGCAACCCTTGCCAATAATTGCCATCATTCAGTTGGGCACTTTATTGGGACTGCCGGTGACAAACCGGAGGAAGGTGGGGATGACGTCAAGTCCTCATGGCCCTTATGGCCAGGGCTTCACACGTAATACAATGGTCGGTACAGAGGGTTGCCAACCCGCGAGGGGGAGCTAATCTCAGAAAGCCGATCGTAGTCCGGATTGCAGTCTGCAACTCGACTGCATGAAGTCGGAATCGCTAGTAATCGCGGATCAGCATGTCGCGGTGAATACGTTCCCGGGCCTTGTACACACCGCCCGTCACACCATGGGAGTGGGTTTCACCAGAAGTAGGTAGCCTAACCGCAAGGAGGGCGCTTACCACGGTGGGATTCATGACTGGGGTGAAGTCGTAACAAGGTAGCCGTATCGGAAGGTGCGGCTGGATCACCTCCTTTCTAGAGTATGCCTTGCTTGCAAGCATTCACACTTATCGGTTGTTTAAAGAGCGCAACAAAGATTGGCCTTAAGGGTCTGTAGCTCAGCTGGTTAGAGCACCGTCTTGATAAGGCGGGGGTCGTTGGTTCGAGCCCAACCAGACCCACCAACGCATTATCAAGTGGACGAGTAGTACGAGGCGCGAATCTTCTCCGCATACTTTGGTATGTAAGAAGATGAGTAACGAAGTAATGCGAAGTTCAGAGGGGGATTAGCTCAGCTGGGAGAGCACCTGCTTTGCAAGCAGGGGGTCGTCGGTTCGATCCCGTCATCCTCCACCAACTCTTTGTTAAAAAGTTAGACATAAGCGCAGCGTGCTGTCTTTATGTCTGGCTTTTACAAGCTAGATTGATCTTTAACAAAATGGAAGAAGTAAAGAGAATGAAGTAAGACTTTGTGATGAGGTCTGAAACATTCAATGGGTAATTTGATTGCAGAAATCAAAACATTGAACAGCGTTGTTTTTTTAACGTGGTTCGATAGTGCTTTAGAAGCAGCCTATAACGGACTGACTACTACTCGTCAGTCATGTTCTTGAATTTAAAAGGGTTCAGGATTCAACGTTATAGGGTCAAGCGAATAAGTGCATGTGGTGGATGCCTTGGCGATTACAGGCGATGAAGGACGTGGTAGCCTGCGTAAAGTCTCGGGGAGCTGGCAAACAAGCTTTGATCCGGGAATGTCCGAATGGGGAAACCCACCCGCAAGGGTAACCCCCTCTGAATATATAGGAGGGCGGTGGCGAACCGAGTGAACTGAAACATCTAAGTAGCTCGAGGAAAAGAAATCAACCGAGATTCCGGAAGTAGTGGCGAGCGAACCCGGAAAAGCCTGTTACTTTTAGCATACGCGATAATAGAACGGAATGGAAAGTCCGGCCATAGTGGGTGATAGCCCCGTATATGAAATCCCGTATGTGGAACTAGGGTAACGACAAGTAGGGCGGGACACGTGAAATCCTGTCTGAACATGGGGGGACCATCCTCCAAGGCTAAATACTCGTAATCGACCGATAGTGAACCAGTACCGTGAGGGAAAGGCGAAAAGAACCCCGGGAGGGGAGTGAAATAGAACCTGAAACCGCATGCATACAAACAGTGGGAGCCTCGTAAGGGGTGACTGCGTACCTTTTGTATAATGGGTCAGCGACTTACATTCAGTAGCAAGCTTAACCGATAGGGGAGGCGTAGCGAAAGCGAGTCCGAATAGGGCGTTCAGTTGCTGGGTGTAGACCCGAAACCAAGTGATCTATCCATGGCCAGGATGAAGGTGCCGTAACAGGTACTGGAGGTCCGAACCCACTAATGTTGAAAAATTAGGGGATGAGCTGTGGATAGGGGTGAAAGGCTAAACAAACTTGGAGATAGCTGGTTCTCTCCGAAAGCTATTTAGGTAGTGCCTTGTGTCTCACTCTCGGGGGTAGAGCACTGTTATGGCTAGGGGGCTCATAAGAGCTTACCAAACCATGGCAAACTCCGAATACCGAGAAGTGCAATCACAGGAGACAGTCCATGGGTGCTAACGTCCGTGGACAAGAGGGAAACAACCCAGACCGCCAGCTAAGGTCCCTAATGACGTGCTAAGTGGAAAACGAAGTGGGAAGGCACAGACAGCCAGGAGGTTGGCTTAGAAGCAGCCATCCTTTAAAGAAAGCGTAATAGCTCACTGGTCGAGTCGTCCCGCGCGGAAGATGTAACGGGGCTAAGCACGTAACCGAAGCTGCGGATGCTAGTTTACTAGCATGGTAGGAGAGCGTTCTGTAGGCCTGCGAAGGTGTTCTGTGAGGAATGCTGGAGGTATCAGAAGTGCGAATGCTGACATGAGTAGCGATAAAGGGAGTGAAAAGCTCCCTCGCCGAAAGCCCAAGGTTTCCTGCGCAACGTTCATCGGCGCAGGGTGAGTCGGCCCCTAAGGTGAGGCAGAGATGCGTAGCTGATGGGAAACAGGTTAATATTCCTGTACTTACATATACTGCGATGTGGGGACGGAGAAGGTTAGGTCAGCCATCTGTTGGAATAGGTGGTTTAAGCGTGTAGGTTGATCTCTTAGGCAAATCCGGGAGGTTAAGACTGAGGCGTGACGACGAGTCTCCTTGTGAGACGAAGTGATTGATACCAAGCTTCCAAGAAAAGCCACTAAGCTTCAGGTATATGTGAACCGTACCGCAAACCGACACAGGTGGGCAGGATGAGAATTCTAAGGCGCTTGAGAGAACCCGGGAGAAGGAACTCGGCAAATTAGCACCGTAACTTCGGGAGAAGGTGCGCCCCGGTAGGGTGAAGGACCTCGCGTCCGGAGCTTGATGGGGTTGCAGTGAAAAGGTGGCTGCGACTGTTTAATAAAAACACAGCACTGTGCAAACACGAAAGTGGACGTATACGGTGTGACGCCTGCCCGGTGCCGGAAGGTTAAGTGATGGGGTGCAAGCTCTTGATCGAAGCCCCGGTAAACGGCGGCCGTAACTATAACGGTCCTAAGGTAGCGAAATTCCTTGTCGGGTAAGTTCCGACCCGCACGAATGGCGTAACGATGGCCACACTGTCTCCTCTCGGGACTCAGCGAAGTTGAAATGTTTGTGAAGATGCAATCTACCCGCGGCTAGACGGAAAGACCCCATGAACCTTTACTGTAGCTTTGCATTGGACTTTGACAAGATTTGTGTAGGATAGGTGGGAGGCTTTGAAGTAGGGACGCCAGTTCCTATGGAGCCATCCTTGAAATACCACCCTGATGTTGTTGAGGTTCTAACCTAGGTCCGTAATCCGGATCGGGGACCGTGCATGGTGGGCAGTTTGACTGGGGCGGTCTCCTCCCAAAGAGTAACGGAGGAGTGCGAAGGTAACCTAGGTACGGTCGGAAATCGTACTGATAGTGCAATGGCATAAGGTTGCTTGACTGCGAGACGGACAGGTCGAGCAGGTGCGAAAGCAGGTCATAGTGATCCGGTGGTTCTGTATGGAAGGGCCATCGCTCAACGGATAAAAGGTACTCTGGGGATAACAGGCTGATTCCTCCCAAGAGTTCATATCGACGGGGGAGTTTGGCACCTCGATGTCGGCTCATCACATCCTGGGGCTGTAGCCGGTCCCAAGGGTATGGCTGTTCGCCATTTAAAGTGGTACGTGAGCTGGGTTTAAAACGTCGTGAGACAGTTTGGTCCCTATCTGCCGTGGGCGTTGGAAGTTTGAGGGGGGCTGCTCCTAGTACGAGAGGACCGGAGTGGACACACCTCTGGTGGACCGGTTGTCACGCCAGTGGCATCGCCGGGTAGCTAAGTGTGGAAGAGATAAGCGCTGAAAGCATCTAAGCGCGAAACTTGCCTCAAGATGAGACTTCCCTTGTGCCTTGAGCACACTAAAGAGTCGTTCGAGACCAGGACGTTGATAGGTCGGGTGTGGAAGCGCAGTAATGCGTTAAGCTAACCGATACTAATTGCTCGTGAGGCTTGATCCTATAACCTTGAAACTTGAATCAAGGCGCTGACAAAGCAGCAATCAAAATACCATCTTTACTTCTTCTGTTTGTTGAAGACGAATTTGCTACGCAAATTCCATCAGATATCAGTGCATGTGCACCGCACATGGACTACCGGTTATGTCTGGCGGCCATAGCGAATTGGAACCACCCCTTCCCATCTCGAACAGGGCCGTGAAACGATTCCGCGCCAATGATAGTATGCACCTCGCATGCGAAAGTAGGTCACCGCCAGACTTTTATT
>NZ_JBJQIJ010000011.1:0-4128 GCF_045984385.1 Methylobacillus draconifructus
CACCAACGGATTATGAGTAAATGCCGCACTCGACCTTTAGGCTCCATCATTATTCAAAATCATGATGTTGGCAATCAAAAACCATCATGACACATCTTTAAATTTCTTTGTGGTTGACACTTTGTTGCATTGCTATGCCTTTACTTTTTTGGGCTATAGCGAAGCATTACCGGGATGTGCCGTATCCGATATTCCAATCCAGAGACCTCGTGGATTTTATTTGAGATAAAAGCGAGCTCAGGCCTTCTAGAACAATCTGTGAAATTAATACGGCTATCATGTCCTCCAAGTTTTCTTTGCCAAGCACTCATCATTCTCTTCGTATTTCTACCATAATAATAAATCAGCATTCCCCCCTGGTTTTTATTTACATCCCCTGAGGAATATCGAGTAGTTAGTTGTTGATATCCATCCAGTAATTTGGCGTAACTATTGTAAATTTTTGCCTCACCCAGCCAAACAAAATTTCGGTGAATTATTTTTATATCTACATGCCCTCTGGTATAGGAATCATGCGTTGCATTATATCCAAGCTGGGAAAGAGGGTTAATTAGGTGATGTGTTAACGTATCCTCATCATTACTATTTTTTTGATAATAGGAAGCGCCGTCTTCCATTCGCTCAATTGCACTGTCTAATTGTTCATATAGTACATTTACCCATTGTTCATAAGTAGTTGCCAAAAAGAGATTAATTTGATTCATTGCCATAGGATTATTTAAAACCGTCATTAAATCCTGTAGGCTTGGATTATTTGTCATTGATTAATTCTTTCACCCTTACCAAACCATTCCCAGGCAGAAAATAAATAAATATATGAGCATCAGCTTGATATATTGCATCACCACTTTCTGGATGAATTAAAAATCCATCTAGTCTCGCCTGCTGAACATCTTCAACATCTAGATCGTAAGAATTATTATCCTCATCAATGAATTCAAAACACTCTTTAAGGAAATCTATATATCCTGTCATATAGGAGGATACTATCACCAGATCATTAGCATCCAACGATTCATTAGTAATTTTGAATAAATTAGCAAATGAAATATGTTTTAGGTTCTCAATAGGTGTATCTATTAGAAAATGAAACAGATCAAGACATGCTCTCTCCAGGAGAGACCCGTTAAAGTCTCTTCTAATCCTGATTTCAATCTCTAATACAGGGTTATTCACTTTTTTGATGAATCTTCATCTAAATATTGCTTAATTTTTGAAATAATCCAACCATAATGAGCTTGGGTGATACATCCTTTTAGAATAGCCTCATAGGTTCCTTGACTATTATTTGCCAAAGTTCTAATAGATCCCGGAAGGAATAACTCTGGCTCACTTGCCGATCCTGCAACAGTCCAAGTTTTTCCTAGTGAGAATAAAGAAACTCCTGTGCTTGCCTCCATACCACCTTTATGGAAATTCTCATCTCTAACATCCATAGTTTTTCTACGCATTTTCTCTTCAACAATACCTCCGGTGGTTCCAGTATCATGTCCAATCTCAACTATTCTTCCATCTTCTTCGCTATATAGTTTTTGCAAAAGCCCAGAGTAACTAATAATTTTCAACTCATTATCATCTAACTTTAATAAGTGTTTCATATAGCCGTAAAACTCACCGATAAGGTTACCTATAAACATTCGGTGGTCGTCCAGTCCTATTTTATCAATTAAATCTGCTCCAAACTCTATATACCCATCGCTAGATATTCTAATAGTATCAAATCCTTGAGTTTCAACATGCCTTAATGCAACTAATGAATCGTATGAACCAAATGCTTTCTTAACTGAATCAGTTAATGCATCAATTTCAAATGTTTCTCTCTCAAAGTAGTGTCTTTTGGCGCAAAAAATCAAAAGTAAGGAATCAGTTTCTTTCTTAATGTGAACAAGAGTGGGCAATATACTGCATTGCTTTAGAGTAGTTATATCAATTGGATATGGGAACGTTTTCTTAAACTCAGAATCTTGAATTTTCAATCCTTCAAGAGACGTCATTATCTGTGGAATATATTCAGGATTAATTTTTCCTATTCTGAGAACCTTGTTACCATACCAAATGCTATTTAAGTAAATTTCTCTTACTTTTCCAGCTATAGCCAATATTTCTTCTGGTTTTTTATAGGATTCGAGTATTTTTTTATACGTTTTATCCCATCCTGTACTAATTACAATGTTTTGGTCTTTCAATGCAGCTCGCATTGATGTCCAACTCACATGACTTCTAGCAATTTCAAAAACTTCAGCAAGAACAACTTCATGATTACTCATTCATTTCTCCCCAGCTCATTAAAATTCTTTTATTGTTTATTAAAAACTACTGAATATTATCCTATCATCTAACCATTAAATAATTGAAAGCATTAAGAAATTATCCAAATAAAAATAATTGTAGGAACGTATCTAGCATTATTAACTATCCGTACTTTCTATATAGATAATTCAATTTATTCAGCGCTTCGCGACGAGTGCTGCTATCAGTACTATTCAGTAAGCGTCGCAAGCCGGCACGCTCATTCTCATCGTCATAGCTAAGTTCTCTAACTTTTCTAGTTTTGAGAATATTGATTTCTGTCCTCGCTGCGCTCATTTTTTCAGGACTGGCCGTAATGGCTTGCAAGTCCATTTCTAGCTCTTTGATTCTTTTCCAGACTTCCACTTCTGACATGTAGCGAACATCGCTAACACGCATTACTTCCGTATCACCACGCACGGCCATTGCTCGCATTTGGTTAGCTTTGTTTCTTAGTGCGCTTGAATCAATGACGTTTTCTTCCACACTGACGATGTGGGTAGTAGCGCCAGCGCTGCATGCTGATTCACTATACATGATGCGGCCGTCTGGGTGTTTACACTTGAATACAGTGGGTCTGTTGAGATGCGGTACATAAGCAGAAGGTTCTGGTTTAACCTGATATGCCTGCTGTGCGGTATGTCTTGGTTGTGGAGGATGGCTCCAGGCATTACTTGGCTGTTCTGCCTGGGTGATTGGGGATATTTCTTGCGCGGTTGGCTTGTTAGTTTTGTGCTGATAGAGCACATACAGGCCGCCTGATACGACTATGGAAACAAGGATGAAGGCGATTAGGCCATGCGGTGTTTCCCTGCGAGGCCTTCTTTTAAGGAACTCTATCTCGTTATTATCCATTCACTGCCTCTTGCTCTGTAGAGAATCTTTTATAGATGTCTTCGGCAGAAGGCATTTGCTCTGCGTGCCATCTCACTAAGGCAATACCAGCCGCTTTTAGGCTTTCTTCTTTCTTGATGTCCAGCTTCTGCCTGGATTTATTCGCATGTGATCTATCGTCCAGCTCAACGGCTGCAACAATAGTGAAGTCTTTTAGGCACACTAAATAATCAACGCTTTGTTGGGCGATTCGGTTATGCAGCGCATATGAGTTACCTAATCGCACATACCACGCTGCGTTTTTGAGTTTGATGAAACTGCTTAGCTGTACCTGGGGAAGAATGATGCATTGAGGCAATGCTTTGGCTAGGCGATAGTAAAAGACTGCTTCTGAGGTTGTTAGTGGCTTGCGCTGCTCATAGGGGAGATCAGCAGCTAAGGTTTTGTGGGATGCTAGGGATTGCACTTGCGCGGGTTGGCTTTGTGGTGCTTGTGCTGGTTCAGGCTTATTGAACTGCACCACCTTGCGAGATTTTGGCTGCCAGCGTTTCTTAGGTCTAAATGACTTAACAAGAAGTTGAAGTGCAAGAAATATGAGCAACAAGGGCAAGAGCCCCGAAATAATGCCACTGACATTCATCACTAAAGTCCCTCCCAAAAAGTTTAGTGATACTGCTTATTTTTGTTAAACCATCTTTGTTTTACTTCTCGAGCGATTAACTCGCCTTTTTCTGATCTTCCAATTCCCGGGCCAAAGCTTCTAGCTCCGGATTTTTCTGTTTTACGTTTGTTTCGTCTGTTAATAGATAAGCGGCATATTCAGGCCAAACTTTAGCAATAGTCTCCAAAACCCCTGCTTTTGGCTCATGCCTATCTTGTTCAATACCAATTAAGGTGCCTTTAGGAATCCCGGTTAAATCGGCGAATTCCTGCCTTCCCATATCGAGGCACTCTCGGATTGCTCTAATTTTTCTTCCGACAGCACTTGACATCTATACGTGAATA
>NZ_JBJQIJ010000012.1:0-1237 GCF_045984385.1 Methylobacillus draconifructus
TGAATCGCCCCCACTTTCCTAGACAGCTCAAGAGTCTCAAACTATGGAAGTTGAGGAGACATCATGAGCAAGCAACAACGTTACACCGAAGAATTCAAACAGGCCGCCGTCAAGCAAGTCACTGAACGTCAGTTTTCAGTAGCAGAGGTCGCGGAGCGGTTGGGCGTTTCAAGCCATAGCATTTATGCTTGGATCAAACGATTCAACACGCCTGAAGACGAACTACAGCACGTCTCCAATCAGCAAGCAGAAATCCGTCGCCTTCAGGCTGAGCTGCGCCGCGTCACTGATGAGCGAGATATCCTAAAAAAGGCCGCCGCGTACTTTGCCAAGCTGTCCGGGTAAAGTACGCATTTATTCAAGAGCACGCCTGCTCTCACCCTATCCGACGTCTCTGTCGCATGATGAGTGTGCATCCCAGCGGTTATTACGCATGGCAACAGACACCACAGTCTGCAAGAGCGCAAGAAGACCAGCGCTTGCTAGGCCATATCAAGCAATCCTGGCTGGAGAGTGGTGGGGTTTATGGCTATCGCAAGATCAAAGATGATCTTCGAGCTTTAGGGGAGACCTGTGGCAAGCACCGTGTTGCGCGATTGATGCGTCAAGAAGGGTTACGTTCTCAAACTGGCTACCGGCGTCGCCCTGGTCAGCTTGGCGGACGGCCCGCTGTGGTCGCCCCTAATCATCTGGAGCGCCAATTCGACGTGACCACTCCCAACACAGTATGGGTGACGGATATTACCTATATTCGAACCCATGAAGGATGGTTATATTTGGCTGCCGTGCTGGATCTCTTCTCACGCCAAGTCGTCGGGTGGTCAATGGCACCTAGGATGGATCGTGACTTGGCGATCAGCGCATTGCTGATGGCGGTATGGAGGCGAAGACCAGATAGGGAGGTGCTAGTCCACTCAGATCAGGGTAGTCAGTTCAGCAGCTATGATTGGCAGGCATTTTTAAAAGCGCACCGTCTCAAACCTAGCATGAGCAGACGAGGCAATTGCCACGACAATGCTGTCGCAGAAAGCTTTTTTCAATTGCTGAAGCGGGAAAGGATACGGCGGAAGATTTACGAGCATCGAGAAGCTGCCCGCCAGGATGTATTTGATTACATCGAGATGTTTTACAACCCTAGGCGTCGACACAGTTTCAATAATGGCCTATCGCCAGTAGAGTATGAAAAGCGTTATTTCGAGGGGCTGGCGACTGTCTAGGATAGTAGGGGCGATTCAAA
>NZ_JBJQIJ010000013.1:0-651 GCF_045984385.1 Methylobacillus draconifructus
GCTTCTTGCCCAGGAGGGTATCGTTTGAAATTCTCTCATGGCGTACAGGGTCGGCCCGTCGCTAACTTTCACGATCGCTGGTATAGCGTTTCAACCTGTGTTCGATAGTCTTGCCAATCCGGTGTTTATAAGGCGATGGGTGGAGGTGGCTTGGGAATGCGTGTGGCCATTGGTTTTTCAACTAACTATTGTCTTGGACGCGATGTAATCGTTGGGGCATACAAACGATCTGTAGGCGCAGTCGGCCAAGGTGTGAGTATCGTAGTAGATGGCGTCACACGGATCATTTCTACTGGTCAAAGTGAAGGCCATATGGGTTATGAAAGCGTAACAACTCCTGTCCGTGCCGGTGAATGTTTTTATATTGGCAACCACGGCGGGGGTGACAGTCATACAGGCTGGTACATGACCACAAACTAACTATCCCTGCTTCAATTTCCAGAGTCTTATTGGGTGACGCAAGCCAAATCTCTATAATTGTATGTACTTCCAACACCGATTTGAACTTGAACGGATCCCGCTGGGCAATTACAAGCTGCTGTTCCTAATGGGTTATACCAGACATTAGAGCAAGCACCATTGGCGCTAAACATCAACTTTGTAATCCGACCAACAGAGCTTCCTTGACCTTTCCAGCTACCGGATTGGCAA
>NZ_JBJQIJ010000001.1:0-789593 GCF_045984385.1 Methylobacillus draconifructus
CCCATGCCACAAACCCGCGAACACATCCTGCTCGCCCGTCAAGTTGGCGTACCCTACATCATCGTCTTCCTGAACAAGGCCGACATGGTCGACGACGCAGAACTGCTCGAACTCGTTGAAATGGAAGTGCGCGAACTCCTCTCCAAGTACGAATTCCCTGGAGACGACACCCCCATCGTCAAGGGCTCCGCCAAGCTCGCCCTCGAAGGCGACCAATCCGACATCGGCGAACCTGCCATCTTCCGTCTGGCAGAAGCCCTGGACAGCTACATCCCGACACCGGAGCGTGCAGTTGACGGCACCTTCCTCATGCCAGTAGAAGACGTATTCTCCATCTCCGGTCGTGGTACCGTCGTGACCGGCCGTGTAGAACGTGGCATCGTCAAAGTTGGCGACGAAATCGAAATCGTCGGCCTCAAGCCAACCCTCAAGACCACCTGTACCGGTGTCGAAATGTTCCGCAAACTGCTCGACCAAGGTCAAGCGGGCGACAACGTCGGCGTACTGCTGCGTGGTACCAAGCGTGAAGAAGTCGAGCGCGGCCAAGTGCTCTCCAAGGTAGGCTCCATCAAGCCGCACACCAAATTCACTGCCGAAATCTACGTGCTGGGCAAGGACGAAGGCGGCCGCCATACCCCATTCTTCAACGGCTACCGTCCACAATTCTACTTCCGCACCACCGACGTGACCGGCGCAGTAGAGCTGCCAGCGGGTACCGAAATGGTCATGCCGGGCGACAACGTCTCCATCACCGTCTCCCTGATCGCGCCGATCGCGATGGAAGAAGGTCTGCGCTTCGCGATTCGTGAAGGCGGCCGTACCGTCGGTGCCGGTGTTGTGGCTAAGATCGTAGAGTAAGTCATTCTGGTTGGGCCGCAAGCATTTGATGCCTGCGGCCTTTTCGCTCTTTAGAAATATCGCTCTTTAAGGAAATAACATGGCAGCTCAAAAAATCCGTATCCGCCTCAAGGCGTTTGATTATCGTCTGATTGATCAGTCCGCACTTGAGATCGTTGAAACGGCCAAGCGTACTGGTGCAGTGGTCAAAGGTCCCGTACCTTTGCCAACTCGTATTGAGCGCTTTGATATTCTGCGTTCTCCCCACGTCAATAAGACATCTCGCGATCAGTTCGAAATCCGTACTCATCAGCGCTTGATGGATATTGTTGATCCTACTGACAAGACGGTTGATGCATTGATGAAGCTGGACCTGCCAGCTGGCGTTGATGTAGAAATCAAGCTGTAACTTGTGTTTTTGAAGTGGGTCGGATATAATCCGACCCTTTCGCGTACCCGGGTCGGTCAATTGTAATCGGCCTTTTTAATTATTATAAGGAATCGATCATGAGCTTAGGGCTTATTGGTCGCAAGGTGGGCATGACCCGCATTTTTACCGATGAAGGCGAAAGCGTTCCGGTAACAGTGCTGGAAGTCGTACCTAACCGTGTGACACAGATCAAGACTGCTGCAAGCGACGGCTATACCAGCCTTCAAGTTGCTTACGGTGAGCGTCGTGCCAGCCGCATTGGTAAGGCATTGACCGGTCATTATGCCAAAGCCGGCGTTGCTGCTGGTGCTGGTATCAAGGAATTCCCTGTTTCTGATGACGTATTGGCTAACTACAATGTAGGCGGCCAGATCACTGTCGAGCTGTTTCAGGCTGGCCAGTTGGTTGATGTCACCGGCACTTCCCTGGGTAAGGGTTTTGCAGGTGCTATCAAGCGTCACAATTTTGCTTCCAATCGTGCTTCCCACGGTAACTCCAGGTCCCACAATGTGCCCGGCTCCATCGGTATGGCGCAGGATCCTGGCCGCGTTTTCCCTGGTAAGCGCATGCCTGGTCACCTGGGTGCTGTGAAGACCACCGTACAGAATCTTGAGATCGTGCGTGTGGATGCTGAGCGTAACCTATTGTTGATCAAGGGTGCGATTCCTGGCTCTAAAGGCGGCGATGTTGTCGTGCGCCCTAGTGTGAAGGTGAAGGCATAATGGAAATCAAGTTAATCGATAAGAATGGCAAGCCCGCTAAGGCTGGTTTGGCTGTTTCTGAAACGACTTTCGGTCGTGAATTCAATGAAGCGTTGGTGCATCAAGTTGTGGTCGCCTATCAGGCAAACGCACGCACTGCAACTCGCGCTCAATTGACTCGTGCGGAAGTCAGTCACACTACCAAGAAGCCGTGGAATCAGAAGGGTACCGGTCGTGCTCGTTCCGGTATGAGCTCCAGCACCATCTGGCGCGGAGGTGGTCGTGCATTCCCTAACACTCCTGACGAAAACTTCAGCCACAAGATCAACCGCAAGGCCTATCGTGCCGGTGTGCGTTCCATCTTGTCCGAGCTGGTGCGTCAAGATCGCCTGAGTGCGGTTGAGGAATTTGCGGTCGATACGCCAAAGACCAAGCAATTGGTTGAGAAAATCAAGGGTCTTGGCTACAACGAAGGCTTGCTGGTGTTGGTGGATAAGTTTGATGAAAACTTGTATTTGTCCGCTCGCAACCTGCCACACGTTCTGGTTCTCGAAGCGCAATATGTTGATCCTGTAAGCTTGGTGCGCTTCCCGCAAGTTCTGGCTACTGCAGGTGCTGTTAAGAAGCTTGAGGAGATCCTGGCATGAGCGCATTGAGTACTCAGGAACGTTTGTTGCAAGTCATTCTTGCGCCACAAATTACAGAAAAGGCTACCCGTGTTGCTGACAAGCATCAGCAAATCGCTTTCCGCGTGCGTACTGATGCAACCAAGCCAGAAATCAAGGCTGCGGTTGAATTGGTGTTCAAGGTGGAGGTTGATGCCGTGACGGTTGTCAACGTGGGCGGCAAGGTAAAGCGTGCTGGTCGTACATTCGGCCGCCGCAAGGACTGGAAAAAGGCTTATGTTAGCCTGAAGCCAGGTCAAGAAATTAACTTCGCAGCGGGCGAATAGGAGAAATCATGGCACTGATTAAAGTCAAGCCTACTTCCCCAGGCCGGCGCGCCGTAGTCAAGGTGGTGACACCTGAGCTGCACAAGGGTAAGCCCTATGCGCCGCTGCTGGAGAAGCAGAGCAAGAAAGCTGGTCGCAACAACAACGGTCATATCACGACGCGCCATCAAGGTGGCGGTCACAAGCAACATTACCGTATTGTTGACTTCCGTCGTAACAAGGATGGTATTCCAGCCAAGGTCGAGCGTCTGGAATATGATCCAAACCGTAGTGCTCACTTGGCGCTGCTGGTATATGCGGATGGCGAGCGCCGCTACATCATTGCTCCTCGCGGTGTTTCCGCTGGTGCGCAATTGGTGAGTGGTTCTGATGCGCCTATTCGTGCAGGTAATGCATTGCCTTTGCGCAATATTCCTGTCGGTAGCACCATCCATTGCATCGAGTTGCAGCCTGGCAAGGGTGCGCAAATTGCGCGTTCCGCCGGTACTTCCGTGCAGTTGTTGGCGCGCGAAGGCAGTTATGCTCAGCTGCGTCTGCGTTCCGGCGAAGTTCGCCGCGTGCACGTCGACTGCAAGGCAACCATTGGTGAAGTGGGTAATGAAGAGCATTCCCTGCGCTCCATCGGTAAGGCTGGTGCTGTGCGCTGGCGTGGTGTTCGTCCTACCGTCCGCGGTGTGGTCATGAACCCTGTCGATCACCCGCACGGTGGTGGTGAAGGTAAGACTGCTGCTGGTATGAACCCTGTCAGCCCATGGGGTCTGCCAACAAAGGGTTATCGTACACGTAGCAATAAGCGTACGGATAACATGCGCGTCAGCCGTCGTCCTGCGAATAAGAGGTAATCAATATGGCACGTTCAATTAAGAAAGGGCCATTCGTTGATGGCCATCTGGCTAAGAAAGTAGAGGCTGCTGCAGCCACACGCGACAGGAAGCCAATCAAGACTTGGTCCCGTCGTTCTACCATCCTGCCTGATTTCATTGGTTTGACCATTGCGGTTCACAACGGCAGGCAGCATGTGCCGGTGTTGATTTCTGAAAACATGGTAGGTCACAAGCTCGGCGAATTTGCGCTGACCCGTACGTTTAAGGGTCATGCTGCCGACAAGAAGGCCAAGAGGTAGGAGAAGACGATGGAAGTATCTGCAGTATTAAGAGGTGTTCATCTGTCCCCACAAAAGGCTCGCTTGGTTGCTGACTTGGTCCGCGGCAAGAAAGTTGACAATGCACTCAATATCCTGAATTTCACGCCTAAGAAAGGTGCTGAAATTATCAAGAAGGTGGTTGAGTCTGCCATTGCCAATGCAGAGCACAATGAAGGCGCAGATATCGATGAGTTGAGGGTGACTTCGATTTATGTCGACAAGGGTCTGGTATTGAAGCGTATTCGCGCTCGTGCCAAGGGTCGCGCTGGACGGATTATCAAGCCAACTTGTCACATTACTGTGACCGTTGGTAACTAAAGGAATCGTTATGGGTCAGAAAATTCATCCGTTTGGTTTCCGTCTGAGCGTCCAGAAGAACTGGTCTTCTCGTTGGTATTCCAATAGTAATAATTTCCCTGCGATGCTGAGCAGTGACATCAAGGTGCGCGAATTTCTGAAGAAGAAGCTCGCTCATGCTGCTGTAAGCAAGATCGTGATCGAGCGTCCTGCCAAGAACGCCAAGATCACCATCTACAGCGCACGCCCTGGCATCGTGATCGGCAAGAAGGGCGAGGACATCGAGTCCTTGCGTTCCGGCTTGCAAGGCTTGATGGGTGTTCCTGTTCACTTGAACATTGAAGAAGTCCGCAAGCCTGAGATCGATGCGACACTGATCGCCGAAAGCATTGCCCAGCAGCTTGAAAAGCGCGTGATGTTCCGCCGTGCCATGAAGCGTGCGATGCAGAACGCGATGCGCCTGGGTGCCCAAGGCATCAAGATCATGAGTTCGGGTCGTTTGAATGGTATCGAAATCGCGCGTACTGAATGGTATCGCGAAGGCCGTGTGCCTTTGCATACATTGCGTGCCGATATCGATTACGGTGTGGCAGAAGCAAAGACTACCTACGGTATCATCGGTATCAAGGTATGGGTGTTCAAGGGCGAAGTGTTCGGCAACAAGCTCGAACAAGCCGCTCAACCTGCTGAGCCAGAAAAGAAAGTAAGAAAGTCGGGGGCAAAAAATGCTGCAACCAGCTAGACAGAAATTCCGTAAGATGCAGAAAGGCCGCAACAAGGGCATCGCAACTACCGGTAACAAGGTAAGCTTTGGCGAGTTCGGTCTGAAGGCAATTGGTCGTGGTCGTCTGACCGCACGCCAGATTGAAGCGGCTCGTCGTGTGATGACCCGTCATATCAAGCGTGGCGGCCGTGTATGGATCCGCGTCTTCCCAGATCAGCCGATTTCCAAGAAGCCTGCTGAAGTGCGTATGGGTAACGGTAAGGGTAGTACCGAGTACTACATTGCCCAGATCCAGCCTGGCAAGATGTTGTATGAAATGGACGGTGTCAGTGAAGAGCTGGCACGTGAAGCGTTCCGCTTGGCTGCTGCAAAGCTGCCGATCGAGACTACCTTCATTACTCGTCATATTGGGAGCTAGTCATGAAAGCGTCCGAATTGAGAAACAAGACTGTTGAAGAGTTGAACAATGAGCTGATCGAGTTGCGCCGCGCGCAATTTTCTCTGCGCATGCAACTTGCCACTCAGCAGTTGAACAAAGTTGACCAAGTAGGCAAAGTGCGCCGTGATATCGCTCGCGTTCGTTCTGTGCTTGCTGAAAAAGCCAAAGCGGCTAATGCAAGTCAAGCTTAAGCGGAGTCATTATGAGCGAAAATCAAACTGAAAAACTAGTTCGCACTTTGAGTGGCCGTGTAGTAAGCGACAAGATGGACAAGACTGTGACCGTTCTAGTCGAGCGTAAGGTGAAACATCCTTTGATCGGCAAGGTCGTGCGTCGTTCCAACAAGTTCCATGCTCACGATGAAAACAATGAGTGCAAGGAAGGCGACCTGGTCGTGATCGAGGAAAGCCGTCCGCTTTCCAAGACCAAGACTTGGCGCGTTAGCAAGATTGTAGAAAAAGCACGTATTGTGTAATAAAAATTGCCCTTCCACTTGCAATCGCTTGGAAGGGCAATATATAATGTCGGACCTTTTGGCGCCCAACAAGCTGGCGCCCCAATACTGACCGTGGTGCTGTCAGCCGTTTTTGACAAGCGGCTGGTGTTGGTTTAACGGATTAAGTTGGAGATTATTCTCATGATTCAAATGCAGTCTCGGCTGGATGTTGCCGATAACACCGGTGCACGCTCTGTTATGTGCATCAAGGTGTTGGGTGGTTCTAAGCGTCGTTATGCAGGCATTGGTGACATCATCAAAGTCAGCGTGAAGGATGCTGCCCCACGTGGTCGCGTCAAAAAAGGCGAGGTCTATAGCGCGGTTGTTGTTCGTACCGCCAAGGGTGTTCGTCGTCCAGACGGTTCCTTGGTTAAGTTCGATAGCAACGCTGCAGTATTGTTGAACAACAAGCTGGAACCGATTGGCACCCGTATTTTCGGGCCGGTGACACGTGAGCTGCGTGGCGAGCGTTTCATGAAGATCGTTTCTCTGGCACCCGAAGTTCTATAAGGAGTTGCTGGATGAGTAAGATTCGCAAGGGTGATGAAGTCATCCTGAATACAGGTAAAGATAAAGGCAAGCGCGGTACCGTGCTGCGCGTGTTGGCGACAGGCCAGGTTCTGGTCGAAGGTATCAATGTTGTCAAGAAGCATGCCAAGCCCAACCCAATGCGCGGTGTGGCTGGCGGTATCATCAGTAAGGAGATGCCAGTCGACGTCTCTAATGTTGCTTTATTCAATCGTGCCACCCAGAAGGGTGATCGCGTTGGCTTCAAGACGTTGGACGATGGCCGCAAGGTTCGCGTATTTAAGTCCAGTGGCGAAGTTGTGGACGCATAAGGGTAGATCATGGCTCGTTTAAAAGATTTTTATAAGGACACTGTGGTTAAGCAGCTGGTTGAGCAGTTTAACTATAAGTCTGTGATGGAAGTGCCTCGCATTGAAAAGATCACCTTGAATATGGGTGTGGGCGAGGCTGTTGCTGACAAGAAGGTCATGGAAAACGCCGTGGCTGACCTGGAAAAGATCGCAGGTCAAAAGGTTGTCGTGACCAAAGCCAAGAAGTCCATCGCCGGCTTCAAAATCCGCGATGGCTACCCTGTTGGTTGCAAGGTGACGCTGCGTCGTGAGCATATGTACGAATTCCTGGATCGTCTGATCACAGTGGCTATTCCTCGTATTCGTGACTTCCGCGGTATTTCCCCTAAGTCCTTCGATGGTCGTGGCAATTACAATCTGGGTGTGCGTGAGCAAATCATTTTCCCGGAAATCGAATACGACAAGATCGATGCATTGCGCGGGTTGAATATCACCATCACTACCACTGCAAAGACTGATGAAGAGGCGCGTGCGCTCCTCTCCGCATTCAGCTTCCCATTTAGGAACTAATCATGGCAAAAACCTGCATGATCGAGCGCGAGCAAAAGCGTCGCGACACAGTGAAGAAATATGCAGCCAAGCGTGCTGAATTGGTTGCGGTTATCAACGATGCCAATGCATCTGCCGAAGACCGTCGTGCCGCACGCAACAAGTTGCAAAGTCTGCCTCGTAATTCCAGCCCTGTCCGCCAGCGTAACCGCTGCGCGTTGACTGGCCGTCCACGTGGTGTGTTTAGTAAATTCGGCATTGCGCGTAGCAAGTTGCGCGAGTTGATGATGCGTGGCGAAGTGCCAGGCGTCACCAAGGCTAGCTGGTAACGGAGGAATTTAGTATGAGTATGAGTGATCCGATTGCCGATATGCTGACGCGTATCCGTAATGCGCAAAGCACCAACAAGGTCTCTGTTTCCATGCCGTCATCCAAGCTCAAGCGTGCTATTGCAGCTGTGCTGAAGGATGAAGGCTACATTGATGATTTCGCTGTGCAGGATGCCGATGGCAAGCCGCAGCTGAACATCAGCTTGAAGTACTATGCTGGCCGTCCAGTGATTGAGAAGATTGAGCGCGTAAGCCGTCCAGGCCTGCGCATCTATCGCGGCAATCAAGAGATTCCAGTGGTAATGAATGGGTTGGGTGTGACGATTGTTTCCACATCCAAGGGTGTAATGACTGATCGTAAAGCACGTGACGCCGGTATCGGTGGCGAAGTGCTGTGCGTAGTGGCTTAAGGAGAAAGCAATGTCTCGTGTAGCTAAAAATCCAGTCGCTATCCCCGCCAAGGTTGAAGTGGTATTGAGTGCTGGCAATATTGCAGTCAGCGGCCCGCTCGGCAAGTTGTCCCTCCCGTTGAGTGGCGATGTTGCGATCGAGCGTGACGGCGACAATCTGACATTTGCTGTTGCCCGTGAGTCGCAACATGCGCGCGCGATGTCCGGTACTTTGCGTGCCTTGGTGTTCAATATGGTAACCGGTGTTTCTCAGGGTTTTACCCGCAAGCTCACTCTTGTTGGTGTGGGTTACAAGGCGCAGGCACAGGGCACTAACCTGAACCTGGACCTGGGTTTTTCCCATCCAGTGAACCACAAGATGCCTGAAGGCGTAACGGTGCAAACACCATCTCCTACCGAGATCGTGTTGACCGGTGCCGACAAGCAGGTGGTTGGTCAGGTCGCCGCGCAGATTCGTGCTTATCGTGCTCCAGAGCCTTATAAGGGCAAGGGTGTTCGCTATGCCGATGAAGTGGTGATTATCAAAGAAACCAAGAAGAAGTAAGGTGTAGCTATGAGTAATGTGAATTCACGTCAGCGTCGTGCACGTAAAACCCGTGCCAAGATCGCCGAGTTGAAAGCTATCCGCCTGAGTGTGCATCGTAGCAACAGCCACATCTATGCTCAGATTATTGCCGAAACTGGTGACAAAGTGCTTGCTAGCGCTTCCACCCTTGAGGTTGAAGTCCGCAACGACATCAAGAACGGTGGCAATGTTGCCGCTGCCGCAGTGGTCGGTAAGCGTATCGCGGAAAAGGCCAAGGCTGCAGGTATCACTACTGTTGCATTTGATCGTTCCGGCTACAAGTACCATGGCCGTATCAAGGCGCTGGCTGATGCCGCGCGTGAAAACGGCTTGTCCTTCTAAAGACTGAGGTTGATGATGGCAAAAGTTGAAATTGAACAGCAGCAAACTGATGGTTTGCGCGAGAAAATGATCGGCGTCAACCGCGTCACCAAGGTGGTGAAGGGTGGCCGGATCATGAGTTTCGCCGCACTGTCCGTAGTAGGTGACGGTGATGGTGGTGTAGGTATGGGCAAGGGCAAGGCGCGTGAAGTGCCGGTTGCCGTGCAAAAGGCGATGGACGAAGCTCGTCGCAGCATGATCAAGGTAAGCCTGAACAATGGCACCCTGTATCACGCTGTCACCGGTGTCCACGGTGCTGCCAAGGTATTCATCCAGCCTGCTTCCGAAGGTACCGGCATTATTGCTGGCGGTGCAATGCGCGCCATCTTCGAAGTGATGGGCGTGACCAACGTATTGGCGAAATGTATTGGTTCCACCAATCCATACAACGTCGTACGCGCCACCCTGAACGGCTTGAAGTCCATGAATACTCCTGCTGAGATTGCTGCAAAGCGCGGCAAGAGCGTAGAAGAAATCAGAGGTTAATCATCATGGCTAAGGCAAAGAAAGCAAATGATTTGATCAAGGTGACCTTGGTCAAGAGCACCATCGGTAGAATCAAGTCTCATCGCGCAAGCGTCGCCGGCCTGGGCCTGCGTCGCCTGAACCAGACCGTTGAAGTGCAGGATACTCCTGCCAATCGCGGCATGATCAATGCGGTGAGCTATCTGTTAAAGGTAGAAGCATAATGAAGCTGAATACTATCAAGCCTGCTGAAGGCGCTAAGCACGCCAAGCGTCGTGTTGGTCGTGGTATTGGTTCCGGCCTGGGCAAGACTGGTGGCCGCGGCCACAAGGGTCAAAAGTCCCGCGCCGGTGGTTTCCACAAGGTGGGTTTCGAGGGTGGTCAAATGCCTTTGCAACGTCGTCTGCCTAAGCGTGGTTTCAATTCCTTGACCAAGGCTGATACTGCCAATGTACGCACCGCAGATCTGGTCCGCATCGAAGCTGACGTGATTGACCTGTTGGCATTGAAGCAAGCCAATGTGATCCCTGGCAGCGCTCGCGCTGTGAAGGTATATCTCTCTGGCGATGTGACTCGGGCTGTGACAGTTCAAGGTCTGGCGCTGAGCAAGGGTGCCCGTGCTGCGGTTGAAGCAGCTGGCGGCAAGATTGTAGAGTAATCAATTCGTGGCTAACGATAGTATTTTCGGTGCGGTAGGAAAAGTAAGCGAGTTGAAAAACCGCTTGCTTTTCGTATTGGGTGCCTTGATCGTTTTCCGTCTTGGTGCGCACATTCCGGTTCCCGGTATTGACCCGGATGTGCTGGCCCGACTGTTCGAGTCGCAGAGCGGCGGTATCCTCGGCATGTTCAATATGTTCTCGGGCGGTGCCCTGGAGCGTTTTACGATTTTTGCCTTGGGTATCATGCCGTATATCTCGGCCTCCATCATCATGCAGCTCCTGACCGTGGTTTCCCCGCGCATGGAGCAGTTGAAGAAGGAAGGCGAGAGCGGTCGCCGCACTATCACCAAGTACACGCGCTATGGCACGGTATTCTTGGCTACATTCCAGGCATTGGGCATTGCCATCGCATTGGAAGGACAGGCCGGCCTGGTGCTGGATCCAGGTTTCATGTTCCGCTTCACCACGGTGATTACCTTGGTCGGCGGTACCATGTTCTTGATGTGGCTGGGCGAGCAGATCACCGAGCGCGGTATTGGTAATGGTATTTCCATCATCATTTTCGCCGGTATCGTCGCAGGCTTGCCACATGCGATTGGCGGTACTCTGGAGTTGGCACGCACAGGTGCGTTCTCGATTCCGTTGGTACTGTTCCTGTTTGTCGCTGCCGTACTTGTGACCGCGTTCGTGGTGTTTGTCGAACGCGGCCAGCGCAAAATTACAGTGAACTACGCGAAGCGCCAGGTTGGTCGCAAGGTGTTCGGTGGCCAAACTAGCCACTTGCCATTGAAGCTCAACATGGCTGGTGTGATTCCGCCGATTTTTGCTTCAAGCATTATCTTGTTCCCGGCCACGATGGCTGGGTGGTTCGGTAGCCACGAAAGCATGTCTTGGCTGAAGGATATTGGTTCAACCCTTTCCCCAGGCCAGCCGCTGTATATTATTTTCTTTGCTACGGCAATTATATTCTTCTGTTTCTTTTATACCGCGTTGGTATTCAACCCAAAAGAAACAGCGGACAACTTGAAGAAGAGTGGTGCATTTGTTCCAGGGATCCGTCCTGGTGAGCAGACTGCGCGATATATCGATCGCATCATGGGTCGTCTGACCCTGGCTGGTGCTCTCTATATCACCGCGGTATGTTTGCTGCCTGAGTTCTTGATTCTGAAGTTCAATGTGCCGTTCTATTTTGGTGGTACTTCTTTGTTGATTATCGTGGTGGTCACCATGGATTTTATGGCACAAGTGCAATCCCACTTGATGTCGCATCAATATGAAGGCTTGCTGAAAAAAGCTAACTTTAAGGGTGGGGCGGGTCTCCCGCGTTAATTGGCGGTATGGCAAAAGAAGATCGTATTGAAATGCAAGGCGAGGTTCTCGAGAACCTCCCGAATGCAACGTTTAGGGTCAAACTGGAAAATGGCCATGTCGTGCTGGGCTATATTTCAGGCAAGATGCGCATGCACTATATTCGTATCCTGCCCGGTGACAAGGTCACTGTGGAAATGACTCCTTATGATTTATCGCGTGCGCGGATTATTTTCCGCGCCAAGTAAGATTTTTGCGAAGAGGTGAGAGATGAGAGTTCGTGCATCAGTGAAGACATTGTGCCGTAATTGCAAGGTGGTTCGCCGCCGTGGTGTTGTGCGTATTATTTGCACTGACCCACGTCACAAGCAACGCCAAGGTTAATCCGGTAACGTGGTTTTAAATGGGGCTGGTTTTTAATCTATTTGTTAAAACCCGGTCAAGCTGTTAAAATTTTGGGCTTTTTTGGCGATTTGATTAAACGATGCGCCATTATTTTGGAGTAGCTACATGGCTCGTATAGCAGGGGTAAACATCCCAAATCATAAACATACTGAAATCGCATTGACTTCGATTTACGGTGTGGGCCGTACTACGGCAAAACAAATTTGTCTGGCTGCAGGCGTATCCGCGACAGCGAAGATCAAGGATTTGAACGACGCTGAAGTTGAAAAGCTGCGTGATGAAGTCGCCAAGCTGCAGGTGGAAGGCGATTTGCGCCGCGAAGTGACGATGAACATCAAGCGTCTGATGGATCTTGGCTGCTATCGCGGCATCCGTCACCGTCGCGGTTTGCCGGTTCGTGGTCAACGCACTAAGACCAATGCGCGCACTCGCAAGGGTCCAATCAAGCCTATCAAGGCATCCAAGTAAGGAATAGCAAATAATGGCTAAAGCTAACGTACGCGTACGCAAGAAAGTCAAAAAGAATATTGCCGAGGGTATTGCTCACGTGCATGCTTCTTTCAACAACACCATCATCACGATCACTGACCGCCAAGGTAACGCTTTGTCTTGGGCAACTTCCGGCGGCGCAGGCTTCAAGGGTTCCCGTAAGAGTACGCCTTTTGCTGCCCAGGTGGCTGCTGAAGCTGCCGGCAAGGCTGCTCAGGAGTGCGGTGTCAAGAATCTGGAAGTGCGCATCAAGGGCCCAGGCCCAGGTCGCGAATCCGCTGTGCGCGCATTGAATGCCGTTGGTTTCAAGATCACCAGCATCTCCGACGTGACCCCCGTGCCACACAACGGTTGCCGTCCACCGAAGAAGCGTCGTATCTAAGCTGGATATAAGGTTGCAGCCACGATAACTGGGTTGTCGTGGTTGATTTATTTAAAGAAATCGAGGACCGTAAGGATAGCTATGCAAAACAGTCCGACTGAATATTTAAAGCCACGCGTTGTTGACGTTGACGTGATTTCGCCTGTGCGTGCACGGGTGACACTGGAGCCAATGGAGCGCGGTTTTGGTTATACGCTGGGTAACGCCTTGCGTCGAGTATTGCTGTCTTCCATTCCTGGCTTCGCCATTACCGAAGTCAAGATTGATGGTGTGGTGCATGAATACTCTACACTGGATGGTGTGCAGGAAGACGTGGTAGATATCCTGCTGAACCTCAAAGGTGTTGCACTCAAGCTGAATAGCAAGAGCGAAACCACTTTGACATTGAACAAGAGTGTCGAAGGGGTAGTGACTGCCGGTGATTTCGAAACTGGCCATGACGCTGAAATCGCCAATCCTGACCATGTGATCGCGCATCTGACTAAGGGCGGCAAGCTCAATCTTGAAGTCAAGGTTGAAATGGGCCGTGGTTATCAGCCTGTGCCGCAGCGTCAGAAGAGCGAAGATGAAGATCGTGTATTGGGCTTCATCCAGGTGGATGCTTCTTTCAGCCCGATCAGCAAGGTAAGCTACCAAGTAGAAAGCGCGCGCGTTGAGCAGCGCACTGACTTGGACAAGCTGATCATGGATGTTGAAACGAATGGCGTGGTTGAGCCTGAGCAAGCTATCCGTGACGCCGCACGCATCCTGATGGGTCAGCTTTCCGTATTTGCTGATCTTGAAGGCGCTCCTTCTGAAATTGAAGTGAAGCAAGCGCCTCAGGTAGACCCTATCCTGCTGCGTCCAGTGGATGATCTGGAATTGACAGTGCGTTCTGCCAACTGCTTGAAGGCGGAAAATATTTATTACATTGGTGACCTGATTCAGCGTACTGAAAATGAGCTGTTGAAAGCGCCAAATCTAGGCCGTAAATCTTTGAATGAGATTAAGGATGTACTGGCCTCCAAGGGCCTGACATTGGGCATGAAACTAGAAAACTGGCCACCTGCGGGCCTGGAAAAGGTGTGAGGGAATCACTATGCGTCATCGCAACAGCAATCGTAAATTAAACCGCACCAGTAGCCATCGTCAAGCTATGCTGCGTAACATGGCTAACTCTTTGCTTCGCCATGAAATCATCAAGACGACCCTGCCAAAGGCAAAGGAACTGCGTCGTGTAGCAGAGCCTTTGATCACCCTTGGCAAGGAAGCGACTCTGGCTAACCGCCGTCTGGCGTTCAGCCGCCTGCGCGACCGCGATATCGTCGGTAAGCTTTTCAACGAGTTGGGTCCTCGTTACCAAACTCGCAATGGCGGCTACCTGCGTATCCTGAAGTGCGGTTTCCGCGTAGGCGACAATGCGCCTATGGCATTGGTCGAATTGGTTGATCGCCCAGAACTGGCTACAGATGGTGAGGTTGTAGCAGCTGAATAAGCGCTCAGCCTTAGCCTAAAAAAGCCGGTTCTTGAACCGGCTTTTTTATTATCAAGTATTTGCCAAATACATTGTCATGGCACATGTATGGATTGAATCGCGCAATCTGTCAAAGGGAGGTCATCATTACAATCTATAACTGATGATTTCCTTCATTTGCATTGCGCGTCATTGATAGAAAAATCTTTGGCTTATCCCAAGATACTTAAAGAAATAGTTTAGTATTTGCTGAAGCGGCATCAATGCTGAATATATAATTTCTCACTGCGACCAATGCCTGCCAGGCATTTCCCTCAACATATTGGCACAGGTTTCAAGAGCATATGGCGGATATTCAGGAATCGAAGGAAAGTTTGCAGGAAAGCCTGCAACAGGTTATCACCCTGCTGAACAAGCACCGCCTGGTTGAGGAGTTGGTGCACAAGCAGGATATGCCCAAACAGGAGCTCGTGCAGACCCTGGTGCACAGACAAAATCTTGCCGAGCTGCAAAAGAAGCTGGATAGCCTTCATCCTGCCGACGTAGCGTATATTCTCGAAGCCCTGCCGTTGGAACAGCGTTTGGATGTCTGGGACCTGGTCAAGGCCGAGCGCGACGGCGAGATTCTGTTGGAAGTGTCGGACGCGGTGCGCCAGACGCTGATCGCGGACATGGACAGCGACGAGTTGCTTGCCGCCGCCGAACAGCTCGATACAGACGAGCTGGCGGACCTGGCGCCCGACTTGCCCAAGGATGTGCTGCAAGAACTGCTCGAGAGCCTAGATAGCCGCAACCGCGAACGCTTGCAGTCCGCATTGGCTTATTCCGACGACTCAGTCGGTGGCCTGATGGACTTCGATATCATTACGATCCGTGAAGACATTACCCTGGAAGTGGCCTTGCGTTATCTGCGGCGTATCGGCAGTTTGCCGGACCACACGGACAAATTATTCGTGGTCGACCGCAATGATGTGCTGCGCGGCGTGCTGCCCCTGAAGCGCCTGGTGGTGAACGACCTGGATTCCGGCGTTGCTGAGATCATGGCGGATGACGCCGTGGTGTTCCACCCTGAAGACAAGGCCGACGAAGCGGCCAAAGCGTTCGAACGGTACGATCTGGTGACTGCTCCTGTGGTGGATGAAAACAACCGCCTGGTAGGCCGTCTCACCGTGGATACGGTAATGGACTACATCCGTGAGGAAGCGGAAAGCGACATGTTGTCCATGGCAGGTCTGCGCGAAGAGGAGGATATCTTCGCATCGGTATGGAAATCGGTGCAGAATCGGTGGATGTGGCTCGCCATCAATTTGGTGACGGCATTTGTGGCCTCCCGCGTCATCGGCTTGTTTGAAGGGTCTATCGAGAAAGTGGTGGCCCTAGCCGCGCTGATGCCGATCGTGGCGGGAATAGGCGGCAACTCAGGCAACCAGACGACGACCATGATTGTGCGCGGCCTGGCGCTGGGCCAGATCTCCAGCCACAACACCAAGTCGCTGCTGATCAAGGAAACCGGCGTGGGGCTGCTCAATGGCCTGATCTGGGGCAGCGTGCTCGGGGTGATCGCCTACCTGCTTTACAATAATATCGCCCTGGGTGCCGTGATGACGGCCGCGATGACCTTGAACCTGCTGCTGGCTGCCGTGATGGGCGTGATGATCCCCTTGGTGATGTCGACAAAGTTCAACCGTGATCCTGCGGTCGGCTCCAGCGTCCTGATCACTGCAGTGACGGATAGCGGCGGGTTCTTTATTTTCCTCGGACTTGCAACGATCTTCTTGCTATGAACAATACGATTTTTTCGGTCTGGCAAGACCTGGCTACCGATTTCTCCTCGGCGGCTGTGCTGTGGCAAGTAGGCATTATTGTCGCCAGCTTGGTGATCGCCTGGTCCATCAATAGCTTGCAACGTGCACGGCTTGCCAACAGCAATGCCCACCATGCGGCAATCGAAGGCCTGACGCGCGTCCTGTTCCCGATTTCCTCGCTGGTCATGGTATTGATCGGGCAATTGATCATCGGCCATTGGTACAGCGCGAGCTTGCTGGAGCTGGCTTCTCGCCTGCTGATTGCCATGGCGGTCATCCGTTTGGCCGTGTATGTGCTGCGATATGTGTTTTCACCCAGCGGGTGGCTGAGGACGACCGAAAATGTATTCTCGACCGTTGTCTGGCTGATCCTGGTACTGCACGTGACAGGCCTGCTGCCCGATATTATCGATGCGCTCGATGGCGTACGTTTCAATATTGGCAAGAGCGCCGTCAGCTTGTGGCTGGTGATCCAGGGTGTGTTCACGGTATTGATCACCGTGTTCATCGCCTTGTGGTTGAGCCGCCTGATCGAAAACAAATTGATGCTGGCCACCAATATCACCATCAATATGCGGGTGGTGATCAACAAGGTGATCCGCATCGCCTTCGTGTTTATTGCCGTACTGATTGCCTTGTCTGCGGTTGGCCTCGATATCACCCTGCTCTCGGTGTTCGGCGGGGCATTGGGGGTAGGGCTGGGTTTTGGCCTGCAGAAGATTGCGAGCAATTATGTCAGCGGGTTCATCATTCTGCTAGACGAATCCATGAGTCTGGGAGATTTTGTCACCATTGGTTCCTATTACGGCAGCGTGCAAGAGTTGCGCTCGCGGTATATGGTATTGCGGCAGCTGGATGGGACAGATGTGATCATTCCTAATGAAACCCTGATTACCAGCGCGGTGGTCAACCATACGGCCACCCGCAGGCGCGTCAAGATCGCCTTGCCCATCCAGGTGGGTTACGACACCGACCTGAGGGCGGCGCTGGAGTTGATGAAGGAAGTGGCAAGCCGGCACCCGCGTGTGATGAAGGACCCCGCGCCGGATGCTAAGCTGGTCGGTTTCGGCGAAAGCGGTATAGATCTCAACCTGACAGTGTGGGTGCCTGACCCTGAGAATGGGGCGGGCGATATTCCGTCCACTGTTTATTTGAACCTTTGGGATGAATTCAAGGCGCGCGGCATTTCGATTCCATTCCCGCAACGCGAGGTGCATGTTTTTGGTCACGGCTTGGCCAATCCCGCAGATGCGGATAATACGCCTAATGGCGCGGCAAGCTGACCGGTTTTTGAGGGGGGCGCCAGGCGCTAAACGGTTATCTACGTCAAATAACAAATAAAAAGCCCGCAATTGCGGGCTTTTCCAATTTCACCAATGGCTCAATTACTTCAGCTTGGTTTCCTTGTACAGGACATGCTTACGGGCAACGGGATCAAACTTCTTGATCTCCATCTTCTCTGGCATGGTGCGCTTGTTCTTGGTCGTGGTGTAGAAATGACCAGTACCTGCGCTGGATTCCAGTTTGATTTTTTCACGCATGATTCAGTCCTTAGATCTTTTCGCCGCTGGCGCGCAGATCAGCCAGAACAGCATCGATACCATTCTTGTCGATAGTGCGCAGAGCAGCATTGGTGATACGTAGGCTAACCCAGCGGTTTTCGCTTTCGACCCAGAACTTGCGGTTTTGCAGGTTGGGAAGGAAACGACGCTTGGTCTTGTTGTTTGCGTGGGAAACATTATTCCCAACCATCGGCTTTTTGCCGGTTACCTGACATACGCGTGCCATGGCGGACTCCGAAATTCGAAAAGACCGCATTTATACCATGAAAAACGATATCTTTTCAAGTGAATTCAAAGATTTTTATCAGGGACTTATTGTCTGCCAGTGCTGCCGAAGCCGCCTGCGCCGCGTTCGCTGGCCTGAAAGTCGTCGACAATATTAAAGCTTGCCTGCACGACGGGGACAATCACCAATTGGGCGATGCGCTCCAGCGGGTTGAGGATGAAACTTTCCTTGCCGCGGTTCCAGCAGGAAACCAGGAGTTGGCCTTGGTAGTCGGAGTCGATCAGGCCGACTAGGTTGCCGAGGACGATGCCGTGCTTGTGGCCTAGGCCCGAACGCGGCAGGATCAGGGCGGCATAGTGCGGGTCGGCCAGGTGGATCGCCATGCCGGTGGGGATCATGATGGTTTCGCCCGGGGCTAGCGTTTGCGTATGCTCTATGCACGCACGCAGGTCCAGGCCTGCGGAACCTGGCGTCGCATAGCTGGGTAACATGTGCTGCAAGCGGTTATCCAGTATCTTGACGTCTATCTTGAGGCTCATGAATGTGCTTTCTTGGTTGGTTTGTCTGGGGTCGGCTTATCCAACGCGGTTTTTATCCATCATAGCCGCGATATGTTGCAACAGGCTACGCGCCAGCATGAGCTTGGGCGCCTGCGGCAGGGGATGCGCTCCCTCGTCATCAAGCAATACCAAGCTGCTCTGGTCTTGTCCCAATGCTTCGCTGGCGATATTGGCTGCGATCAATGGCAGACGCTTCCTGCGGCGTTTTTCGTCGGCATATTGCAGCAGGTTCTCGCTTTCGGCGGCAAAGCCGACGCAGAATGGCGCATCGGGGCGTGAGGCCACGGTGGCGAGGATATCCGGGTTGGCTTCCAGCGTGATGGTGAGTGGCGCTGCGCTTTTCTTGATCTTATGCTGGCTTGCCTTGACGGGACGGTAATCCGCGACGGCCGCGACCGAGATGAAGATGTCCTGGCTCTTCATGTTGGCCTCGACGGCAGCGAGCATTTCCTGGGCGCTGGTGACAGGAATGGTGTTGGCGCCAGAAGGGGCCTGTAATGCGACCGGGCCGCTCACCAAAGTCACTTCCGCCCCCATCTCGATAGCTGCGCGGGCAATGCTGTAGCCCATCTTGCCCGAGCTGTGATTGGTAATGACGCGAACCGGGTCTATGCTTTCCTGCGTTGGCCCGGCGGTGATGAGGATGCGCCTGCCGGCAAAGAGTTTGGGCTGGGAGCTGGAGAGTAAGCGCTCCACCAGTTCTTCTGGCTCAAGCATGCGGCCGGGGCCGGTCTCGCCACAGGCTTGGGAGCCGCTGGCGGGCCCCAGGATGCTGATACCGTCGTGCTGCAATTGGCGGATATTGCGCTGGGTGGCCGGATTGTTCCACATTTGCTGGTTCATCGCGGGAGCGACCAGCAGTTTGCAGTCGCGGGCCAGGCAAAGCGTGGAGAGCAGGTCGTCCGCGGCGCCATGCACCAGCTTGGCGAGAAAATCCGCGCTGGCGGGCGCCACCAGGACGGCATCCACCTGGCGGGACAGGTCGATATGCGCCATGCCATTGCCATTGTCCGGCTGCCATAGATCGGTATAGACCGGTTTGCCAGAGAGCGCCTGGAAGGTCATCGGGGTGACGAATTGCGTCGCCGCCGGCGTCATGACCACCTGCACTTCTATGTCCTGCTTGACCAGCAGCCTGACCAACTCTGCCGCCTTATAGGCAGCAATGCCGCCCGTAACGCCGAGCAAGAGTTTTTTTATGGAATAATGGCTCATCAGGAAATGTGCGGGTGCAGCAAAACTGCGATATAGAGTTGCTTGATTTTATATGAAAGGCTGAAGCGTGGCGATTACTGATTGGCCCGAGGGGGAGCGGCCCCGGGAGAAGGTGTTGGCGGCGGGGGCGATGGCGCTTTCAGATGCCGAGCTGCTGGCGATTTTCCTGCGCACGGGCGTGGCCGGCAAGAGCGCGGTAGACTTGGCGCGCGATCTGCTCACGCGGTTTTCCAGCCTCAATGGCATTTTCGCGGCCAGTGTCGATGAGATTTGCCAGGTGCATGGCATGGGCGTGAGCAAGTTCGTGCAGTTGCAGGCGATTTTCGAAATGAGCCGCCGGGCGCTGCTGGAGCAGATGCAGGGGCGCGATGTGCTGACTTCGCCCCAGGCGGTGCGGCAGTATTTGAGTTTGAGGATCGGCGCTCTGCCGCGCGAGGTGTTCATGGGGATTTTTCTTGATTCGCAACACAGGGTGCTGGCGATCGAGGAGCTGTTCAGCGGCACGCTGGCCCAGACCAGCGTATACCCGCGCGAAGTCGTCAAGTGCGCCTTGCGCCACAACGCCGCGGCCATGATATTCGCGCACAACCACCCTTCCGGCGTCGCCGAGCCCAGTCAGGCCGACCGTGATTTGACCCAGGCATTGAAGGCCGCACTCAACCTGATCGATATCCGCGTGCTCGACCATTTTGTCGTGGCCGGCAACCAGATCGTGTCATTTTCTGAACGCGGGTTGCTTTAGGGGCCGTATCGCTATTAAAAGCGCCTGCAAAACTTGGCGTAACGGTCCTGGTTAGCCTCTCCTAGCGCCCCTTGCCGCTGAGGGAGCCACGGTTGAAGTCCTTGTCGCCTGGCGGGATGCAGCGGGTGCCGAACCAGCCGCCTTGCGATCCGGGCGGGCAGTCCTTGGCGGATTTCCTCGGCTGGGTTTTCTCCTGGTCGGCATAACGCCAGCTGCCGTCTTCGTTGAGAATGATGCGCTCACCCTCGGCAGTGGTCGCATGCTGCGGGGTGGTTGGCTCTTCCGCCCAGGCAGGCACCGCCAATATGCTGCCAAGCGCTGCGGCAAGCAGAAAGTGTTTCATGTCATGATCTCCGGATTTGTAATTATTTGTAATGCGCAATTGTGCCATTGTCAGGACTGACATGCACCTAGAGGGTTGGTTCCGGGGCTGGTGAGATTTAGGGCAGCGAGATTCATGTTCAGCATGACAGATGAGGCGGCCAATAAGCCTGAGCTGGCGATCCGGTTACAGACGCTAGCCAAACATCTCATTCAATGTTGCAATCTAATACACATCCCGCACATAGCGCTTGTCCTGCGCCATCTTGGCGATGTATTGCGCGGCGGCTTCTGCGCTCATGTTGCCATGGGCCTGCACGACCTGCTTGAGTGCCACATCCACGTCGCGCGCCATGCGGCTGGCATCGCCGCAGACGCAGAAATGCGCGCCTTGCTCCAGCCATTGCCACAGTTCCGCGCCATGTTCCAACATGCGGTGCTGCACGTAGATTTTCTCCTGCTGATCGCGCGAGAACGCCGTGTCCAAGCGATGCAGGACGCCCGCCTGCTGCATCGCGGCGAGTTCGTCGCGGTAATAGAAATCCGTATCGGCGTGCTGCTCGCCGAAGAACAGCCAGTTTTTCCCGGTGGCGCCCGTAGCCTGGCGCTCCTGCAGGAAGGCGCGGAACGGCGCGATGCCGGTGCCGGGGCCGACCATGACCAAGGGAGTATCCGGGTTCCTGGGCACGCGGAAATGCGCCGATTTCTTTAGGAAGATGGGCACAGCCTGCCCTGCCGCCCGGTCGGCGAGAAAGGTGGAGCAGACGCCGCCGCGTGCGGTGCCATGTTGGCCGTAGCGCACGATCGACACCGTCAGGTGCACCTGGTCGGCAAATGCCCGGGGGCTGGATGAGATCGAGTAGAGGCGCGGCTGCAGGCGCTTCAATACCGTCAGCCACTCCGCGGCTTCCGCCTGGATGGGATAGGCATGCAGCAGGTCTATGGGCTGCTTGCCCCAAAGCCATTGCTTGAGTTCGTCCTGTGTCCCGAGCAAGGCGGCGAGCTCGGCATTGCCGGCGCGGGCATTGATGAATTGCAATATTTCCGGGGTGATGCGCGCGATTTCGTAGTGATGCGACAAGGCTTCCACTAGCGTCATTTCGCCGCGGTCCTGCACTTGCACCACCGTGGCCGGGGAGAGTTGCAGCGCCGCGAGCATGTCGCCCACCAACGCCGGGTCGTTGCTCGGCCAGACGCCCAGCGCATCGCCCGCTTCATAGCTGAGCCCGCTATCGTTGAGGTCAAAGACGAATTGGCGCACTTCTTTTTCAGAGCTGTCGCTGCTCAGGCGTTGGTTTACCGCCAGTCTGGCGTGCAGGGGATGCTGTCGGCTATAGGCTGGCGCTGTTGCCGGGGTGCTGTTGTCCTCCTCTCCGGCGGGCATGCCGCCTGCGAGCGCTAGCTGCCGTGCCGTGGATTGCCGGGTGGATTTCCGGCTCGCGAGCGCGCTGGTGACGTGGTTGAGCCAGGCCTGCGCGGCGGCTTCATAGTCCGGTTCGCAATCGGTGCGTGCGGTGAAAGGCGTTGCGCCCAGCGCGGCCAGCCTGGCGTCGAGCTTGCGGCCGAAGCCGCAGAACTGGCCGTAGTTGGAGTCGCCCAAGGCCAGCACGGCGTATTGCAGGCCGGATAATGCCGTGTTTTCCGTCTGCAATGCGGCCCAGAACTGGCTGCCGTTGTCGGGCGGGTCGCCATCGCCGAAAGTACTGGCCAGCAGAATGGCATGGCCGGCCTCTGCCAGGCTGGCAGGCTTGACCTCGTCCATGCTGCTGAGCACGGTTTGCCAGCCCTCCGCCTGCAGCCTGGCGGCACACTGGCTGGCGAAGATTTCGGCGTTGCCGGTTTGCGATGCCCAGAGGATATGAACGGCAGGCTGGGAAGGGGCATCATGATCGCGCTCGGCTGGCAGGCTGCCAGGCGCAATCCAGGTGCGGGAGAACAATCCGGCCAGCATGCCGTCGACCAGGGTTTTTTTCTCCGGCGGCAATGGGGCGGTTGGCGGCAGCGTAGGCACGCCGCCCGCCTGGCGCGAAGCGTCGCTGCGCAATCCGGTCAGGTACCCTTGCAGGTAGAGCTGTTCCACCGGTTCCAGCTTGACGGCAGGGATGTCGTCAAGGCCGAGCAGTTGTGCCAGTGCGTCAATATCTCTCATGGCCATTTCCTTCGTGTTGCTTATGCTTGCCCGCGTGTTGCCGCTTGTCTCGGCAGCTGCGTCCAGCGCGTTCTGGGCGGGACTTTCCACTCTGGCGAGGGCGACGGCGCTGAACTTGAATTCGGGTTGTTGCGACAATGGGTCTATGGCATCGCTGGTGACGGCATTGATCGCCAGGTCGTCGCCGAAGACGTCGTTCCAGTGGAATGGCGCGAAGCAATTGCCGGGACGGACGCGCGTGGTGACTACTGCCGGCAATACCGCTGATCCTCGGCACGAGCGGATTGCGACCCGGTCCTGGTCCCGGATGCCGAGACTGGCTGCGTCTTCGGGATGCAACTCGACGAACGGCCCCGGGTTGAGCTTGTTCAGGGTGGGGATCTTGCCGGTCTTGGTCAGGGTATGCCATTGGTGCTGCAGGCGGCCGGTGTTGAGGACAACAGGAAAGTCCTGGTCCGGCATTTCCGCAGGCGGCAGCCAGGGCCGGGCAAAGAACATGCCCTTGCCGCTTTCGGTGGCGAAGGCGATGCGCGGACGCTCGCCGTCCTCCTGCATTTTAATCTGCTGGCTGATGCCGTCATTGAGATAGCGGATAGGGTGGCGGTCTTGCGCATCATCCGGCGCGCAAGGCCATTGCACGGGGGTTGCGCGCAGGCGCTGGTGGCTCACGCCGCGGATGTCGTAGCCGGTCTTGGGGTTGGAGGCACGGCGGATTTCATCGAACACCTCGGCGGCAGAGGAGTAGCTGAAGCCTTCGGCATAGCCCATTTCGCAGGCGATGCTGGCGATGATCTGCCAGTCGGGCATGGCTTCTCCCGGCGGCGGCACGGCCTGCCGCATCAGCGTCATGTTGCGTTCCGAGTTGATCATCACGCCTTCTGCTTCGGCCCAGAGCGTGCCGGGCAGCAGGATGTCGGCATAGCGGTTGGTTTCCGTATCGAGGTAGGCGTCCTGGGTGATGACGAGTTCCGCGCGCTCCAGTGCGGCAATGACGTTCTTGCGGTTGGCGACGCTCGCGACCGGATTGGTGCAGATGATCCAGCAAGCCTTGATCTTGCCCGCGGCCATCTGCTCGAACATGGCGACGGTGCCGCCCGCCGAACGGGTATGCAGGGTGCCTGCGGGAACATCCCAGAGGTTCTCGATGAAGGCGCGGTCCTGTTCCGCCAGCACCGAGCGTTGTCCGGGCAGGCCTGGCCCCATGTAGCCCATTTCGCGGCCGCCCATGGCGTTGGGCTGGCCGGTGAGCGAGAAGGGCCCGCTGCCGGGGCGGCAGATCGCGCCGGTGGCGAGGTGCAGGTTGCAGATGGCGTTGGTGTGCCAGGTGCCGTGCGTGCTCTGGTTGAGCCCCATGGTCCAGCAGCTCATCCAGTTTTTTGCCTGGCCTATCCACCCGGCGGCCTGGCGGATGTCGGCTTCCGGTATGCCGGTAATCTCGGACACTTTTTCAGGCGGATAGTCGTCGAGGAATGCCGGCATGGCTTCCCAGCCTTCGGTGAAGCTGGCGATGAAGTCCGGGTCGGTATGGCCGTGCTTGTGCAGCAAGTGCAGCAGGCCGTTGAGCAAGGCCATATCGGTGCCGGGCCTGATTTGCATGAAGAGGTGGGCCTTTTCCGCCGTGGCGTTGCGACGGGGATCGACCACGATCAGCCTGGCGCCGGCCTTGACCCTGTCCATCATGCGCAGGAACAGGATGGGATGGCAGTCCGCCATATTGGCGCCGGTGACGAAGAACAGGTCGGCCTGGTCGAAATCCTGATAGGAGCCGGGCGGGCCGTCGGCTCCCAGTGAAAGTTTGTACCCACTTCCAGCACTAGCCATGCATAGCCTGGAGTTGGACTCGATGTTGTTGCTGCCGATATAGCCCTTGACCAGTTTGTTGGCGAGGTATTGCGACTCGATCGACATCTGCCCCGAGACATAGAGCGCAACGGCATCGGGGCCGTGTTCGTCTATGATGGCGCGCAGGCGGCGCGCGGATTCCTTGATGGCCTGGTCCATGCCGATGCGTGCGGGCTCGGCATTGCGCTGCCGGCGCAGGTAGGCATGCTCCAGCCGTCCCGAAGCCGTGATCGCCTGCGCGCAGGTGCTGCCCTTGGTGCATAGGCGGCCGTAATTGGCCGGGTGCTGCTTGTCTCCCGCGACCTTGACGATGCGCTCGTCCTCGACTTCCATGACAATGCCGCAGCCGACGCCGCAATAAGGGCAGACCGATTTGACTTGCGTTGCCATCGCTTGCTGGTTCCGTTCCGGCCTAGGCCTGCACCCAGACTGCGCCATCGCGCAACTCCACAGGGTAGGTAGTCAAGCGGGTGGCGGCGTTTTCCACGCAGATGCCGGTGCGCAACTGGTAATGGTGCTTGTAGATGGGCGACGCGACGACCGGCTCGCCGCCCAGGTCGCCGACGATGCCGCGCGAGAGCACGTTGGCGCCGCTGTGCGGATCATGGTTGTCGATGGCGTACAGCACGTCGCCCTTCATGCGGAAAATCGCGACTTGATGCCCTTCCACCAAGGCGCATACGCCCGTGTCGGGCCAGATGTCCTCCAGCGCGCAGACCGGCTGCCATGCCCCTTCCATACCGGCGGACATGGACATTTGCTCGATTGTGTTCCTGGATGAAGCGGTTTGTTGTAATTGGCTCATGGGTTTGCTCCGTTGGTTACTCGGCAAGTGCGAGGATGGGAATGACCTTCGCCTGCTGTTTTTCCTGTGGTGTGGCGGGGCGCATTTGCTCGCGTTCCTTGACGAAGACGATATTGGCGTCGCCAGCCATGCTGTTGACGAAGCTGCGGAAGCGCTTGCGCACTTCGGGGTCGGTGACAGCGGTCTTCCATTCGTCCTGGTAGTTGTCCACCACATGTTGCATCTGCGCTTCCAGTTCCGCGCCCAGGCCCAGCGAATCGTTGATGATGACGTCCTTGAGGTAGTCCAGGCCGCCCTCGAGGTTGTCGCGCCAGGTGCTGGTGCGTTGTAGGCGGTCGGCGGTGCGGATGTAGAACATCAGGAAGCGGTCTATCATGCGCACCAGCTCTTGCTTGCTCAGGTCGCTCGCGAGCAGTTCGGCATGGCGCGGCTTCATGCCGCCGTTGCCGCAGACATAGAGATTCCAGCCGTTCTCGGTGGCGATCACGCCAACGTCCTTGCCTTGCGCCTCGGCGCATTCGCGCGTGCAGCCCGAGACGCCGAACTTGATCTTGTGCGGCGCGCGCAGGCCCTTGTAGCGGTTCTCCAGCTGCACGGCGAGGCCCACGCTGTCGTCCACGCCGTAGCGGCACCAGGTGGAGCCGACGCAACTCTTCACGGTGCGCAGCGACTTGCCGTAGGCGTGGCCGGATTCAAAGCCTGCGGCGATGAGTTCTTCCCAGATATTGGGCAATTGCTCGACGCGCGCGCCGAACATGTCCACGCGCGCGCCGCCGGTGACCTTGGTGTAGAGGCCGTATTTCTTGGCGATATTGCCGATGGCGATCAGCCCGTCGGGCGTGACCTCGCCGCCGGGCATGCGCGGCACGACCGAGTAGCTGCCGTCCTTCTGGATATTGCCGAGGAAATAGTCGTTGGAGTCCTGTAGCGAGGCCAAGTCCTTCTTGAGGATGAAGTCGTTCCAGCAGGAGGCGAGGATGCTGGCGGCGGTGGGCTTGCAGATGTCGCAGCCCAGGCCCTTGCCGTGTTTTTCCAGCAGTTCGTCGAAGGTCCTGATCTGGCCCACGCGCACCAGGTGGTAAAGCTCCTGGCGCGAGTAGGGGAAGTGTTCGCATAAGTGGTTGTTCACTGTCATGCCGAGCTTGACCATTTGCGCCTTCATCACTTGCGTGACCAGCGGCACGCAGCCGCCGCAGGAAGTCCCTGCCTGGGTGCAGGCTTTGATCTCGCCGATGGAGCAGGCGCCATTGGCCACCGTCTCGCCGATCTGGCCCTTGGTGACGTTGTTGCACGAGCACATGACGGCACTGTCGGGCAGGGCATCCACGCCCAGGCCGGGTTTTTCCTTGCCGTCGCTGGCAGGCAGGATGAGGAATTCGGGGTTTTCCGGCAAGGGCATTGCATTGACCGTCATTTGCTGCAGGGTGCCGTACTCATCGGCATTGCCGATCAGCACCGCGCCGAGCAGTTTCTTGCCGTCCTCGCTGACGACGATCTTCTTGTAGATATTGCGGACTTCATCCAGGTATTGGTAGCTGCGCGCGCCGTGGGTTTCGCCATGCGCATCGCCGACGCTGGCGACATCTACGCCCATGAGCTTGAGCTTGGTGCTCATGTCGGCACCCTGGAAAACCGCGGCGGCATCGCCGGCAAGATGGGCGCAGGCGATGCGCGCCATGTCGTAGCCAGGGGCGACCAGGCCGTACATCTGCCCGTTCCAGCTTGCGCATTCGCCAATCGCATAGATGTCGTGGTCGCTGGAGCGGCAGAACTCGTCAATCGCGATACCGCCGCGCGCGCCGATCGCGAGGCCGGATTCGCGGGCTAGCTCGTCGCGGGGACGGATGCCGGCAGAAAAGACAATCATGTCGGTCTCGAGCCAGGTTTCGTCGAAGAACACCATGCGGTGGCGGGCAGTGGCGCCGTCGGTGATGTTGACCGTGTTGCGGCTGGTGTGCACATGCACGCCGAGTTCCTCGATCTTGGTGAGCAGCACTCGGCCGCCGCTCTCGTCCACCTGCACCGCCATCAGGCGCGGGGCGAATTCCACCACGTGGGTCTCCAGGCCCATGTCGCGCAGGGCCTTGGCACATTCCAGGCCTAGCAGGCCACCGCCGACCACGACGCCGCTCCTGGCGGTGGCGCCTGCCGCGGTCATGGCTTCCAGGTCTTCGATGGTGCGGTAGACGAAGCAATTCTCGCGGTCGCGCCCGGGCACGGGAGGCACGAAAGGCACGGAGCCGGTAGCCAATACCAGCTTGTCGTATGGCAGCACGGTGCCGTCGGTCAGGCTGACGCTATGCTGGTGGCGGTCGATGTGGCTGACGCGGGCGTTCAGGCGCAATTGCAGGCCGGGGCGGTCATAGAAACCGGGCTCGACCAATGAAAGGTCTTCAGCCGTGCTGCCCGAGAAGAAGCTGGAAAGATGCACGCGGTCATAAGCAGGGCGCGGTTCTTCGCCCAGCACTGTCACTTGCAGGTTTGCTGCGGCGAGGTCAGGATGGCGCTTAACCAGCTCCTGTACAAAGTAGTGGCCGACCATGCCGTTGCCGACGACCACTATGCGGGTATATTCATTCATCGTAGTGTTTCCCATCAGGTGCAAGCACGCCGGCCTATGGCACTCGTCTTTCCATGGTCATGCGTTGCTGTTGCGTAAGCCCAAAAACAAAAACGGCGTCCATGGCTTGCGCAGCGACTGCCAGGGGCAGTGCGTAAGCAAGCTATGGACGCCGTTGTCCACAAAAGGATTTCCTGACTACGGAAACCCTCCTGCTAAAAATACTCATCGTCAATGAACGAGATTTGCTACCAGATAAGCAATGGGCATGCCAACATGGTTTATGCCGTAGCCACAAACCCGAGAAAATCGTGTAACCCATTTTTCCATATGGATTTTCTTGTCATCCGATATGGGCAGCCATTCATTTTGGAGAGGCGTCAGCATATGCAGGATGAATCAGGACGGCGCACGTTAATGACGCCGATTAAAAACGATTGCACCAGAATTGATCTTTCAATAATAGGAAGTATTTTCATCTGGATAGCGGGGCGGATTCGCTCAAAGGTAGTGTGTTGCTAGGAAATGAACAACAGGTAGACCAGGATCACATTGGCGAGCAGCGAGCATACCGCCAGCCACTGCCATTGCTGCAGGCGCGCCCGCGCGAACAGCGGGGTGCGCTGTACCGGCAGGATAGGGCGGATTTCACCGACTTCCAACGCCAGCAGCATTTCCTCCGCGGTTTCAAAGCGGGAGGCCGGGTTGCGTGCCACGGCCTTGAGGATGATGTTTTCCAGCCAGCCGGGGATGTCGGGACGGTAGCGGGTGGGCGGCACGGGCTCGCCGAAGCGCGGATGCTGGAACGGCTCGATCTCGCCGTAAGGATATTTGCGCGTCAGCAGGTGGTAGAGCGTGACCCCCGCCGCAAAGAGGTCGCTGCGCACCGAGGCTGCTTGCTGGGTCTCGAACAATTCCGGCGCCATGAAGCTGGGGGTGCCGGGGTTGGACATGGAGTCATCCTGCAGGTGGTTGCCGCTGGAGGCGACGCCGAGATCAAGGATGCGCAAGCGGCCGTCCTTGCCAATATGCAGGTTGGCGGGCTTGATGTCGCGGTGCAGGATATGCAGCCGGTGCAGGGCGCCGATCCCGCGCAGCATCTCTATCCCGATCCGCGTGATGCCGGCCGTGGTGAAGTGGTGCCCGTGTTGCAGGCGGTATTGCAGGGTAGCACCTTCGTGCCAGCTCATTACGTAATACAGCTTGCTGCGCTGGCCGGCATCGAGCGGCAGCACCTGGGGCAGGTATTGCGACATGATGCGCTTGGCGAGCCACTCTTCGTTGAGCAGGGCCTGGCAGCTCTGGCGGTCCTCAGCCAATAAGGGCTGCAGGGTTTTCAGCACCCATAGCTGGCCGCTCTGGCGGTGCCTGACTTTGTATACCAGGCTGGCGCGGGATTGGTGCAAGAGCTCCACGATCTCGAAGTCGTCGAGATGATCGCCAGCCTTGAGCTTGGGAGGCAATGCAAGCTGGCGGCCTTCGGCCAGGTGGTCGGTGAGCGTTTCCTTGCCTGGCTTGATAACGCGTACCGCCACTGCCGTGGCGTTATCGTTGCCTCCAGCTGCCAGGGCCAGGCGCGTGAGTTCGTCGCAGATGCGTTGCGGATGGTCGTACAGGCCCAGAATATGGTGGATGACTTGCTGCTCCAAGGCGGCCCAGACGCCATCGGTCATCAATGCGTAGACATCGCCGGCCTGTATGCCGCCTTCCGCATAGTCCACGTTGAGCTGCTGATCCAGGCCGACGGCGCGCTTGAGCACGTGGCGCATATCCGGCCTGTCCCAGACATGATCGGCGGTAAGCAGCTCCAGTTTGCCCGCGCGCAGGCGGTACAGGCGGCTGTCGCCCACATGTCCTGAATAATAGCGCTGGCCGCGCAATACCAGGAGCGACAGGGTCGTCGCCATGCCTGCCATTTCACGGTGCTGCGAGGCCTGCGCAAGCAGCCAGCGGTTGGCCGCTGTGATCACCTTGTCCAATGCTGCCGGGATTTCCCAGGTGTCGGGGGTGGCGTAGTAGTCCGTCAGCAGGCTGCGCACGGTCATTTCGGCGGCTTCGCGTCCGCCGGCATTGCCGCTGACGCCGTCGGCCACGGCAAAGACGGCGCCCTTGACATTGAGGATGGCGCCGGCAGGCGTCACCATGCCCGCAAAATCCTCGTTGCGTTCGCGCTGCCCGGTGACCGAGCTCGAGCCCGTGGTGAATTCCAGCGCCATGCGGTTCTACTATACCCTGGCGCTGGTGACGGCGGCGGAGCCCCAGGTGGTGCGCCAGCGCTCCTTGACCATGGTCAGGCCGAACAGGGCGACGACCGCCAGGCTGGCGAACATGGCCAGGCCGAGCTGGTAGTTGCCGGTAATCTGCTTGGAGTATCCCAGGCTGGAAGCCAGGTAGAAGCCGCCGATGCCGCCTGCCATGCCGATCAGGCCGGTCATCACGCCGATCTCCTTGCGGAAGCGCTGCGGCACGAGTTGGAATACCGCGCCATTGCCCATCCCCAGGGCGATCATCGCCAGCACCACGACGGCCAGGCCTGCCAGTTGCTGGCTCAAGCCAAAGCTGAGGATGAACAGGAAGGCGGCAGCGAGGATGTACATGGCGCTCAGGGTGCGGATACCGCCGATCCGGTCGGCCAGGTTGCCGCCAATCGGGCGCACCAAGGAGCCGGCGAAGACGCAGGCCGCGGTGAAATAGCCCGCATGCACCGGGTCGAGGCCGTACTGGTCGTTGAAGTAGATGGTGAGCGAAGAGGCCATGCCGACAAAGCCGCCGAAGGTCACGCTATAGAAAAACATGAACCACCAGGCATCCTTGTCCTGCAGTACCTTGAGGTATTCGGTGAGCGACTTTGATTCAGGCGGGTTGGGCGCGTCCTTGGCGAGCATCGTATAGAGCACGAGTGTGATCACGAGTGGAATCAAAGCGAGGCCGAACACATTGTTCCAGCCGAATACCAGCGCCAGCCCGGGGGCGAACAGCGCAGCCAGCGCGGTGCCGGAGTTGCCAGCGCCCGCGATTCCAAGCGCGGTGCCCTGGTGCTCGGGCGGGTACCAGCGTGAAGCCAGCGGCAGTGCCACGGCAAAGGATGCGCCCGCAACCCCGAGGAATACGCCCAGGATCAGGGTCTGCTGATAACTGTGAATGCCGTTCAGCCAGGCGAAGGCCAATGCGGCGATCACGATAAGCTGGCCAATCAGGCCTGCCATCTTCGGCTGGATCTGGTCGACCAGCACGCCCATGACCAGGCGCAGCAGGGCGCCCGTCAATACCGGCGTGGCCACCATTATGCCTTTTTGCGCCGGGGTCAGGGCCAGGTCGGCGGCAATCTGCACGGCCAAGGGGCCAAGCAGCACCCAGACCATGAAACTGAGGTCGAAATAGAGAAAAGCAGAGAACAGGGTCGGTTTGTGTCCTGCCTGCCAGAAACTTTTTTTCATGATATTTCCTTGAGTAGTGGATTGGGGAGCGCGCTGACCGGAACTGCACCTGGCCACGCGATGATGTCGTCTCTGTTCATGCCGCGATTGAAAGGGATTGCAGCAACTCCTTGCCGTGGGCCAGCCTGACCACGTCGCCAATCACGATAATGGCGGGGCTGGCGAGGCCTTCCTGCTGTACTGCCGCCGTCAGCAATGACAATGTGCTGGTGACATGCTGCTGCTGGGGGAGCGAACCGTTCTGGATCGCCGCCGCCGGCGTATCGGGGGACATGCCGCTTGCCAGCAGCTCGCTGGTGATGCTGGCGAGCTGTTTCATTCCCATATAGATCACCAGGGTGGTGCCGCTTTCGGCCAGGGCTTTCCAGTTCTGCCCGCTCCCGCCGTCCTGCAGGTGGCCGGTGACGAAGCTCACGCCGTGCGTGTAGGCGCGATGGGTGACCGGGATGCCCAAGGCAGCTGGCACGGCGATGCCGCTCGTTATGCCGGGAATCATCTCCACCTCGATGCCTGCGGCCCGCAGTTCCAGCATTTCCTCGCCGCCGCGGCCGAACAGGAAGGGGTCGCCGCCTTTCAGCCTGGCAACGGTCTGGCCTTGCTCCGCCAATGCCGCCATCATGCGGTTGATGAAGTGTTGCGGCGTTGACTTGCAGCCGCCGCGCTTGCCGACCTCGATGACGCGTGCTTGCGGCGCATGTTGGAGGATTTCACGGTTGACCAGGTCGTCCACGAGGATAACTTCGGCCTGCTGCATGGCCTTGACCGCCTTCAACGTTACGAGCTCCGGGTCGCCGGGTCCTGCGCCTATCAAATAAACTTTTCCTGACATTTTTTCGCCTCTATCAGAAGGTGTACATCATGGTGAGCCAGAGTTTTTCCGTATCGCGCACCCGGCCCGCGGCATTGTTGCCTGGCAAGGCGGTGTATTGGTCCCTCTCGGAATACTTGCCGTATTCGAGCTTGGTCATCAGGTGCGCGTTGACGTTATAGGTGACGGCGGCATTCCATTCCGTTCCGTATTGGTCGCCGAAACCCCCGCCCACGGTATTGAAGCGGTCATCCGACTTAATGACGTGATAATCGGCAAAGAACAGGAAGTCGCCGATCTTGTAGGTCGCGGTGACGAACGTATCCTTGATGCCTTCCAACGGCGTGGTGAGGAATTTGTCCACCCAGCCCTGGAATAGGTGGTTGGTGCCGAACGGGGTCTGGAAGGCGTAACGTCCGTTGTTGCTGGACAGCAGCTCCTGGTCGGCGCGCAGCGAGAAATTGCCATAGGCCGCGCCGCCGCCCAGCTTGTAGTAGTGGGCATCGATACGGGAGTCGCCGCCGCTGTAATCGGTCTGCTTGGCGTATTCCGCCGTGTAAAGGCCTTTCCAGTGGGGCGTGAAGGCATGCGCGCCGTCCAGCCGTATGCCCAGGGTCTTGTTGCCCTGGTCGGCTTCCTGGTTGATGTTGCCGTTCTTGCCGGCGGCAATGCCGCCCGTCCCTGCGGCGTTGCCAAACCACGCGCGGCCAAAACCGAGATCGTCGAAGCTGGAGAAATAGCCGTAACCCGTCACGGATGCGGTCGGCGAAATCCGGTATTTCAGGTTGACGATTTCCAGCGCGCCGTCGGAGCGCAGCTTGGTGGTGATCTGTTTCACGCGCTCGATATGGCCGACATAGATTTCAGTATCGGGCAACGACTTGTTCAGCACGGTGACGCCGTCGAACACCTGCATGACCTGGCGGAAGGCGATATCGCCGATGAAGCGCACGTTGTCCAGGTTGATCTGCTGGCGGCCGATACGCACGCGGTTGTTCTTGATGCCGGTCCAGTCGACATACAACTGGTTGATGTCGGTATCGTCAGGATCGACGATCTTGGCGTAGTCAAGCTTGCCGGGCTGGTTGGAGACGCTGTTGATCAATGTGCCGTTGGTGCTGTCGTTGAAATCGTCCTTGAATTTGCTGACGTCGATGATCTGTCCGGCAAAACTGAAATCGTGATATGGCGCGGTCTGCCAGCCGACCAGGCTGCGCAGCGTTATGCCATTGGCATCCTTGAGCGGCCGGCCGCTGGGGGCGTTGCCGTCCTGTTCCACATGTTCGTAACGCAGGCGGAAGCTGGTCAGGTTCTTGCCGGCCTTGACGGCATCCATGAAGGTATATTCCGGCGCGGCCTCTTCCGCCTGGGCTGCGGCAGTGAGCGCCAGCCCCAGCAAGCCGCCATAACAGGCTTGACGGATCATGAATCTCGAATTACTTTGCATGGGTTGCTCCTTTTCTCAGATGGGGTAACGGTAGTACCGGCCCGTCCTGCCCGACGGGCCTTCTTTTTTCCTGGTATCAAGCTGCCATCGCCTGTAAGCGCCAAAACAAAAAAGGCGTCCTGGTTGCAGACGTTATGTTGTCTGCAACCAGGACGCCTTTGTCCTTGGCCTTCAAAGCCCTGCGGGCTGCTGGGTAGCGCATCGCGGCGCCAGGTATTGCTGCGGATGCCGCTTAAACAATGACAACCGCCATTGGCTGCCGTTGTTAATCAGGGATTAGCAAATGCTGTGCCAGGGAAGCTTTATTTCAAAACGCGATTGTTTTGTAAGGATATTTACCTGGGGAGGGAGTTTTGTTGAATCCGGCCAGCGATGCCGGTTTGCACCACCTGAGTGCGGTTGCACCAGAGGTTCACTGCCATCACGATAGGGAGTTTTGCTTGGCGAGAATGTTGTCCGCCACATCGATGATTTTGCGATTCTGTTCCATGGCGGTGCTGCGCATGATTTTGTAGGCCTCTACCTCGCTGATGCCGCGCTTGCTCATGAGCAGGCCCTTGGCGCGCTCGATCTGTTTCCTCTCCGCCAGCGCTTTCTTGGTTTCCGACAGTTCGTTCTCAATCTCGGCAATCTGCTGCGATTGCTGCTGCAGCAGCGAGACGATGGACTCCATGGGATAGGAGTGCTGGTTGTCGTGCGCGAGGAAGGTATAGGCGTTTTCCACCGGGATGGAGAGGTTGAAGAAGGCGCTATCCAGCGTGGTGGCATGGGCCGGCTGGCTGCGCACTTTCTGCAGGTACTGGCGGGTCTTGTCCAAGTCGCTCTTCGCCTCGTGGATCAATGTCTCCAGCATGCCATGCATGCCCTTGATGAGCTGGCACTGGATATGCCAGATATCGGTGAGGCGTTGGCTGCAGAGCTCGAACCATTCGTCCCCATCGTGCGTTTTCACGGCTTGGCCGTCCTGCGCATGGGTGAGCTTGTTGCGGTATTGCCGGTGCCGATGGTGGATGCTGGTATCCATCGAAGCCGCCCATGACTTTTGCAACGGGCTGCCGCCGAATTGGCAGAACAGCTCGAAATGCCTGTCCTGCAAGGCAACCAGCTCCAGCAGCTTGTGCTGGTGTTCCTGCTGCACATGGCCGGAGCCGAACATATAGGAGCCTACGGCGCGTTCCTGCCCGGCAAACTCCTTGCCCTGCACCAGGTTGTAGAGCGCGAGCAGATAAGTGGAGATCTTGCTGTTGACGGCATTGTCGGTGATGTCGAAGATCAGCGAAATCAGGCTGCCGATAAAGCGGTTGAACGATTGTATGCAATCGGGAAATGAAATCTTGTGTAGCGTCACCTGGTGGCGTAGCGATTTCAGTTGGTCGAAGCCCAGCAATATCCACGAAATCAGGGTGAGCTGCTTGGCGTCGGCCATGCTGTTATGGTCCAGGTGGCGCTGCAACGCCTCGCGGAATTTCACCTCCAGGCCCTGGTTCTGCTCGATGATCTCGCTGCGCTCCTTGCCGAAACGCTGGCCAGCCGAAGCCAGGTACAGGCAGCTTGCGCCGCGCTCGGCCTGGATCTGGTGGATGATCAGGCCGATGGTCTCGACAAACACGGTGCATATCGACAGCCGCTCGAGCTCTTCGACATGCCGTATCTTGGCCAGGATGATGGTTTGGTCGGGAGAAATGTCTTTCATATCTAAATCCGGTAGCAAAAATTATGCGCAACAGCATGGCGGTTGCTGGTTCAACGATGGTTGATCAATCGGCTAAGGCAACTGCAGAGCAGCAAGTTTCTTCCTGGAACCTTGATTTCTCTGGATGCATGCAGGTTCAGGAGAGTTTGATGATGTAGAGCAGGACGACGACGAGCAGCAATAATAGCAGGCTGGTCGTCTTCCAGAACAGGAGAGGATTCTTCTCCACTAGCCCGCCCCTGTGCCTGTCGAGGAATTGCCGGTTGGGGTGTCTCAGGTCATGGATGAATTCCGACAAGACAGGGTAGCGTTTTTCCGGTTCCGGGTGCACTGCTCTCGCCAGCGCGTCGTCTATCCATGAGGGAATGCTGCTGTGCCCGTCGATGGCGGAAATATAGGACAGGCGCTGCAGTTGCGCGCGGGTCTTGATTCTGGCGGCCTGGGCGCCGTAGGGCAGCTTGCCTGTGAGCATCTGGTAGGCGATGACGCCCAGGGAGAACTGGTCTGAAAGCGCCGAAGCGGCATCGCCGAGGAAGTATTCGGGCGCCATGTACTGAACGGCGCCCGGAACTGGAAGGGCTTCCGGCGCATTGCATTCCTCAAGGCCTGCGACCCAGACTGCGCCGAAGTCGATGATTTTGACGACGCCATGCCGGTCTATCATGATGTTTTCCGGCCGCAAATCCCGGTGCAGCATCTCGGCGCGATGAAAGGCCTGCAGGCCCTTGGCAACTTGCTCAATGATACCGCGCACCGTTTCCAGGCCCGGTCTGGGGTTGTCCCTCATCCATTGCGCGAGGGTAATGCCTTCGATGAACTCCATGGCGACATACAGATAATGGGGTTTGCGTCCGCGCTGGCACGGTTTCAGCACGTGCGCGCTGTTGATGCGCCGCGCCACCCATTCTTCGAGCGCGAAGCGGTTTAGCTGCGCCGCGTTTGCACTCAGGTCGGTAGATAGCGTCTTGAGCGCAACCTGCTGGCCGGTATCGCTGTCGATCGCCAGGTAGAGGTGGCTGCGGTGGCTGTGGTGCAGTTCCCTGACGATATGGTAACCGTCGAAATCCATCCGTGCTTCCAGCAAGGGCGCTGGCAGGCTCGGGTACTGCAAGAGCAGGCCGGGCCGATGCTGGTCAAGGCGGTCTATCCTGACAATCTGTATCGTCAGGTTGTCCCGGCTGCCGCGTTCAAGGGCCTCTTCCACGATCCGCCTCGCAGCAGCGTCTAGATCATTCGCGTTGCTGGCGATGGCGGCGGCGACGCATTGCGCGTCCGTATGTTCGTACACGCCGTCCGAGGCCAGCACGAAGATGTCCCCTTCCTCCACCGGCATGCACAGGTAGTCGATCTCGACCTGCGGGCCTATGCCCAATGCCCGGCTCAGGTAGCTCTGCTCTGCATTGAAGGCGACCCTGTGATCCTCGGTGAGCTGTTCGAGCGCTTGGCCGCTGAGCCTGTAGATGCGCGTGTCGCCGATATGAAAGAGGTGGGCCTGGCCGGATTTGACCACCAGGGCGCTGAGCGTGCAGACATAGCCCTTGTCACTGTCATAGCGGTATTGGCTGCGCCGGGTCTGGGCATGCAGCCAGGAATTGACCGCGCTCAATACGCACTGCACGGCATGCTTGACGCTCCACGCATCGGAGGTGCAGTAATAGTCGCTGAGCAGGTTCCGGATCACGGATTCGCTGGCGACCTGGCTGACGGCGCTGCTGCTGATGCCGTCGGCCAACGCGACCACGATGCCCTTGGTAATGAGCTGGTGGCCTTGCGGGATGCAGGCGCCATGGAAATCCTGGTTGATGTCCTTGCGTCCCCGGTCGGAATGCTGGCCGACGGAAATAGCGAGCGTATTGTTCATGCGCATATGTTGGGACTACGGCTGAGATGAAGAGCGCCGTAGTCCGTCGCTATATCAACCAATGCTGCGTTTCGGCGCTGTTCTGACGTGAGTGGAATACAGGGTCAGCCCGGTGAACGCCAATCCCCCGACCAGGTTGCCGAGCACGACGGGCAGTTCGTTCCAGATCAGGTAATCCATGATGGAGAAGTTGCCGCCCATGATGAGGGCCGAAGGGAAGAGGAACATGTTGACGATAGAGTGCTCGAAGCCCATGGCGAAGAACACCATGATGGGCATCCACATCGCAATCACCTTGCCGGAAACGCTGGTGGAAATCATGGCGCCGACCACCCCGGTGGATACCATCCAGTTGCACATGACGGCGCGGATGAATACCGTCAGCATGCCGGCCGCGCCGAACTCGGCATAGCCCAGCGTACGTTTCTCGCCTATGCCGGCGATGATGGTACCCACCTTGTCCGGCTCGGCTGCGAAACCATAGGTAAAGACGATGGCCATGAACACCGCCACCGTGAACGCGCCGAGGAAATTGCCGACGAATACCAGCCCCCAGTTGCGCAAAATGCCTTTGATGGTGACGCCTGGGCGCTTGTCGATCAGGGCCAGGGGCGTGAGCACGAACACGCCGGTGAGCAGGTCGAAGCCTAGCAGGTAGAGCATGACGAACCCCACCGGGAACAGGATGGCGCCGATCAGCGGATAGCCGGTCTGCACCGAGGCCGTCACGGCAAACACGGCGGCCAGCGCCAGGATGGCGCCAGCCATATAGGCCCGGATCACGGTATCGCGGGTCGACATGAATATCTTCGACTCGCCGGCATCGACCATTTTGGTCACGAACTCTGAAGGTAGGAGATAAGCCATACGTTACACCTCTTTAAAAATAAAAAAAGCGCCCACTCCTGATACCCCTCTTAAAAAAGGAATACCTGGAGTGGACGCCGTTGTCCTAATCGTCAATCTCTGCGGAATATTGCGCTACGGTGAATGAACCACGCCGCCGATGGCGTAGTGCATCCAGTGGTGATGCAGCAAAAAATATGCCGGGGTTAAATGATTGCGCGACGATGGTTGCGCAGTCCAAGGTGTTAGCGCCTGGTGATAGTGCGGATACGGTGGGGGCTGGATAGGTGTTGGAAGACGGCCGTTCACTGTCTTGTCAAGGCTGTGAGCACGATGGTTTTTACCCGCGAGTCGCATGGTGCCGCCATGGAACCTGCATTATCGGCAGCCAATTGCACGTTTGTAGTGCATTTGCGCAAGAAGCCGCTTTATCGCGGTGCATGTCTATGGCTGGATATCCAGTTGAAGCTTGGCGAGACGGCTGTAAAGTCCCGATTGCTGCCGCAATTCATTCGGCGTCCCGGTTTCGATGATGCGGCCATGTTCCAGCACCACGACGCGGTCGGCATTCTGTATGGTAGCGAGGCGGTGCGCGATCACCAGGGTGGTCCTGCCGTGCATGGCCGAATCCAGGCCTTGCTGCACCAGGGTTTCCGATTCCGCGTCCAGGGCGCTGGTCGCTTCATCGAGCAACAGGATAGGCGCGTTCTTGAGAATGGCGCGGGCGATGGCAACGCGTTGGCGCTGGCCGCCGGAAAGCCGGGTGCCGCGCTCTCCCAGGAAAGTGGCGTATCCCTGCGGCAGGCGTTCGATGAATTCATGGGCTTGCGCCGCCTGGGCTGCGCGCTTTATCTCTTCATCGCTGGCGTCAGGCCTGCCGTAGCGGATGTTCTCCAGCGCATTGGCGGAAAAGATTACCGGGTCCTGCGGCACGATGGCAATCATGTTCCTCAAAGTGCTGAGCGAGAGGCTGCGGATGTCCTGCCCATTGATTTTAATAGCTCCTTCATGAATATCGTAAAACCGCAGCAGGAGCTGGAACAGGGTGGTCTTGCCCGCACCCGACGGGCCCACCAGGGCGACGGTTTCGCCTGCGTTGACCTCAAGCGAGATTTGGTCAAGCGCTGCCTGACCAGGTTTTGCGGGATAGTAAAAACTCACTTTCTCGAACTTGACGCTCGCCGTGCTGGTGGTGCCCAGCGCCATTGGCGTTGACGGGTTGCGGATCGTAGGCTCGCTGTTCAGCAGTTCGAGCAGGCGCTCTGTCGCCCCAGCTGCGCGCATGATGTCCCCCCATACCTCTGCAATGGTGCTGACGCTGCTGGCAACCAGGGCCGCATAGAGGATGAAGGAGGCAAGTTCGCCGCCAGAAAGCTCGCCTTGCGTGACCTGGTGCGCCCCTAGCCATAAGACGAAGATGATCGCCGCACTGATGCCCGCAATGACGAACGCGGCCAGGAACGCACGCACGCGGATGCGGCGGACGGCAGCCTTGAAACTGGTTTCCACGCTGTGCCGGAAACGCTGGTTTTCGCGGGGTTCCTGGGCGAAGGATTGCACCGTCGGCATGGCATTGAGTATCTCCCCGGCCATGGCCGAGCTGTCTGCAATGCGGTCCTGGGATTCCCGCGACAGTTTCTTTACCGATCTGCCAATCAGCATGATCGGCAGCGTCAGCAACAGCATGAGTCCGAGATTGAGGCTGAATAGGTACCAACTCGTGACCGCGAGCATGACCATGCCGCCGATGAACTGGAACAGGCTGCGCAGGCCCAGGGAGATTGAGCTGCCGACGACGGTCTGGATCAAGGTGGTGTCCGCGGTCAGGCGGGACAGCACCTCGCCCGTCTGCAAGGTCTCGAAGAATTGCGGCGACTGGGTGAGCACTCGCTCATATACTAGAGATCGCAGGTCGGCGGTGACGCGCTCGCCTATCCAGGAAACGATGAAATAGCGGCACGCCACGATCAAGGCCCAGGCAATCACCAGGCCGCAGATAAAAACGAAATGCCGGTTGATGTCCTGCACGCTCTGCGTGGTGGCGGAATCCGTGCTGAACCCTTGGTCGATCAGGTCGCGGAACGCCCAAGGCACCAGCAGCAGGATGGCGGAAGCCAGGCTGAGCAAACAGAATGCGAGCAGGATTTGCCAGCGGTATGGCCGCAATAACGGCCAAAGCTCGCTGAACAATCGTAAAGGACGGCTTGGGGCTTGCAGGATGAACCTCGCTTGGGCTGGGGCATTGAATGTCTAGCATACAATACTGCGCAAGGTTAGGGCGAGCGGGGCAGCCAACAGATGGGCTACCCGGGTTCGGATTCAGCGGCCTTTGCCACTCATGGAGCCGCGGTTGAAATCCTTGTCTCCAGGGGGGATGCAGCGGCCGAGGCCCAACAAGCCGCCCTGGGTGCCGGGAGGACAGCCCTGGTTTTCCGGGTATTGCTTGGCTACCTTGTCCGCTTCGGCCTTTTTCACCTTGTCCACATATTCCCACTTGCCGTTGGGATGCAGCAATATTTTGTCGCCGTTCGCGGTCGTGGTTTCGATCGGCGGCGCGTCGTCCGGTGCCGCTATTACAGGCAGGCTCAAGGCCAGCAAGGTCAGAAAGCTGATACAGGTGAATTTCATGCTTATCTCTCAATATTGTTGGTTTGGATGCAGACTGCAGAATATATGCTAGCAATATCTGTTCCGGCCGGTTTTTCAGAATCTGTTCATGCGCTCAGCCTGCGGATTTGGTTTTATACTGGCGGGCATTATTGGGAGACATCATAAACCTAAATGAATAAAACCTTGCAATACTTGATCTGGCTCCTGGTCGCCGTCGTCGGGGCCTCTGCGGTGGGAGGGATCGCCCTGCATCGCGGCGAAAGCATCAACGCCTTGTGGTTCGTGGCGGCGGCGGTCTGTGTGTTCGCGATCGCCTACCGCTTCTATGCGGCCTGGATTGCCGCCCGTGTCCTGATGGTGGATGCCAGCCGGGCGACGCCGGCGGAACGCCTGGATAACGGCCGCGATTATGTGCCGACCAACAAGTGGGTGGTGTTCGGCCATCATTTCGCCGCGATCGCAGGCCCGGGTCCGCTGGTCGGGCCGACGCTGGCGGCGCAGTTTGGTTACCTGCCTGGCACTCTATGGATATTGGTGGGCGCGGTGCTGGGCGGCGCGGTGCAGGACATGGTGACCCTATTCCTGTCGACGCGGCGCAACGGCCGCAGCCTGGGCCAGATGGCGCGTGAGGAGCTGGGGCCGATCGGCGGTTTTGCCGCGCTGGTGGGGACGTTCACCATCATGGTGATCCTGATTGCGGTGCTCGGGCTGGTGGTGGTCAATGCCATGAAGCATAGCCCCTGGGCGACCTCGACTGTGGCGGCCACGATACCGATCGCGATGATCGTCGGCCTCTATATGCGCCACTTGCGGCCGGGCCGCGTGCTTGAAGCCTCGGTGCTCGGCGTGGCGTTGCTGCTGCTCTCGGTGTTCGGCGGCGGCTATATCGACCACCACCCCTATCTGGGTAGCCTGTTCAACCATGACGGGCTCACGCTGGCCTGGTGGGTGATCGCCTACGGCTTTGCCGCTGCCATCCTGCCGGTGTGGCTGTTGCTGGCGCCGCGCGATTACCTTTCCACCTTCATGAAACTGGGCACCATTTTCCTGCTGGCGGTGGCCATCATCCTACTGCAGCCCGAGGTGAAGATGCCGGCATTGACCCAGTTCATCGACGGCAGCGGGCCGATTTTCGGCGGGGCCTTGTTCCCGTTCGTCTTCATCACCATCGCCTGCGGCGCGGTATCCGGCTTTCATGCCTTGATCGCTTCAGGCACCACGCCCAAGCTGATCGCCAACGAGTCGGACATCCGCATGATAGGCTATGGCGCCATGCTGCTGGAGTCGTTCGTCGCGATCATGGCGATGATCGCGGCAACGGTGCTCGACCCAGGCGTTTTCTTCGCGATCAACAGTCCGGCCGGCCTGGTGGGCAAGGAAGCGTCAGATGCCGTGGCGGTCATATCCAGCTGGGGTTTTCCTGTCACGGTGGAGCAGATGGAAACCCTGGCGCGCCAGATGGGGGAATCGACCTTGTTCGCCCGTACCGGCGGCGCGCCTTCGCTCGCGGTAGGCATGGCCAGCATCTTCGGCAGCGCGTTCGGCGAGCACTTGCTCGCGCTCTGGTACCACTTCGCCATCATGTTCGAGGCGATCTTCATCCTCACGACGCTGGATGCCGGCACCCGCGTGGGCCGGTTCATGCTGCAGGACATGCTGGGTAATTTCTGGCCCAGGATCGGCCAGACTTCTTGGTATCCATCGGTATTGCTCACCAGTGCCATTGTCGTGGCAGGCTGGGGCTATTTCCTCTACATCGGCGTGATCGACCCGAACGGCGGGGTGAATATCCTCTGGCCGTTGTTCGGCATTTCCAACCAGATGCTGGCGGCGATCGCGTTGTCGGTAGGCACGGGCATCCTCATCAAGTCCGGCAAGCTCAAGTATGCCTGGGTGACCGGCTTGCCGCTGGGCTGGCTGGTGGTGGTCACCACCACGGCCGCCTGGGAAAAGATCACCAGTACGGACGTCCGCGTCGGCTTCATAGCGGCGGCCAACGATATGTCGGCAAAGCTCGCAGCGGGAGTACTGCCTCCCGAGAAGGCTGCCGTGGCGCCGCAGCTGATATTCAACCAGCAGCTTGATGCGGTGCTGACCTTGTTTTTCGTGGCGGTGCTATGGACCGTGATCGTCGACATGCTGCGCGTGAGTTACCGCAGCCTGAGCGGCAAGCCGGTACGTCCTTCCGTCGAGTCGGCTTATATCCAGACCAAGCTGGATACTGCCTGGGTGCGCGATTGATGTGGCAGGCATGCCAGCAAGCGGTTGACCGGGCCTGGCGCTTCCTGCGCCAGGTGTCGGGAGATGATGCTTATGAACGCTATTTGTCGCTGTACGCCGCCAACCAGGAACGGCACGGCCACCAGGAGCCGCCCCTTACCCGGGAAGAATTCTTCAAAGCTTGGCAGCAGCAGAAATGGGATGGCGTCAAACGCTGTTGCTGACGGCTGGCAACCTAGCGCTAGGCGCAGCAAAACCTGCCAAAGGTGTAGTGACGTGGTACGGCATTGCGTTTGGTCAGTTGCTCTTAATCATGCCTGCCGGTTGCTAGCATCCCGCAGGCCAATGCGCCCACCTCCCTGACCGCCTGTTCTATCGCCAATGTCCATAAGTGGCTGAAATTGAGCCGGATATAGTGGGTCAGGTCTTTCTTGCGCGAGAAGATCGTTCCCGGCGCGACGGTGATGCCGTTGTCGATGGCGGCGCGGTAGAGCATGAGCGCATCCAGTTGCGCGGGCAGCCTGACCCAGATCACATATCCCCCTTTGGGCTCCGAAAGCTGCGTGCCGGCGGGGAAGCTTTCCTCTATCACATTGCGGATCAGCACATACTGCGAGCGCAGGGTATGCCGCAATTGCTTGAGGTGCTGTTCGAAGCTGTCGCGCTGCATGAATTTCGCAATCGCGATCTGCGGCGCGGAGGGCAGCGACAGGCTATTGAGGAACATCAGGCGCTCCACTTCCTGCCGGTAGCGTCCGGCCACGGTCCAGCCGACGCGGTAGCCAGGCGCCAGGGATTTCGAGAACGACGAGCAATGCAGCACCAGCCCGGAGCGGTCGAACGCCTTGGCAGGCCTGGGCGCCGTTTCGCTGAAGTACAGCTCGCCGTAGACGTCATCCTCGATCAGCGGAATCTGCCGGTCTTCGAGGAATTCCACCAGTGCCTGCTTCTTTTGGTCCGGCATGACGAAGCCCAGCGGGTTCTGGAAGTTGGCGGTGAGCACCACGGCGGCAATGCGCACATTGTCGGTGGTGGCGCGCAATGCATCCAGGTCGATGCCGGAATCCGGGTCGGTACGCAGCTCGGCTACCTGCATGCCCAGGCGCTCCACGGTATGGGCCAAGGCGTAATAGCCCGGGGATTCCAGCGCAATGACGTCGCCGGCCTTGGCGACGGCCTGCAGGCATAGCGTAATGGCCTCGGTAGCGCCGTGGGTGATGACGATGTCGTCGGGCGAAACGTCCATGCCGATAGCCAGGTAGCGGCGTGCAATCTGCTGGCGCAGCATTTCGTTGCCGGGCGGCAGGTCGCTCAGTACGCCCCATTCGCCTTCATCGTCGGTCAGGGCTTTTTCGTACTGGTGGATCTTCTTGAGCGGGAATAGTTGCGGGTCCGGGAAGGGCGAGCCCAGCGGCACGGTGCCGAACTCGCGGATGGACTTGAGCGTGGTAAGCACCAGCTTGCTCGCATCGACCTCGGACAGGTCGATGTCCTTGGACAGCGGCGACGGGTTGCGTTGCTGCAGGCGCTTGCGCGGCGTGACGTAGTAGCCGGACTGAGGATGGCTGCTGATGATGCCTTCCTGTTCCAGCAGCAGATAGCCGCGCAGGACGGTACTGATGCTCAGGCCGTATTTCTGGCTCGCTTGCCGCACCGAGAAAATCTTGTCGCCGGGCCGCAATACGCCTTCATCAATCATCGCGCGTATGCGGGCAGCAAACGAGACATAAAGCTTCATGTTGGCGGGGCAGGGGTCGAGTCCTTGATGCCTGCCATTGTACTCCAGCCAAGCGCTGGCGCGGCCGGAGTTTTTGCCGGGTGTGGGCTGGAGATCGGCCGGATTAAGCGGCCTGCAGAGCCTGCGAGATTTCCTCTCCGCCTGCCGTCAGCGCGGCGACCAGGCGCTCTTTCTCGGTGGAGACGACGACAAGCTCTTGCTCGCCCAAGGCGGTCATCAGGCGCTGCAACGTGCTCATGCGGATGCCCAGGCGTTTGCAGATCGCAGCCAGCGGCACGCGGGCGCGGCCTTCCTCATGCTCGGCATGCAGGAGTTCCAGGATGCCCAGCATCAGCACCGCGCTTTGGTCGAGCTGGGCATGGTCGGAGGCAAAGTCGCCTGTTTCCTGCTCTGCGCAGTCCCGGTCAAGCAGCATTGGATACCTTCTGTTCTGCCGTCTTCTCGATAATCACCGGGATCGACTTGGAGGTAGGCGTATGCGAGAAGTCGGCCACGCTTTCCAGGGGCACCAGGTTGTTGGTTTCCGGGTAGTAGCCGCCCAGGCAGCCTTGCGGGATGTCGTAGGACACCACCAGGAAGTTGTCGGCGCGGCGGGTGATGCCGTCCTGCCAGACGCTGATCAGGTTGACCCAGTCGCCGGCCTTGAGGCCCATGCGCTTGATGTCTTCCGGGTTCATGAACACGACGCGGCGCTGGCCGAATACGCCGCGGTAGCGATCGTCCATGCCGTAGATGGTGGTGTTGTACTGGTCATGGGAGCGCGTGGTCATGAGCACGAACATCCGGTCGCCATATTGCTCGCGCGCCTGGTGGATAGGCGAGTTGCGCGGGATTTCCTGCAAAGTGAACTCGGCCTTGCCGGAAGGTGTGATCCAGACGCGGTCGCTGGACGGCACCGGCAGGCGGAAGCCGCCCGGGTGCTTGATGCGCTCGTTGTAGTCTTTGAACGCGGCTGGCAGGGTCTGTTCGATGGCGTCGCGAATCTTGCTGTAGTCCTTGATGTATTCCAGCCACGGCGTCTTGCTGTGCTTGAGCGTGGCATGGGCCAGGCGCGCGACGATGGCGGGCTCGGACAGCAGGTGCGGCGAGGCCGGCTTGTTCATGCCGTAGGAGATATGCACCATGCTCATGGAGTCTTCCACGGTCACGCCTTGCGGGCCGGTTTCCTGGGTGTCGATCTCGGTGCGGCCCAGGCACGGCAATATCAAGGCTTCCTTGCCGTGCACCAGGTGGCTGCGGTTGAGCTTGGTGGTGACGTGTGCGGTCAGGTCGCAATTGCGCAGGCCTTCCCATGTGCGGTCGGTATCGGGCGTGGCGATCGAGAAGTTGCCGCCGAGGGCAAAGAAGAACTTGGCCTTGCCGTCTATCATCGCCTGGATGGCGGATACGGCATCGTAGCCAGGTTCTTTCGGCACCTTGATGTCAAATACGCGCTCAAGGCTTTCCAGGAAGGCCAGCGGCATCTTTTCATAGATACCCACGGTGCGGTTGCCCTGTACGTTGCTGTGGCCGCGCACCGGGCACAGGCCTGCGCCTTCCTTGCCAATATTGCCGCGCAGCAGCATCAGGTTGACCAGGGTCTGGATCGTGGCGACGCCATGCTTGTGCTGGGTGATGCCCATGCCCCAAGTAGAAATCACACGGTCGCCGGTGGCATAAATACGTGCAATTTCCTCAATCTGCTCCAGCGGCACGCCAGATTCTTCCAGGATGGCATCCCAGCTTTCGTTGCGGGCATCTTCAGCAATCGCCTCGAAGCCATTGGTATGCTGCTGGATAAATTCCACATCTACCACGCGCTCGGTGCCATTCTTGATGGCTTCGTCATCCCACTGGATGACAAACTTGATCATGCCCTTGATGAGGGCTAAGTCACCGCCCAGCTTGGGCTGGATGAACATGTCACTGATCTTGCTGCCCTTGAATGACAGCATGTCGAATGGGCTTTGCGGGTCGGCAAAGCGCTCCAGGCCACGTTCCTTCAATGGGTTGATCGCCACGATGCGCGCACCGCGCTTGGCGGCCTCGCGCAGCTCGCCCAGCATGCGCGGGTGGTTGGTGGCAGGATTTTGGCCGAAAATCAGCAAGGTGTCGGCATGCTCGAAGTCATGCAGCGTCACCGAACCCTTGCCGATGCCCACGGTGGGAGGCAAGGCCATGCTGGTGGATTCGTGGCAGAGGTTGGAGCAGTCAGGGAAATTGTTGGTGCCGAACTCGCGCACGAACAATTGGTAGAGGAAGGCTGCCTCGTTGCTGGCGCGGCCCGAGGTATAGAAAATCGCCTCGTTCGGGTCGGCAAGCGCATTTAGGTGTTCGGCCATCAGCTCGAAAGCGCCGTCCCAGGATACTTCCTCATACTTGTCGGTGGCTGGGTTGTAGCGCATCGGGTGGGTGAGGCGGCCCTCGTTTTCCAGGTCGAAATCGCTCCACTCCATCAGCTCGGTGACTGTGTGCTTGGCGAAGAACTCCGGCGGCACGCGCTTGGCGGTTGCTTCAGCCGCCACGGCCTTGACGCCGTTCTCGCAGAATTCGAAGGTGGATGTGTGCTCCTTGTCCGGCCAGGCGCAACCAGGGCAGTCGAAGCCGTCAGGCTGGTTCTGCGAAAGCAGGGTCATGACGCCCTTCACGGGGATCTTCTGCAGCGCGAGCTGCGCGGCGACTTGCTTCAGTGCCCCCCAGCCTGCGGCGGGGTGGTGGTAAGGCTTGATGGCGGCTTTAGGTTGCGACATATCTTCCTACGTTTGTTCAAAAAATCGGGCCGGCATCCGTGAAGGCGGGCCGACGCTATGAATACACAATGACGATTGCAACAATCGTAAGGGAGCAAACGGAAGGAAACCAGATACAGAAACGGGGAAATTTTTAGGGTACAGTTTGGAGGGGGATTAGCGGGAATAGCGCTTAGATATTAGCCTTAGGGTAGTCTCTAAGCGCTTGCGCTTATTTCCCGCTACAACGACAGCAATACTGGCTAGGCGGGCGTGAAACCTTCCTGGGCGATCATGCTTTTGGGGATTGACGCAAGCTCACAATCAACAGCCATATCCCCGCAATCACCATCGGCAAACTCAACCACTGTCCCATACTCAAGCCTAGCGACAGCAGGCCGAGGAAGCTGTCCGGCTCGCGCGTGAATTCCACCAGGAAGCGGAAGCTGCCGTAGCCGATCAGGAACAGCGCCGACACCGATCCCCTGGCGCGCGGCTTGCTGGAATACCACCAGAGCAGGATGAGCAGCACGACGCCTTCAAGCAGGAATTCGTAAAGCTGCGAAGGGTGGCGCGCGATATTGTCCACTTGCGGAAAGACCATGGCCCAGGGCGCATCGCTGGCGCGGCCCCATAGCTCGCCGTTGATGAAGTTGCCCATGCGTCCTGCGCCCAGGCCGACGGGCACCAACGGCGCGACGAAATCCATGATGCCGAAGAATGTCAGGCCGCGCCTCCTGGCGAACAGCAGCATGGCGGCCATGACGCCGATGAAGCCGCCATGGAAGGACATGCCGCCTTGCCAGAGGAAGAGAATCTCGTGGGGATGGGCCAGGTAGTACTCGTGCTGGTAGAACAATGCATAGCCCAGCCTGCCGCCGAGGATGACGCCGAGCGCGCCGTAGAACAAGGCGTCATCCAGCGTCTTGGGCGTCCAGCCTGCCTGCGACCACCACGGCTGGTGGGCGATGCGCCAGCGCCCGAGCCAGAGAAAAGCCAGGAAGCCGATGAGGTACATCAGGCCATACCAATGAATGCCGAACGAGCCCAGGTGGATGGCGACTGGATCAAATTGTGGATGAACAAGCATTGGGATTGGCCCTTGGATTGGAGTAAAATCTCCTAATTATACGTTTAGTTTAGGGTTTTTATGCCGCAATACCGCTCCAGAACCTCCACCCATGGCCGCAATATGGCAGGCGCACGCGCACTTTGGCGCGCCACCGGGATGAAGGAGGACGACTTCCAGAAACCGATCATTGCGATCGCCAATTCCTTTACCCAGTTCGTGCCAGGGCACGTGCACCTCAAGGACCTGGGGCAGTTGGTGGCGCGCGAGATCGAGCGTGCGGGCGGCGTCGCCAAGGAGTTCAATACGATCGCCGTAGACGACGGCATCGCCATGGGTCATAGCGGCATGCTCTACAGCCTGCCCAGCCGCGACTTGATTGCGGACGCCGTGGAGTATATGGTGAGTGCCCACTGTGCCGATGCGCTGGTATGCATTTCCAATTGCGACAAGATCACCCCGGGCATGCTGATGGCGGCCCTGCGCCTGAATATTCCGGTGGTGTTCGTCTCGGGCGGCCCGATGGAGGCCGGCAAGGTCAACTGGCAGGGCAACGTGCACAAGCTCGACCTGGTGGATGCCATGGTGGCGGCCGCGGACAGCAATGTATCCGATGAAGAGTCCGACGCGATCGAGCGCTCCGCCTGCCCGACCTGCGGCTCTTGTTCCGGCATGTTCACCGCCAACTCGATGAACTGCCTGACCGAGGCGCTGGGCCTGAGCCTGCCGGGCAACGGTTCCACATTGGCCACGCATGCCGCGCGCAAGGAGCTGTTCCTCAAGGCGGGCCGCCTGATCGTGGAAATCACCAAGCGCTATTACGAGCAGGATGACGAGAGCGTGTTGCCGCGCAGCATCGCCAATCTCAAGGCGTTCGAGAACGCCATGAGCCTGGATGTCGCCATGGGCGGCTCGACCAACACCGTGTTGCACCTGCTGGCAGCGGCGCACGAGGCCAAGGTGGATTTCACCATGGCCGACATTGACCGCATTTCCCGCGGCGTGCCTTGCGTCAGCAAAGTGGCGCCCGCCACGGCTAAATACCATATGGAGGACGTGCACCGCGCGGGCGGCGTGATGGGTATCCTGGCGGAGTTGAGCCGGGCCGGGCTGATCCACCGCGATACCCCGACCGTGCATAGCCCTACCCTGGGTGAGGCGTTGGACAAGTGGGACATCATGACCACCACGGACGAGGAGGTGAAGAAATTCTACCGCGCCGCGCCAGGCGGCATTTCCACGACGATTGCCTTCAGCCAGTCGATGCTCTGGCCTGATCTGGATACAGATCGCAAGGAAGGATGCATCCGCGACAAGGCGCATGCCTATTCGCAGGACGGCGGCCTGGCGGTGCTCTACGGCAACATTGCGCTGGACGGCTGCATCGTGAAGACCGCGGGCGTGGACGACAGCATCCTCAAGTTTACGGGCCGTGCGCGTATCTTCGAAAGCCAGGACGATGCCGTCGCAGGCATCCTGGCCGACAAGATCGAGGCGGGCGACATTGTCATCATCCGCTACGAAGGCCCGCGCGGCGGCCCTGGCATGCAGGAAATGCTCTACCCGACCAGCTATCTGAAATCCAAGGGACTGGGCAAGGCTTGCGCGCTGCTGACCGACGGGCGCTTTTCAGGCGGCACTTCCGGCCTGAGCATCGGCCATGCCTCGCCGGAGGCTGCCGAGGGCGGCGCGATCGGCCTGGTGGAGGAAAACGACATCATCGAGATCGATATCCCCAACCGTACCATCCACCTGGCGGTCAAGGATGAAGTGCTGGCCCACCGGCGTGCCGCGATGGAGGCGCGCGGCAAAGACGCATGGAAGCCGGTCAACCGTCAGCGTCATGTATCCGTTGCATTACGTGCGTATGCTGCAATGAGCACGTCCGCGGCCAAAGGTGCGGTGCGCGACGTAAGCCAGATCGAGAAGTAGGCAGCATCGATAATAATAAAAAGAATTCATCAATCAGTTTTAAAAGAGCGTATGCAATCAGTACACGAATTGAATGCCCGGTACGGGGTCGGGCATAAAATCCATTTTTCCGCAGACCTGAACGGGTTGGTGACGCTGGAAATCGAAAACCCGCATGCCACCGCCAAGGTCGCCTTGCAAGGCGGGCACGTCATGCAATGGAACCCGCGCCATGCCGAGGCGCCGGTGTTGTGGTTGTCCGACCAGGCGCGCTTCGTCGCCGGACGTTCTATCCGTGGCGGCGTGCCGGTTTGCTGGCCGTGGTTCGGCCCGCATGCGACGGACGAGACCCTCTGTCCGCATGGTTTTGCCCGCGTGGTGCCATGGGAGGTGGTCGATGCCAAGCCTGAGGCGGACAACACCACCAGCCTTGTCTTGAGGCTGGTGGAGAGCCGTCAGGTGGAAAAGCAGTGGCCTTACGATTGCGAATTGACCTTGACCGTCAACATTGGCCCGACGCTCAAGATGGCGCTGACTACCACTAATAAAGGTAATGAGCCGTTCGTGATCGGCGAAGCCCTGCATACCTATTTCCAGGTCAGCGATATCGAGGTAGTCAAGGTGCTTGGGCTGGATCATACTGAGTATGAGGACAAGGTCGAGGACTACGCTCGCAAGCGCCAGTCCGGCGACATTAGCTTCAATGACGAGGTGGACCGGGTTTACCTGAATACCGAGTCGACCTGCGTGCTGGAAGACCCGGGCTTGCGCCGCAAGATCGTCATCGAGAAAACCGGCAGTCAATCTACCGTGGTCTGGACGCCATGGGAACGCAAGGCGGCCGAGATCGGCGACCTGGGCAGCCACCATGGCTGGCGGCAGATGGTATGTGTCGAGACCTCCAACGTCAGGGGCAATGTCGTCACTGTCGAGCCTGGCAGCTCTCATACTTTGAGCGTGCAGTACAGCACTGAAAGTTTGTAGCCGGGTGATTGGATTGGCAATGGGTGCATTGCCAATAGCCGGCCGTTGTAACGCGATTCAGCGGGAGTGCAGGCTCCCAAGGAGAATGAATGAAGACAATCATGCGCATATTGGTAGCCGCGAGCTGCTTGCTCATGGCTGGGCAGGCGGCAGCGGTGGATGCAAAGGTGGCGGAGTCGCTGGCACAGAAAAACGGTTGTCTGGCTTGCCACACGATCAAGCAAAAGGTCATCGGCCCGGCATTGCAGGATATCGCGGCCAAGTACCGTGGCCAGCCCGGGGTGGAAGCCAAGCTGATAGGCCGGGTCAAGAACGGCACCAGCGGCGTCTGGGGGCCGGTGCCCATGGGCCCGAACAGCCCGCAGGTGAAGGATGAGGATATTAAGGTCATCGTGCAGTGGATATTGACCTTGTAGCGGTTGCTGCAGTTGCTCCAAGCAAAGCCAGTCAAATGTTTTGACTGGCTTTTTTGTTGGATGGAATCAGGGCGTCCTTAGGCTAGACCCAGCGCCTTGAGCTTGCGGTAGAAGCGGTTGCGGCTCATGCCCAGCTCGCGTGCCGCGGCGGAGATATTGCCTTCATGGTGCTGCAGCGCCAGCTTGACCGCTTCATTGGTGATATCGTCGATGGAGCCTGCGGCCAGGGGCGTGCTTTTTTGCCCCGGGGCAATGCTGTCCAGCTCGTCCATGAAGCCGGGAGGCAGGTGCTGCCGCTGCAATGGCTTGCCAGCAGCCAGGGCCAGCATGGTTTTCAGCACGTTGTGCAGCTGGCGGATATTGCCTGGCCAGGGATGCTGGCGGAACAGATGGAGCACTTCGTCGTGGATTTCAACATCGCCGCCGCTTTCCGTGGCCATGATGTTGCGGATGATGGACAGCAGGTCCTGACGTTCGCGCAATGGCGGCAATGTCAGGCTGATGCCGTTCAGGCGGTAGTAGAGATCCTTGCGGAATGTGCCGTCGGCTACTTTTTCCTGCAATTTCTGATTGGTGGCGCTGATCACGGCAAAATCCAGTTTTCTGGACTTGCTGCCGCCCAGCGGAGTGATGCTGCGTTCCTGCAGCACACGCAACAGCCGGGCCTGCAGGAGCAATGGCATGTCGCCGATTTCATCGAGGAACAAGGTGCCGCCATGCGCTTGCTCGATCTTGCCTTGGCTGCCTTTCTGGCGTGCGCCGGTAAAGGCGCCTTCCTCGTAGCCGAACAGTTCCGCCTCGATCAGCCCTTCCGGCAATGCGGCGCAATTGATGGCGACCAGCGGGCCGTCGGCGCGGGCGCTGCCCTGGTGGATGGCGCTGGCAAGCAATTCCTTGCCGACGCCGGTTTCCCCCTGGATCAGGATGGAGATATCCTGGTTCATGACCAGCCTGGCCTGGCTCAATATTTCGGCGATACGCGGATCATCGCCGGTCATGGTGATCGCGGGACCGGTTGGCCTGGATGCATGGCGTATGCCGGCGATCTTGTTGCTGGCTGCTGTTTCCGGTTCAATGCTGAGCCTTGCGTAGACGGGTTCGCCGTTTGCGAGCGTGAGCGTCAGCGGAGCGCTTTGCCGGTGTTCATTGCAGGCGTGGGAGAACGACTCCAGGAACATGGACTGGAAATGCGCGGGCGGGCTTTTCAAGCCCAGCAAGCCCAGCCCATTGCGGTTGATGGCCAGTAGCTCGCCCTCGCGTGACAATGCTGCATTTCCTTCCCATGCCGAGCCGATAAAATCGGCGGAGGTATGGAAGTGCAGTGTTACCGGCCCTTGGTGGCAGGCCCTGAACACGCGATTTTCAATCTGCTGGGCGGCCATCTTCACCAGCGCCAGTGTGTGCTGCTGGTGGGCGGCAAACGCATTGGTGACGTTGAGCGTGCCAAGCAGTTGCTGGTTGGGGCCAAAAATGGGGACGGCATAGCAGCTGAAACCGTGCAGTTGCTCGACAAAGTGTTCCGCGCCTTGTACCGCTACCGGCCGCTGTTCCACAATCGCCGTGCCGATGGCATTGGTGCCGCGCTCCTGCTCGCGCCATGAATAGCCCGGGCTCATGATTTCGCTAGGCGCAAGGTCAACCAGCAAGTGCTGGCCTTCGCTATGCAGGATGACGCCTTCTGCCTCAGTGAGCGCCACCATGCTGTATGAGTGGGCAATCTGCTCGTATAGCGCGGTGATCTCGGGCTTGGCCTGCGTCAGCAGCAAATGGTGCTTGCTGCGTTTCTTCTCCAGCTCCACCCGGTCCAGCGTTGCAGTGCTCAATGGCTGGGAAGCATTGATGCCGTTATCCAGGCTGCGTTGCCAGGAGCGCGCGATTGTCTTGTTCACCACGCCCTCCGCCATATTGCCTTGCTCAAGAAACTGCAGCCTTGCATGCTCGATTTCCTGCAGGGACTTTGTCATGGGGTGGTGCATGGTGGACTTCATGATTGATATTAGGAACTGTTCCCAAATGTAGCACTTGTGCAATTTCGTGACAACTGATTACGGCGGGTTCGAGTCGATAGTTAGGAATAAATTCATATGGCAACGTATTATTTTTTCATGGTTTTCAGGAATTATTCCCGGTGATTGTTTTGGCTGGCATGGGGATTGCTGAATAGGGCCTGCAAGTTGATGACCAGGCATGGTCATGGTGCTGGCTGAGGTGGAGAGCATCGGCCAGCAATAAAACAACAAACATACTATGGAGAATATCCCTTGAAAGCGAAGCATTTGAAAATAGCACTGGGTGCCAGCCTGATCGGCCTGACATCCATCCCTGCTTTTGCAGCAGATGAGCTGGAAAAGCTGATCCAGGACGACAACCAATGGGTAACGCAGCGCAAGGACTATGCCAGCACAGGCTATAGCAAGCTGTCCCAGATCAGCCAATCCAACGTCAAGAACCTGAAGGCCGCCTGGACATTCGCTACCGGCGTTAACCGCGGCCATGAAGGCGCTCCGCTGGTGATCGGCGACACGATGTACTTTACCACCGCATTCCCCAACAATGTCTATGCGCTCGACCTGAACAACGAGGAAAAGATCAAATGGTCCTATTTCCCCAAGCAGGATCCTTCCGTGCAGGCATTGCTCTGCTGCGATAACGTCACCCGCGGCCTCGCCTACGGCGACGGCAAGATCTTCCTGCAGCAGAACGACGGCCAACTGGTCGCCCTGGACGCCAAGACCGGCGCCAAGGTTTGGGACGTAGGTGTTGTCGACGTTAAGCAAGGCGCTACCACCACCAACGCGCCCCACGTGTTCAAGGACAAGGTCATCACCGGATGCTCGGGCGGCGAATACGGCGTCCGCTGCTACCTGACAGCCTACAACATCAAGGATGGCTCGATTGCATGGCGCGCGTACAGCACCGGTCCTGACAGCGAAGTGCTGATCGGCAAGGATTTCAACAAGGACAATCCTCACTACAGCTCGTTGTCCGTATATGAAGACGTAAACGGCGGCAACAAGGAAGGCGGCTCCTACAAGGCTCTGCCCAAGGAAAAGCTGAAGTTCCCTGAAAAGGACCTGGGCGTGAAGACCTGGCTCAAGCCGCAAGCGACCAAGAACGGCTGGGAGCAGGGCGGCGGCGCGACCTGGGGCTGGTATTCCTACGATTCGGCATTGAACCTGGTTTACTACTCCACAGGCAACCCATCCGTCTGGAACCCGGACGTGCGTCCCGGCGACAACAAATGGTCCATGACCATTTTCGCGCGCGACCTGGACACTGGCGTCGCCAAGTGGGGTTATCAATTGACGCCTCACGATGAGTGGGACTTCGATGCAGTGAACGAAACCATCCTCTGGGATGCGGACGGCAAGAAGCTCGCTACCCACTTTGACCGCAATGGTTTCGGCTACACCCTGGACCGCCAGACCGGCAAGCTGCTGGTGGCGGAAAAGATGCACCCGTTCGTCAACTGGGCGACTGGCATTGACCTCGTGACCGGCATCCCGCAAAAGGACCCCAAGTTCTCCACCCACGAAGACGTGAACGTCACGGGCATCTGCCCCGCAGCGTTGGGCGTGAAGGACCAGCAGCCTGCTGCCTACTCTCCCAAGACCAAGCTGTTCTACGTGCCGCTCAACCACGTCTGCATGGATTACGAGCCTGTGGAAGTGAAGTACGTGGCTGGCCAGCCTTGGGTTGGCGCAACCCTGAGCATGTACCCCGGTCCTGACGGCGTCATGGGCGGCTTCATGGCCTGGGACGGCCTCAAGGGCAAGCAAGCCTGGTACAAGAAAGAGAAGTTCTCGGTCTGGAGCGGCGCCTTGGCGACTGCGTCTGACGTTGTCTTCTATGGCACGCTCGATCGCTGGTTCAAGGCTGTCGACGCCAAGAGCGGCAAGGAACTTTGGAAATTCCGCGTGGGCTCCGGTGTCGTCGGTAATCCGATCACCTATGGTCACAAGGGCAAGCAATACGTCGCAATCCTCTCCGGCATCGGTGGCTGGGCAGGTGTGGCAATGAACCTGGGCCTGACCAACGACAACGAAGGTCTGGGCGCAGCAGGTGGTTACAAGGAGTTGAAGGAGTGGAATGCGGCACCAGGCGGTGGCGCACTCAACGTATTCAGCCTCTAAACCATCTTTAGGCAGTACCCCTGCCGAAAGGCAGGGCTCATCTCCATTTTAGTAGTCCCTTCTTGCCAGTCCCTTGTGGACTGGCTTTTTTTTCCCAAAAAACCAAGGGCGAGAGCAGCGAAGCCAAGTCGCCGTGGTTTTAGTCCCGTCTGGCTGCGCCGAGTAGCGCAGCTTTTAATGGATTAAGGACTGGCGTCTGTCTGAGCGAAGCGAGTTCAGCCAGTCCCCATTAAAAGCGAGCAACACAGGTTGCCCGGAACGTAGTGTAGGGACGCAGACAGTCGGGTCGCCTTTTGGCTCCGCCGAAACTGCGTTTTCTTTCGTATCTTTCTTTTGGCGAAACCCATCCTCTCGCCAATCGCAGTATTGATGAAGACGGAAAATCGTTGAGCTTGATGGGATTGGATTTGGGTTGTTGAAGGAGCAATGGTCTTGACCACTGTTGCAGACCATTGGCCCGTTGCTTTTCGCTTGTCAGCGAGTTACTTTCATTTGCTTCGCCAAATAAAAGTAACCAAAGCAAAGGCGACCCCGGAGTCTGCGCCGGGAGCAAGCTCCCGGTCCCCTGCGTTGCTCGTGCTAGATGGCGGCTTGCTGAACTCGCTAGCGCTCAGACAGACGCAAGCCTTATTTCCATCCAGCACTGCGCTACTCGGCGCAGCCAGACGGGGAAGTCAACGTCAAAACCATACTTGGCTTCGCTGCGCTCGCCCTTGTGAGTTACTAGCTGTTGCGTTGCCTGAGCTTGCTGTGGTGCATGGAGTAGGCGAAGTACATGACGATGCCGATGCCTACCCAGACCAGGAAGCGGTGCCAGGTTTCACCGGGCAGGAATGCCATGAGGGCGCTGCAGGAGATGATGCCGAGGATAGGAATGATAGGGCCGCCTGGATTCTTGAAAGGCCGATGCAGGTCGGGCTGGCGTTTGCGCAAGACGATGACGCCGACGCATACCATGACAAAGCTCGCGAGGGTGCCGATGTTGACGGTCTCGGCCAGGGTGCCAAGCGGGAAGAAGCCGGCGACGATGGAGATGATGCTGCCGCAGAACAGGATTACGCGGGTCGGCGACTGGCGGTCCGGGTTGACCTTGGAGAATGCGGCGGGAATCAGTCCGTCGCGGCTCATGGCGTAGAGGATGCGGGTGAGGCCGTACAGCAGTACCAGCAATACCGTGATCAAGCCTGCCAATACGCCGGTGGCGACCAGCGTGGACGACCAGCCGTACCCCAGCTTGCTCAGCGCATAGGCGACAGGGGAGGATACGTTGAGGTCGGAATAGTGCACCACGCCGGTCAGCACGCCCGAGACCAGGATATAGACGAGGGTGCAGAAGGTGACGGAGGCAATCAGGCCGATCGGCAGGTCGCGCTGCGGGTTGCGCGCTTCGTCGGCGGCGGTGGAGACGGCATCGAAGCCGAAATAGGCGAAAAAGACCAGGGAGGCGCCCGCCAGAATGCCGATATTGCTGCCGTCCGCCTGGCTGGAGAACCAGCCGAACGGCATGAAGGGTTGCCAGTTGTCGCTATTGATATGGCCGACGGCGATGGCGAGGAAAATAGCGATGGTGCTGAGCTTGATCGCCACCATGACGTTGTTGACGGTGGAGCTTTGTTTGACGCCGCTGATGAGCACGAACACCAGCAGCCAGATAATGCCGAAGGCGGGCAGGTTGATGATGCCGCCCTGGCTTGGCGCCCTGGTCCAGGCTTCAGGGATGACGATGCCGAAATTGGCCAGGGTGTTGATGAAGTAGCCTGACCAGCCGTTGGCCACCGCGGCGGCGCCCACGCCGTATTCCAGCAGCAATATCCAGGCGATCGTCCAGGCAACGAATTCGCCGAACGCCACGTAACTGTAACCATAGGCGCTGCCGGAGCCGCCGACCGAGGAGGCGAGTTCGGCATAGGCAAAGCCGGCAAAGGCGGCGGCCAGCCCGGCAATGACGAAGGAAATCACCACGGCAGGGCCCGAGTACACGGCGGCGGCAATACCCGTGAGCACGAAGATGCCGGTGCCGATGGCGCAGCCTATCCCGAGCAAGGCAAGGTCGAATGCCGACAGGCATTTCTTCAGGCCGCTGTGGCGGCCTATTTCAACCGGTTTGGTGCGGAATAGCTGTGCAAGCATAGGGACTCCCGTTTTTTTGTTTTTCTAGTATGCACGAATTATGCCCGGGCTTTAAATTTCCCCGGCCCGGGCATGCTGGGGTGCCTGGCTTATTTGTTTTCCGTGAGCCAGTCGCGCCCGGTGATGAAATCGCTATAGAGCCTGGCTTCGGGCGAGCCTGTTTCCGGCTTCCAGTCGTAGCGCCATTTGACAATGGGCGGCATGGACAGCAGGATGGACTCGGTGCGGCCGTTGGATTGCAGCCCGAAAATGGTGCCGCGGTCGTAGATCAGGTTGAACTCGACATAGCGGCCGCGGCGGTAGGCCTGGAAGTCGCGTTCGCGCTCGCCGTATGGAATATCCTTACGCCGTTGCACGATGGGCAGGTAAGCATTGATGAAGGCATCGCCGACGTTGCGCTGGAATGCGAAGCTTTGCTCGAAGCCCAGTTCGCTGAAGTCGTCGAAGAATATGCCGCCGATGCCGCGCGCCTCCTTGCGGTGCTTGAGGTAGAAATAGTCGTCGCATTCTTTCTTGAAGCGGGGGTAGTACTGCTCGCCGAACGGCGCCACCGCGTCGCGGCAGGTGCGGTGGAAATGCACGGCGTCTTCCTCGAAACCGTAGTAAGGCGTGAGGTCCATGCCGCCGCCGAACCACCAGATCGGCTCCTCGCCGGGTTTTTCCGCCACGAAGAAGCGCACGTTCATGTGCACGGTGGGTACATAGGGGTTGCGCGGGTGGAACACCAGCGAGACGCCCATGGCCTGCCAGCTGCGGCCCGCCGCCTCGGGATGGGCGACGCTCGCGGACGGCGGCAGCTTGCTGCCGATGACGTGGGAGAAACCGATGCCGGCGCGCTCGAACACATTGCCCTCTTCCAGCATGCAGGACGTCCCGCCGCCGCCTTCCGCTCGCTGCCAGCTATCGTGCAGGAAGCGCTTGCCGTCCACCAGCTCGATGGCTTCCACGATGCGGGCTTGCAGGCCTTGAAGGTAGTCGAAGATTGCATTTGAGTTCATGAAGCTCTCCAGGTGTCACCGGGTCTCAATGCTTCACGGGCGTAGAATCTTGCCAGTGATGAGATCCTGTATGGTCGAAGGTTTGCTCGCGCCGCCAGTCCTGCCGGGCAGCACCCTGACACGGCTGCCGAACAGGCGATGGCATTCGCGAGTGGTTTTGGCCGGAACCCGGCCGTTGTGGTTGGCGCTGGTTGAAACCAGCGCCATGCCAGCGTTGCGGCAGAGATTCGCCGCGAATGGGTTGGCGGTGACGCGCACCGCCAGGGATGTGTGCTTGCCCCTGAGCAATGCGGGGCAGCGTTGCGACGCAGGCACCAGCCAGGTATGCGGTCCGGGCCAGCGGGTGAACATGTGTTGTTTCTGTTCTTTCGTGACCGGCGCGATCAGTTTGCGCAATTGCGCAAATTGGTGTGCAATCACGATCAGCCCCTTGCGCTGCGGGCGGCCCTTGATGCGCAATAGGCGCTTGAGTGCATGATGGTTGGTGGGGTCGCAACCGAGTCCGAAGCAGGACTCGGTCGGGTAGGCGATGACACCGCCGCTACGCAGGAAATGCTGTAGTGCGCGTGCCTGCATTGTGCTATCTCTTAGGATTTGACGGCGCGATAGCCGATGTCGGTGCGGAACTGCATGCCGTCGAACTTGATGCCGTCGGCAATCTTGTAGGCCTGGGACTGGGCATACTTCACGGTTTCGCCCAGCGCCGCCACGCACAACACACGGCCGCCGCTGGTGACGACCTTGCCGTCCTTGATGCTGCTGCCGGCATGGAATACATGGGCGTCCGTGAGTTCTTTCGGCAGGCCGGTGATTTCATCGCCCAGGCGCGGTGTGTCAGGATAGTTGGCAGATGCCAGCACGACGCCGAGCGCGCTGCGGCGGTCCCAGTCAGTCTTGGCCTCATTCAGCGTGCCGTTGACCGCATGCTCCACCAGGGCGACCAGATCGCTCTTGAGGCGCAGCATGATGGGCTGGGTTTCCGGGTCGCCCATGCGGCAGTTGAATTCCAGGGTCTTGACGCTGCCGTCCTCGCCGATCATGAGGCCGGCATAGAGGAAGCCGGTATAGGGGATGCCGTCTTTCGCCATGCCTGCCACGGTAGGGTCGATGATCTCGCGCATGACCTTGGCGTGGATGTCCGGCGTGACGACGGGAGCGGGGGAATACGCGCCCATGCCGCCAGTGTTCGGGCCTTGGTCGCCGTCCAGCAGGCGTTTGTGGTCCTGGCTGGTGGCGAGCGGCAGGATATGTTTGCCGTCGACCATGACGATGAAGCTGGCTTCCTCGCCGGTGAGGAATTCCTCGATCACCACGCGCGCGCCAGCAGCGCCGAGCTTGTTGTCGGCAAGCATGGCGTCGATCGCGGCATGCGCCTCGTCTTCATTCATCGCGACCACCACGCCCTTGCCTGCGGCCAGGCCGTCGGCCTTGATCACGATAGGGGCACCTTGCCGCTCGACGTAGTCATGCGCGGCGGTGGCATCGGTGAACGTGGCGTAGGCCGCGGTCGGGATGTTGTGGCGGATCATGAACGCCTTGGCGAAATCCTTGGAGCTCTCGAGCTGCGCGGCGGCCTGGGTCGGGCCGAAAATCTTCAGGCCGGCGGCGCGGAACGCATCGACCACACCCTGCGACAACGGCGCCTCGGGGCCGACGACGGTGAGGCCGATCTGCTCCTTCTGCGCAAACTCGACCAGTTCGGCAACTTTGGTGATGGGCACGTTGACCATGTCGGGGTCAAGCGCGGTGCCTGCGTTGCCCGGCGCCACAAATACGCGGCTGATCCGCTCGCTCTGCGCGAGCTTCCATGCCAGTGCGTGCTCACGTCCGCCGCCGCCTATCACTAGAACTTTCATCTTTACCCTTTGATTATCAATTAGCCAAACACGCTGATATTTTAACGTTTCCTGGTTTTATGTGGCTTCAACCAGCAGAGTCATTGGCAAAGCGTTGCTGGCAAGGCGCACCGACGCAGACAGTACAAACGAGTACGGCAAGGAGGTGCAACGCAGCCAGCGGCGCTTTGCCAGTGACGATCAATGGCGGAAGTGGCGGATGTTGGTGAACACCATCACCAGCCCATGCTCATCCGCCGCCGCAATCACCTCGTCGTCGCGGATGCTGCCGCCCGGCTGGATCACGCAGGTGGCGCCGGCTTCCGCCAGGACGTCTACGCCGTCGCGGAACGGGAAGAACGCATCGGACGCCACGGCGGAACCTTGCAAGGTCAAGCCGGCGTTTTGCGCCTTGATCGCGGCGATCTTGGTGCTGTCGACGCGGCTCATTTGGCCTGCGCCCACGCCCAAGGTCATGCCGTTGCCGCAGAAGACGATGGCGTTGGATTTCACGTACTTGGCGACGCGCCAGGCGAACAGCAGGTCTTCCAGCTGTTCCGGCGTCGGTTGCTTCTTGGTGACCACCTTGATGTCATCAATGCTGATTTCATGGTTGTCCGCGGTCTGGATCAACAGCCCGGAACCGACGCGCTTGGTGTCGTGCGAGTTGCGGCCACGGCTCCATGCGCTGTCGCCACCGCTTGGCAATGCAATCTTGAGCACGCGCACATTGGCCTTGGCTTTGAATATCTCCAGGGCTTCCTCGGTATAGTCCGGCGCGATCAATACTTCGACGAACTGCTTGGAAACGGCTTCTGCCGCTGCGCCGTCCAGAGTGTGGTTGAATGCGATAATGCCGCCGAACGCGGAGGTCGGGTCTGTCTGGAACGCCTTCTGGTAGGCTTCGAGCGGGTTAGCGCCCACAGCCACGCCGCAAGGGTTGGCATGCTTGACGATGACGCAGGCGGTGCTGTCGAAGCTCTTGACGCATTCCCAGGCCGCATCGGCATCGGCGATGTTGTTATAGGACAGTTCCTTGCCCTGCAATTGCTGCGCGGTCACGAGCGAGCCGGGCGCAGGGTAGAGGTCGCGGTAGAACGCGGCCTTCTGGTGCGGATTCTCGCCGTAGCGCAGGTCCTGCACCTTGACCAGGCGGCCATTGGCCTGGCCGGGGAATTCATTGCGCGTGCCGTCTGCGTTGAAGGAGGACAGGTAATCGCTGATCGCGCCGTCGTAGTTGCTGATGCGGTTGAACGCGGCGACGGATAAGGCAAAGCGCGTCGCCTTGCTGGTGGCGCCGTTGGTGCTGCGCATTTCCGCCAGCACTTCCTCGTATTGCGAGGCGTCGGTCAGCACCGCGACGTCCTGCCAGTTCTTGGCGGCGGAACGCACCATGGCCGGGCCGCCGATGTCGATGTTCTCGATCGCGTCTTCCAGCGTGGCGTCAGGACGCGCCACGGTGGCCTCGAACGGATAGAGGTTGACTACCAGCAGATCGATATTCGGGATGCCGGCAACCTGCATCGCGGCCACATGCTCTGGCAGGTCGCGGCGGCCCAGCAGGCCGCCATGCACCTTGGGATGCAGGGTCTTGACCCGGCCGTCAAGCATTTCCGGGAAACCGGTGTAGTCGCTGACTTCGATCACGGCGATGCCATTGTCGCGGAACAGCTTCGCTGTGCCGCCAGTGGAGAGGATTTCAACGCCAAAGCCTGAAAGGGCCTGGGCAAATTCGAGAATGCCGGTTTTATCAGAAACACTGATAAGCGCACGTTTGATAACAGCCATAATGAAAAGCTTCTAACAGAAGAGGTTATTGAAGGTTGTGTTGCTGGAGTTTCTTGCGCAGGGTGTTGCGGTTGAGGCCGAGAATCTCGGCCGCCTTGCTCTGGTTGCCGCCCGCGCGGTTCAACACGTACTCCAGCAAAGGCTTTTCCATGCATTGCAGCACCATGTCGTACACTGCATGGGGAGGCTGCCCGTCGAGGTCCTTGAAGTATTCATCCAAGGCCGCGCGCACGCAGCTGGCGAGATCCTGCTGGCTAGCCATTATGCAGCCATGGCCTCGTCGTCGGTGGCAGCAGACTCTGCTTCGTATTGCAGGCGCGCATCACGCTGCTTGAGTTCGCCGAAGAAATCGTTGATGGATTGCAGCTGCTCTTCAATGCTCTGCAATTGGTTCATGTGGTGGCGGAAATTGGCCGAGCCGACCAGGCCCTTGGTGTACCAGGAAATATGCTTGCGCGCGACGCGCATGCCGGTCAGCTCGCCGTAGAAGTCGTAGAGGTCGTGGATATGCTCGAGCATGACCTGGTGGATTTCCTCGACTTCGGGCGCAGGCAGGTGCTCGCCAGTCGCTAGGAAATGTTCCGTTTCGCGGAAAATCCACGGGCGGCCCTGGGCGGCGCGGCCGATCATCACGGCGTCGGCCTTGGTGTAGTCGAGCACGAACCTGGCTTTTTCCGGCGTGGTGATGTCGCCGTTGGCGATCAGGGGAATCTTGATGGCCTGCTTCACGGCGGCGATGGTGTCGTATTCCGCGTCGCCGGTGTAGAGGCAGGCGCGGGTGCGGCCATGCATGGCGAGCGCCTGCACGCCGATGTCTTCCGCCATCTTGGCGACAGCCACGGCATTGCGGTTGTTCTTGTCCCAGCCGGTGCGGATCTTGAGGGTGACCGGCACATCCACGGCATTGACCACCGCCTTGAGAATCTGTGAAACCAAAGGCTCGTCCTTGAGCAGCGCGGAGCCTGCCATGACGTTGCAGATCTTCTTGGCAGGACAGCCCATGTTGATGTCGATGATCTGGGCGCCGTTGTCCACATTGTGCTTGGCGGCCTCCGCCATCATCTTGGGGTCGGCGCCTGCGATCTGCACCGAGATCGGGTCGACCTCGCCTTCGTGGTTGGCGCGACGCAGGGTCTTGGCGCTGCCGTAGAGCAGGGAGTTGGACGTCACCATCTCGCTGACGGCCAGGCCTGCGCCCATCTTCTTGCACAAGACGCGGAAGGGCCGGTCGGTCACGCCCGCCATCGGGGCGACTACCAGATTATTCTTCAGCTTGTAAGGACCGATCTGCACCTGACTATAACCGTATCAATGACGTGGAAAAGCTGCCCATTTTATATGCAAACGCCGGAGTAACAAAGCACATATTGCTGGAGCACAGGCGCGGAAACAGCGGGCGCGGGCAGGGTAAAGCAATGTTTTACTTTAAGTTGCCGGCGTAACCCCATGGATAATTTTATATACAAATTTGTATAGTTTAAGCGCATATCCGCGTCGTCAGCTCAGCCGGAACAAGGAAACCGTCTTGCTCAACTGCTGGGCCTGCTCATCCAGCGAATGGGCGGCGGCCATCGCCTGCTCCACCAGGGCGGCGTTCTGCTGCGTCACTTCGTCCATCGCGGTGATGGCGGTATTGATCTGCTGGATGCCGCTGCTCTGCTCCTCGGAGGCATGCGCGATCTCGCGCATGATGCCGGAGACGCGCTGTACCGCGGCGACGACTTCCTCCATGGCGTGGCCGGCATCCGCGACCTGTTTCGAGCCTTGCCCGATCTTGGCGACCGAGCCGTCGATCAATTGCTTGATTTCCTTGGCGGCGCTGGCGCTGCGCTGCGCCAGGTTGCGCACTTCCTGCGCCACCACGGCAAAGCCGCGGCCCTGCTCGCCTGCGCGTGCGGCCTCGACCGCGGCGTTGAGCGCGAGGATATTGGTCTGGAAGGCAATGCCCTCGATCGCATTGGTGATCTCCGACATCTTGCGCGACTCGTCCGTGATCTGCTGCATGGTGCTCACGGCCCCGGTAACGGTGCTGCTGGCACGCTCGGCGGTGCTGGAGGCGTTGGCGGCCAGCTCGTTGGCCGTTCTCGCGTTGTCCGCGTTCTGGCCTACGGTGGAGGTGAGCTCTTCTATGCTGGCGGCGGTTTCCTCCAGCGATGCCGCCTGGTTTTCCGTCCTTTGCGACAGGTCGCTATTGCCGAGCGCGATTTCGGAAGACGCGTTGGAAACGTACTCGCTACTGGCGCGGATGTCGCTCACCATGTCGCGCAGCTTGTCCTGCATCACCTTCATCGCCTGCAGCATGCTGGAGTTGTCGCCCGGTTTGAGCGCGACCTGGGAGGTGAGGTCGCCGCTGGCGATATGGCTGGCCAGGTCGGCGGCATCGCCGGGTTCGCCGCCGATCGGGCGGATCACCATGCGGTCCACCAGGTAGCCCAGTGCCAGCGAGACCACGACGACGCTCAGCAAGCCGATGACGATGGCCGTGTTGCGCAGGCTGTGCACGCCTTCTAGGATTTTATCCTCCGGTACGGTGACGGCGAAAGACCAGGGCGTCTTGCTCTGGGCGATCGCGATCGGCTGGTAGATCCTCAATACCGTGGTGTTCAATGTCCCGTCCCGGGCGCTGTCCTGGTAGGGCTGTCCGGAAGCGACCGCCTGCCTGATCTTGTCCCAGGCGCCGCCGGTGGGCATGGGTTTGCCCACATTGCCCGCATCGCGGTCGCCGACGTAGCTGCCCTGGTTGGAAACCAGGCTGGCATAGCCGGTGGAGAACGGCTTGACCTCGGCGATGCGCTGCTGGAACTCCGACAGCAGCATGTCAACGCCCGCAACGCCGACCACCGCGCCCTTGTAGCGGATCGGCACCACCATGCTCGTGATCAAAACCTTCTTGCCGCCGATCTCGTATTCGTAAGGCTCGAGCAATGTTTCCTCGCCGCTGTCTCGGGCCAACAGGTAGTAGTCGCCCGCGCCAGGGACGTCGTAGTCGGCCAGCGCTTCCACCGCCACCTGGCCGCCGCCGCGGTTCCAGTAAGGCAGGTAGCGGCCTGTGGCATCGGTGCCCGGCTGGTTGACGAACTCGTTGTCGCGCCCGTCGAATGCATTGGGCTCCCATATGGTCCAGACGCCGACAAATCCCGGGTTGCCTTCCAGTACCCGCTTCAGCATGCTGTCGGCAAGCCTGCGGTTTGCCAGCCCGTCGCCGCGAAGCCCCTCCAGGGATTGCGCCAGGGTGCGGGCGGCATCGAAAGCGCTGTCTATCTCGGCCTTGGCTTCGTTGGCGTGCTGCCTCGACAGGGCGCGGGCATACTCGAGCGCCGATTCCTGCTGCAAATGCGAGGCCTTGTAGGTCAGTACTGCGATGGTGAGGCTGAAGCCCGCCAGGATCATTGCGATGACGATCAACAAGAGCTGCGCAAGCTGAGATGGTGGAGAGAAAACATGGTCCAAGGCTTAAAAAGAATACGGTGTAAGCCTTAAGCAAATAGCATTCCCTGCACTGGCCGAGCTGCGGCACCAATCAATGCGGGCCGTTGCTGAAAAGGGAAAGGGTGGCGCAGCCCGGCTTGGTGCATGTGTCGGCGCCATGCACCAAGAGTGTGCCTGGGCGGGCGCGGGCGCTGTTATCTTAATAAGCAATGCTCAGCCTTGGTGCGTTGTTATGCCTAGCAGATTCATGGTGTCCAGCGCATTGGCAGTGGCAGCGCCGCGCGCGGTATTGTCGAAAATGCACCAGGCCGGGCCGCTGGCTGCTTGCAGCGTATTCGCAAGCTGCCTCAAATATGCTTCGGGGTAGGACGAGTAATAGATTTCCGGCGAGCCGTGCAGCCGATAATAACTGAAACCCGGGTCGCCTCCTGGCGCTTCGGCGGTGGGAAATTTGGCTGGGTCCGCTGCCACGCGTGCCAGCCTGAAATCCTGTAGCAGGTGCTCGCCCTGCATTGAAAACCAGCTCGCATGGCGCGGTTCGCATGCCGCCGCGCCAGGGTAATGCTGGCGCAGCAATGTGAAAAACGTCAGTGCGGAAGGCATGTCCAGCGCCAGGCTGGGCGGCAGCTGGACCAGGATGCCGCCCAGCTTGCAGCCTAGCCCGGAGATTTCCTCCAGAAAGCGCAGCAGGCTATCTTCGCAATCGAGCAGCCGGCGCTGATGGGTGATTTCCCGGGGCATCTTGACCCAGAAGCGGAAGCCTTCCGGCACCGTATCCGCCCAGCGCATATAGGTCTTGTGTTGGTGCGGGCGGTAGAAGGACGAGTTGATCTCGACGGTGTCGAACAGCCGCGCATAGCGCTCGAGATGGCTGCCGCCGGGCGGGAACAATGCGGCATGCTGCGGCGGGGTTCCCCAGCCCGCACAGCCTACCCGGATCGCAGGCGCGCCGGCTGCAGGCAAGGGCATCATGTTTTTTTCATGCATGGCTTAGGCATCGTCGAGAGGCGCGTGTCCTTATTCAACATTCAGCCAGCATACTCGATATCTTCCCTATATCCCGCATAAGCCTGGTGGTATTCCATGATGCGGGCGACTTCCAGGATGAAATCCTCGTCATAGCCGGCCCGGCGCAGCAAGTGCAGCCCGACTTCCATGCCCGCGGCAATGCCGCCGCCGGTCACGATGCGGCCGCTGTCCACCACGCGGGCGCTGCTGATTCGACATTGCGGGGCAAGTTTCGCCAGGCGCTCTATGGGGACCATGCCGGCGTTGGACTGCTCGATACGGTCAGGTTCCTTGCGGCTGGTGGCGGGAATGCCGTCCAGCAACGCCATGTTGCCGTAAATCCACGAGCCGGTGCAGACGCTGGTCAGCAGCGTCTGTTCAGGCAGCGAGCGGATATAGTCGTGCAGGCGCTTGTTGTGGATTTCCTGCCGTGTGCCGAAGCCGCCCGGGATCAGGAAGGCATCCATGGCGGGGTTGTCGGCAAAGCTGTAGTTGGGCAGTACGGTGAACCCGGCCTGGGTCTGCACCGGGCGCAGGCTGTCGGCGACCAGGAAGGCGTCGAGTTCCGGGTCCAGGCGGCGCGCTACGGAAAACACGCCGTGCGGGGCGGCGTAATCGATGATTTCCGCATCCTTGAATACGTAGATGCCGAGCCGGAAGCCGGCGGTTTTCGTCTCGGTTTTGCGTGGTAGTGACATGCTAGGTTCTCCTATCGGTGGGGGAAACGGTTTCCAGAAGCATGGTGGCCAGCTGGTGGGCCTGGGCGGCAGCTTGGCTGCCCGGCGTAACGAGTTCGGTGGCGATGGCGCCTTCCATCAACAAGGCGAAATGGCGCGCCTGGACCGCAGGCTGCGGCAATCCTGCGGCAATGCAGAGCGTAAGGATATAGTCGGCCAGCCGCCGCTTGTGTTCCGCGGCGATTAGTCGGAAGCCGTGGCCGGGGTCGGAGAATTCCGCCGAGATGTTGATGAAGGCGCAGCCGTGGAAGCCCGGTTCCTCGAACCAGGATTGCAGAAAATCGAACAGTGCGAGCAGGGAATCTCGCGGGCTTTGCGCATGTGCATCCACGAAGGCCCGCAGGCCGCCGAGCCAGCGCTGGTCTCGCAGCTTGAGGAATTCCGCAACCAGTCCGTCCTTGGACTGGAAATGCAGGTACAGGCTCTGCCGGGCGACCAATGCCTCATCTAGGATGTCCTCCACCGACGTGGCATGAACGCCGTTTTGGTAGAACAGTTTGCAAGCCGCTTCCAGTAGCCTTTCCCGGGCGGGGAGGGTCATTTCGTCGCTCCAATAGAATGGTCGTTCTATTAGAGGCCGGCTAACAATAGACTGTCAATCTATCGTCTTATGGCATCTTATGGCGAGGTGAGTTGCTCCAGCTGGGCCAGCCAGGCAAAGGCGTGCCGTTCGTCGCTGCCGCACATTTCCATATCGGGCCGCAAGGAGCTGCAGACCGCTGGCCGCTCCGGCTTGCCGAAGATCAGGCAGCGGTTGAGTTCGTCGAGCTGCACGCAGCGCTGCCCGGCCTGCTTGCCTTCGGGCATGCCGGGAATCGGGCTGGTGATCGAGGGGGCGATGCAGCATGCCCCGCAGGACGGGCGGCAATCCATTCGTCTAGCTCCTCTCTAAAGGCTGCCAGGGGTGATTTGCCGTATCGAGCGCTTCACGGATTCGCCGCATGGCCTCGGCGACTGCCGCCGCCTCGCCCTTGACGCCGAGTTCGATGGTGCGCCTTTCGTCCAGGCGCGGCAGGCTGAACAGCTTGAGGCTGGGGTATTGCCGCGTGATCTCTTCCATCAGGTCCAGCAGCTGGCTTTCCCCAGTATCGAACACCAGGATGGAGGATTCGGCGGCCGGTTGCAGGTGGAACAGGTGGGCGTAATGCGTGTCCAGTATCCATTCCGTCATCGGCCAAGCCATTTCCGGGAAGCCGGGCATGAAATAGTGCCGTCCCAGCGAGAATCCGGGCACGCGGTTCACCGGGTTGGGGATCAAGGCGGCGTCCCGGGGAAAATCCGCCATCAACACGCGCTTGGGATAGGCAGCCTCGCCGTAGCGCGCCTCGATTTCGGCTACCGCGCCCGGGTGGCGCGCAATCGCCAGGCCGGCGGCTTCTGCCGCGGCCTGGCGGGTCTGGTCGTCCGGGGTGGCGCCTATGCCGCCAAAGCAGAAGACGATGTCGCTGCTCGCCATGGTGCGTTGCAATGTCGCCGCGATCTGCGCCCGGTCGTCCCCGAGGTATTCCGCCCACGACAAGGCGAGGCCTCTTGCGGCCAGCAGCGAGATCGCCTTGGCCAAGTGTGCGTCCTGGCGCTTTCCCGAGAGGATTTCGTCGCCGATGATGATGACGCCGAAGCGGGCTGATGTGGTGTCGGTCATGATGTCGAGGATGAGCTGGTGCGCGGAATTGCTAGGCAGCTAATTTGCCGCAGATGGGTCATGTTGTGCAAGTTTTTGCCGTTGAATAGGTAAAATGACGCCAGTGTTATCAATAGATCATATATGCCATGAGCAACCCGAAACAAGACCCCGACGACGAAATCCTCTGCTTTTGCAGCGGCGTGAAGCGCGGCAAGATTCGCGCCTTGCACCGGCAGGGGTTCGATCTGCAGGGCATTGCCGACATGACCGGCGCGTTGACCGGCTGCGGCGGCTGCGAATGGGAGATCGACTATTTCCTCAAGGAGCTGGACAAGGAGCAAGGCAAGTGATCCAATGGCGGCGTCCTGGCCGCAATGCTGAAGCCGCCTTGGAGCGGCCGGCAAAACTCAGCGAAGCGCTCCTGGCTAGCCGCTCTTAATGCGCGGCTTCCCAATTTGAGCCCACGCCCACTTCCGCCAATAACGGCACATCCAGCTTGGCAACATCCTGCATGAGCTTGGGCAGGGTTTGCTGCACCAATTCCAATTCAGCATCCGGTACTTCCAGCACCAGTTCGTCATGCACCTGCATAATGATCTTGCTTTGCAGTTTTTGCGTTTTCAACCAGCCATCCACGGCGATCATGGCGAGCTTGATCAGGTCGGCCGCGGTGCCTTGCATCGGCGCATTGATGGCCGCGCGCTCGGCGCCCGCGCGGCGCATGCCGTTGGGGCTGTTGATCTCGGGCACCCACAGCCTGCGGCCGAAGAAGGTTTCGACATAGCCTTGCTCCTTGGCCACCATGCGCGTGTTCTGCATGTATTCGCGCACGCCGGGATAGCGCGCGAAATAGCGGTCGATGTAGCTCTGCGCCGCGCCGCGCTCGATGTTGAGGTTCTGCGCGAGGCCGAAGGCGCTCATGCCGTAGATCAGGCCGAAATTGATCACCTTGGCGTAGCGGCGTTGTTCGCTGCTGACTTCGTCGCGTTGCACGCCGAAAATCTCGGCGGCGGTGGCGCGGTGGATATCCTCGCCCTTGGCGAATGCGGATAGCAGCCCTTCATCCTGCGACAAGTGCGCCATGATGCGCAGCTCGATCTGCGAATAGTCGGCGGAAATGATGCGCGACCCTGGCGGGGCGATGAAGGCTTCGCGGATGCGCCGGCCTTCCGCGGTACGCACGGGGATGTTCTGCAAATTGGGGTCGGAGCTGGCCAGGCGCCCGGTGATCGCCACAGCCTGGCTGTAGCTGGTATGCACGCGGCCGGTGGCGGGGTTGATCATGCGCGGTAGCTTGTCGGTGTAGGTCGATTTCAGTTTGGCGAGGCCGCGGTATTCCAATAGCACTTTCGGCAACGGGTAATCCAGCGCCAGCTCCTGCAACACGTCTTCATCGGTGGAGGGCGCGCCGCTCGGGGTTTTCTTGAGCGGCTTGATGCCGAGCTTGCCGAACAGGATTTCCTGCAATTGCTTGGGCGAGCCGAGGTTGAACGGCTGTCCCGCAATGTCGTAGGCCTGCTGTTCCAGTTCGATGAGTTTCTGCCCGAGCTCGTGGCTTTGCGCCTGCAGCATGGCCTGATCGATCAGCACGCCATTGCGCTCTATGGTGTAGAGGATGTCGAGCAGTGGCATCTCGATCTGGCGGTAGACGAACTCCAGCTTGTCGTCCGTTTCGATCTGCGGATACAGCACCTGGTGCAGTTGCAGAGTGATGTCGGCATCCTCGGCGGCATATTCGGATGCGGTATCGATGCCGATCTGGCTGAACGGCACTTGCTTGGCGCCTTTGCCGGCGATTTGTTCGTAAGTGATGGTCTGCACGCCCAAGTGACGCATGGCGAGGTCGTCCATGCCGTGGGTGCGGTGGCTTTCCAGAACGTAGGACTGCAACAGGGTATCGTGCGCGATGCCGTTCAGCTGAATGCTGTGGTTGGCGAGCACATGCTTGTCGTACTTGAGATTCTGGCCCAGCTTGGGGAGCGATGCGTCCTCGAGCAGAGGCTTGACTTGCTGCAACACTGCGGCGAAATCGAGCTGCTGCGGGACGCCGGTGTAGTCGTGCGCGAGCGGCACGTAGGCTGCCTTGCCCGCTTCCACCGAGAACGACATGCCGACCAGCTTGGCCTGCATGGCATCCAGGCTGGTGGTTTCGGTGTCGAAGGTGACCAAGGGCGCTGACTTGAGCAGCAGCAGCCATTTGTCCAGGCTGGCCTGGTCGAGGATGGTCTCGAACTGGCGGTCAGGCACGGCAGCGGCGGAAAACAGGTCGCCGATCGGGGCCAAGGGTTTTACGGCGGCACCCTCGTTGCCGCCGGCTTCCAGCTCGCGCCGCCAGGTCTTGAACTCGAAGCGCTCGTAGAGCTCGGCGAGCTTGGCATTGTCGCTTGGCTGGGTAACAAGATCAGTCACCATTTGCGGCAGGTCCAGCTTGCAGCGGATAGTGATGAGTTCGCGCCCGGTGGGCAGCCAGTCCAGCGCCTTGCGTAGGTTGTCGCCCACCACGCCGCCTATCTCTGCTGCATTGGCGATGAGTTTATCGAGCGAGCCGTGCTGGCTGAGCCATTTCACGGCGGTCTTGGGGCCGACCTTCTCCACGCCGGGTACGTTGTCCACGCTGTCGCCGATCAGGGTGAGGTAGTCGATGATCAGGGCGGGGGGGATGCCGAACTTGGCTTCCACGCCTGCTTCGTCCAGCACCTCATTGGTCATGGTGTTGACCAGCTTGATGTGCGGCGTGACGAGCTGCGCCATGTCCTTGTCGCCGGTCGAGATCACCACCTGCATGCCTTGTTCCTCGGCCTGCCGCGCCAGGCAGCCGATCACGTCGTCGGCTTCCACGCCGTCTATCATCAGCAAAGGCCAGCCCATGGCCTTGATCGCCTCGTGCAAGGGCTCGATCTGTCGGGAGAGGTCGTCCGGCATCGGTGGGCGGTGTGCCTTGTATTCGGGGTAAATATCGTCGCGGAAGGTTTTTCCCTTTGCATCGAAGACACAGGCGCTATAATCAGCCGGATAGTCCTTGTGCAGGCGGCGCAGCATGTTCAGTACGCCATACATCGCGCCCGTAGGCTCGCCCGCCTTGTTACGCAGGTCGGGCAGCGCATGGAAGGCGCGATAGAGGTAGGACGAACCGTCTACTAATAACAATGTTTTCATCTTGAACTAGTGTGGAACCTTATGTCAGCTGCTAAAAAACTTCCCAAGATCCTCGACCCCGAGCTCCCCAACAAGAAGTACTCGGCACGTGAATCGTGGCGCGCGTTCGAGATTATGGCAGAATTCGTCGAGGCGACCGAGCGCATGAAGGAAATCACCCCCGCGGTTTCCATCTTCGGCAGCGCGCGCATGCCGCCCGACCATCCCTATTACAAGCTGACGGAAGAGATCGCGCGTCTCCTGTCCGATGCCGGCTTCAGCGTGATTTCAGGGGGAGGCCCCGGCATCATGGAAGCGGCCAACAAGGGCGCATACAAGGGCAGGTCGCCCAGCATCGGCCTCAATATCGAATTGCCGCACGAGCAAAAAGGCAACCCCTACCAGGACATTAGCCAGAACTTCCAGCACTTTTTCATGCGCAAGGTGATGTTCGTCAAATACGCCTCGGCCTATGTAGTGATGCCGGGCGGTTTCGGTACGCTGGATGAGCTGATGGAAGCGCTTACTCTCATCCAGACGGCCAAGACGAGAAGGATTCCATTGATATTGGTACATGAGCCGTTCTGGCGCGGCATGCTGTCATGGATACGCGAGACCCTCGGCGCCGAGGGCATGATTTCGCCGGAAGACCTCGATTTGCTGCAGGTGATCGACAAGCCCCATGAAATCGTCGAAGCTATCTTCAAGCATTATGAGACCAGGGGTTTCGAGCCATCGCCGGCGGAGCAGCAAATCATGCAGTTTTATCTGTAGGCGAATCAAAGTTTGGCGGCGGTTGCCGACCATTCCAATATCTTGTTGTTAATAAGCAACAACGCCCTTTTGGCGGATGGGCCTATTTGATAGAATTGCTGCATTATTCTGAGCCGAGGTTGTCATGCGTACCCATAAAATTTTGCTGATGTTGGCGCTTCTCCTGCCGCTGATGGCCTCTGCTGCGGACATCCCCGACAACCTAGAGCCTTTGCCCGAGGCGCCACCGCCGCCGGAAGGGATGGAGGGAGAGAATCCTGAGCCTGAAGTCACCATTACCAAGCGAGGCGAAGATACGGTCGAGGAATACCGCATCAACGGCAATCTCTACATGATGAAGGTAACCCCCAAAGTGGGCGCCCCTTATTATCTGACCAAAGATGATTCAAATGCTGGCTGGGCCCGTAGCGAAGGCGATATCGCGCCTACGGTCAGCATCCCCAAGTGGGTATTGTTCCGGTTCTGACCGTCAAGCATTGTGCCCGGAGAGGGTGGCGCTTGACCCTCTCTGCAACCTTCCCCGGTTTTTCCAAAAGTTTTCTATGTCCGTATTCACCACCGTTTCATTCGAGCAGATGCAGCAATGGCTCAAAGGCTATGACCTTGGGGAGTTGCTTGACCTGCAGGGGATCGCGTCAGGCATCACCAATACCAATTATTTCGTCACCACCGGCAGCGGGCGTTATGTGCTGACGTTGTTTGAAGAGCATAGCGCGGAAGAGCTACCCAATTTCCTCGACCTGATGACGCACTTGGCCGAACGCGGTATTCCGTGCCCGCATCCGGTCAGGAACATTGCGGGGCAAACACTTGGCGAGCTGAACGGCAAGCCTGCCGCATTGGTGAGCTGCCTGGCAGGAAAGTCACTGGACAACCCCTCGCCGCAGCACTGCGCCGCGATTGGCGAGGTGCTGGCGCGCATGCATCTTGCCGGCGCATCGTTCGAGGCCAGCATGAGCAACCTGCGCTGCCAGCGTTGGCGCATTGCCACGGCTGCCAAGGTGGCGCCTTTCCTGGAGGCGGAAAACCGCCGCATGCTGGATGCGCAGCTCGAGTTCGAGCAGGCGTTCGACACCAGCGCATTGCCGCGCGGCGTGATCCATGCCGATTTGTTCCGCGACAATGTGCTGATGGACGGGGACAAGGTCGGCGGCGTCATCGATTTCTACTATGCCTGCAACGATGTGCTGTTGTATGACATTGCGATTGCGGTCAACGACTGGTGCGTCAACGCCGATGGCACGCTGGATTCCGGCCGGGTGCGGGCGTTTCTCGATGCCTATCATGCAGTGCGGCCCCTCACTGAAGAGGAGCATGCCGCCTGGCCCGGGATGTTGCGCGTTGCCGCCATGCGCTTCTGGCTGTCGCGCCTTAATGACCTGCATTTTCCCCAGGCCGGCGAACTTACCCACGCCAAGGATCCGGATTACTTCGAGCGCATCCTGCGCAACGCTATCGCGGCACGCGAGCAGATACTGGCGGCCTGGGTCGATGCAAATTAACCTGTTCGTGGCTCAAGGCAATAAAATGAACATGCTGGCGCAGCGTTGCCGGCTACTTTAAGGGACGACATGCAAGCCAAACCAACCATTTTCGGCCAAGTGAACGCGTGGGTGCGCGACATAATCGCCTTGTTCCGCCAAAAACCGGGCAAGTGGATGCTGCTCGGCCTGGCGCATGTGTTTTTTTTCGCTATGCTGCCTGGCTTGATAGGCCTGAAATTCGTTTCCTTCCTCTTGCTGCCGGCTTTCCTGGCTCTGGCGGTAGGTTTCTACCGCGATGCCGATGCCGGCCGCGACAGCGACTTGGGCGACCTGCTCAATGAAATCAAGCCCAGTTTCAGGAAGCTGCTGGGCCTGGGCGCCATCTGCGTCGCATACGTGCTGCTCATCAATATCCTGACGGCAGAAGACGCCATGAAGCTGGAAGCCCTGGCCAGGAGCGAAGAAAGCCCGGAGCAGGTGCTGGAACAGTCCTTCCCCATCCTGGTCAAGTTGATGTTGCTGCTGGTGCCGCTGGTGCTAGTGATCTGGTTCGCCCCGGCATTGGTCGCGTTCCAGCAGTATTCAGTGGTGCGCGCCATCAAGTCCAGTCTGGCCGCGTTTATCCAATATCTGCTGCCTTTGCTGCTGACGTGGGTGTCCGTGACATTGATCATCATGTTGAGCATGACGCTGGCAGGCGTGCTGGTGGGGATGATGTCTGCAGCCTCCAAGGCCATGGGCGGGTTCTTGATGCTGGTGCTGGTGTTTGCCTGCATGCTGTTCGCCAGCGCCCTCATGCTGGCGTTCCAGTACGTCAGCAACCGTGACATCTTCAAGATGCCGCGGCCTGACCGCGTCGAACTGCTATAGCGTTTCCAGCTTGGCGTATTCCAGCGCCAGCCACTTCAAGCCTTCCCGCCCGAAATTGACCTGCACGCGCAGGTCGTTGGCATTGCCTTCGTAATTGACTACCACGCCCTGGCCGAACTTGCTGTGGGCCACGGCCTGGCCGATTTTCCAAGGCATGCTGGCTTGAGGGCGAGGAGCCGGGGCGGCGGCAGCCGTGTATTGGCTGGCGCCGCCATAGGATTTGTTCGAGACGGTGTTCAGGCGTTTGACCAGCGCTTCCGGGATTTCATCCAGGAAGCGTGACGGAATGCCATAACGTACCTGCCCGTGCAGCATGCGGTTTTGCGCAAAGCTGATATAAAGCCGCTGGCGTGCGCGGGTCACGGCCACGTACATCAGGCGGCGTTCTTCCTCCAGGCCGTTTGATTCGTAACTGCTCTGCTCGTGCGGGAATAGCCCTTCTTCCAGGCCGCTGATGAAAACGGTATTGAATTCCAGGCCCTTGGCGGCATGCACGGTCATCAACTGCAGCGCGTCGCGGCCGACATCGGCCTGGTGTTCGCCGGCCTCCAGGCTGGCATGGGCGAGGAATTGCGCGAGGATGGACATGGCAACCTCGCCATTCTCGTCCACCTGCATGCCGATGTCCTGGTTCATGAAAGCAATTGCAGCATTCACCAGCTCATCCAGGTTGGCGAGGCGGTCTTCGCCTTCCTTGTCCGCCGCATAGTGGTCGCGCAGGCCGGAAAGCCGGGTGGCAAGCTCGACCTGCTCTGCAAGCGTGAGGCCGATGGATTCTTCCTGCATCTGCTTGACCAGGGCGACGAAGCCGTCCAGGCCGCGGCCTGGCTTGCCGTCGCCGGCTTTCGCGCATGCCGCCTGCCACAGGCTGCTTTCCTGCTGGCGCGCCAGTTCCTGCAATTGCTCCAGGCTGCGAGCGCCGATGCCGCGCGTCGGGAAGTTGATCACGCGCAGTAGGGCGGTGTCGTCGTCGCCGCTGGCGATCAGGCGCAGATAGGCGAGCGCATGCTTGACCTCGGCGCGCTCGAAGAAGCGCAAGCCGCCGTAGACGCGGTAAGGCAGGCCTGCGGAAAACAGCTCGTGCTCAAGGATGCGCGACTGGGCATTGGAGCGGTAGAGCAGGGCGATCTGGCTAAGCTCGGTGCCTTCCTTGTGCAGGGCCTTGATCTCGTCGACGATGAATGTGGCCTCGTCCTTATCGTTGTAGCCTTCATATACGCGGATGGGCTCGCCCTTGCCGGCAGAGGTCCAGAGGTTCTTGCCCAGGCGGTTGCGGTTATGCATGATGATGGCGTTGGCCGCATCGAGGATATTGCTGTGGGAACGGTAGTTCTGCTCCAGCTTGACGACGTTCTGCACGTTGAAGTCCTGCTCGAAGTCGCGCATGTTGCCGACGCGCGCGCCACGGAAGGCATAGATGGACTGGTCGTCGTCGCCCACGGCGAAGATGCAGTTGTCCGCACCTGCAAGGAGCTTCAGCCACAGGTATTGCAGGCGGTTGGTATCCTGGAACTCGTCTACCAGGATGTATTTGAAGCGGTGCTGGTAATGTTCGCGGATGCTGTTGTTCCTGCTCAATAGCTCGTAGCATCGCAGCAGCAGCTCGGCAAAATCCACCACGCCTTCGCGCTGGCACTGTTTATCGTATTCCTCGAAGATTTCGCGCATGCGTTGCGAGTGGCTGTCGTAGGCTTCCACCGCATAGGCGCGCAGGCCTTCTTCCTTGCAGCTGTTGATGTAGCCCAGCACCTGCTTGGGCGGGAATTTCTCGTCATCGACATTCATCGCCTTCATGACGCGCTTGATGGCGGAAAGCTGGTCTGCGGTATCCAGGATCTGAAATGTAGCAGGCAATTCTGCCTCGCGATGGTGCGCCCTCAACAGGCGATTGCACAAGCCGTGGAAAGTGCCGGCCCACATGCCGCGAATGTTGATCGGCAGCATGGCGCCCAAGCGGGTGAGCATTTCCTTGGCGGCCTTGTTGGTGAAGGTCACGGAAAGAATGCCGTGCGGGGAGACTTGCCCGGTCTGGATCAGCCAGGCGATGCGAGTCGTGAGTACGCGGGTCTTGCCGCTGCCGGCCCCGGCCAGGATCAGCGCGGACTGGTGCGGAAGGGTAACGGCTTCCAGTTGTTTTTCATTGAGGCCGTCGAGCAGAGAAGTGGAGAAGGTGGAATTCATCATAGCCTGCATTATCGCAGGTGAGCGCATTGAAGAGAACCGCCGAGGCAGGTGTTGCTAATGAAGCAGGCGTGCACTTTTAGTGCGCAATTGTAAGCAGATGTAAAAAACGCACTTTGGATGAACTATCCGATTAAGGCCCGGTCTTATTTTCCAGACGACGCACTCGTCTCCCGCTTTCCTCCCTGAGCGGGAAGCCTTATCCCAATGAGGCTTAAATGCTTAACCCCGATTTTACTCCCCTTTAATCGGGGTTTTTTTTGCCTGTTGTTTCCGAGTCTTGCTCTATTGGGTCTTAGGCCCTTGATTTTTTAATTAACAATGCTAATCATTTGCGAGTATATGCTTTATTGATTGTATGTGGGAATAAATATTCTGGCAGACAAGTATGACGAATTCACGGCAGGCTGAACTAGCTTCTTGCTTGCTTGGCGGAACGAACAAATAAAAAGCCCCGGCGAACCGGGGCTTTTTATTTGAGATTGCCTTGTGGCAACCTATGAGTAGGGGTGGATTAGAAGCCCATGCCGCCCATACCACCTGCATCAGGCATAGCTGGTGCAGATTCTTCCTTAGGCAGCTCTGCTACCAATGCATCGGTAGTCAGGATCAGGGAAGCGACTGAAGCAGCGTTCTGCAACGCGGAACGTGTCACCTTGGCTGGATCGAGAACGCCTAATTCGACCAGGTCGCCATAAGTGCCGTTGGAAGCGTTGTAACCGTAGTTACCAGTGCCTTCCAGTACCTTGTTGACGACAACAGAGGGTTCGTCGCCGGCGTTAGCCACGATCTGGCGTAGCGGCTCTTCAATCGCGCGCAGCACGATCTTGATACCTGCGTCCTGATCTGGGTTCTCACCCTTCAGTTCCTTGATGGAAGCGCGGGCGCGCAGCAGTGCAACGCCGCCGCCAGGCACGATGCCTTCTTCAACGGCAGCGCGGGTAGCGTGCAACGCATCTTCAACGCGAGCCTTCTTTTCCTTCATTTCGGTTTCGGTGGCGGCACCGACCTTGATCACGGCAACGCCGCCAGCCAGCTTGGCTACGCGTTCTTGCAGTTTTTCACGATCATAGTCGCTGGTGGCTTCTTCGATCTGCTTCTTGATCTGGTCGATACGCACCTTGATGTTGCTCTCGGTACCGTTGCCGTCGATGATGGTGGTGTTTTCCTTGCCGATCTCGACGCGCTTGGCTTGGCCGAGGTCTTCCAGGGTCACTTTTTCCAGGCTCAGGCCGACTTCTTCAGCAATCACGTTGCCGCCGGTCAGGATGGCGATATCTTCCAGCATGGCCTTGCGGCGGTCGCCGAAACCAGGCGCCTTGACAGCTACGGTCTTCAGGATGCCGCGGATGTTGTTCACCACCAGGGTCGCCAACGCTTCGCCTTCAACGTCTTCCGCGATGATCAGCAGGGGACGGCCAGCCTTGGCAACTTGCTCCAGGGTCGGCAGCAGATCGCGGATGTTGCTGATCTTCTTGTCGTAGAGCAGAACGAACGGGTTTTCCAGCAGGGCGATCTGGCGCTCTGGATTGTTGATGAAGTATGGGGACAGGTAGCCGCGGTCGAATTGCATGCCTTCTACGACATCCAGCTCGTTTTCGAGGCCGGAACCGTCTTCAACGGTGATCACGCCTTCCTTGCCTACCTTGTCCATCGCGTCAGCAATGATCTGGCCGATATCCGCATCGGAGTTGGCGGAAATGGAACCTACCTGGGCAATTTCCTTGCTGGTGGTGGTTGGCTTGGAGATCGCCTTGATCTCGTTGACGATCTCGGCAACAGCCTTGTCGATACCGCGCTTGAGGTCTGTCGGGTTGAAGCCGGCAGCTACGTACTTGAAACCTTCGCGTACGATGGCTTGTGCCAGTACGGTAGCGGTAGTGGTGCCGTCGCCGGCGTTGTCATTGGTCTTGGAAGCGACTTCCTTCACCAGTTGCGCACCCATGTTTTCCAGCTTGTCGCTCAACTCGATTTCCTTGGCAACGGAAACGCCGTCCTTTGTGACGGTTGGGGAGCCGAAGGAACGCTCCAGGACAACATTGCGGCCCTTAGGGCCCAGGGTCACCTTGACGGCGTTTGCCAGAACATTCACGCCATTAACGATCTTGGCACGTGCCTCATCGCCGAAAATCACTTGTTTTGCAGCCATTTATATCTCCTAATAAACTTGTTTGAGCTAATGTTGTGCCGCTATTAGGCTTCCACAACACCCAGAATGTCATCTTCGCGCAGCACCAGCACTTCTTCGCCGTTTACCTTGACGGCCTGGCCTGCATATTTGCCGAACAACACCTTGTCACCCACCTTGACGTCCAGGGCGATCGCCTTGCCGTTGTCGTCCTTCTTGCCAGGACCAACAGCAATCACTTCACCTTGATCTGGTTTTTCAGCTGCGGAGTCAGGAATCACGATCCCGGATGCGGTCTTGCGCTCTTCTTCCAGGCGTTTCACGATAACGCGGTCTTGCAATGGGCGAATTGCCATGAGTTTCTCTCCTAAAATCTTTAAATGATCATTGGGTTTGTTACAAGTTTGGTTGCTAGGGCGGTTTAGCACTCCACCCTATTGAGTGCTAATGATAGGGACGATGTAGTGGTTTTTCAAGGGTGGATTTTGAAATTTTTTTGTCGCCTGAAATTTAAATCAAGATTTTTGCAATCGAAAACTAGATTATTGAATTCAAGAGTATGTTCTCTGATATTAATGGGACAACCCTAAGTGGAGGCGGATATGCTACCGCTGGTCAAGGCGAAGATAGTATCTGCGTTGCTTGGATGGCGGGATCAGTTATACAGAAACAATCGGCAAGCGCGTCCACACTCTGCAGGACGCCGAGTAGGCCATAGGCGTTGAAAGGATTTTCCACGCCTATTCCACAATGGCTGACATAGTTCGCCATGATCGACGGCATGTGGCGGGTCTGGAGTGCAAATGCTTGTTCTTTCCAATTGCTCAGCATGAAAAATACCTGACAGAGAGGGCAACTGGAATGATTGATTCAATTTTATTGTTATGGCGCGTATTTCTATAGTCCAGGATTAGTTACAATAGGCCAGTTTTAACTGTAAGTGACTGATTTTAATAAAAATAAATGATACTCAGTCTCAACATTGCAAAACCCCCATCATAATAAAACTTATATTCTCACAACTATGGAGAGAGCCATGAACGCAACAGCCAAACAGATATTGCTGGGTATCTCAGTCTTCTGTATCAGCCTGAGTTTAAGCAGCCCGCTACTAGCAGACCCACCACACGGAAAAGGCAATGGAAATAGCGGCCCTCCCGGACAAATGAAAAAACAGCAACAACAAGGAGGAGGCTCTGACCGTTACTCCTACGATGGTCGCAGGGATGGAGGCAACATCGATATCGACATCCACTTCTCCACCAACCAACGCGTCATCATCCAGGACTACTATCGCGATCAATACCACGCAGGCCATTGCCCACCTGGGTTAGCGAAAAAGAATAATGGCTGCATGCCGCCAGGACAAGCCAAAAAATGGCGTAGAGGCTATCCACTACCGCGCGATGTCGTGTATTACGACCTACCTCCAGTCATCATGGCCAGACTGGACCCACCACCGCGTGGCTATAAATATGTCAGAGTGGCAGCAGACATTCTCATGATCGCTATTGGCACTGGCATGGTGATCGATGCCATAGAGGACTTGGGAAGCATGTAAGCAGCAAGGTCTATATCATGATGGTATAGGCCTTCTAGGGTCGAGAGATTGAGTGCTATACGGTTGCACCCTGGTTGAACCCCGTGAAGGATGGTTATATTTGGCTACCTTGCTGGATATCTTTAATGGGGTAATAGCGCGAGTGTTCGATTACCTGCTGCGCCCTTGGAGCAATTGGGGGTTGGATCGGCCTTGGAGGTGGCTATCAGAAGGAAGGTTTGTAGGGATATCGTTCACCTGCAGTTTGATCCTGCTGCAGGCAGTGAAATGAAAAGCCCTTGTAATTCCAGGTTCATGGACATCAACCGATCTCCAGTGACTTGATCTTGTCGCCATCCAGACCGAACACGTGGTCGAGTTGCGCCGGGCTGCCAGGGAAATTGCCGACGACATTGGCTGCGACCTTCAAGCGAGCCCCTTCTCGGGAGACGCCGACAGGCTCAACCGTGTACTTGAATGCCTTCTGTGCCTCGCGCTGCCATGCCTGGATGGCTACATGTCCCCGATGCGTCTTGCCTTCGTCCACAACAATCGCATCCGATGTGAAGCAATGGGAAATTTGAGAGATGTCCGAGCCATTGCTGATCTCGAAGTAAACGGAGACTGGATCCGGTAGTGAAAGGGGCATGGTTGCGTTCTCGCTGTGATTTACTGTATGAGAATTTTCGCCATATACTTTCAAACTATCAAGAACGCACTAAAAAGTAAGTTACTGAGACATGGGAAAAATATACACACCCGCCACTGCCGCCGTTGGCGTAGAAGAAGTCATTCGGCTACTGGAAGGCCGATGGAAGCTGATCATTCTTTTCCATCTTTTCGGTGGACAAGTGCAACGCTATTCCGACTTCGAGAAGCTGATTCCCGGGATTTCTCAGAAGATGCTGGCCCAGCAGCTTCGTCAGTTGGAAGCGGACGGAATCGTTTCGCGCAAGCTTTATCCGCAAGTACCCCCAAAGGTCGAGTACCGACTGACGGAATGGGGGCAGGCCTTGTGCCCCGCTTTGGATGCAATGCTGAAATGGGCGGAGAAGCGCGAATCGTTGCTGTCAGCACACGACGGAGGCGCGACTCAAGAGTCCTCTTGAACTTGGGCAGTAAGCCACTATTTAACCCTGCCTTCCGCCGTCTTGGCGTGTTAATTAAAGTTCCAGCGATGCTGGCCGTGGTGTACATCGTCAATAATAGTAAGATTTGGTATCGGCGACAGTAGACAAGGATTGACCTCAATGAATACACATGACGATGGCTTAGCTAATGTAGAGGTATCATTGCTCAAAGCATTTCAGGCGTTTGATGAGGCTGGTCGCATGAAGCCTTCTAGCGACTATGACCGGGTGGTGGATGTCATGGAAGAGTTGGTGAAGTTCACTATACTCACTCGTGATATCTCCCCGTTACTTGTCGACCGATACGGCGAACGCAAGAATAGGGTCGAAGCCTTGTCTCGGCACCTGTAGCAGAAAGCCATGTGATGTCAGTATCGGCCACCACAGTGCATGACAATGCCTGGCATGTTTTTTTGGTGTTTTTAAGGCTGGGACTAACCTCTTTTGGCGGTCCTATCGCACACCTGGGCTATTTCCGTACGGAATTCGTCGAGCGTCGCTGCTGGATTGATGACCGTGGCTATTCTGATCTTGTCGCACTCTGCCAGCTTCTCCCGGGACCGACCAGCAGCCAAGTTGGTATGGCGCTAGGCCTGGGTCGGGCGGGTTGGCCGGGCATGCTGGCGGCTTGGGCGGGCTTTACCTTGCCATCGGCAATAGCGCTGATCCTATTCGCCTTCGGCATCATTCAGTACCAAGGATTGATCGAATCAGGCTGGGTGCATGGTTTGAAGGTTGTCGCAGTGGCAATAGTAGCGCAGGCGGTCTGGAATATGGCCAAGTCGCTATGCCCAGATCAGCCTCGTGCCGTCCTGGCTATCCTAGGCGCGCTTCTGACCCTGCTCCTGCCAACTGCCACGGGACAGATCGCTGCCATCGTCGTTGGAGGCCTGCTGGGCCGCTGGCGACTCACTTTATCACAGCAGGTTATTAGCCAAGCACATGTATATCCCGTCTCGCGCAAACTCGGCATCGTCGTCTTGCTGCTATTTGCCGTATCATTAGTTGTCCTGCCACTATGGGCTGCAGTCAGCGGTTCTTCGAGCTGGGCACTGCTCCAAGGCGTTTATTACTCTGGCGCACTTGTCTTTGGTGGCGGTCACGTCGTCTTACCGTTACTCCAGGCCACGGTCATACCCAGTGGAACAGTGAGCAATGCTGATTTTCTAGCAGGCTATGGCGCAGTTCAAGCTGTACCTGGGCCGCTGTTCGCCTTCGCGGCATATCTGGGCGCCGTGGCTCAGGGTCCACTACACGGCTGGTTAGGTGGGTTCGTGTTACTTGGGGTAATCTTCCTGCCGGCTTGTCTGGTGCTCATCGGCGCGCTACCTTTATGGGAAAGCCTCCGCCACCGCCGGGGTATCCAAACTACAATAGCAGGGATCAACGCCAGTGTGGTCGGTATCCTGCTGTCAGCCCTTTATGATCCGGTGTGGACCAGCTCCATTCATAGCACAGCAGACTTTGGGCTTGCGCTGACTGCATTTGGGCTGCTGGTTTATGGCCGTGTACCGCCTGCCCTAGTCGTCCTGATAGCTGCGCTAGGGGGGTGGGTCATGTCGTTTGCAATTTAAATCCAGAGTATTAGCAGCCTCATCCTGCTACAGCGTATGGGCATAGGTTCTGCCTAGTGCCATCATCTGGATCGGGTTGCTCATCACCGGAGCCCATCCCAGCCTGGCTGGCGTAGTCTTCGGGCTCATGACCCCGGTGCTTTCTCACGCGTTCATCGCCAGTTGCTCAAGGAAGCGTCCTCAGATAACTAACAACTGGCACAACCACTGCGTAAGCTCCGTATTGCCCAACGCGAGCCGCCGCCGGTGACTCGCATCCAAATGGCACTTCATTCCTGGGTGGCATTCGGCATCATGCCATTATTCGTCCTGGCCAATGCCGAGGTCAGCCTACCCAGTTTAAATAAGCAAATCGTGATTATGTGTTGATTGATTTGGTTCTATTGTTCAAATATTATTGAAATATGGAATCAAAAATCATCGTTACAGCGTTAGCCGCTCTTGCCCAGGAATCCCGGCTCTCAATATATCGACTTCTCGTGCAGGCTGGGACAGCTGGTTTGGCCGCAGGCAAGATCAGCGAGTCTTTGGGCATCGCCCCATCTTCATTATCTTTCCATATGAAAGAACTCAGCCATGCCCAGCTAGTGACGTCGCGTAATGAAGGCCGTTTTGTCATCTACTCAGCCAATTACGAGCACATGCACAGTGTCCTGGCCTACCTCACTGAGAATTGCTGTGGCGGTGTTCCGTGCACTCCAGTGCAATTTCAACTTTCTAAAGCATCTGCCAAATGACCATTAAAACTTTCAATGTCCTCATCCTTTGCACAGGCAACTCCGCCAGAAGCATCATGGCAGAGGCCTTGTTCAACAAGTTAGGTCAGGGCAGGTTCAAGGCCTATAGTGCCGGCAGTAACCCCACGGGCAAAGTGAATCCCTTCGCCATCGAGCAAATTGCTGACCTTGGGTATTCCACCGAAGAATTGCGTAGCAAGAGCTGGGATGAGTTTGCCAAACCAGAGGCCCCAAGGATGGATATTGTCATTACTGTTTGTGATAACGCAGCCGGAGAAGCCTGCCCCATCTGGCCTGGTACTCCGGTTTCAGGACATTGGGGTTTTGAGGATCCCGCCGCTATTGAAGGTAGCGATGAAGATAAGCGGATTGCTTTTTCACGCATCCGCGGGCAGATACAGCATTGCGTGGAACGCTTCATCAGCCTGCCAGTAGAGGCCATGAGAGCCTCCGATATCAAACACTTGCTGGATAGCATCAAATGAGTATGTTTGAACGCTATCTCACCCTCTGGGTAGCCTTGTGCATACTGATAGGGGTTTCCTTAGGGCAGCTTTGGCCTGACGTATTCCAGGCGATTGCCCGGCTTGAATTTGCCCAAGTGAACTTACCGGTTGGGTTTTTGATCTGGGTCATGATCATCCCTATGCTGGCCAAGGTGGATTTTTCAGCTCTGGGGCAAGTACGCCGGCACGTCAAAGGTATCGGTATCACGCTATTTGTGAATTGGCTGATCAAGCCATTCTCAATGACATTGCTTGCCTGGTTATTCATTCGACATCTGTTTGGCGGCATGATGCCTGCTGATCAGGTAGACAGCTACATTGCCGGATTAATACTGCTCGCTGCCGCTCCTTGCACGGCGATGGTGTTTGTCTGGAGCCGGCTCACGCAAGGCGACCCCTTGTTTACCTTATCCCAAGTAGCACTGAACGATATCATCATGATCTTTGGCTTTGCTCCCTTGGTCGGGTTGCTGCTGGGCATTTCTGCGATCAGTGTGCCGTGGGCTACGCTCACGACATCTGTTGTGCTTTATATTGTGATTCCGGTGTGGGTGGCTCAATTGCTGCGCAAGGTAGTGCTGGCCAAAGGACAAGCTAGTTTTGAGCGGGTCATGAAAGCTGCGGGTAGCTGGTCGATTGCTGCATTATTGCTGACATTGATTTTGCTGTTCGGCTTTCAGGGGCGCTCCATCATTGAGCAGCCACTTGTCATTGCACTCCTGGCAGTCCCTATCTTGATCCAGGTATTCTTCAATGCTGGACTGGCCTATTGGCTGAACTACAAAGCGCGTGAACGACATAGCGTGGCTTGTCCCTCAGCCTTGATCGGTGCGAGTAACTTTTTTGAATTGGCAGTTGCCACCGCTATCAGTTTGTTTGGCTTTCATTCGGGGGCGGCCTTAGCCACGGTCGTTGGCGTTCTGATTGAAGTTCCGGCCATGCTCGCAGTAGTTTGTATCGTCAATCGCAGCAAGGACTGGTATCAGCGAAACCAAACAAGGACTTAAGGGGAAAATGCTGATCATTGTTCGATTGCCAGAATTCTTCTCAAATTATGTTGCAAATATAAAGTAGTGGATTTGCAAGATGCTTTGTAAGCGAGTGATTTGCCTATCTCTGGGCAATATCCACGAAAAAGTCACCGTCAGCGGCTGCATCATCGGCATCCCTGCCAAATCTGGCGCCTGCAGACCTCGCCATACCTCATCGTCAATCCACAGATGCCAATCCAAGCCGTACGGCAACAGCAATAACTCTGCCGATTCATCTTTACTTGGCATTTTGTCGCTCACTTGGTTACGTACCTTTCCTCGTGGTCCTAGGGGCTCGGCTTTTTCATTTGCATAGTCTTTCAAGTTGAGGGTTTGTGGATGAAGGGCGCGGCTGATCCAGATGCTCGCTAGGATGGAATGCAAAAGAAGTTTTGCATCTTCATGCTAAAAATGTACTATACAGTTTAGTTTTAAACTAAACGGTTTGGTTTTATCGGGTAAAGTCTATGGAGATTGTAATATGCACATGGTTTTTAAATTATTGATGGTAGTCCTGGGCTTGGGGTTGTGGGGAACTGTCCTCGCGGTTGAACAGTCGCCCAAAGTCGTAGTGTTGGCATTCGAGCTCAATGATCTGACCAATCTGCCTAATGCGCCGGAAGAGCTGCAGCGCATCGATTTATTGTCGACCAAGTTCAAGGAAGCGCTTAAAAACAAGGGAGTGAATGTCATCCAGGAAGGTGCCAAGGTGAAATCGGAGGTGGAGCAGCATTCGCCTACCTATCTTTATGACAACGTAGAAACGGCGATTGAGCTCAACAAGGAAACCGGGGCGGATTACCTGGTGATTGGCGTGGCCTTGAAACCCACCTATTTATTTGTCTATCCACGATTGATCTTGGTGGACGTCAAAAAGCGTGCTGTCGTCATGTCCAAGTCTGCCCAGCTGGAGAGTTCGTGGAGCGATAAAAACACCACAATACGCACAGCGGAAAAACTTGCCCAATTGATCAAGGATAAGCTCGAACAGTTGAGCGAAGCCGCCAAATAACTGAAGTTACCGCGCTGTTTCACCAGACTGCATTCATAACTCGATGAACGCATATGTGTCAGAATGAACGGTATAGTACATATAAGGCAAGGCAATGGATTTACTCAATAGCGCATGGTTGATCCACATGATAGAACGCAGCGGCAAAAAACCGGCCGAGAAGCTGCTGTGCGTATATTCCCTTCTCGATACTTGGCTGAGTGCGCCCGGCATCCGGGAGAGGGCGCTTGAGGAGTATGCATCGCAACATTCTTTGGCTGCGGTCTGTCCCGTATTAAGCGCGCACTTGCTTCGACTCGCTACGGTAGCAAAGCTGCAGAATCCTGCAGCCGTCGTTGCACAGTTGATGATTTTGTTGCAAGGGGCGGTCGCTGAGGAATTGCGCAGTCCCGGGACGGGCGCGTTGCTAACCGCCCAACAGGCGGCAAAGACCGTATTGGCGGACGCGCGGCCGCCGCTCGCGACGAGGATTGAGAAATCCTTGCTCGCAGGCGGGTATGCCGCGGCAGTGACTGCCATCGCTATTCTCGGCCTGCATGTCTGGCCTTCAGGACAACATCAACAGGCGCAATTTGCCCAGCAGGGCACCGAATATCAAGAAGCTGCGGTTGTGGACGCCATCGACCCGGATCTGCTGCTTAAGGCGCTTGCCTTCAAACGCAATATTCAGTCGGGAATCTGCCCGGCCCCCAGCTATGCGAGCGTTCCCCAGGATCAGTTGCAGACTTACATGCACGTCGTGCAGTCTGGGTTATCCAGTAACCCGGCATTGGATAGCCGGAAGCTGGAAGCATTGTTGGCATGGTACGAACAACATCGGGCTTGGGAGTGCTACTCCAAGTTGCAAAACAAGCAAAAGATAATATTGGGAATGGGCGTTTGATATGGCAAGGCGGATGCGTGAGTACATCTTGGAGGTAGCTGGCGATTTGTTTTCCAGGCAAGGCATCAATTCGACGAGCGTGGACAACATCGCCGCCCAGGCGCAGGTCGCCAAGGTGACCTTGTACAAATACTTCAAGTCGAAGGAGCTTCTCATCATCGAGCACCTTCGCACCCAGGAAGAGAAGCTCTGGCAAAGGCTGGCCGAGGCGTCACGGCAGGAAAGCGCGTTGGCTGAACTGGAGGCATTGGTCGTCGGCCTGCTGGATATCATCGGGGAAAAGGATTTCAAAGGGTTTGCCTCGATCAAGGCCGGCGTCGAGTTTCCCCAGTCTGATCATCCGGTCAATCAGAGATCCCGGGAGTTTTCCAGGCAATTGAGAAGTCAGTTTGCGGAGTTGGCGGAGAAGGCCGGCATCAAGCAGGCCGAGGCCTTGGCATTGCAATTGGCGCTAGTGGTGGAAGGGGCGGCCATTACGGAAAGAAGCCAGCAAGGCAGCGATTTCGTTGGCCATGCCAAGTCCTTGGTTAAAACGCTGATTAATAGTGCAAGCTAAATTGCCCTGCTGTTGTTTTAGGCAGTTCATGATTCAGCAGCCATTTTTTACGTTCCAATCCTCCCCCATATCCGGTCAGGGATTTGTCGGACCCGATCACTCTGTGGCATGGCACGATAATGCCGACCGGGTTGGCGCCATTCGCCAGCCCAACGGCACGCACGGCCGAGGGCTTGCCTATCTTCTCCGCCAGGGCGGTGTAGCTGATGGGCGTTCCCGGGATGATATCCCTTAATGCTTTCCACACCGTTCTCTGGAAGTCGGTGCCTCCGGTTGCAATCGCGATAGTGTCTATGATCTGAAGGTCGCCTTCAAAATACGCCTGCATTGCCAAGGCCGCTGGAGATGTTCCTGAATGCGTATTCAATATGACGGTATCGCCACGGTATTGCCTTTGCATCAAGAGGTGCAGGCGGTCTTCATGATCTTGCCAATCCAGGGCGCGAACGCGTTGATGTTCGTCCGTGACGAGCAGCATTTGTCCAATCGGCGTATTCATTCTTTCCATCAATAACGATAGGTGCGGCATTCACTGTCTCCTATCACGTAGTGCAAGAAATATCCCCGGATGGCGATTGAAAGATAATTGGTTCCTAAATTCAAAGCTGCGAGCGGCACGGTATTCATGATTCCTGCTCGCGCGCGAGCAACTCGCGTTTGCGCTCGACGCCCCAGCGATAGCCGGAGATATCGCCATCCCGCCGCACCACGCGGTGGCAGGGAATCGCGACCGCGATCTTGTTGGCGCCGCAGGCCTGCGCCACGGCGCGGACCGCGCGCGGGCAGCCCATGCGCTTTGCAACTTCGGCATAGCTGACGGTAGTTCCTGGCGGGATTTCTCTCAGCACTTTCCATACTCTCTCCTGGAAAACCGTGCCGCGGATATCCAGAGGCAGGTTCAAGCCAAGCGAGGGCGCTTCGACGAAGCCGACGACCTGGGCGACCAACTGTTCGAAATCCTCGTCTCCGCCAATCAGGCGCGCTTTGGGAAACTGGTCTTGCAGGTCGCGCACGATCTGTTCAGGATCGTCGCCCAGCAGGATGGCGCATATTCCCTTCTGGCTCTGGGCGACCAGGATCGCGCCCAGCGCGCATTGCCCTACGGCAAAGCGGATCACGGCGCCGCTCCCTCCGGTACGGTAGTCGCTTGCCCGCATACCGAGCAATTGCCCGGCAGTTTCATAGTAGCGGCTGCTGGAGTTGAAGCCGGCGCCGTAAATGGCGTCCGTGACGGAGTTGTCCGGCGTATCCAGCTGCGCCCGCAGCTTGCGCCCGCGGTAGGCGCTTGCATAAGCCTTGGGCGTCAATCCAGTCTCGGCCTTGAAGATGCGGTGGAAATGGTAGGCACTCAGGCCGATGCGTGCGGCCAAGTCGTTCAGCCTGGGCGGCGTTTCCGACGCCTCGATGAGCTTGCATGCCTTGGCAACCAGGGCTGCCCTTTCTGCGGCGAGGGTATTTTTGTCTTGCTTCCTCTGGCTGGGGCGGTAACCTGCGGCTTCGGCCAATGCCGGGGTGGCGAAAAACTCCACATTCTTACGTTTCGGCAGCCGGGAGGGCGAGCTGGGCTTGCAATAGATTCTGGTGGTCTTCACGCCATAGACGAAACAACCGTCCGCCGCCGCATCCCGGTTGGCAATTGCTTGCCAGCGTGCCTCGTCGGAAAGATAAGCCGGTTTGCTCATGCCGGGCTCCATTGCAATATCCTCAATCCTGTCCATATGCTAAGGATATCGTCGGGTTCAATCGCAAGCACTCCAATTCTTGCGGTGTAATTCGCGCGCGGCTTGTATGAATGGCCGCCTTTATTCCTCGGCAAAGTAGCCGGTGACGGGACAGCCTCGCTCGGCCTCGAAACCTTGCATGACGCCTTGTTTGTCCTGCTGCTGCCTGTTCTGGCTCAGCTTGAATTTCCCGGCAATCGACTGGATCGGAATCTCCACGCTCACAATCGCTTTCAACTGCGAGGCGATGAAATCTTCCGGGGCGTCCGCCACATGCCAGGGTTGAGTGCGCTCGGCTTCGTTGAGCTGGGTCAAATGGCCGGCTTGGGCCAACAGCCAGTCAGGGTCGTCAATCACGCGCGGTGTTCCGCGCACCTGGACCATGGTGTAATTCCAGGTCGGGACGACTTTGCCGTGTTCCGCTTTGGACGGATACCAAGAAGGCGTAACGTAGAATTGCGGCCCCTGGAAAACCACCAGGGCTTCGCCGCCTGCCCGCAGTTCGTCCAGTTGCTTGTTCCCCCTGGCGAGATGGGCGCGCAAGACGCCATTTTCTTTATCCGCGTGCAGCGTGAAGGGCACCAGGTTGGCCATCAAGCCTTGCGCACCCGACGTGACGAGGGTGGCAAGCGGGTGCTCGGTGATGAGCTGGTATAGAACGTCCAGGCGTTCTTCTTTGAATACACTAGGGTTATGCATACCGACCTTCTCGTTGTGTGGGGCGGGAAGTCATGAAATCTTGATCATGCCAGATTGCGCATGATTTGCCATGATTTGCACAGATAGTCTGCAAGGCGAACACATATCGCCAGTTCGCATGTATTCTACTCAGCCTCGAGCATATCAATCAAAAGTGTGGGTGTTGATGGAAATAAACGCTAAGCGGACGTTCTGGACATTGGTGATCTCTGCCGCTGCCATCCTGGCGGTCACAATGGGCATCCGGCAATCCCTGGGCTTGTTCGTCTCGCCCCTGAACACATCCACCGGCCTGGGGATCGTGACGGTCAGCATGGCCATGGCGATTGCACAATTGGCCTGGGGCGTGGCCCAACCGCTCTTCGGCATGCTGGCCGACAGGGTGAGCTCGTTCAAGGTCATCGTGCTGGGGACGGTGATGCTCGCCATCGGCTTGGCAATCACCCCATTCATGCAATCCGGGTTCGGCTTGATTTTTTCCATCGGTATCCTGACGGCTGTGGGTGCGGGTGCCGGCAGTTTTTCCATCCTGATGGGAGCCGCGGCGCAACGGTTGCCCGGCGAACAACGGTCTTTTGCCGCAGGCGTGATCAATGCCGGGGGTTCTTTGGGCCAGTTTATTTTCGCCCCGTTTGCCCAGGCGCTCATCCATGCATTCAACTGGGTCACGGCAATCATGGTGCTGGCCGCGACTTCGCTGAGCGCTATTTTGCTGGCGATTCCGCTGAGGGAAAAGAAAGATGCAGCTGGCCGGCAGGCGGCTACTCCACCCGGCAGCATGACCCTGGCAGAGCAGGTGCGCATCGCATTCAAGGATCGCAGCTATCTTTGCCTGCATGCAGGGTTTTTCACCTGCGGCTTCCATATCGCTTTCCTGGTGACCCACCTGCCCGGAGAGATTGATCTCTGCGGGCTGCCTGCCTCCACCAGCGCGACATCGATTGCGATCATCGGTTTGGCTAACGTGCTCGGCAGCCTTTGCGCAGGCTGGCTCGGGCAGACCCGGCGCATGAAAATGCTGTTGTTCTGGATGTACGCCTCGCGGGCGGTGGCGATTGGTTTTTACCTGCTCGCGCCGAAGACGGAATGGACCTTTTATCTATTCGCAGCGGTTTTGGGCTTCACTTGGCTTTCAACGGTGCCGCCGACAGCCGGGCTGATCGGCAAGCTGTTCGGTGCCCGCTATTTGGCCACGCTGTTCGGCCTGGCCTTGCTCAGCCACCAGGTCGGCGGATTTTTCGGGGCATGGCTGGGCGGGGTCGCCCTGTACATGAATGGAGATTATTCGTGGATGTGGTATGCCGACATCGTGCTGGCTATTGCGGCGGCGTTGGTGAATCTGCCCATCCGGGAAGAAAAGCCAAGGCCAATACGCAATGTCATGCGTGCCTGACATGCCGCCTGGCCCAGGCTTTTGTGGAAGAGGTGGTTGAGCTTATCGCGCTCACCCCGATGAGCCGTGTAGGCTGATCGGGATGGCGAGGATGGTTATCGTTGTCTTGGGTCGTGGTAACGCGCCAGCCAATGGGCATAAGGAGGCGGAAGCACCCAGGCCGGGTTTTCCTTGTTCAGTTCCTTGGCTGCTTGGTAGGTCCAGTTCGGATTCTCGAGATGGGCGCGGCCTATCATGGCAATGTCCAGCTGTTCGTTGCGGACGGCCTGGTCGGCGAGGTCGGGCGCGCCGAATCCCCAGGCGGAGGACACCGGGATATTGGCCTCGTTGCGCACGCGCTGGGCGATCGGGGCAAGGAAGGCAGGCCCCCACGGAATCTTTGCCTCTGGGGTGCTGAAGCCGATGCTGACGCTGAGCATGTCCAGGCCAAGCTGTTTCCAGTCATTGACCAGCTGGATGGATTCGCTCAAGGTCTGCTCATCCTGCCCGTCGAATTCCAGCACGCCGAAACGTGCGGTCAATGGCAGGTTTTCGGGCCAGACCTTGCGCACGGCCGCCAGGGTTTCGCGCGTGAAGCGGCCCCGGTTTTCAGCATTGCCGCCGTATTCATCGGTACGCAGGTTGGAATGGATGGAGGTAAAGCTCTGCGCCAGGTAGCCGTGGGCGAAGTGCAGCTCCAGCCATTCGAACCCCGCTGCGACGGCGCGCCGGGCGGCATCGACAAAGTTTTGCTGCACCCGTTGGATGTCGGCAACGCTCATGGCGGTCGGCACGCGCGGCAGCAAGCCGCCGAATGCCTTGGCCGAGGGCGCGATGGGTTGCCAGCCACGGGCATCGCCTTCGGGAATGTGGTCGTCACCTTCCCAGGGAATATTGGCGCTGGCCTTGCGTCCCGCATGGGCGATCTGGATGCCGGGCACGGCCCCGGCAGCCTTGATGGCGGCCGCGATCGTACGTAATTGCTCTGCTTGTTCATCATTCCATAACCCCAGGCAGTGCGGGGTGATGCGCCCTTCAGGCGCGACGGCGGTGGCTTCGACGATCACGAGGCCGCTGCCGCCACGCGCAAGCGAAGTATAGTGGGCTTGATGCCAATCATTGGCCAGGCCGTCGGTCGCCATGTATTGGCACATGGGCGGCACCGCAATGCGGTTTTTTAATTCGACATCTTTCAACTGGTATGAGGAAAATAGGTCTGCCATTGTCATTCCTTTTGAGTAGCGACGGTTGGTAGGTGGGAAAGCATTTCCCTGATGGCGTCAGGGTTTGTTTCCATAGTTCCAAAATATTCGAACTATGGAAACATGGTAACGGCTATGATAAATTTTGTCCATGAGACAAATTAAACATCCTGCCATCGAGCAAGTGGAGCTGACCGACATCATGTATGCGCTCTCAGATCCGGCCCGCATGGAGATCGTCGGACACTTGGCGCAGGCGGGACGGCAGATGACGTGCGGCGAACTGGACCTGAACCGCCCCAAGTCCAGCATGTCGCATCATTTCAAGATCCTGCGTGCCGCCGGGCTAGTGGAAACCGTGATCGACGGCAAGGAGCACTTGAATTCCCTCCGGCTCGCCGAGATCGAGCAGAAATTCCCCGGGGTGCTCTCTGCCGTACTCAAGACAATTAAGCTGCCTTGATGGAGAGTCCGGCCGGTCTGGATGCCTTGCGCCAATATGCAAAAAAAAGGCCTAATTCATCGAACCAGGCCGAGGGTGCAGAGTTTCGAGCTTTTTTACCAGTCTGCCCTTGATCGATACTTGATCAACCTACGTAGCGTTTGACCAGGAAGCCGTTCTTGGGATGGAGCACATAGACGAAGTGCTTGCCCAGGTTGCGGTCCGCCCGCTCGGCGGAGGTATTGATGCGGTTGATGTTGAAGCCGTACTTGGGATGCGGGCGGTTGTTGGTGAGGAGGGCCACGTTCTTGGATGTGCCGACCGCCTGTGTTTCCGCAATGCGCGCATCGAAAGTGGCATTGAGCGGGCTGATATTGGCAGCCGCCAGCACTTGGCCATTGAGCAGCGCGTTGCCGTCTTGCGCCTGGGCCAGCAGTGCGGAGGAGGCCAATAACGCGAAGGTCAGAATCGAAATTGCCTGTTTCATGATAAATCTCCTGAAAATCAATTAATTAATATTGGGGCTTGCTTTGCGGTACGTTTGATAGTCTCTATTGCCAACCACCTCCCAACGCTCTGTATAAGTTGATCATTGCCATGATTTGCTTCTGCTTGGTCTCGATCAGGTCCATCTTCGCCTCCAGCGCGTCGCGCTGCGTCAGCAGCACTTCCATGTAGTCCGCGCGGGCGGATTGGAACAGTTGGTTGGAGATCTCGATCGAGTTGGTCAGGGTGTCGACCTGGCTGTTCTTCAACTGGTAGTTCTTGTCGAGGTTGTCCAGGTTCGACAGCTGGGTTGCCACTTCGCTATAGGCGTTGATGATGGCCTGCTCGTACTCGAACGCGGCCTTGATCTGCCCGGCGCTGGCGTTCTTGTAGGCCGCGATGATGGCGTTGCGGTTGACCAGCGGCGCGACGAGGTCGCCGCCGAACGAGCCTGCAACCGACTCAGGCATGTTGAGCAGGTAGCGCGGGTTGAATGCCTGGAACCCCAGCCCGGCCTTGAGGGCGAAGGATGGATAGAAGTTTGCCTTCGCCACCTCGATGTTGAGCTTGGCGGCTTCCAGCTCCAGTTGCGCCTGGCGGATGTCGGGACGGTTTTCCAGTAGCTGGGAAGGGATGCCCACATCCAGCATCTTGGGCTTCATTTCCATGAAACCAGCCGAAGACCGTGCTATCGGCTGCGGCGTGCGGCCCAGCAGGAAGTTGATGCGGTTCTCCGTCTCGACGATCTTCTGCTTCACCTCATAGCGCTGGCTCTGGTTCTTGTTGACCTCGGCCTCGAACCGCTTCACCGCCAGCGAAGTAGTGCGCGCATATTGCTGCAGCTCCCTCACCACGCCCAGCGCGTTTTCCTGGATCGCGATGTTCTTGTCCAGGTTGTCGAGCTCGTTATCCAGCGCGAGCAGTTCGTAGTAGGAATTGGCGACCTCCGCCACCAGGTTGGTGATGAGGAAATTCTTCCCTTCCACCGACGCCATGTATTCCATGGTGGCGACCTTGGTGGCATTGCGCAGCTTCTTCCAGACATCCAGCTCCCAGGAGGCGACCAGCCCGAACTGGTAATTGCCGAAATACTTGGGAAAATGCTTGCCTTCCTTGATCTCCAGGCCTTCCTCGATCGCGCCGTTGCGGGTGTAGCGCGCGGTCTTCTCGGTTTCGGCGGTGGCGCCGATGCCGACCGAGGGCAGGTATTCGCCCTTGCGCGCGAGGATCTCGTTCTCGGCAACGCTGATGCGCTGCATGAGGATGTTGATCTCCTTGTTATTGGCAATGGCGGTATCGATCAACGCGGACAGGTGCTGGTCCTCGAAGAACTCCCTCCAGTTGACGCGGGCAGCGCTGCCGGTGCCGGCAGCGCTATCGTTCGCGCTGCTGTAATGCTCCGGCAATGCGACCTGCGGTTCTTTTTTCGTGATCGTCGGGATGGCGCACGATTGCACCATGAGCGCCAGGCATCCCAACACGGCAAGTTGAATGGCTTTATTCTTGGTCATCATCGTTTTTGCTGTAGTGATAGATTTCAGTTAAAGGCTCGACTTCTTCGTTCCTGATCATCGATTTGCCGTCGGACAGCTTGGCAAATATGTAGTACAGGCCAGGGATGAGAATGACGCCGAAGATGGTGCCGAACAGCATGCCGCCCAGCGCCGAGCTGCCGATGGTGCGGTTGCCCACTGCGCCCGCGCCCGTAGCGATCACCAGCGGGATCAGGCCGGCGATGAAGGCGAACGAGGTCATCAGGATGGGACGGAAACGCACGCGTGCGCTCTCGATCGCGGCATCCTTGATCGAGAGGCCTTGCGCATGCTTCTGCACCGCATATTCCACGATCAGCACCGCGTTCTTCCCGAGCAGGCCGACCAGCATCACCAACCCGACCTGGGCATAGATGTCGTTGGCGAGGCCCAATGCCTTGAGCAGGAAGAACGAGCCGAACACGCCCGCGGGCAGCGAGAGTACGACCACCAACGGCAGGATGAAGCTTTCATACTGCGCCGCCAGCACCATGTAGACGAACACCAGCACGACGCCGAAGATGATGATGGCCTCGTTGCCGCGGTTGGCCTCGTCGAAGGACAAGCCTTCCCAGCCGACGTCATAACCGTGCGGCAGGGTGGCTTTCGCCACTTGCTCCACGGCCTTGATCGCGTCGTCCGTGGTGTAGCCGTCGGCAGGCATGGCGCGGATGGTGGCGGAGTTGTACAGGTTGTAGCGCGTGATCTCGTTCGGGCCCTGCATTTTCTTCAGCTTCATGAAGGCCGAGTAGGGCACCATTTCGCCTTCCTCGTTCTTGACGTAGTAGTTGAGGATGTCGGTCGGGTAGCGGCGGAATTCCGGCCCGGCCTGGGTATAGACCTTGAAGAAGTTGTTGAAGCGGATGAAGCCCTGCTCGTAGGTACTGCCGATCAGGATGTCCAGGTTGTCCATCGCCTTGGCGATCGAAACCTTCTTCTGCATCGCGAGCTTGTTGTCGATCTGGATTTCATATTGCGGGTAGTTCGCCGCATAGAAGGTGAACAGGCCGGTGAGCTCCTTGCGCTTGGCGAGCGCCTTCATGAAATCCTGGTTGATCTTGTCGAACTCGTGGTAATCCGTGTTATCGGTCTTGTCGAGTAGGCGCAGCGCCAGGCCCGATGCCGCGCCATAGCCGGGGACGGCTGGCGGCTCGAAGAACTCGATCACGGCGCCGAAGTCCTTGGTCTTTTCTTCTAGCTCCTCGATGATCTGATGCACGGATTGCTTGCGTTCGGACCAGTCCTTGAGGTTGATGATGCAAGTGCCGGCATTGGAGCCTCGGCCCTCGGTCAGCACCTCGTAGCCCGCCAGGGAAGATACCGACTGCACGCCCTCGACCTTGGAAGCGATGCCCTGCAACTGCCGGGCGATCTTGTTGGTGACTTCCAGCGTGGAGCCGGGCGGCGTCTGGATGATCGCATACACCATGCCCTGGTCCTCGCCCGGGATGAAGCCTGCGGGCAAGGTCTTGTCGACCAGGAAGGTACCGGCGGCGAACGCGGCCAGCATGAGGAAGGTGACGATGCGGCGCGTGACGACGATATCCAGCAATTGGGTGTAGCGTCCCGTCACCTTCTCGAACACATGGTTGAAGGCATTGATGAACAGGCTGACCGGGGTCTTGCGCTTGGGCTGGCCGTGGTTGTTCTTCAGCAGCATCGCGCACAGCACCGGCGTCAGCGACAAGGCGACGACGCCCGAGATGATGATGGAAGCTGCCATGGTGATGGAGAACTGGCGGTAGAACACGCCCACCGGCCCAGTCATGAAGGCCACGGGCACGAACACGGCGGTCATCACCAGGGTAATGGCGACGATCGCCCCGCCGATCTCCCCCAGCACCTTTTGGGTGGCCTTGTAGGGAGTCAAGTGCTCGGTTTCCATCTTGGCATGGACAGCTTCCACAACCACAATGGCGTTATCCACCACGATACCGATCGCCAGCACCAGCGCAAACAGCGTGATCAGGTTGATCGAAATCCCGAACATCTGCATGACGAAGAAGGTGCCGATCAGCGACACCGGCACCGCCAGGATCGGGATCAGGGTGGAACGCCAGTCGCCCAGGAAGATGAACACCACCAGGGCTACCAGGACAAACGCCTCGATCAGAGTGTGGATCACCTTTTCGATCGAGGCATCCAGGAACTTGGATACGTCGTAGTTGACTTCATAATCCATACCTTCGGGGAAGGAGGCCTTCAGCTCCTCCATTCTTTCCTTCACATGCTCGATCACTTCGGTGGCGTTGCTGCCGTAGTTCTGCTTGAGCACGATGGCCGCCGAAGGATAGCCGTCCTTGTTGGAGTAAATATCGTAGAACTCGCTGTTCAGCTCGACCTTGGCGATGTCCTTGAGATGGAGGATCTCGCCTTCGGAGTTAGCGCGGATGATGATGTCTGCATACTGCTCAGGCTTGTTGTAGCGGCCCTGGTAGATCAGCACGTATTCCTTGGATTGCGCGGTGATGCCCGAGCTTTGGCCCAGGCGGCCGGGGCGGCCGATCACGCTCTGGCTGTTGATCGCCTCCATGACTTCCTCGGTGGAGACGTTGTAGGCGCGCATGCGCTCGGGGTTGAGCCAGATGCGCATCGCGTACTGGCGGCTGCCGAGAATCTTGGCCTGCGCGATGCCGTTGACGCGCTGTATTTCGGGAATGATGTTGACGTTGGCGTAGTTGAAGAGGAATTTCTCGTCCGCGTGCTTATCCTTGCTGTAAAGGTTGATGTACATCAGCATGCTGGGCTGGACGCGCTCGACCACCACGCCTTCCATCTGCACCAGCTCGGGCAGGCGGCTCATCACCTGGTCGATACGGGTCTTGACGTTGATCATGGCCTGGTTGGGGTCCACGCCGAGGTCGAAGATCACCTGGATCGTGGCTTCGCCGGCACTCGTCGCATCAGACACGATGTACTTCATGCCGGGCACGCCGTTGATCGCGCGCTCGATCGTAATCAGCGAGGATTGCACCAGCACGTCGGCGCTGGCGCCGGGATAGGCCAGCGAGACGATCACGCGCGGCGGCGCGATGTCGGGAAACTGCGATGTGGGCAGGGTCTTGATCGACAAGAACCCCATGAATACGATCAATAGCGACAATACAATCGCCATGACCGGTCTTTTGATGAAAATATTCAGCATTGATCTCGTCGCCTGGTTGGGTTATTCAGCGTAAAGGCTCAGGTCCGACATGGCCTTGTCAGGGGAGATGAAATCGACGGCGATCTGCTCGCCGTTATGGACTTTCCTCAAGCCCTCGATCAGGATTTTGTCGCTCGCTTCCAGGCCGTCCTTGACGATGTAGAGGTGGGGCAGCTCCGCATCGATGGTGACCAGCCGCTGCTGAATCTTGTTGTCCTTGTCGATGACGTAGACGTAGACCTTGTCGAGAATCTCGAACGTGGCTTTCTGCGGGATCAGCAAGGCATCCTTGTAGGGGATGCTCATGAGGATGCTGCCGGTCTGGCCGTGCCGCAGTACTTGGTTGGGATTGGGAAAGGCGGCACGGAAGGCGATGTTGCCGGTCTTGTTGTCGAAATCGGCTTCTATGGTCTCGACCACGCCTTCCTGGTCGAACACGTCGCCGTTCGCCATTTTCAGCTTCACCTTTTCCTTGTCCTGGGCGTGATTCTTCTTGCTCTGGACGTAGTCGAGGTATTCGGATTCCGGCACGTTGAAGTACACCCACATCCTGCTGATGTCGGACAGCGTGGTCAGCAGGTCGCCCTCATCCACCAGGCTGCCGTTCCTGGCTTCCAGGTGGTCCATGATGCCGGTGAAAGGCGCGTTGATATTGGTGAAGCCGAGATGCGTTTCCGCCACATTGACCTCGGCGTTGGCCTTGTCCAGCTTGGCCTTGGCAAGCGCCAGCTCATTGGGCGAAACGATGTTCTTGTCCGCCAGCGCCTTGGTGTTGTCGTATTCGATCTTGGTCATGTTGGCCTCGGCCTTGGCCTTCTGCAGATCGGCCTGGTAGAGGTTGGGCATGATGCGGAACATGGGTTGCCCCTTGGCGACCTGCTGCCCCTCGTCGACAAACGTGTCTTGCAGGTAGCCCCGTTCCAGGGCGCGGACCTCGATATGCCGGATGGCACGGATCTGGGAAACGTATTCCTTCACGATGGAGGTGTCCTGACGCAGCGGCGAGGTCACCTTGAGCTTGGGCAGTTCGTGGGGTTCGTTGGATTCAGCCTGGTGGCAGCCGCTCAGCAGCGTCGCCATCACGCCTAGGGCGAAAGAAAGTTTTTTCATCATAAGATTGATCGATGCTCGGTTAATAAAGAGGTCAAGTCCTGAATTCATCGCGTGCAAGGCCTTGCGACGCATGTGCATCAAGCGCACAGGGTCGGGCGGGCAATGGTCAGCGTGAGTTAGGGGTGTTGCCGGGCAGGATTTCCGCAGGAGCAGTCAGCGTTGCTGAATACCGGGCAGCATGAGGCGTGGCAATGGCGAATGAAGCCGTTTGCATGTCAATGCGTTGCAGTGGTATTCGAGGTATTCAAGTCATTAGGTAAAACAGCCCTATGCCTGAATACGATCTCATCGCATTGTTAACGTCCGGTGGAAATACTGCGTGGGCAGGAAATGCCCTTTGAGGCGCAAACAAAATTCAGTGCAACGATTCTAGCTAGGCGTTCTGCCGCAGACAGTACAACTAGTACGGTAAGACAGCAGAGCGACGACGCCAGAGAAGAATTTTGTTAGCGGCTCTCAGGCAAGAGATGGAGGATCTCGGGGTCTTGCGTTGGTGGAGAAATAAAGGCGTTTTGCCGTGGTGTTGCTTGTCCGCGTCCAGGAGACCGGTGCGCTGGCAACGAGCAGAAGCGCGGTGAGCAGGAAGCCGGTGAAGGATAGTGCTAACGTGGAAGGCGGTTCGCCGCCTCCCGTGGGAGAAGATTCGACTTTGACGATTTGAACAACGTTGGCATCCGTGACGTAGAGTGCGTCAGGCAGCTGCATGCAGATATAGGCCAAGCTGAGCAAAGACAATACGACTGACAGCAATATCAGTCGAATTCTCAAGGCAGTTGGATCTAATCTTTGTTCCATTACGTTTCTTATGTTCAATCGTTACCAATTACATGCATCGGGGCTGCCCGACACATGCAAGGCGATATTCATCCTAGCATGGGTAAAAAAATTATTGCAACAGGAATACTTAATGCTCTTGCAGTTAAGCGGTTCGACTGCCGAGGTTCAAATTGGTTTCCTGATTTCGAAAATAGATGTCGGCACACGGCCGGAACCGCTGGCGTATCAAGCCCGCCAGGCCATTGTGTGGCCAGGCGACATCTCGCGTTGCGGGGAGCTCCGTGGATTATCCGGTAAAGAGTTGTTTAAAGCCTTATAATTGCATATTCAATCGAGTCGTTTTGCAGGGAGCAGTAAATGTCGGAAGGGTTTGAGGATGTGGCAATCCAGCAGCTTCATTTGAGCTACAGCAGCCACCAGGATCGCATGTTGCTCAAAATCAGCCTGGCTGATGCGGCAGAGCTTAATGCCTGGCTGACGCGGCGTATCGTGCGTGTGCTGTGGGGGTTATTGCAGGATAGCGAGCTCTCCCCCGTGAACATGCATGAAACCCTGGCCGTGACGGCCGAAGAGCTGTTGGAGCATTTCAACCAGGAGGTGGAAAGTTTGCCGTTGATACAGGGCATCAACCTTTCTGGCGCCTACCATGACATCAAGCCGGCGACCGCCGAGCCGCCGGTACTGATTGCGGAATGCAAGCTGGTGCACATGGATCACACCGAATCCATGCTGGAGCTGCATAGCCAGGCCGGGGAAGTCTACAGCATCGCGCTGACAGCGGAATTGAGCCATGCCTTGAGCAGCATGCTGCAATTGGCGACACAGGAAGCCGCCTGGGACCTGGGCCTGACGACGGATCGTATTGTATTGGCGGACGAGGCGGCATCCTACGTCCTGCATTAAACCAGCGCATGACGACCAGTAACGCATCCTTGTTGCAGCGCAGCCTGGCTTCCGTCTGGCATCCCTGCACCCAGATGAAGCAGCACGAAGCGCTGCCCCTGGTGCCGGTCAGGCGCGGCGAGGGCGTGTGGCTGGAGGACTTTGACGGTAAGCGCTACCTGGACGGCGTCAGTTCGTGGTGGGTCAACCTGTTTGGCCATAACCATCCCCATATCAAGCAGGCAATCGCGGCACAGCTGGGCCAGCTCGAGCACGTGATACTGGCGGGTTTCACCCACGAGCCCGTGGTTCGGCTTTCCGAACAGTTGTCTGCGCTCACCGGACTGGGGCACAGTTTTTACGCGTCCGACGGCGCCTCCGCTACCGAGATCGCGCTCAAGATGAGTTTCCACTACTGGCGCAACCATGGGCAGCCCGGCAAGACGCGCTTCCTCAGCCTGCAGAACGGCTACCACGGCGAAACCCTGGGGTCGCTTTCCGTCACCGATGTTGCCCTGTTCAAGGATACCTATGCGCCCTTGCTGCGCGAGTCCGTATCGTTGCCCAGCCCGGATTGGCGGCTTGCGGAGCCGGGCGAGAGCGCGGAGCAATATGCGTTGCGTTGCGCGGAGCTAGCCGAGGCATACATCGCTGAGCATCATGCCGCGATTGCCGCGGTGATTGTCGAACCGCTGGTGCAGTGCGCCACGGGCATGGCGATGTATCACCCCATCTACCTGCAGCGCTTGCGTGCATTGTGCGACCGTTACCGGGTGCACCTGATCGCGGACGAGATCGCCGTGGGCTTCGGCCGCACCGGCACCATGTTCGCCACCGAGCAGGCCGGCATCAAGCCTGATTTCATTTGCCTTTCCAAGGGCATCACGGGCGGCTACCTGCCGCTTTCCGTCGTGCAGACCACGGATGACGTCTACGCCGCATTCTACGATGACAATGTCGCGCGAGGCTTCCTGCATTCGCACAGCTACACCGGCAATGCCCTGGCATGCAGCGCGGCGCTGGCTACCCTGGAAATATTCGCGCAGCAGGATGCGCTGAACAGCAACCGCCGCAAGGCCGATTACCTCAACCACAAGCTGGCGGCATGGCAAAACCTGCCGATTGTCCACTTGCGCAACACCGGCATGATCTGGGCGTTCGACGCCATTCCGGGCCAGCCCGGTTTCCAGCAGCGGTTCTACCAGGCGGCGTTGCAGCGGGGACTGCTATTGCGGCCGGTGGGCAATACGGTCTACTTCATGCCGCCCTATGTCATCAGCGAGGAAGAGATGGACTGGATGCTGGAACAAGCCCTGGCTGCGTTGGAGGAGAGCATATGAGGTTGCTTTGGGTAGGTCTGCTGCTGGGGATTGGGACGCTGGTGCATGCCGCGGTGCCGGAACCGGTCGGCGAGTTGCTGAGGAAAAACGGCATTCCTGCCGAGAATGTCTCTGTCTATGTGCAGCGTGTCGACCAGCCGTCGCCATTGGTGGATCACCAAAGCGACCGGCCGATGAAGACCGCCTCGACTATGAAACTGCTGAGCACCTATGCCGGGCTGGAGCTGCTGGGACCGGCCTATCGTTGGCGTACCGAGGTCTACCATGATGGAAGGCTGGAAAACGGCGTCTTGCACGGCAACCTGATCATTCAAGGGCGCGGCGACCCCTACCTGCTTGCCGCCGATATGCGGGCGATGCTGGAAGACTTGCAATTGGCGGGCGTGGAGGACATCCGGGGCGATATCGTGCTCGATACCCGCTATTTTGCCCGGCGCTACCATGACGCCGCCGAATTCGACGACAAACCGCATGCGCCCTACAACGCCGTTCCCAACGCGTTTGCCGTCAATATCAAGTCCACCTCGTTCCATTTCCTCGTCGAGGGAGGCAAGCTGAACATCGAGGCCGATCCTGAATTGCCGGAAATCCATATTCACAACCAGTTGAACCTGGTGCGCGGTGATTGCGGAGATTGGAAAAGCCGGCTGCAGTTCGTGGTGGAGCCGCTGGGCGATGAAGTTGCAGTGACATTCAAGGGCGATTACCCTTCGGCTTGCCGTGACAAGACCCTGGAATTGAACGTATTGGAAGACGGCCCATACGCATATGGCTTGTTCCGCAGCAATTGGCTGTCGCTAGGGGGCAAGCTCCGCGGCGGGTGGCGTTACGGCGCATTGCCCGAGGACGCCCAGCTTTTGGTGGCGCATGACTCGCAGCCATTGTCGGAAATCATCCGCACCATCAACAAATACAGCAACAACCTCATGGTCAGACAGCTGTTCCTGACCATGGCGGCAGAGCGGGTTGCCAGCCCGGCGACCGAGGCCGATGGCGTTCACGTCGTCAAGGCGTGGCTTGCCAGCAAGGGGCTGCATTTCCCTGAATTGATATTGGAGAACGGCTCCGGACTCTCGCGCGATGAGCAGATCACGGCGCGGCACATGGCGGCATTCTTGCTGGCGGCCTATGCCAGCCCGGTGATGCCGGAATATCTTTCCGCACTGCCTATCCCCTCGGTGGACGGCACCATGGCCAACCGCTTGCGCAACAGCCAGGCCAGGGGCAGCGCGCACCTGAAAACCGGCACCATCAACGGCGTCAGCGCTTTGGCGGGCTATGTGCACGACCGCAGGGGTCGGCGCTGGGTAGCCGTGATCATGGTGAACGATCCCAAGGCCAGCGCCTCGCGCGCGGCGCAGGATGCGCTCATCGACTGGGTCTACCAGCAGCCTTGATCCGCACAGGGCCGCATAATCTAGGTATCATACTGGCTTCGCGCCGCGTGCAAGCGCCTGTGTTTGGCGAGTGCGCTGCTGTTGTAAACCTGCTATCGGAGTAATCCATGAAACCAATTGCCATGCTGGCAAGCGCGTTCGTGCTGGCCATACTCGCCATGAGTGGCTGTTCAGCCGATACCAATAGTGACAAGGAAAAAATCGTAATGAGCAACAACATCACCGAATTACAGAAAATCGACACCCAGGTAGGTGAAGGCCGTGAAGCCGAAGCCGGCCTGAACGTGACCGTGCACTACACCGGCTGGCTGTACGACCCCAGCAAACCCGACGGCAAGGGCGCCAAGTTCGACAGTTCCGTGGATCGCCGCGAACCTTTCGTGTTCTATCTGGGCGGCGGACAGGTCATCCGCGGTTGGGACGAAGGCTTTGCCGGCATGAAGGTGGGCGGCAAGCGCACCCTCGTCATCCCGCCGGAGTACGGCTATGGCGCGCGCGGTGCCGGCGGCGTGATCCCGCCTAATGCCACCCTGGTATTCGATGTGGAGCTGCTGGGCGTCAAGTAAGCGCTTGCTAATGGCATCCATGGCATGGGCCGTGGATGTTTTTTCCATCTAGGTTGAGTGGGACAAAAGGCAAAATGAAAGCACGTGTTAAGTGGATTGAGAACGTCTGTTTCATGGGCGAGTCAGAGACCGGTCATGCCGTGGTGCTCGACGGCGCGCCGGAAGCCGGTGGCCGCAACCTGGGCATGCGACCGATGGAAATGCTGCTGATCGGCATGGGCGCCTGCACGTCGTTCGATGTCGTTACCATCCTCAAGAAGTCGCGCCAGCCCGTGACGGATTGCGTGGCCGAGATCATCGCCGAGCGCGCGGACGAAATCCCCAAGGTATTCACCAAGATACACGTGCATTTCGTCGTGACCGGCAAGGGCCTGAATCCGGCCCAGGTGGAACGCGCCGTCAAATTATCGGCCGAGAAGTATTGCTCGGCTTCCATCATGCTTGGCAAGGCGGCCGAGATCACCCACGACTTCGAAATCCAAGAGGCCGAGCTTTGAGCCGACCCCAGGGCATGCAAGGGCTGCGCCATGTGGCCCTGTTCGTGCAGGATATCGAGGCCTGCCTGCATTTCTATGTTGACATCCTCGGCATGCAGGTCGAGTGGCAGCCCGACCCCGATAACTACTATCTCACCTCGGGCAACGACAACCTCGCATTGCACCGCAGCAACGAAGCTATGGATGGCAAGCAGCGACTCGACCATATCGGTTTCATCATCAGCCATATAGAGCTGGTGGACGAGTGGCATGCCCATTTTGTCGCCAACGGCGTCAAGATACTCATGGCGCCCAAAACCCATCGCGATGGCGCGAGAAGCTTCTATTGCGCCGATCCCGCTGGGACTCACGTACAGATCATTTACCACCCGCCGATTTCCGGCAGGCTCTAGACATAAAAAGCCCCGCATTGCGGGGCTTTTTGTTATAGAAACTTAGCTTAGCTAGTTAATACTTCCAGGTCAGAGTGGCGCTGGCATTCATCGGGGCGCCGTAGTAACTTTGACCGCCATTCGCCCACATCAGACTGGTGAGGTATTTCTCGTCAGTTAGGTTGTAGACGTTCACTGCTGCGCTCCAGTGCTGGTCAATCTCATAATTCGCCATCAGGTTGACGAGGGCATAACTATCCTGCCTGACACGGACATTGTTGATGTCCACATGTGTTTCATCTTGCCAGTTGACGCTGGCCCCGATTTTGAGTTTTTCAATATAAGGCACCTGATAGGTGGCAGTGAGCTTGAGCATTTGCCTCGGAGTATAGGGTTTGACATTTTGATCGTCTTTTCCTTTGACACTCATCAAGCGGGTATAGCCGCCACTGAGCTTCAGGCGTTCGCTTACCTCGCCTGAAATGTCAAACTCATAACCCTTGGTAGTGACGTCAATGCCTTCATAGATAGTGCGTGGCCCTATTGTGCCGGCTTGCTGGGCCAAATTTTCTTGCTCGTTCTTGAATATGGAGAAAGACGTATTTAAATGTTGCAGCAGCTCGCTTTTGATACCTGCCTCAAAATTCTTGCCCTGCAACGGCGCGATTGGAGTTAAGCTGCGATCCAGCTTGGTTTGCGGATTATAAATACCGGTATAGCTGGCATAGAGCGAGTGCTGGTCATTGAGATTGAAGACGGCGCCAAGATAGGGCGTGACCTTGTCATGCGCCTTGGTTTCGCGTTCCTCGCCGTAGGCGATCCCACTGTGCTCATAACTCAGCAGGTTGGCTCCGCCGGTAAGCTTCCAGCGATCGCTGAGGTTGAACTTGACGGCGGCATAGCTATTTAGTCGCTTGATGTCAAAACTGCCAAAATCGCCGGGGATCCAGTTCGGCTTCGGCAAGTCGCCAATACTATCGAAGCTGGTGATGGCCGTTGTGCCATAAGAGGCCGCTTTTTCATGTTCGTCATAAGTGGAACGCGACCAGTTGCTGCCGACGACCAATTCGTGTTCTCGTCCACCCAGAAGGAAGGGGCCTGAAACATAGATATCGGCGATCAGTTCCTTATAAGAGTCGCGATAGGCGCCAGGCCAACCTATTAGGCCGGTGCCGGTAGCTCGGTCTTCATTCATGTAGACATACAGCAATTTGGCGTCACCGGTCATTTCCTTGCGGGTCAGTTGGGTCTTTAGTTTCCAACCGTTGTCGAACAGGTGAGTCAGTTCGGCGAAAGTGATGTTGTTTGTGGTATTCCAATAGCTCCAGTCCGGAGATGTGGAGGCGGAACGCGAATAATGGCGGCGGGTGTTGTCCGTGTAAAGCAGTGGCAACGAACCCCACATTGGGCTATTCGTGTCGTTCTGCTGATAAGTATGTCCCAAGGCTAACGTGGTGTTATCGGTAATATCGGCTTCGATGATGCCATAAGCGACGTTACGCTCTTGGCTATAGCGGTCCAGATAGGAATGGCGGTTCTGGTTGGACAATACCAGACGGCCGCGTACATTGCCTGCGGCATTGAGCGGGCCTGATAGGTCGGCGTCGATGCGGCGCTTGTCCCATGAGCCGACGGTGAGGTCGACCTTCGCCTGGAAGCTTGAAGTAGGACGTTTGCGGATGAAATTGATTGTCGCGGAAGGATTGCCAGTGCCTGAAAGTAAGCCGTTGGCGCCTCTCAGCACTTCTATCCTATCGTAGACAGAAGTGTCGATGTCGCCAATCAGCAAGCCATCTGGGAATGGTACGCCTAGTCCATCAATCTGGAAGTTGGTGATATCCGAGCCACGGGCGGTGTAATAGGTCCGGTCGGTTTCTGCACGCTCCACTTTGATGCCCGTACTTAAGTCGAGTACGTCATTAATAGAAGTTAGTTTGAAGTCATCGATCAGTTGACGCGTCATCACAGAGATGGATTGTGGAGTTTCGCGTAACGTAGTGTTCAGTTTGGTGGCCGTAGCGCTGGATTTGACTGTGTATGATTTGCTCTGTTCGGTTGCCTGTTGCTCATTGCCGCTAGTAGTCTTGACCTGGATTTCAGGCAAGGATTCTTCTGCAAAAGACATGTTGCCGTTTGACAGGCAAAGCAGTGCCAATACTCCTGCACGGAGTTTAAAACGAGGTTGCATATATTCATTTCCCTGATGAATTAAAAAGCGGTGAAATGATAATGAGTGCTATTGGTAATGTGAATAATTTGCAAAGAAAAATAACAACAATTTACATCTGTGGATTTTTGGAAATGCGGAATTGTGGCAATCTTGGGAATTGATGCAACAAAAAAGCCCCGGTCGGGGCTTGGGGCTAGATAATGTTGACGTTGAGCGGCTGTTCGTTCTTGATGATGTCGAACAATCGATCAATATTGGGATGTTTGCCCGGGTTGGCTTCGGCGTCGCCGGTATGCTCGGCATAAATCTCCAGCCCTTCCCGGGCTGCGGCCACGCTGATGCTGCCATATTTCTTGTAAAGGTGGTGGTATACCTTCACGGAGCCTTGGCTGCCCGGCTTGTTCTCAATGGTGCCTGCCGCACTGCCCTTGATGTCGAGCAGCTCGATTTTCTGGATATGGTCGCTGGACTCGAGGCTAGCCAGTATTTCGCTGAATGTCGTCATAGATGATAAGTCGTCGTTGTCATGATGTTGGAAAGAATGCGCATGCCTGCCTTGAGCGGGAACGGGAGGCCGTTTGCTCCTTGCATAGCCGCCTGCTGCGCATGGCCCGCCGCATCGGCTTGCATCTGGCTGATGATTGTGCGGCTTTTTTGGTCGTCGGCGGTCAATGTCTCAAGATGGCGGGTCAGTTGATTGCCGGCCTGGCGCTCGTTTTCCGCTGCGAAGCCTAGGCTCCAACGGTCTCCCAACGCGCCTGCGAGCAATCCAATCCCAGGCCAAAAGAGCCGCCATAGAACAGCGGATTGAGCAAACTGGTATGGCTACCCAGTTCCTTGATGCGTTTTTCGCACCAGGCCAGGTGTTCGGCCCCCTGCTGTGCAGTTGCACGAAGCGTGGCGGCTGTTTCAGGACTGCGCACGCTAATGGCTTGACCGCTGTAGAGGGCTTGTGCGCATATCTCGCCTGTATGGTTGACGCGCATCAAGGCGGCGGCATGCCGCTTGTCTTGTTTCTCAGTGAGCGTTTCTGGCAGGGCGGCGCCTGGATGTGGGCGCTGGCTGGCCGGCGTGGCCAACAGCGTGCGCAGGCCTTTGTCGAATTCAATGATGAGGCGGTCTAGCATGGCGGGAATTGCAGGATTGCAGAGGCCAGGCCGCCTGAGGCGGCCTGGGGGTTTGCTTATTTGCGTTGCAGGATCTGCAGGCCCTTCAGCAGGTTGAGCGCCTGGTTGAACTGGTAATCGGCCTTGGAGCCTGGCTCGATCGGGCCGCTTGGCGCTGCCTTGTCTTTCTGATCCTTGCTGTCAGGCTCGGCAGCAGGTGCCTCGGGCTTGGTATCCTCTTGCTCGGCTGGCGCAGGCTGGACGATAGGAACCTCTTCCCCATCCTTGGGGTTGCTCAGGTGGCGGCTCAGGTCAGCCTCGCGCAGCATTGCAGCGTGCTCTTGCGAGTTGACTGTTGCTTCTTCCACCAAGATGTCTGGCACGATGCCCTTGGCCTGGATCGAGCGGCCCTTCGGCGTGAAATAGCGGGCGGTGGTGAGCTTGATGGCCGCACCGTTGTTCATCGGCAGAATGGTTTGCACAGAGCCCTTGCCGAAGGTCTGGGTGCCCATGATGATTGCGCGCTTGTGATCCTGCAATGCGCCGGCGACGATTTCCGAAGCGGATGCGGAACCGCCATTGACCAGCACTACGATAGGCAGTGTCTTGAGGTCGGCCGGCAAGTCGCGCAGGTAGTCTGCGCGTGCGCCGCCACGCACGTAGTTTTCAGGATTGGCGGTGAGGCGCATCTTGGCTTCTTCGCCGCGGCCTTCGGTATAGACCACGAGCTCGCCCTTGGGCAGGAAGGCAGCGGAAACACCGACGCCTGCGTTCAGCAAGCCGCCAGGGTTGTTGCGCAGGTCGAGGATCAGGCCCTTGAAGGCTTCCTTGTTCTGTTCGCGCATGGCTTTCAGCGCTTTCGCGAGGTCTTCGCCGGTATGCTCTTGGAATTGGGTGACGCGGATATAGGCATAGCCGGGTTCAGACAGTTTGTACTTGACGCTTTGGGTCTTGATGATGGCGCGAGTGAGCACGAAGGTCAGCGGCTTGGCTTCGCCCTTGCGCAGCACGGTCAGGGTGATCTTGGTATCCGGCTTGCCGCGCATGCGCTTGACGGCATCGGTGAGCGTCATGCCTTTCACCGGCGTGTCGTCCAGTTTCATGATCAGGTCGCCGCTCTTGAGGCCGGCCTTGTATGCGGGCGTATCCTCGATCGGGGCGACCACCTTGACGAAACCGTCTTCCATGCCGACTTCAATGCCCAGTCCACCGAATTCGCCCTGGGTGCCTGCCTGCAAGTCCTTGAACGCATCAGCGTCCAGGTAGGCCGAGTGGGGGTCCAGCCCTGACAGCATGCCGTTGATGGCTTCGGTCAGCAGCTTCTTGTCTTCAACCGGTTCTACATAGTCGCTCTTGATCTTGCCGAATACTTCGGCAAATGTGCGTAGGTCATCGAGCGGCAGCTGCGGCTTGGTTTCCTTGTCCGCAATGGCGGAGTAACTCAAGCTCAGCATGACGCCAAGCAACGGGCCTGCGACGATCAAGCCGATCTTTTTAAGTTTGCGCATGTAAAACGATTCCTCAATGGAAAAACCAGAATGGTTGAATACTAATGGTTGTAATTGGAAGACAGGGAGCGACTAGCCCATTTTCCGCTATTTATGTTGTCATTGCAAAACGTTGCAGAGTATCGCACAGTCATTTTTTGCTTTTCAATCACTTGAACGCTAAATTTCTTTATTTTACATATGGAGCTGTTAGTCAATGAGCCTGCCCAAGTTGCCGGAACTGGAAATCGAATATTGCACGCAGTGCCGCTGGCTGTTGCGAGCGGCCTGGATGGCGCAGGAGCTGCTGACAACGTTCGAGTCAGACATTAAGCGCGTCAGTCTGGTTCCGGGAACCGGAGGGATTTTTGAGGTCAGGCTGAATGGGGAGCTGCTATTCTCGCGCAAGGAACACGGGCGTTTTCCCGAGTCGAAGGAATTAAAGCAACTGGTGCGCGACCGTATCGATCCCGAGCGCGATCTCGGCCATAGCGATCGCAAGTAGCTGAAATCAAATTATTTAAATAGGATTTTGCGGGAGGAAAATAATATCCGACTAAAATAGTTGGAAATAACTCTTTAAATGTAAATTGTTCTCATTTATGATGTTTCCTGACAGGGATTTTGTGGAAGGTTCATCAACATGAATGCATTTAACCAATCGGAAATAGGGGCCTTATTGCTCGATCATGAGATCGAGCCGCACGACATGGCCCCCAACGAATTGCTGGACGTGGTGATGGCGCGGCAATTCGGCACTGATTATTTGCCTATCGTGGACGTGCAATCGATCGAGATGCTGGGCTATGAAGCCCATGCACGGTTCTGGGCGCGCAACGGCAGGCCGTTGAATGCAGACAAGTTGAGGGTAAGCCTGCGCAAGAATCCGTTATTGCTGTTTCATCTCGAGCTGGAATTGAAGAAGCTGCAGATTGCCAGCTTTCCGGGCGAGGGCTGGCTGATGCTGGATCTTGACATGGATAGCTTCTTTGCCGGAGGCGAGGGGGAGGACAACCCATTCCTCGGCCTGTTCAAGGAATATGCCTGGTCCGAACGCGAGATCGTCATCAATGTCGTCCAGAACCACACCATGCACGAGACTTTCCGCACCCAGCACATGATGGATCTGTTGCAGCATTCCGGCACCTCGGTCGCACTGGAGGATGCCGGGCTGTCCTGGGGCATGTTCTCCTTGAGCGCCTTTCTTGATGCTGCCATGGTGAAGTTCAGCAGCCGGGCGTTGCGGGAGCTGGACGGCAAGGCCGCCCAGGCGATGGTGGATTGGCTGGTAGAAGCGGCGCGCAAGATCGGCGTGCAAACGGTGATGACCGACGTGGACACCTGCGCAGCCTTGGACTGGGCGCGAAAAATGCGGGTGGACTGCGTGCAAGGGCGCTTGTTTTCCAAGCAGAATCTGCAGGCGCATTAGACGCCTGCTATCGCTGGACTTGGGCTAGCTGTAAAGCTCCTCCCAATTTTTATGACGGAAGGGAGTTGTATTGCGTTTGTAAATAAATAATAATTCCTCTCATTGTCATTATTAATTGTAGAGCCAGCCACATGAGCCCGGTCAGGCATCACGACACCATATCTTCCCTACCTGACGAAGCATCCGACCATACGATCGCGACTTGGGAAAATACCATTCGCCAGGGAAACCGCGCCTATTCCGACAAGCAGGACCAGCTAGCATTGCGGCAATACCAGACTGCGCTCGAGCAGGCCAAGTTGCTGCTCAGGGAGTGCGTGCAGGCGGATGAGCAGGCCGTGCCGATCGATACCGTGTTTGCCGCCTATGTGGTATCCCACCATAACCTCGCCAATGTTTATGCCCGCCAGGGAGATATCAATACTGCGGCATGCCGGCTGTGCGAGGTGCACCAATGCCTGTCGCGCATTTGCTCCGATCCCGCGATGCATTGCGCATTGCGCGAAGCAGCCCAGCGTCACGGGCGCTGTACATACAGAGAACTATTGAACTTTAGCCAGCTGTATAGTCAACATCCTTTAGTAGCGAGGACCTTGCGTGTCTGCGGGCAGTTCTGTAGCCTGCAAGACCAGCCGCTACACTAAATCCTGAATCCCAGTGAGATTTTCTGTGCTAAAAAGCATAAGATAGCTCGTGCAGATTGACTGCGGCAACCGGGTTCAACATTCCCTCTAAAATTTAACGATCAAAAAACTAAGGAGCAAAATAATGACGTATACATTACCCCCCCTTGATTATGCTTATACGGCCCTCGAGCCGCACATCGATGCCCAGACCATGGAAATCCACCATACCAAGCATCACCAGACTTATATCAACAACGTGAATGCCGCCATCGAAGGCACGCCTTTTGCGGACGAGCCGGTAGAGGCGCTTGTCGCCAAGCTGGACAGCTTGCCGGAAAACCTGCGCGGCCCGGTGCGCAACAATGGCGGCGGCCATGCCAACCATAGCCTGTTCTGGAAGGTCATGTCCCCCAATGGCGGCGGAGAGCCTACCGGCGCCTTGGCGGACGCGATCAAGGCCGACATCGGCGGTTTCGATACATTCAAGGAAGCCTTCACCAAGGCTGCCCTGACGCGTTTCGGCAGCGGTTGGGCATGGCTGTCCGTGACTCCCGAGAAGAAGCTGATTGTGGAAAGCAGCGCCAACCAGGATAACCCCTTGTCCCACGGCAACACGCCGATTCTCGGCCTGGATGTCTGGGAGCATGCCTACTACTTGCGCTATCAGAACCGCCGTCCGGAATATATCGGCGCGTTCTTCAATGTCATCAACTGGGATGAGGTCGCACGCCGTTACCAGGAAGCCTTGTCCAAGTAGGGACTGGAACGTGTCATGAACTTCCCCTTCATTCTCGCTAACAACCGGCAAAAGCTATGGCTGTGGATGATAGCCCTGGGTATCCTGGGCTTCATTCTGTTTTTGGTGCAATCGTTTGGGGATTGGGGGCAAGCCGCCTGGGACGTACCCCAGGTGCGCGATGCCTTTTGGGGAGGTTCCGCCGCGGCATTGGCAACCGCGGCAGGCACTTTGCCGGTGTTTTTCTGGAAGCAGTTGCCAGACCGCATCATGGATACCCTGTTCGGCTTTGGGGCGGGCGTCATGCTCGCCGCCAGCGCCTTTTCACTGATCGTGCCGGGCATCGAGTCGGCCCAGGCCCAAGGCGCGAGCGCATGGGGCGCCGCCTCCATGGTGGGCGGCAGCATCATTATCGGCGCTGCACTGTTGTTGGCGTTGGAACGATGGGTGCCGCACGAGCACTTCATCAAGGGCATGGAACGCGAGAATACGCTGGCCTTGAAGCGTACCTGGCTGTTCGTATTTGCCATTGCGTTGCACAACGTGCCGGAAGGCTTGGCGATTGGCGTAGGCTTTGCGGGCGGCGACGTCGTGCGCGGCGGCGCACTGGCTACCGGGATCGCAATCCAGGATATCCCGGAAGGCTTCGTCGTGGCGATGGCCTTGGCGGTGGTGGGCTATTCCCGCCGCACCGCGATATTGATCGGGATGGCGAGCGGGCTGGTCGAGCCTGCAGGCGCCGTGCTCGGCGCTGCGATCGTGAGCTCTTCTGCGGCGCTATTGCCCTGGGGTTTGGGTATCGCGGCAGGCGCCATGCTGTTCGTGGTGAGTCACGAGATTATTCCAGAGTCGCACCGCAAGGGACATGAAGTCTTTGCGACCAGCGGCTTGATTATCGGCTTCGTGCTGATGATGATGCTGGATACTGCCCTGGCTTGACGTGCAGTATTGAGGAACTTATCGGCTGTCTTCCATGCGGCGGGCGCCGTTGAAACGCTTGGCCCAGTAATTGTCCGTCATATCGACGACCTGCACGCCGCCGCCCGAACTGGGGGCGTGGATGAACTTCTGGTTGCCAAGATAAATCCCGACATGCGAGAACGCGGATTTCAAGGTGTTGAAAAACACCAAATCCCCCGGCTGCAGCTGTTCCTGTGAGACCGGCTGTCCGAGCTTGCTGATGGCTTTTGCGCCGTGAGGCAGGGTCATGCTGGTGGACTGCTGGAAGACATAACGCACAAAGCCGCTGCAATCGAACCCGGTTTCTGGCGATATTCCACCGTAGCTGTACTTGATGCCGGTCAAGCTCAGGGCATTGATGAGCACTTCCTGCACGGATTCGGTCCAGCCCTGGGTCGCCTCCATGGCGTCCTGCTGAAGCTGCCGGGCAGCGCTGACCTCTCCCGCCCAGGCAGGGGAATTGTTCAGCAATACAAAAACAGCAAAAATGACAGGTAATTTCATCACTAGTCCCGATTCTATTAGTTTATTTTCGGTTCTGTAAACCAGTTCTTTAAGTTTTCCTGAAACTCGAACGCCAGCGCGACTGTCTTGGCAATAAGGAAAGGGAAGCTTGATGGCTTGGTGTAGAATGGCTTTGTCGATGTTGGAATAAGGCATGTCATCATGAGTTCGAGCGCTTATCCACTTATGCAGAAATTGAAAACCAATCTTGACGATGCAAGGCGCCGCGAGGTGCTGCACCACTTGAGCCCGGAAGAAATGGAGCAAACCCTGGCGGAATATGCCAGCCATTTCAGGCTGGGGTCGCGTGAGCGTGCGCGGCTGCTGGCAGAATCTGTCGCCAGGCGCATCCACGGGACGGGCAGCCGCCTGAAACGCGCGGGCAAGCAGGCGGTCAAGCATGTGGGCGCGAAAGTGGCCCATGCCGCCAGCCACAAGCTCAAGGAAATGGCTGCGCGCATCGAGCAGCGTGCCGATCGCCTGGATCAGGACGAATAATACAAACTCAGTTTTTTGGCCGGGAAGACTATGCTGCGTGAAACAATTTCGGTAATGCGTGATTTCAAGCGTGTGCGTGCGATTGGCCGCATCCTCATGCATTACGGCTGGGGTGACATTGCGGAGCGGCTCGGCAAGCGCAGTTGGTTGCGCCGCGCGGGCAATGCGCTCAATTCGGAAGCCTCGCGTGAAATCATGCAGTTGCCTTCTGAAGTCCGCGCGCGCATGGCGCTGCAGGAGTTGGGACCGACCTTCGTCAAGATGGGACAGGTGCTGGCAACGCGCCCGGATATTTTCCCTCCCAATTGGATAGAAGAGCTGTCCAAGCTGCAGGACCAGGTGCCGCCCGTGCCGTTCGAGGATATGCTGCCCGGCTTGCAGGAGGCGCTTGGCAAATCCCCGTTCGAGGTATTCCGCGATTTCGATACCACGCCCGTGGCGGGCGCCTCGATTGCCCAGGTGTACCAGGCCAAGCTGCAGGACGGCACCCCGGTGATCCTGAAATTGCGCCGGCCAGGCATACGCGAGAACATTGACGCCGACCTGCGCCTGCTGCACCACATCGCGCGCCTGATCGAGGCTGAAGTGGAGGAGGCGCGGCGCTTCAATCCTACCGAGATCGTGGACCAGTTCTCCAAGTCATTGAAGCGCGAGCTCGACCTCGCGTTGGAAGGACGCAATACCGAGCGTTTCGCACGCAACTTTCTCACTGACAAAACCACCAGTTTCGCCAAGATTTATTGGGATTACACCAGCGAAAGCGTGCTGGTGATGGAAAAGATCAACGGCATACCGGGCAATAGCTTGGAGGAGGCGCGCCAAGCCGGGATGGACTTGCCCCTGCTTGCCGCACGCGGCGCGGATGCCGTCATGAAGATGGTCTTGATCGACGGCTTTTTCCATGCCGACCCGCATCCCGGCAATATCTTTTTCCTGCCGGAAAACAAGATCGCCGTGATTGATTGCGGCATGGTCGGGCGCATCAGCATAGACCGGCGCAACGAAATTGCCGACCTGCTCGCCGCGCTGGTGTCGCGCGACATTGATACCCTGCGCGGTATCCTGATCACGTGGGCTGGCAATGTAGTGGTGGACGAGGACAAGCTGGGGGCTGATGTCGATGAGTTTATCTGTACCTATGACAATGCGCCGCTCAAGCACATCAGTTTCGGCATTCTCTTGAACGACCTCACCACGATCATGCGCGAGAACCATCTGTCGGTGCCGCCTGACCTCACCATGTTGTTCAAGGCGTTGATCACCCTGGAAGGCCTGGGGCGTCAGCTTGATCCTGATTTCCAGATCATCAGCCACCTCACGCCTTTCGTGAAGAAGATCATCATCGAGCGCTACATGCCCAAGACCTTGTGGCGCAAGGGTACGCGCGGCTTCAGCAAGACGCTGGGAGCCGTGAGCGACCTGCCCGGCGACGTGTCGCAGGTGCTGAAGGAGGCGGGACGGGGCAGGTTGAAGCTCAACCTGGACTTGAAGCGCCTGGACCACTTCGGGCACCAGCTCGACCACAGCACCAACCGCCTCACCATGGCGCTGATCACCGCCTCGCTGATCATCGGCTCGTCCATCGTCATGACGGTGCGAGGCGGGCCCGAGCTTTTCGGCCTGCCCGCGTTCGGTTTTCTTGGCTTTTTCCTCGCGTTCGTCATCGGCATCATGTTGATGATCTCGATCTGGCGTTCCGGCAAGGATTGAGTCTCTCATCGCCAGCCTGGTGCTGGCACCCGGCGGTAGCTGGCATTTGCACTGTTTTGGTGCAAATGCCTGATGTTATTGATTGCTATATTTTTAACGCAATGAATAACAAGGAATTTTTATCTGGCATGACCCTTGCGAGAGGTATTGCATGGATACCGCTAAGAAAAAACCTTTTGACGAGATGTTCCTGCAAGACGAAGCGGTACGGCCAATCTATGCCGAATACGCTGCCTGGCTGCAAGGGGTGCCGCACCAGCAGCTTGAGAGCAAGCGCCAGGAAGCAGAACTACTGTTTCGCCGGGTAGGAATTACCTTCAACGTCTATGGCGAGGATGCCGGCGCGGAACGCCTGATTCCGTTCGACGTCGTGCCGCGCGTCCTCTCCGCCGGCGAGTGGTCGCGTCTGTCCGACGGCGCGATCCAGCGCGTCAAGGCGCTGAACATGTTCCTGCATGATATCTACCATGAGCAAGACATCATCAAGGCGGGCATTGTGCCGTCCAGCATATTGGCGAACGCGCAATACCGCCCCGAAATGTTCGGCGTGGACGTGCCCAAGGGCGTTTATGCCCACATCGCCGGCGTCGATCTGGTCCGCACCGGCGAAAACGACTTCTACGTGCTGGAAGACAACCTGCGCACGCCTTCCGGGGTTTCCTACATGCTGGAAAACCGCAAGATGATGATGCGCCTGTTTCCCGAATTGTTCCGCCGCTACCCGGTGGCGCCGGTTGAGCACTATCCGCAGGTCCTGCTCAACAACCTGCGAGCCGTGGCGCAGGCCGGCGTGCATGAGCCGACGGTGGTGCTGCTGACGCCAGGAGCCTACAACAGCGCCTATTTCGAACATGCCTTCATCGCTCAGCAAATGGGCATCGAGTTGGTGGAAGGTCAGGACCTGTTCGTGCGCAACAATGCGGTCTATATGCGCACGACCGAAGGCCCCAAGCGCGTGGACGTGATCTATCGCCGCATCGACGACGACTTCATCGACCCGTTGAGCTTCCGTCCCGACAGCATGCTGGGGGTGCCGGGCCTGCTTTCCGTCTACCGCAATGGCGGCGTCACGCTGGCGAATGCGGTGGGCACCGGGGTGGCGGACGACAAGGACACCTACATCTATGTGCCCGAGATGATCAGGTTCTATCTCGGCGAGGAGCCTATCCTGTCGAACGTGCCGACCTACCAGCTCAGCAAGGCGGACGACCTCAAGTACGTACTGGACAACCTGGCGGAACTGGTGGTTAAGGAAGTCCAGGGGTCGGGTGGCTACGGCATGCTGGTCGGGCCGTCCGCCAGCAAGCAGGAGCTGGAGGATTTCCGCCAGCGCATCCTGGCGAACCCGGCCAACTACATCGCCCAGCCGACGCTGGCGTTGTCGACTTGCCCGACCTTGGTGGAAAAGGGGATCGCGCCACGGCACGTCGACCTGCGGCCCTTCGTGCTGTCGGGCAAGACGGTCAGCCTGGTGCCGGGCGCGTTATGCCGTGTCGCGTTGCGCGAAGGCTCCCTGGTGGTGAATTCCTCGCAAGGGGGCGGCACCAAGGACACCTGGATTTTGAAAGATTGATGCCATGCTAAGCAGAACCGCAGATCATTTGTACTGGATGGCGCGCTACATCGAACGCGCCGAGAACATGGCGCGCGTGCTGGACGTGACTTACAACATGTCGTTGGTGCCGAACGCCTCGCAGAGCGAAACCACGCTATGGGAGCCTGCATTGCAGATTGCCGGCGGCGTGGACAGCTATCGCCGGGATTACGGCGAAGTGACGGCGGCCGGCGTGGTGCGCTTCCTCGCCATGGATACGCACAACCCGTCCAGCATCTATTCGACCTTGCGCAGCGCGCGCGAAAACGCGCGTTCCGTGCGCGTCACGCTGTCGGCGGAAACCTGGGAAAACATCAATGCGCTATGGCTGGAATTCAGCCAGTTTGTCGGCATGGACTTGATGCAGAAGGGGCTGGGCGAGTTCTGCGACTGGGTGAAGTCCCGCTCCCACCTGTTCCGCGGCGTGAGCTTCGGCACCATGCTGCGGGACGACGCGTTCCGCTTCCTGCGCCTGGGGACGTTCATCGAGCGGGCAGACAATACCGCGCGCCTGCTCGACGTCAAATATCATTTGCTGCTGCCCCGCGACGAAGAAGTGGGCGGCGCGGTGGATTATTACGAGTGGAGCGCGATATTGCGCGCGGTTTCCGCCTTCCAGGCCTACCAGAAGGTGTTCAACGACGCGATCGAGCCATGGAAGGTGGCGGAATTGCTGGTATTGCGGGAGGACATGCCGCGCTCGTTGCATGCCTGCTTTTCCGAGATCACGCCCATCCTGGACCAGCTCAGCGGCCGCCATAGCAGCGAATGCAGGCGTCTTGCAGGCGAGCTGCACGCACGGCTGCGTTATGGACGTATGAACGATATTTTCCAGGAAGGGCTGCACGAATTCCTCACCGATTTCATCACTTCCAACAACAATCTCGGTGCCGAGATCCAGCGCACCTTCTTGAATGCGCCGATCAATGGCCTAGCCGCCGAGACTGAATGAATGGAGCATTGCCATGCAGTTCACGATCAACCACCGCACGCATTATCTCTACACTGATATTGTCAATTACACCATCCAGAAACTGCGCTTGACGCCGCAGGACGGCTTCGGCCAGCGGGTGAGGCGCTGGGAGATCCGGGTCAATGGCCACCTGCAGCGTCACAACGATGCCTATGGCAATGCAGCGCATCTGCTGGTGCTGGATACCCCGCATGAAGAAATCAATATCCTGGCCACGGGTGAGGTGGAAACAGGCCTGGATATCCCGCCTGCATACGATATGCTGCCGCGCGAGATTTATTTGCGTACCACTGCACTGACGGTTACGGATGCAATCCTGCGCAACTTTGCGGAGCAATTCCGAGTCAATCAGCCTAACGAGCAAGCGCTGGACGACATGATGCATGCGATCGTGGACAAAGTGCCGTACAACCGTGGCGTGACTGCCGTGGATACCTCCGCTGCCGAAGCATTCCGCAGCGGGCACGGCGTCTGCCAGGACCATGCGCATATTTTCATTGCTTGCTGCCGTTACCTGGGCATCCCCGCACGCTATGTGAGCGGTTACCTGTTCACTAATGACGGCAGCTTGATGGAAAGCCATGCCTGGGCTGATGCATGGATGCCGTCCGGCTGGACCAGCTTTGACGTATCCAACCGTTGCAGGACCAATGGCGTGCACGTGCGCCTGGCGACCGGCCTGGATTACGGCGACGCCTGCCCTGTGAGCGGCATGCGCGTGGGCGGCGGGTTGGAGACGATGACGGTGGGGGTGCATGTCAGCCAACTCCAATCCCAACAATGATCGCGATGCAGAAAAAGCGTCTGGCGGCGTTGCATCCACTTGCCGTACTTCAGTGTACTGTCTGCGTGGATGCGCCTTGCCAGCCACTTTTTCTGCATCGCTCGGTTTAGAGGGATTTGTCCACCGCGTTTTTAGGGTTTCTGGTTTAGATAGCCGAAAGTATTACAAGGAAAACGCATGAATTCATTGCAGTTTCCCCGCCACGGGGACAAGGAGAACTCGGCATTTTTCGAGGAGTACCTGGTCAAGTTGCTGGAAGAGCGCGACGCGGTGGGGTTGACCGCGATGGTGCATGAGATTGATGCGCTCATGATCACGGTGGACCCGGGGCATTCGGTCAAGTATGTCGCGGAGCTATGCTTCATGACTTCGTACCATTACCTGGTGACGCTGGAGAGCGAATCGCACTGGACGCATGTGCTGCGCATCGACCTGGACTCGCCCGACCTGTTGGTGCGGGAAGTGAAGGATCCCAACCTGCGCGGCATTTTTCGCAGCCTCAACGAAATCTACCCGGTGGGGGCGCGCAAGCCGAATAGCCGCTACATGGGCGAGATCATCCGCGTGGACAGCCTGCATGACGTAGTCAAGCTGCAGCAGGAACGGGAATTCCGCTTTTTCACGCAGGACGAGGTGCGCAAGCTGGAGCTGCCAGGCAACCTCGCCGTGAGCAAGCCCTCGCCCTATACGCATAATATCGTCGCCTACCTGGAGCGCAAACCGGAAGAAATGCGTGTGTATTCCCTCGGGGTAAGCCGCATCGATCCTGAATTGCAGATGGCCTATGAAGCGGCCAAGGCCTTGCAGCAGAAGCTCAATTTCGGCGACCTGCTGCTGCCGATCGACCATCTCGCGACGCGGATCTACAGCCAGAGCCGCGAGGTGGCGATCCTGGAATACCTATCGTGGTCGAGCTATTACTTCTGGGGCGCTTACAATATCTTCGACCAGAACTCATCGACCAATGTCACCAAAAGCGCGCACGGACTGCCGGAATCCAAGAGCCCGGCCAAGGTGTTCACCGCCAACAACACGCCTTATTTCGTCAACCACCTGGAAAAGCTGCCGTCGCCCACCGAAACCTTCGTGCGCAACTACGGGCCGCGCCTGCACCATATCGCGGTGGCGGTGAAGGACGGCGAGCGCGAGGGCGTCGAGCATATCGAGTTCGCCGTGAATGCGATCGCCTCGCAGGGGAAGGGCTTCCTGCTCGACGTCATCGGTTCGCGCGAGGAAGGCTTGAAGCAGATATTCTCCAACGCCTCCGAGCATTCGTCCCTGATTGTGGAATACGTGCAGCGCTTCGGCGATTTCCAGGGCTTCTTCACCAAGGATAATGTGGCGGTGCTCACCGAAGCGGCGGGGCGGGAAGAGGGCGTGAAATCAGGAGCATCCCTGGGTTGATGTCAAGAGGTTGGCGTCAAGGAACCAGCCACAATCTAATCGTTGCCTACGCCCAGCTTCTTGGCCACCGTCAAGGTCAGTAGCGAGGCGACGAACAATACGCCCAGGGTCATGAAGCTCTTGTGGATGAAATCCGAATCCTTGATCCAGTCCCAAATCATGGCGACGCCGAGCAACAGGCTGGCAAGTATGCACAGGATGCAGATGGTGAAGCAGATGTTGCGGATGGTGTTGATGCGCATGGAGTGCTCCTGATCATATTGTTTTTGCTTGTATCATATTGATGCGCCTGAGCAATTCGGCGCTATCCCTTGCGTGATTATGGTATATTGCGCATCCTTTTGCCATTCGCTTTATTCCTACAAGCCATGACCCAAAGCCGCCGCCATCTTGAATTGCTCGCTCCGGCCAGGAATGCCGATTACGGCATTGCCGCGATCAACCACGGCGCCGATGCCGTGTATATCGGCGGCCCGGCGTTCGGCGCGCGCGCCAAGGCGGAAAACTCGGTGCAGGATATTGCGCGGCTGGTGGCGCATGCTCACCGCTACCATGCCGAAGTGTTCGTGGCGTTCAACACCATCTTTCACGACAACGAGCTCGAAGCAGCGCGGCAGACCGCCTGGCAATTGTACGACGCGGGCGTGGACGCGCTGATCGTGCAGGACATGGGCCTGCTGCAGATGGATATTCCGCCGATCCAGCTGCATGCGAGCACCCAGACCGACATCCGCACCGTGGAAAAGGCGGTGTTCCTCGACCAGGTCGGCTTCACCCAGATCGTGCTCGCGCGCGAGATGGACCTCAATACCATACGCAAGGTCGCAGCCGCTACCAAGTGCAACCTGGAGTATTTCATCCATGGTGCGCTGTGCGTGGCGTTCAGCGGCCAGTGCTACATCAGCCACGCCCACACCGGGCGCAGCGCCAACCGCGGCGAATGCTCGCAGGAGTGCCGCCTGCCTTACACGCTGGAAGACAGCCAGGGCCGCATCCTCGCCAAGGATAAGCACTTGCTGTCGATGAAGGACAACGACCAGAGCGCCAACCTGCGCGCGCTGGCGGAGGCGGGCGTGAGCGCTTTCAAGATCGAGGGGCGTTACAAGGATATCGCCTACGTCAAGAACGCCACGGCCTACTACCGCCAGTTGCTGGACGACATCCTCGAGGATAGCCCGCATTACCGCCGCGCCTCCTCGGGCCGCGCGATCTTCAGCTTCGTGCCGCAGCCGGAAAAAACTTTCAACCGCAGCACCACCGAATACTTCCTGCACGGACGCGGCGAGGATGTCGGCGCGTTCGATACGCCCAAGTTCGCGGGCGAGGAAATCGGTCGCGTCACCAAGGTCGGGCCGGATTATTTTGAAGTGGAAACTTCGCTGGAATTGCACAACGGCGACGGCGTCTGCTTCTTCGACGTGCACAAGGAACTCACCGGCATGCGCATCAACACCGTGCAGGGCAAGCGCCTCTACCCGAACGAAATGCCCGCCGACATGCGCCGCAACATGAAGGTCTACCGCAACCGCGACCATGCCTTCCTGCGCTTGCTGGAAAAGGATTCCGCCCAGCGAAAAATCAGTGTGGCGATGACGCTGCATGAAACGGCGGACGGCTTCTCGCTCAGCATGCAGGACGAAGACAGCTTCATGGCCTATGTGCAAACCAGGGCGGAAAAGCAGCCGGCCGAACAGGCGGAAAAGGCGCAAGCCAATATCCGCGAAAACCTCGCCAAGCTCGGCAATACCGAATTTTCCGCTGGCGAAATCGCGCTGGACCTCAAGGCTGCATCGTTCATTCCCAATTCCGTCGTCAACCAGCTCCGGCGCGAAGCGGTGGCCCAGTTGCAAGCCACGCGCCTGCTCGGTTACGAGCGCCCCAGGCCCGGCAAGCCCGCCGAGCCGCCTGCGCAATACCCGCAGGATACGCTGAGCTACCTCTCCAACGTCTACAACAAGAAAGCGCGCGAGTTCTACGAAAAGCACGGTGTGCAGGCGATTGCCGCCGCCTACGAGGCAAACGAGGAACTGGGCGAAGTGCCGGTGATGATCACCAAGCACTGCCTACGCTACAGCTTCGCCATGTGTCCGAAGGAAGCCAAGGGCGTGATCGGCGTGCAGGGCACGATTACCGCCGAACCCATGACCCTCGTCAGCGGCAAGGACAGGATCAGCCTCAAGTTTGACTGCAAGCGCTGCGAAATGCACGTGATGGGCAAGGTACGCAAGAACGTGCTGCAAATGCCGCAACCGCAGCCAGTGCAGTTTTTCGCCAAACGACCTGTCTAATTACTCAATCAGATGATGCAAGTAACTTAAATTGTGAACTCTATTTAATTCACAATTGCCAATCTAACTGGTCGGCATACTGGCCGGGTGTTGCATAGTCTACTAATTTACAATCTTTGGTGAGGTTGCATTTGTAGGCAAATGCATAGGTTTTCTCGCCGGTATAACCTCCAAAAGAGTTTTTTGCATTGACGAATACATAAGAAATCCAAACCAAGGTAGGCCTACCTCCAACATTCTTCACCATTCGTTGGGTTGATCCAAACCGGAATTTTGCACTGTCCGGATCTTTCAGCATTTCCTGAATTAAGCGCTTTTCTTGATACTCATGTTCATCATGTAGATATCCCCAGTCTGTAGTGGTGTAGCGGCTGAGTAATTCTTTTACTTGCTTCTGATATGCCAGTCCACAAGCCGTTAACATGATGCAAATTGATATAGTAAGGGGAAGATGCATTTTCTTGTCTTAAATATTTTTTACGAGTTTCGCAATTTCATTTTTGAATGTAATGCCAAGGGCTATCCCACGTTGATAGCTGGCTGAGTGAGTATCATGAGGCAGGCTCTCATGTTCTTTGGTATCGAGTAATCCATCTGCTACTCCCCGCTTGAAAGATAGCCCATGTCCATGTGGGATATCTGGAATATCTAGTGTGACTTTGTGTGTGATTGCCAAGATTGAATCCGGGGAGCGCAGGATTGATGTGGTGGAGTTGTCTGAGTTAGGCAGGTATCTGCGGGTCAGGGTTGACGTGCAGTATTTGGATGATGGGCTTTAGTTGCATTGCTTGTGTAAGACGCATCTGCTCGAGGTGGGCAGTATGAGTTGAGCGAATCCAGGTTCTGGCGATTTCAATATTACTTTCATTCAAGCTCGCGCTGGTGCCTGATCGCCAGTATCAATACCTGGTCAGTGAGCGGGTCGAATTCATACAGCGCGATATAGCCGCTTCGCCCGCGTGAAATCACGAGTTCCTTCAAGTCCGTGCCGGATATTGGCCGGCCGATATCCGGGTGCAACGCCAGCAGCGAGATACCGTGATCGATGATATCGAAGGTGGCCATGGCCCATTCGCCTGATTGCTCCAGCAGAAAATCCACTAGCCTTTCAATATCCTCCAATGCAGCCGAGGAGTAGACGATGCTGGTCATCGTGTCTGCTTGATGGGTTTGGGTCTGGTTGTATGCTGGCCTTGTATCTTGTTGCGCAGGTAGGCATGCACATCTTCTGCCGCATAAGCGGTGCCGGATTGTTCATGTTCGGCTTTTGCCTCCAGGGCGCGGGCGATCAGCGCCTGCCGCTTTTCCTCTCGCAAGGTTTGTTCTGTGAGCGCGTCCAGCATGAAGGCATGCGCAGTCTTTCCTGTCGCATCGGCAAGTTGCTTGATGCGCGTTTTCAGGTTGTCTGGCAATTTGAGGCTGGTGGTTGTCATTGGCATACTGCTAGTGTTGGTAGCAATAAAGTAACACCTTGATGCAGGAAGGTCAACGAGATGGCCAGTTGTCCAGCACAAGCCTTGTCATATCCAGCAGTGCTTCGCGGCTGGCACCGCTGGCGGCTTGTGTGCTCATGCCCTGATGCAAGGTGGCGATGTACTTGGCGAGGGTGGCAGGATTGGTTTGCCCAGGCAGGTCGCCTTCTCGTTGGGCGCGTTGCAGGCGCGCCGTCAGGGAAGTTTCGAACTGTTGCCTGTATTTCGCCAGTGTTTCCTTGACCGCGGCGGTTTCTTTGCTGCAACTCAGCGACCCCGTATTGACCATGCAGCCGCGGGGCGAATCCGGCGCAGTAAGGAAATGGACGCTTTCCGACAATAGTTTTTCTACCACGCGGTAGGCAGTGGGTTCGCCGAGCGCCGCCGAAACGAATGCAATCGGGCCGGCGATGTATCGCTGCAGCGCTTTCTCGAATAATTTCTCCTTGCTGCCGAACGCGGCATACAGGCTTGGCTTGTTGATTCCCATGACATCGGTCAACTCCGCGACCGAGGTGCCTTCATAGCCATGGGCCCAGAACAATCGCATCGCAATCTCCAGGGATGCCTCCGGGTCGAATTTGCTGGGGCGGCCCCGTGGTTTCTTGATGTCAGCCATGTTCATACTCGCAATCACTATCGAATTAATAATATTGTACCACTTGGTTAAAAATTATTTGACAATGTATTTTCGCACCGTTTAATATTTATTTACCGTATGGTACATAAATATAGGAGATCAGCATGAGTAACATGGAAAGCAAGGTTGCATTGATTACCGGCGCCAACCGCGGCATCGGTTTCGAAACCGCTAAGGAACTGGGGGAGCAAGGCATCCAGGTGATATTGGCTGTGCGCGACCCCGCAGGCGGCGAAGCCGCAGCGGAAAAATTGCAGGCGCTAGGTATCAAGGCTGTCGTGGTGCCTTACGAGGCGGGCAAGCCAGGGGCCGCCGCCCAGGTGGCTGCGTTTGTCGAGCAGCATTTCGGCAAGCTGGATATCCTGGTGAATAATGCAGGCATCTTGAAAGAGAACCTGGTCGGCGGCAACAACAGCAGCCAAGTGGAAGGCAAGGTGCTGCGCGATACCTTCGAGGTCAATTTCTTCGCCGTGATTGAGCTGACCCAGGCCTTGCTGCCCTTGATCAAGCGCTCCAAGGCTGGGCGAATCGTCAACCTTTCCAGCATCCTCGCTTCCCTCAGCCTGCACAGCATGCCGGATTCGCCTATCGAGCAGGCGAAGAGCGTCGCCTACAATACATCCAAGACCGCCTTGAACGCTTATACCGTGCATCTCGCGCACGAGCTCAAGCATACGGCGATCAAGGTCAATGCCGCCCATCCCGGCTGGGTGAAGACAGCGCTGGGTGGCGCCAACGCCCCGATGGAGGTGGATGGCAGCGGCAAGACCAGCGCACAACTCGCCACACTGGGCGCGGAAGGGCCCAGCGGCGGATTCTTCCATCAGGGCGAAGCGTTGCCTTGGTAAGGTTGCCGCCGCATGGCAGGCGCCTGCACTCCCGGTACCGCAAGCCATTGTTCGCCTTTGTCATGTCGGCGGTAACCTCGCTGATCGTGTCGGCGGTGATCCTGGCGTTGCGCGGCATGCCTGCGCCTCTCTTCCTGCATCAATGGGCCCATGCTTTCATCACGGCATGGCCCGTGGTGTTCCTGTCCATTATCCTGATTGCGCCGCGGATCGACTGCTTGCTGGACCGGGTCGTGGAAAGGGACTAGACAAAGCAAAGGCGTCATCAGCCTTTCGATACTTGAGGACAGTGCTTGTTCAGCCTTATCTGTTCTCTAGCAGATGGGCAACAGTCACAGTTTCGGTAGTGTGCAGAGCTGTAACCGAGTTGCCGCGAAGCGTGAAAACAGCTACTCAATTGCCGCTTCGCGGTAAAACTCCACATAGAACTTGCCGGGGATGCCGAATTCCACCCAATGGATGATCTCCGGCAATATGACGATGGTTTCCCCCGCATCGGCAATCGCTGATGCCTCATTCGGCGGCGCCAGGCGGTAGACGACTTGGCCTTCCAATACATGCAGCAGGCCCCAGATGCCGGCCTTGGTGGAATGCTGCGATTGCAGGGCGGCCGGCAGGTTGTCCGGCGTGAAGTCCGGGGTACGCTTGTAGGCTTCCAGCCCTTCGGGAAGCTGGCTGGGGATCAGGCTCATGTTTCCAGCCTGACCAGGTTTTGCGGCTTGCCTTCCGCCCAGGCGCTGATATTGGCAAGCGTGGTGCCGGCGATTGCATCGAGCGCTTCGCGCGTGAGAAAAGCCTGGTGCGCGGTGATGATGACGTTGGGGAAGGTCAGCAGGCGCGCCAGCACGTCATCCTGCAATGGAAAGTCGGATAAATCCTCGAAGAACAAGTCCGCTTCTTCTTCATAAACGTCCAAGCCTAGGTAGCCCAAGTGGCCGCGCTTCAATGCGTCGATCACGGCGGGCGTGTCCACCAATGCGCCGCGGCTGGTGTTGATGAGCATGCTGCCTTGCTGCATGCGGCTGAGCGAGCTGGCATTGATGAGGTGGTGGGTCGCAGGGCTCAGCGGGCAGTGCAGGCTGACGATATGGGATTGCGCCAATAGCGCGTCGAGTTCGAGATAACTGGCTCCCAAGGCGGTGACTTCCGGGTTGGGGTAAGGGTCGTAGGCCAGTATCTTGCAGCCGAAGCCTGCCATGATGCGCGCGAACGCTGCGCCGATCTGCCCCGTGCCGACAATGCCTACGGTCTTGTTGACCAGGTCGAAGCCCGTCAATCCGCGCAGGCTGAAATCGCCTTCGCGGGTACGGTTGTAGGCGCGCGTCAGGTGCCTGTTGAGCGCAAGGATCAATGCGACGGTATGCTCGGCGATCGCATGCGGCGAATAGGAGGGCACGCGCACGACGGCGAGGTTGAGCCTTTGTGCGGCTTCCAGGTCGATATGATTGTAGCCCGCGGAGCGCAATGCGACCAGCCTGGTGCCGTTGGCTGCCAGCTTCTCCAGCACCGGGGCGGACAAGTCGTCATTGATGAAGGCGCAGACGACTTCCGCTCCTGCGGCAAGCACGGCGGTATCCACCGTGAGCTTGGGCTGCTGGAAGATGAATTCGGTATTCTGGGGCTTGGGAAAGGCAAGAAAGCTTTCCCGGTCGTATACCTGGGTGCTGAAAAAGACGATGCGCATCGGACTCCTTTACATTGGCGGGCGGCAGGCTCGATGGCTTGATTAAAACATCAATACAGGCCGCAGCCAAGCAGCCGCGCGGCCAAGCGCAAAACAAGCCCTCCCGCGAGGGGAGGGTGGATACGTCCAACGTCAGGGAAATGTGCCGGCGAATGAGCTTCGCTTCAAATTGTTATGCCGATCACTCTGAAATTTTCAGGTCTTCTACTAGTAATGACACGCGAGAATGAAAAAAGGACACCCCTTGATAAAAATATTTCCATAAAATTTTGTATTTATATGGTTATTTTCTATCTTCTCGAGTACTTAATAGGCGCTCCGTTGATGGGTCTTTAATTCAATTCGTCAAAATGACATTAAATTGCAATATTTATGTGGCGAAATTGTCATGCGGGCAACGCGCTTTATGTCTTCAGTTTCGCTGGGGAATGCCGTAAATGACGAAGCTGCCGCTAGTGTGGCCTCATCCCATCCAACCTGTTCCAACTCCCGAGTAAGACAATGCAACTTCATGATATAAAAATCTCCACGCGCTTGATCGGCCTGAGCGTGTTTCTTCTGCTGGGGTCGCTGATCCTGGGGCTGACGGGTTGGATCGCGCTGTCGAAAACGAACGCTCTGCTCCAGCTTACGCTGGAACAGGCCGCGTCCTCGGAAGAGGCAGTGGATACTGCCCGCAAGGCACAAGTCATATTCAAGATACAAATCCAGGAGTGGAAGAACACGTTGTTACGCGGCCATGATATGGAAGCGTTTGCCAAATACCGGGATGCCTTCATCAAGAGCGGCAAAGAGACGCAAGAGGAGTTAGGCAGGCTGCAGACTATTTTCGCTAAGCTCGGCCTGGATGAGGACATGGTGACCGAGGCGAAAAGTTCGCTTGCCAAGCTTGAATTCGATTATCTTGATGCGCTCAAGCAGTTCGACAGCTCCCGCCTCGAGAGCACGCAGGCCGTCGATAAGCTGGTCAAGGGCATGGACCGCGAACCTACTCAAAAGATCGACCAGATCGTGGCGTTTGTCAGCGAGCACTCGGCAAGCATTCGCGAGCGCAATCAAGCATCGGCGCAGAAGCAGCACGATCTTGCCGTCTCGTCGATTCTGCTGGCACTGCTTATCCTGACTGCTGCCGGCGCCGGGCTGACCTATTGGATCATCACCAGCGTGACGCGCCCGCTCAACAGCGCTATTGCAATCGCAAAGACCGTGGCCGCCGGCGACCTCACAGCTGACATCAACGTATCGTCTCAGGACGAAACCGGCCAGCTGCTCTCGGCATTGAAGGAAATGAATGACAGCCTGGTGCGCATCGTGAACAGGGTGCGCCAAGGCACCGACGCGATTGCGACTGGCTCCAGCGAGATCGCGGCAGGCAACCTGGATTTATCCTCCCGTACCGAGCAGCAGGCCAGCGCCTTGGAGGAGACCGCGTCCTCCATGGAGGAAATCACCGCTACAGTGCGCCAGAACGCGGATAATGCCCAGCAAGCCAACCAGCTTGTCGCCTCCGCTTCCGAAATTGCCTTGCGCGGCGGCAATGTGGTGTCGCAGGTGGTATCAACCATGGAATCGATCAACGAGGCCTCCAAGCGGGTTGTCGATATTATCGCCGTGATCGACGGGATTGCCTTCCAGACCAATATCCTGGCATTGAATGCAGCAGTCGAAGCCGCCAGGGCCGGCGAGCAAGGGCGGGGCTTTGCCGTGGTCGCTGCGGAGGTGCGCGGCTTGGCGCAACGTTCCGCTTCGGCCGCCAAGGAAATCAAGGAGCTGATCGGCAACTCGGTGGAGCGTGTCGGCACCGGGGAAAAGCTGGTGACGGAAGCGGGAGCGACGATGCAGGAAGTGGTGCAGAGCGTGCAGCGCATCATCGATATCATGGCCGAAATCACTGTCGCCAGCCGCGAGCAGACCAGCGGTATCGAACAGGTGAACATCGCGATCAGCCAGATGGACCAGGTCACGCAGCAGAACGCAGCCCTGGTCGAGCAGGCGGCTGCAGCGGCAGCCTCATTGCAGCAGCAGGCGGACGAGCTGGCTTTGGCGGTGGGCAGGTTCAAATTAGGCTGATGCGAACTGCCAGCGGATGCTGGCAATAGGTCTTCAACCGTCCGCAGAGTGCATGCGCTCTGGCCAGCAAACGCCAAAGGCCAGTACGTCGTGGTATTTCCCTTCTGAGCGGGCATGCGCGTGCAGCACACCTTCCTGGAGCAAGCCGCATTTTTCCAGCACGCGTGCCGATGCCCGGTTATGCGCCAGGCAGCGCCCGGTAATGCGCGTAATGCCCAGCGTGTTGCGCGCGAACGCCATGAGCGCCTGCAAGGCTTCCGTACAGTAACCCTGGTTCCAGTGTTCGGCAGCAATCCAATAGCCGACTTCCGCGCGGCGGTCGGCGGCATGGATATCCAGCAGGCTGACAGTGCCAAGCAGGACGTCGTCCTGCCGCCTGGTCACGGCAAAAATGACGCCCGTCAGTTGGTCGTGATGAATTTCATGAGTGCCGAGCCATTCCTCGGCTGCACCGGGCGGGTAAGGCCAGGGAATGGAAGCGCACATGGCTGCAATTTGCCGGTCTTCCAACATCGATTGCACGGTTGGCGCATCCTGTATGACATAAGGACGCAACACCAAGCGTGCGGTATTCAGGCTGGGCAACTGCATGCCGCTAGGAATATCGCCTCAAGGCGCGGGGTTCATGTATCGCAGGTGGATCGCCTCGATCTCCTGCAAAATGTCCTGCGAAAGAGGCTTTTGCCAGGCGCCGATGTTTTCCTGCAGCTGGTCCAGGCTGGTGGCGCCGATAATTGTGCTGGTCACGAACCAGCGGTGGTAGACGAACGAGAGCGCCAGTTCGGCAGGGCTGAGGCCATGCTTGCGTGCGAGCGCCGCATAGGCCGCGCTGGCAGGGGTGACGTTGGGCTTGGTGTAGCGCTGGGCGTAGCCGGGAAACAGGGTGACGCGGCCCTTGGCCTGCGGGTCGTCGATATATTTGCCCGTGAGATGGCCGAATGCGAGGGGAGAGTAAGGCAGCAGGCTCACTTGCTCGCGGTAGACAATCTCGGTCATGCCGAACTCGAATCCGCGGTTGAGCAGGCTGTAGCTGTTCTGGATGGAGGCGATGCGCGGCAATCTGTATTGCTCGGAAACGCGCAGGAATTCCATTACGCCCCACGGTTGCTCGTTGGATACGCCGACGTAGCGTACCTTGCCTTCCTTCACCAGTTCGGCCAGGGTTTCAAGCTGGTTGTGGATCGACACCCAGGCCTTGGTTTCCTTGGTGGGGTCGAACTGGTATTGCCCGAAAATCGGCACGTTGCGTTCCGGCCAGTGGATCTGGTAGAGGTCGAGGTAGTCGGTCTGCAAGCGCTTGAGCGAGCCTTCGATGGCCGAGCGCACATTTTCGCGGTCTACCGCGCTCGGGCCGCCGCGTATCCAGTCGAGCTTGCGGTTGCCGCCCGCCACCTTGCTCGCGAGGATGATCTTGTCGCGCGGCTGGCGCTTGAGCCAGGTGCCGATAATGCTTTCGGTGCGGGTATAGGTCTCTGCCTTGGGCGGCACCGGGTACATCTCGGCGGTGTCGATGAAGTTGATGCCTTGCGACAGCGCGTAATCGAGCTGGGCATGGCCCTCGGCTTCGGTGTTCTGGTCGCCGAAGGTCATGGTGCCCAGGCAGATGGCGGATACGTCGAGGTCGGATTTGCCTAGCTTGCGGTATTCCATGTGACTGTCCCTGAGTCTGTGGGAAAAAGGCAAGTGTACGTCATTTTGCGTAGGCGGGTGGCACTACTCCCCTCGTGGTATTGTCGAGCCCTGTGCGCATGCGTATGATGAACCCAACTCAATCACCGTGTTTTCCGCATGACTTACTGTGTAGGCTTGTTGCTTGACCAGGGGCTGGTCTTGGCGTCCGATACCCGTACCAATGCCGGCGTCGACCAAGTGGCCGTGTTCCCCAAGATGAGCGTGTTCGACGTGCCGGGCGAGCGGGTGATTACCTTGATGACGGCAGGCAACCTTGCCATCACGCAGGCGGTGATCAACCGTCTGCGCGACGCGATCAAGCTCAACGAGGGCGCGACATTGCACAACGTCGCGAGCATGTTCGATGCCGCGCAGCTGGTGGGCGAGCAGCTGCGGGTGGTGTACGAGCTCGACCATGAGCATTTGAAGAACCATAACACCGATTTCAACGCCAGCATCCTCGTCGGCGGACAAATCCGGGGCGAGGCACCCAAGCTGTTCTCGATTTACGCTGCGGGCAATTTCATCGAAACCAGCCAGGAAACCCCTTACTTCCAGATCGGCGAAACCAAGTATGGCAAGCCCATCATCGACCGGGTGATCACGCACGAGAGCGATATCATGGAGGCAGTGAAGTGCGTGCTGATCTCCTTCGATTCGACCATACGCAGCAATATTTCCGTTGCCGCCCCGATCGACCTGCTGATCTACCGCACGGATAGCTTCCATGCGGATTGCAGGCAGCGCCTTACCGAAAGCGACCCCTACTACAACACCATACGCCAGGGCTGGTCCGACGGCCTGCGCGAGGTGTTTGCCGCTTTGCCCAACCCGGACTGGTGTTAATGTGCCGCGGTCAAGAACCGCACGGAATCCAGCCGCAAGTCCAGTATAATGTCAGGGTTTTCGATAGATCACCCTGAAAGTCCCGCTTGAGCGACCTAGACCATGTATTTTCCGCACAAGGCCCGTTAGCGGAAACCATCCCAGGCTATCGCGCGCGCCTGCAACAGCAGGAAATGGCGCAGGCGATCGCCGAGGCGATCAAGCACAACCGCCAGCTGGTAGCCGAGGCCGGCACCGGCACGGGCAAGACTTTCGCCTACCTCGTGCCCGCGCTGCTGTCGGGCGGCAAGGTCATCATTTCCACCGGCACCAAGACCTTGCAGGACCAATTGTTCAACCGCGACCTGCCTGCGGTGCGCGACGCGCTCAAGGTGCCGGTCACCGTCGCCATGCTCAAGGGGCGCGCCAATTACGTCTGCCATTTCCACCTGCAGCGCGCGATGAGCGAGGGCCGCTTCTATTCGCGCGAAGACGCGGCTTATGTCCACAAGATCCAGGCTTTTGCCGAGAACAGCGCCACGGGCGACAAGAGCGAGCTGACTTCGGTGCCCGAAAGCGCCACCGTCTGGCCCGCGGTGACTTCCACCCGCGACAATTGCGTGGGGCAGGAGTGCGCCTTCTACAAGGATTGCTTCGTGATGGAGGCGCGCAAGCGCGCGCTGGCCGCGGACGTGGTGGTCGTGAACCACCACTTGTTCTTCGCCGACGTGATGCTGCGCGACGAAGGCGTGGCCGAGCTGTTGCCCGCGGCGAATACCGTGATCTTCGACGAGGCCCACCAGTTGCCCGAAGTCGCGGGCATGTTCTTCGGCGAGGGCTATTCCACCAGCCAGCTCATGGAACTGGCACGCGACTCCCATAACGAATACCTCACCACCGTCAAGGATTGCACGGCATTGCCGGAGGCGACGGCCGCGCTGGAAAAAGCCGTGCGCGATTTCCGCCTGATCTTCGCCTATGAGGGCGCGCGCCTGCCGGTGCAGAAGGCCCTGGCATTGCGCAACTTCGAGGCTGCCTATGCGACGATGCAGGAAAAGCTCGCCGAGCTGGCAAACGTCCTGGAAACCCAGGCGGAGCGCGATCCGGCCGTCGACAACTGTTGGCAGCGCGCGCTTGCGTTGCAGGCCTTGCTGCAACGCTGGCATGCCGCCGCCGATGCCAACCTGGTGCGCTGGGTCGAAGTGTTCAGCCAGTCGGTGCAGTTGCATGCCACGCCGCTTTCCGTGGCCGAAGGGTTCAGCAAGCAGCTCAACGCCCAGCCGCGCGGCTGGATTTTCACCTCCGCGACCCTGGCGGTGAAAAGCGATTTCAGCCATTACCTCGCGCAGATGGGCCTGCAGGAGGCCACCACCGGCCATTGGGACAGCCCGTTCGAGTACGGCCGGCAAGGTTTGTTCTACGTGCCGCAGGGCATGCCCGAGCCCAATAGCGCCGGATATGCGGCCGCCGTCGCCGCCATGGCATTGCCGGTCATCAAGGCTAGCCGCGGGCGTGCGTTCGTGCTCTGCACCAGCCTGCGCGCGATGCGCGAATTGCATGCGCTGTTCAAGGATGCCTTTGCGGCCGAGGGGCTGGAGTACCCGCTGCTGATGCAGGGCGATACCGCGCGCAGCGAGCTGCTGGAGCGCTTCCGCCAGCTCGGCAATGCCGTGCTGGTGGGCTCTCAAAGCTTCTGGGAGGGCGTGGACGTGCGCGGCGAGGCGCTGTCTGCCGTGATCATCGACAAGCTGCCGTTCGCGCCGCCCGACGACCCGGTGCTGGCGGCACGCATCGACAAGATGAACGCCGAGGGCAAGAACGCCTTCATGGAGTACCAGTTGCCCTATGCCGTCATCACCCTCAAGCAGGGGGCGGGACGCCTGATCCGCGACGAACGCGACCGCGGGGTGCTGATGATCTGCGACCCACGGCTGATCAGCAAGCCCTACGGGCGCAGAATCTGGCAGAGCCTGCCGCCGATGCGCCGGACGCGCAATGTGGAAGATGTAGTAGAATTCTTCGCTTCTTCCCCACTTGATCCGGCGTGATATATCCGGCATGAAACTCCTCGCCCTAGATACCTCTACGGAATACCTGTCGCTGGCCCTGCTGCTCGATGGCAGGCTTGCCGAGCGCGAGCTACTGGCGGGCCAGTCCCATTCCCAGCGTATCCTGCCTTTGCTGCGCGAGTTGCTCGACGAAGCGGGCGTCGGATTGCGCGACCTGGACGGCATCGCCTTCGGCGCGGGCCCCGGCTCGTTCACGGGCTTGCGCATAGGGTGCGGCGTGGCCCAGGGCCTGGCTTTCGGGGCGGGGCTGCCCGTCATCGGCGTAAGCACCTTGCTGGCGCTGGCCGAGGACGCCCAGGGAGCCGGCAGGGTGGTCGCCTGCCTGGATGCGCGCATGGGCGAGGTGTACCACGCTGTCTATGAAAAAACGACGGCTGAGAAAACAGCGGCAGGCTGGCAGGAGGTTATTGCTCCCGGACTATATGCGCCGAATGCGGTGCCGGCAATCGAGGGCGAGGGCTGGATCGGGATAGGCAGCGGCTGGAAGGCTTATGCGCAAGCGCTGGAGCAGCGCTATGGCCCGCAACTGGCACAGTGTCTTCCCCAGGCCTATCCGCGTGCCGCGGCGATTGCGCGATTGGCATTGCCCGGGTTTGAAGCTGGCCTGGGGCGTCCGGCCAGCGAAGCTGCCCCCATCTATATCCGCAACAAGGTCGCGCTGACCACGCGCGAGCGCGAAGCCAAGGCGTCCGGCGCATGAACGCCGTGCTGAAGCCAGAGGCCAGGCTGCGGCCCATGCAGGCGGCAGACCTGGATACCGTGTCCAGGATAGAGCCGACGATTTTTCCGTACCCCTGGACGCGCGGCAACTTCAGCGACTCGCTGAGTGCCGGCCATAGCTGCTGGGTATATGAGCGCGACGGCGAGCTGTTCGGCTATGCCGTCATGATGCTGGTGCTCGATGAAGCGCACCTGCTCAATATCAGCATCGCGGCACCCTGGCAGGGCAAGGGCTATGGACGCAATCTGCTGGCCCATATGATGGATATCGGCCGTCAGCATGGCGCGCTGAACATGTTCCTGGAAGTGCGTCCTTCCAACCAGGCGGCGCTGAGCCTGTACGAAAGCATGGGCTTCAATGAGATGGCGGTCCGCCGCGGCTATTACCCCGCGCCTGAGGGGCGCGAGGATGCCGTGCTGATGGGAGCGGCATTGTGAAGGAGGCGACATGGGCCTGAGCCGCGACGATATGTTGCGCGAGCTGGAGTTATTGCCAGTCTGGCGCTTGCGTGACCCGGCAGTATTGCCGGCTGCAGGTCAGTCGCAGGATGAGCGGCGCGAGGTTGCAGCAATTGAACCTGATCCGGTAGCGGAGAGGACAGACGCTCCTGCCAAGGCGGTCGCCAGTGAGCCGTTACAAACCCAGGTGCCTGGACCGGTTGAAACCTCGCCGGCCCCGATAGCGGCTCAAGCGGAGCCTATGCCCGAGGCAGGCAATCATGAGGCTGGCGATATGCGGCCCGATCCGGAATATTTCGAAGCCATGCAGTCATGGCCGGAGTTCGGTGATAGCGTTGTACCGCCATTGTTTGAAGAAGAAGCTTCCGCTCCGCAGGGCGACAGGCGGACCGCCATCATGACCATGGATTGGCAAGCCTTGCAGCAGAGCGTATCGGAATGCGAAGCGTGCGACCTGGCACAGAAACGCACGCAAACCGTGTTCGGCGTCGGCGACCCGAATGCGGAATGGCTGTTCGTCGGCGAGGCACCCGGGGCCGAGGAGGACAGACGCGGCGAACCATTCGTCGGCCCGGCTGGCCAATTGCTCGACAATATGCTGGCCGCCATCGCACTGAAGCGCGGCGAGAATGTCTATATCGCCAACGTGCTCAAGTGCCGCCCGCCCGCCAACCGCGATCCGCATGGCGAGGAGGTGGTGAAGTGCGACCCTTACCTCAAGCGCCAGGTGGAGCTGATCAAGCCGAAATTGATTGTCGCGCTGGGCAAGTTCGCGGCGCAGTCGCTGCTCGCTAGCGACAAAAGCATTGCCGGCTTGCGCGGCAGGCTGCATGATTTTCACGGGGTGCCGGTGATCATCACTTACCATCCGGCCTACCTGTTGCGCAACCTGCCGGACAAGGCCAAGGCCTGGGATGACTTGTGCTTCGCGCGGGAAACCATGCGGGGCTTGCAATCGGCGGCATCGCCCCCATCTTCAGCTTAGTTTAATGATGGGCATGAGCCTGTGTTTGGAGCGTCCGGCGAAATTGTTTCGGTAAGTTTTTCCAGGCGCTTCATCAGTAGTGGATTGAATTGATTCTTGGAACGAAGGGATAGAACATGCAAAAAATCTGGTTGAAGTTGGCGGCGCTATTGATGGTGCTGACCTTGAGCGGTTGTGGTTATAACACTTTCCAGAGCCTCGATGAACAGGTCAAGGCGGACTGGTCCGAGGTGCTGAACCAATACCAGCGCCGTGCCGACCTGGTGCCCAACCTGGTGAACACCGTCAAGGGCTATGCCTCCCACGAGCAGGAAGTGCTAACCCAGGTGGCGGATGCACGTTCCAGGGTGGGCAGCATCCAGGCAACGCCGGAACTGCTGAACGACGAGCAGGCCTTTGCGCGCTTCCAGGCTGCGCAAAGCCAGATGACCTCTGCGCTCTCGCGCCTGATGGCCGTGGCCGAGAATTACCCGCAGCTCAAGGCGGACGCCAACTTCCGCGACTTGCAGGCGCAGTTGGAGGGCACCGAGAACCGCGTGACGGTGGCGCGTAACCGCTACATCAAGTCCGTGCAGGCTTACAACACCGCCGTGCGCCAGTTCCCCAACAACCTGACCGCCAAGATGTTCGACTACCAGCCTAAGCCAAACTTCTCGGTGGAGAATGAAAGCGAAATCTCCAAGGCGCCTGCTGTCAGCTTCGATAAGTAATAGGGCAGCGTGTCGGTTTTGTTGAACAAGCATTCATACGCCAGGCTGTTGGCGCCGCTATTGTGGTTATGGCTGGCGATTGCCGGCTGCGTCCATGCGGATGAGGTGGCGGTGCCGGCGTTGACGGCCAGGGTGACGGATCTCACAGGCACGCTGAGCCAGCAGGAACAGGCGGCGCTGGAAAGCAGGCTTGCGCAATTCGAGCAGGAGAAGGGCAGCCAGATCGCCGTGCTGCTGGTGCCGACCACGGCGCCGGAAGCGATAGAGCAATACTCCATGCGCGTGGTGGAAGCCTGGAAGCTCGGGCGCGGCAAAGTCGACGACGGCGTCCTGGTGCTGGTGGCCAAGGACGACCGCAAGATGCGCATCGAGGTGGGTTACGGCCTCGAGGGGGCGATTCCCGACGTGATTGCCAAGCGCATCGTGTCCGACGTGATGGCGCCGGCATTCCGCCAGGGCAATTTCTATGGCGGCATCGATGCGGCGCTGGGCTACATCACGCGCCTGATTGCCGGCGAAGGGCTGCCTGCGCCGCCCAAACCGCGGGCTCAGGGCGGCCAAGGCGGTGGCGGGTTTGGTGAAATGCTGCCCTTGCTATTGTTTGGTGGGCTGATTCTCGGCGGCGTATTGCGCGCCATATTCGGCAATTTCCTCGGCAGCGCGATCAATGGCAGCCTGGTGGGCGGCGCGGTGATGTTGTTCGGCGGCGGGCTGCTGTTTGCCGCGGCGCTGGGTTTTGTCGCATTCTTCATCACCATGGTCGGCTCCGCCATGGGCGGCGTGCCGATCGGCGGCGGTGGTTTTGGCGGCGGCCGTGGCGGCTGGGGCGGAGGCGGTTTCTCTGGCGGCGGCGGTGGTTTTGGAGGAGGAGGCGCCTCGGGCGATTGGTAAGGCATGAAGAAGCGACATACACTCCTGCGGCTGCTGGCGCATATATTCAATACCCCGTGGCATGTACGGCGGCATTTCCCTGCGGCTGCATTGCAGCGCATCGAGCAGGCGATTGCCGCCAGCGAGAAAACGCATAACGGCGAAATCCGCTTCGTCGTCGAGGGCGACCTGCATCCCCTGGCCGTGCTGCGCGGCGTCACGCCGCGCCAGCGGGCGATCCAGCTGTTCTCGCAGCTGGGCATCTGGGATACCGAGCAGAACAACGGCGTGCTGATCTACCTGCTGATGGCGGACCATGACGTCGAGATACTGGCCGACCGCGGCATCAATCGCCACCTGGGCCAGCATGGCTGGGAATGCATCATCAAAGTGATGCAGGAGAAATTCCGCCAGGGGCGGTTCGAGGAAGGCGTGGTCTATGCCATTACGGAAATCGGCAAATCCTTGCAGCAGCATTTCCCCGCAACGGCGGATGACAAGAACGAGCTATCCAACAAGCCCGTTGTATTGTAGAGGCTTGGTTAGGCCCGCCTAAGAACTGTAAAAAAAGCCATATACAAAAGTAGTGAAAGGCTTTGTTCGCCTGGCTAAGTGTAGTTGAGCACCTCTCCGCGCAATGTGTAGCTGGCGACGCGGCAGGCTTCCACGATCGGGCGCCAGGCGCGGCCGTAGATCTCGCTGCACGGCACATGGTCGATATGGTGTTTCATGTCTGCAGGTTCCGGCGCAAGCAGGTTGTTCGCCGCTTCGATTTGCGAGAAGATGATCATGACCTGCTCGACGGCGGTAATGGTGCCGAGGTTGTGCAGCGGAATGGCATGTAAAGCCTGCTCGAGGCGGCCCAGCTTGCTGCGGTTGAAGTCGCGCATTTGCCGGGTTTCGTTTTTTAACGGATTGCTGCGCAACTGTTCAATATTGTGCAGTGTCAGATAGATGTCGTAGGCGATCTTGTGGGTGACCGACATCAGCCGCTTGGAATAGCCGCGCTGTTCCATGCTGCGGCGACGGGTGTCTATATAGTTTTGCCAGGCAGAAATGCCGATGGCGGCGAAAATGGCAACGACGGAGCCGATGGCTTGGACCCAGGCGGCCCATTCAGATGAAGTGAGTGTTGTCATAGCGGTACGGCGTCAATCTTTCTGTGTTGTACATGCTTGCATGCAATATGCCATGCGGTAATAAGGTTATAACAGTTTTTTGGTATTGTGGTGAGTGCCCATAAAAAAACAGCAAGAGCAACAATGCTGTCGTTTGGTGGGAAACAGGCGGGTCGGGGCCAAAAGCCGAGACCGCCAGCGTGCCGTCTCAGCTTTTGTCGCGGCATGCCGTTATATTAAATGGATACCATCCATGGAAAGGCAATAAAATGAAAGCCTTATTTAGAGGTAGTGTCATCAAGGGAATGAGGCTGGTCGGCGTATACGAAGACGAAGACCAGGCCGTCATCGAGCAGTACCTGGACCAGCTGGACGGTCCTGTCACCGACAACGGGGAAAAGCTGTTCCATCAGTTCGTCGACCTCGTTCCGTCTTCCCAATCAACGCAATATGGCGATATTCCCCCGCAGTCCCGCGTGATCCTGGTATCAGGCAGCCTGACGCGCGGTATCGTGGCGCGGGGCCCGTTCCCGGCTCGCTCGATCGCGCTAGGGTACGCGGTGAACCTGAGTTTCGGCCAGACGGCGAATTACTATGTCGTCGACCAGGAGCCCGAGTTCGTACCATTGCGGGACAAGCTGTACAGCCTGGTTGAAAAGACTGCCGCTGTTGCTTAGGCTGACGCCGCGCACGTTTCCCGATAGAATTCGCAGCATCCGAAATTTCCAAGAAGCGATAACATGCGTGCGTCACAGTTTTTCATAGCAACACAAAAAGAAGCGCCCCAAGAGGCGGAGCTTCCCAGCCACAAGCTCATGCTGCGTGCCGGCATGATCAAGCGCCTGGGCTCGGGCCTGTATAGCTGGATGCCGCTGGGCCTGCGCGTGTTGCGCAAGGTGGAGACCATCGTGCGCGAGGAAATGAACCGTGCGGGCGCGATGGAATTGCTTATGCCGGCCGTGCAGCCCAAGGAGCTGTGGGAGGAAACCGGCCGTTGGGCGGTATTCGGTCCGCAGATGCTGAAAATCCGCGACCGTCACGAGCGTGATTTCTGTTTCGGCCCCACGCACGAAGAGGTGATCACCGATATCGCGCGCCGCGAGATCCGCTCCTACAAGCAATTGCCGCTGAACTTCTACCAGATCCAGACCAAGTTCCGCGACGAGATCCGTCCGAGGTTCGGCGTGATGCGCGCGCGCGAATTCGTCATGAAGGACGCATATTCCTTCCATACCAACCTGGAATCGCTGCAACAGACCTACGACGCCATGTACCAGGCCTACAGCAACGTATTCAACCGCCTTGGCCTGAAGTTCCGCGCCGTGCGCGCGGATACCGGCGCCATCGGCGGCGACGGCTCGCATGAGTTCCATGTATTGGCGGATTCAGGAGAGGATGCGCTGGCCTATTGCGAGAGCTCGGACTTCGCGGCAAATGTGGAATTGGCGGAAGCGCTGGCTCCCGCGCACCCAAGAGCCGAGGCGAAAGAAGCCCTGCGCGAGGTGGACACCCCCAAGCAGACCACCTGCGAGGACGTGGCGGCATTGCTGGGCGTCACGCTGCAGCAGACCGTGAAGTCGATCGCCGTGGTGTCAACCGACGAGGCCGGCAAGACCCAGTTCTACCTGCTGCTGCTGCGCGGCGACCATGCGCTGAATGAAATCAAGGCCGCCAAGGTGCCCGGGCTGTCCAGTTTCCGTTTCGCCTCCGAACAGGAAATCCGCGACCACCTCAACTGTCCTCCGGGCTTTATCGGCCCGGTAGGGGTTTCCGAGCAGGTCCAGGTGGTCGCGGACCGCAGCGTGGCGGTGATGAGCGATTTCGTCTGCGGCGCGAACAAGCCCAAATTCCACCTGGCCGGCGTCAATTTCGGCCGCGACCTGCCGGAGCCAGTGGCGGTGGCCGACATCCGCAACGTGGTGGAAGGCGATCCCAGCCCGGACGGCAAGGGCTCCATCAGCCTGTGCCGCGGCGTCGAGGTCGGGCACATTTTCCAGTTGCGTACCAAGTATACGCAAGCCATGGAAGCGACCTACCTCGATGAAAACGGCCAGAAGCAGTTCATGGAAATGGGTTGCTACGGCATCGGCGTATCGCGCATTGTCGGTGCTGCGATCGAGCAAGGCAACGACGAGCGCGGCATCATCTTCCCCGCAGCCATGGCGCCGTTCTCGGTGGCGATTGCGCCGATCGGCTATGACAAGAGCGAGGCCGTGCAATCTGCCGCCCATGCGCTGTATGACGAGCTGTCCGCTGCGGGCATCGACGTGCTGCTGGACGACCGCGGCGAGCGTCCGGGCGTCATGTTTGCCGACCTGGAACTGATCGGCATCCCGCATCGTATCGTCATCGGCGATCGCGGCCTGAAGGAAGGCCAGGTCGAATACCAGCCACGTACCGCTTCCAGTGCCGAGACAGTGCCACTGGCGGATATCGTGTCCGTGATCAGGCAGGCGCTCTGATGCAGCGGGCTGGCTTACTGTTGTTCGCCAGCCTGTGGTGCGCCAGCATATCGGCTTATGCCGGCGCGCAGAAGGAAGAGCCCCTGTCCAACAGCGTACGGGCAATGATGCAGCGCTCGATCAGCGATAGCGCCGCGCCTCGCTTGGTCGTTTCCAGCCAGGAGGAAGGGCTGGCTTGGTTGCAAGCCATGTCCAACCGCTTGCAGAAGCGTATTCCAGACACGCGGATGCGCGAGGATTTCCTGCGTACCGTGCATTACGAGGCGACGCGGGCCGGGCTGGATCCGCAATTGGTCTTGGCATTAATCCATGTGGAAAGCGCATTCAACAAATATGCGGTGTCGTCGGTCGGCGCGCGCGGCTATATGCAGGTGATGCCGTTCTGGGTCAAGGCCATCGGCGCGAATGACCACAACCTATTCCACATGCGCCTGAACCTGCGCTACGGCTGCACCATCCTGCGGCATTACCTCGATATCGAGAAAGGCGACCTCTACCGTGCCCTGGGCCGCTACAACGGCAGCCTGGGCAGGCCGGAATACCCCAATCTCGTCGTCAATGCCTGGCGCAAGTCCTGGACTTACCAACCGCCCGCCGCGCCGGTCACGGCAACGGCATTCAACTAGGCAGCCATAGTGGCAGCTGGTTCCGATCGCAACAAGCGCCGCCTGCTTGTCTATATTTCCGGCCATGGCTATGGGCATGTGGCGCAGATTGCGCCCGTACTCAACCAATTGGCGCAGGACCAGCCGCACCTGGCGCTGGTGGTTTGCAGCGCGGTCGGCGAAAGCTTCCTGCGCTCGCGCATTCATGTCCCATTTATATATGAGCCGCGTCGCGCCGATTTCGGCATGCTGATGCAATCCGCGCTGGAAGTGGATGTGGCGGCCAGCGTCGCCGCCTACCTGGACTTCCATGCAGACTGGGACGCAAAGGTCGAGGACGAGGCTGCATGGATCTCCGCGCAGCATGCGGATGCCGTGCTCAGCAACGTGGCCTACCTGCCGTTGGCGGCGGCCTCGGCGCTTGGCCTGCCTGCCTTGTCCATGTGCTCGCTGAACTGGGCGGACATCCTCCGCCATTACGCAGCCGACCCCGCCCTAGATCATGTGCAGCAGCAAATGCGCCATGCTTATGCCAGCGCGCGCGGTTTCCTGCGCATCGAGCCTTCCATGGAAATGCCGTGGCTGGATTGCCATGCAGTGGGGCCGGTTGCGGATATGGCGCAGGAAAACCGTGCCGTCATCTTGCAAGCAATCGGGCTGCAGCACGGCAGTGAGCACAAGCTGGTATTGGTGGGCATGGGCGGCATCAGTACGCAGGTCAGCCCGGCTAATTTCCCGGTATTGCCCGGCGTACATTGGTTGTTGCCACAAGCCTGGATGCAGGGTGCGGAGCGGGCGGATTTCCATGCGCAGGAGCCGTTGCAGATGCACTTCTCCACCTTGCTGGCAAGCAGCGATCTCGTGCTGACCAAGCCTGGCTACGGCACATTCGTCGAGGCGGCCTGCCATGGCGTTCCGGTGCTGTATGTGCCGCGCGACGGTTGGCCGGAACAGGATTGCCTCATTTCCTGGCTGCGGGTGAACGGCCTCTGCCTGCATGTGGATGCAGGCCGGCTGGCGAGCGGGGATTTTGCCGGCAGCCTGCTGGAAATGCTCAATGCGCCGAAACCGCAGAGGGTAGCGCCGCGCGGCAATCGCGAAGCCGCCGGCTGGATTGCCAGGCGGCTTGGCCTTGCGTCCTGATGGAATAAAGTTGATTAAATAAATTGCGAGAACAGCCAGTAAAGCGATCCGGAAAGCAGCATCGCCATGGGCAGGGTCAGCACCCAGGCCATCAGCAGGTTGCGGATGGTACCCATTTGCAGGCCGGAGCGGTTCGCGGCCATGGTGCCCGCCACGCCGGACGATAGAACCTGCGTAGTCGACACCGGCAGGCCGTAGAGGTCGGCCGCGCCGATGGTCAGCATGGCGACGGTTTCCGCTGATGCGCCTTGTGCGTAGGTCAGGTGGGTCTTGCCGATTCGCTCGCCCACGGTGACCACGATACGCTTCCAGCCCACCATGGTGCCTAGCCCGAGCGCGATCGCAACCGCGATCTTCACCCACAGCGGGATGAACTTGGTGGCCTTGTCGATTTCCTTCTTGAAGGCCATGAGGTTGGCCTTGGTGTCGGCATCCAGGTGCACCGCCTCGGGGTTCTTGTCGATCAGGCGGATGGCTTCCGAAGTCAGGTACATGTCGTTACGCACGTTAGCGACCGCATCCGCTGGCACCTTGGCCAGGCTGCCGTAGCCTTTGACCTGCTCCCCGATGCTGCCGGTGACTGCGGCCAGCGCGGGCAGGAGTTCAGGCGTTGCTTCCTTGGTTCGGATGTAGACGGAAAGGATTTGCAGCGGCTTGTCCGGCGCGGCGCCGGGCGCGGTATTCTGCAGCGATGCCTGGGTGACCTGCGCCACCGCGGCAAACTGGACCGCCTGGTCGGCGGGCATGGCGCGGTTCAGCGCATATGCCATCGGAACGGTACCAACCAGGATCAGCATGATGAGGCCCATGCCCTTCTGCCCGTCATTGGAGCCGTGCGCGAACGAAACCCCGGTACAGGTCAGGATCAGGATGCCCCTGATCCAGGCTGGCGGCGGCTTGTTGCCCTTGGGTTCGCGGAAAAGCTCACGGTTCTTGACGATGGTGCGCAATGCCAGCAGCACGAGCGCCGCGGCAATGAAGCCGACCAAGGGAGAAAGCAGCAGGGAATATCCCACCTTGCTTGCTTGGGCCCAGTCCACGCCGCTGGTGCCGTCGCGGCCATGCATCAGGGCATTGGCGACGCCGACGCCGATGATGGAGCCGATCAGGGTATGCGACGAGGAAGCAGGCAGGCCCAGGAACCAGGTGCCCAGATTCCAGAGGATGGCGGCGATGAGCAATGAAAACACCATGGCGAAGCCGGCGGCAGAGCCGACCTGTAGGATGAGCTCCACCGGCAGCAGGGATATGATGCCGAACGCCACGGCGCCGCTGGAAGCCATGACGCCGAGGAAGTTGAAAAGCCCGGACCAGACCACGGCCACGTTGGCAGGCAGAGAGTGGGTATAGATGACGGTGGCGACAGCATTGGCGGTGTCGTGGAAGCCATTGACGAACTCGAAGCCCAGCGCAATCAGCAGGGCCACGCCCAGCAGGATGAAAGGCAGCCAGGTGGTGGGAGAGGTGTCGGTGTTGCTGACGTCGTGGTTCAGGCTGGCAACGGTAAACAGCAATCCGGCAAACAGGGTGCCAAAAAACAGGATTTGGGTAATAAGGCTGTGCTTCTTGCTCAGCTCCGGGCGACTACTAACGGATTTGCTTGAGTGTAACGCTTTGGTATTCATCAAGAATTTGGTTTTCGCTGGAAGAGCCAGCATTGTGCTGGCGCATTATGACATATTCATGACATTCATGTGTCATTGATATGTGCTTGTCGCATCCTCCTAGTCTTGCCGCTCGATCAGCATGGCATCCCCATAACTGAAGAAACGGTAGCGGGCGGCCACGGCATGGGCGTAAGCGGTGCGGATGTGTTCCACGCCCGCAAAGGCGGAAACCAGCATCAACAGGGTGCTCTTGGGCAGGTGGAAATTGGTGAGCAGGCGCTCCACCACCTTGAAGCGGTAGCCCGGCGTAATGAAGATGTCGGTTTCCCCCTGCCCGGCATGTAGGGTTCCCGACCGCGCCGCGCTCTCCAGCGCGCGCAATGCCGTCGTGCCCACCGCCGTGACCTTGCCGCCGCCGGCCTGCGTTCGTCGTATCAGGTCCACAGTGCTTTGCGGCACGGAATAGAGCTCGCTGTGCATTTTATGCTCGCTGATATTGTCCACGCGCACCGGCTGGAAGGTGCCGGCGCCGACATGCAAGGTGACGTAGGCGATGTTGACGCCCAGGCTTCTCAACCCTTCCAGCATGGCATCGTCGAAATGCAGGCCGGCCGTGGGAGCGGCAACGGCTCCCGGTTCGCGTGCGTACACGGTTTGGTAGCGCTCCTCGTCGGCGCTTTCGGCATCGTGCGTGATGTAGGGCGGCAGGGGCAGGCTGCCGTGCCGCTCCAGCAAGTCCAGCAGGGGTATGTCGCCCAGGATTCTCAAATGGAAAAGATCGTCATGTCGCCCCACCATCTCGGCCTCAAACGCATCTGCAATGCGCAAGATGTTGCCGGGCTTGGGCGCACGGGATGCGCGGACATGGGCCAACGCCTCGAACGGCCCGGTCACGCGCTCGACGAGAACCTCCACCTTGCCGCCGCTGAGCTTTTCGCCATGCAGCCTGGCCTTGATGACGCGGGTGTCGTTGAAGATGAACAGGTCTCCCGGTTTGACCAAGTCCGGCAAGTCGAGGAACAGCCGGTCGTCCAGCCTGCCCGTATTGCCGTCCAGCTGAAGCAGGCGGCTCCCCCTGCGTTCCTTGGCGGGAAATTGGGCAATGAGGTCGTCGGGCAAGAAAAAATCGAAATCAGTAGTGCGCATTGTCATAAGGGTTGCTATAATGCACGCCTTGTTGCCGGGGTGGCGGAATTGGTAGACGCAGCGGACTCAAAATCCGCCGCCGCAAGGTGTGGGGGTTCGAGTCCCCCCCCCGGCACCAGTCAGGCAATATTCTCCTAAAAAGTCCCTTGTTGTTTCCGTAAGTTGCTTGTTCTTTTCCGCGTCGGCATGCTGCCGTCTGGCGGAGGCCGGATTATACCGGAGCTTGCGGCAACTTGCCCTGCCTTCATTACACTTCTTTACATTTATCCGACATTCTTTTGCGTGCAGGCGCCATGCTTGATACGGCCGAGGCGATAGTCTTTGATATAATGAGATAAATTCTCATTTATCGGGTTCGCCAGTGTTCGTACGTTGACATGCAAAGTAACCAAGCTCAAAAAGCACGCTCATTCTGGCTTAAGCATTTATATCGCTGGCACTGGATCAGTTCCGCCATCTGCCTGGTCGGGATGCTGCTGTTCGCCGCGACTGGACTGACGCTCAACAATGCCGGCAGTATCGAGTCCGAGCCGGTAGTCACCAAGAAGAATGGGCGATTGCCCGCGCCATTGTTACCAAGACTGCAACAAGAATATGCGGACAATGCCCCTCTGCCGAAGGTGATCGCAGACTGGATGGCGGGAGCGCTTGGCATTGAGGCAGGCGAGCGTGCCGCTGAATGGTCGGATGACGAAGTGTATGTCTCCCTGCCGCGCCCGGGCGGGGATGCCTGGGTAGTCATCGACCGTGGCAATGGCGAGTTGAATTACGAGTTGACCGAGCGCGGCTGGGTTTCCTATTTCAATGATTTGCACAAGGGACGTAACGCCGGGCTGGCGTGGAGCTGGTTCCTTGATGTGTTTTCCGTCACGGCGTTGGTGTTTTCAATCACGGGCCTGTGCCTGCTGCACATGCATGCGGGCAACCGCCCGTTCACTTGGCCGTTGGTAGGCATTGGCCTGGTGCTGCCCCTCATTCTGGCAATATTATTCATTCATTAAGGAGAGCTTGATGCGATACGCAGTGATTCCGGCCTTGATCGCGGCCATGTTTGCCGGTGCCAGCCATGCGGCCGGGCTGGACGTCAAGGTGACGATCCCCAGGATCAATGCTGCCGAGTATCACCGTCCCTATGTGGCGGTCTGGGTGGAAACCCCCAACCAGGAGATCGCGACTACCTTGTCCGTCTGGTATGCGAAGGACAAGGCGGACAACAAGGGCACCAAGTGGCTCAAGGATTTGCGCCAATGGTGGCGCAAGGGCGGGCGCGACCTGAATATGCCGCTGGACGGCGTTTCAGGGGCAACCAAGCCGGTAGGCGAACATACGCTTTCCTATACCGAAGGCAAGGCCCCCTTGGAGAAGCTGGCTGCCGGGGAATACAACCTTGTGGTCGAAGCCTCGCGCGAGAAGGGCGACCGCGAACTGGTGCGCGTCCCGTTCAAGTGGCCGGTGCAAAAGGCGGAAAGCCTGAAGGCCAGCGGCGAATCGGAGCTGGGCGCGATCAGCCTGGAACTGAAGCCTTAACTTCCCTTAATGACAATGGAATCCTGATTGATATGAAACCTATAACATATGTATTGGCTGCTCTCGCGGCCTTGAGTGCAAGCGCCGTTCACGCCCATGGCTATTGGCTGTTGCCATCGAGCACCGTGTTGTCGGCGCCGCAATTCGTCACTTTCGACGCTGCAGTTTCCAACGACCCTTTCCACTTCAACCATCGTCCATTACAGATCGACGAACTGAAGATCGTCGCGCCGGACGAAAGCCTGCTGCAGCCTGCCAATGTCAGCAAAGGCGAGCTGCGCACGACCTTTGATGCCTATTTCGAGAAGAACGGTACTTACCGCTTATCCTTATATCGAGAAGGAGTGCGCGCCTTCTGGAAGGAAGGCGACCAGCCCAAGCGTTTCATGGGTTCTGCGGAAGAGTTCCAGCAGCGCGTGCCCGCCGATGCCAAGGACCTCAAGGTGTCGGAAATCTCCAACCGGCTCGAAACCTATGTGACCGTGGGTTCTCCGAGCAAGATCAAGACTGTCGGACGCGGCCTGGAGGTTGTGGCCGGCACGCACCCGAACGACCTTGTGGCGGGCGAGCCATTGACCCTGCAATTCCTGGTGGACGGCAAGCCGACGGCGGGGGTCGAGGTCGAGGTCATCAAGGGCCAGACCCGCTACCGCAACCAGAAGGGCGAGCAGAAGCTCAAGACCGATGCCAACGGCAAGGTGACGATCAACCTGCCGGAAGCCGGCCTCTACTGGCTGGATGCGGACTATAGTGACAACAAAGTGCAAACCAAGGTGGCCAAGGAGCGCAGCCTGGCCTATGTGCTGACGCTGGAAGTACTGCCGCAATAGGCATGCGGCAGGTATTGATCCCGCAGCGGCTTGCGGATTTGCCGCGCGAGCTGCCCAGCGGCCGCATTGTCACGCTCAGCGGCGAGACCATGGGGACGACTTGGTCCGTTCGCTATGTCGAAGCAGCGGGGCTCACGGAGAATATAGTGGCAGAAGCGGTGGAAGCCGCGCTTGACCAGGTGGTGCAGCAGATGAGTACCTGGTTGGAGGATTCGGCGATCAACCGGTTCAACCACGCTGCGCCAGATACGGAAATGCTGGTGCCGGCGGAGTTTGCCGCAGTGCTGTCCAAGGCGCTGGCAGTGGCCGCGCAGACCGACGGCTGCTTCGATCCCACCCTGGGGAACCTGGTCAACCTGTGGGGGTTCGGCCCCCGTCAGGCGCAGGAGTTGCCGCCGACGCAAGCCAGCGTCGATGAGGCGTTGCGGGAAAGCGGTTGGAAAAGGCTGCAATTCGACCCTGTCCGGCGAGCGCTGAAGCAGCCTGGAAAGCTCGCCCTGGATTTTTCCGGCATTGCCAAGGGCTTCGGCGTGGACCAGGTTGCCGCGGCGTTGCGCCAGCATGGCGTGCAGCATTATCTGGTGGAAGTCGGCGGCGAGTTCTACGGGCATGGCATCAAGCCGGACGGGCAGCCCTGGTGGGTAGCGTTGGAGCGTACGCCGGAAGCCTCCATGCTGGATGACTATGTGGTGGCCATGCATGGCTTGGGCCTTGCGACCTCCGGCGACTATCGCCGTTATTTCGAGCACCATGGGCGACGCTATGCCCATACCATCGATCCGCAGACCGGCTGGCCGGTTGCCCGGCCCCCGGTTTCCGTCAGCGTGCTGGCAACCAGCTGCATGGAGGCCGACGCGTTTGCCACGGCCTTGACCGTCATGGGCCTTGAGCGTGGCCTGGCGTATGCGCAGACGCATGACATCGCCGCCTTGTTCACGATAGAGACGCAAGCTGGCAAAACCAGCTTGGTGCAGCAGGCATCGCCCAAGCTGCAGGAAATGCTGCAGTGACGCGGGCGCATGCTTTCTTGCTCAGCCTGTTGCTCAGCGGCGAGGCGCACGCCGCCGTGAACAACCCCGCTTTCAACCGCTATGCGCTTGCCATGGGGGTATGCGTAGCTTACCTGGCATTTTGTTTCTGGATCATCAAACGCCATCGGCAACTCCCGGCTGCCTCGGCGACGGTGCCGGCTGCCGATGTCGAGACAGTGCTGGTGAGCTATGCCAGCCAGGGCGGCTACGCCCGCGAGCTGGCATTGAAGACGGCCGAATCCCTGCAAGAGGCGGGCGTGCCCGCACAGTGCCTGGCATTGGACGCGATTGATGCCGCCGCGCTGGCAAAGGCCCGCCGCGCATTGTTTGTCGTCAGTACCACGGGGGAAGGCGATCCTCCCGACAATGCCCGCGGTTTTGTGCAGGATGCCATGACGGCGACGCCGTCGCTCGCGCATCTGCAATACGGCATCCTGGCGCTCGGGGACAGCAGTTACGCCAATTTCTGCGGTTTCGGCCACCAGCTCGATGCCTGGCTGCAGCATGTGCATGCATTGCCTTTGTTCGACCTGGTGCAGGTGGATGCGGGCGATGCCGGCGCGTTGCGCCACTGGCAATATCAACTGGGCTTGCTGGCAGGCAGTACCGAGATGCCGGACTGGGAGGCACCGCAATACCAATCATGGCGCCTAGTGCTGAGACAGCAATTGAATCAGGGCAGCTCCGGAGCGCCGGTCTATCACCTGGCGTTGCGTGCCGAGTCGGCCAGTGCGACATGGCAGGCCGGCGATATTGCCGAAATCGGTCCGCGTAATCCCTCGCATGAGGTGGCACATTTCCTCGCGCAACTGGCATTGGACGGCGCGGCTATGGTGGACGGCAGGCGCCTGAACGATTGGCTGCAGGAGCGCCTGCTGCCCCACGCGGAATCCGAAGTCAAGGCACTCCGGGGCTTATCGCCTGATCTGCTGTTGCAGCAATTGCGTCCTTTGCCTCACCGTGAATACTCGATTGCCTCCTTGCCCGGCGACGGTCAGCTGGAGCTGCTGGTGCGGCAAGCATCATATTCCGATGGGCGGCTGGGCCTGGGTTCTGGCTGGCTCACGCAATACGTCGATCTAGGCGGTACGGTGGGATTGCGCATTCGTGAGAATGCGGCCTTCCATCCTCCCGCAGAAGACCGGCCATTGATCCTGATCGGCAACGGCACCGGCATTGCCGGATTGCGCGCTCACCTCAAGGCTCGCGCAATTTCTTCGAACGCACCCAACTGGCTGCTGTTCGGCGAGCGCAACGCGGCGTATGACTTTCATTTCATGGATGAGATACGCGCCTGGCACTCCAGCGGTGTCTTGTCCAGGCTGGATACCGCATTCTCGCGCGACCAGGCGCAGAAGCTGTATGTGCAGCATGTGCTGGCTGCCAACACCGGCCTATTGACGGAGTGGGTGGCACAGGGCGCCGCCATTTACGTCTGCGGCAGCGCCAACGGTATGGCGCAAGAGGTGCATGCGGTCCTGCTGCAAGCGCTAGGCGAGGATGTCCTCACCCAACTTGCCTCCGAGGGCAGGTACAGGCGGGATGTGTATTGATGCCTGCCTCTGCTGCGGTATAAAAAGCATGCCTGGAAAAAACGGGGGTCGGACGGACACCAGGCATGCGCAAAACTTCGATAATCCCTAATGCGGCGACATGACGCCCGGCGGAAACAGGGATTTGCTCCAGGCCAGGCTGTGCGCGAGGTCCTCGTAGCGTACGATGCGGTTCCTGCCCAGGCGCTTGGCGGTATATAGCGCGAGATCGGCCTGGGACAGCAGCTCGTTGATGGAGCGGTTTTCGTAAGGGCCTTCCCATGTGGCATGGCCGATGCTCACGCATACTTTGCGGTGGTTACCTGCCGATATCTTGAGTTTCTGGACCGCCATATGCAGTTTCCGCGCGATCGCGTGGCAGCCTTCTGCCGTACTGTTCGGTAGCAACACCACGAATTCCTCGCCGCCGAACCGGGCGACAAAATCCCCAGGGCGCTGCATGTTGGCGTGCAGGGTCTGGGCAATCTTCTTCAGGCATTTGTCGCCCTTGATATGTCCGAACTGATCGTTGTATTCCTTGAAGTGGTCGATATCCACCATGAGGATGGATAGCGAGCTGTTATTGCGCTGCGCACGGCGCCATTCGAGCGCAGCGGTGTCGTCGAAATAGCCGCGGTTGTAGATGCCGGTGAGGCTGTCCTTGTGGGCTTTTTCCAGGAGCGCGGAATGCGAGTCCGCCAGGTCGCGGGAGAACTGGCTGAGCTGCAGGATCAATACGGCGAGCAAAGTGGTGGAGGAAAACAGGCTGAGCAGCTGCGCCATGTACCAGTTGGCGCTGAACGGGGTGCTGTCTATCAGCAGGTGCGAGACATGGCACAGATGGGAAAGCGCCGCGACGGACAGGAAAATCGTGACCAGCTTGTTGTCGCTGCAAAAGGTGCGCACCAAGGCGAAGGTGGCGGCCGCCATGATCCAGCTGCCCCAGCCCAGCGGCGCGGTGACGATAGGCGCGCTGCTCATGATGGCGGAAAACAGGTTGCCGGAATTGAGCGCCAGCATGTAGAGGATGATGCCGAGCAGCGGGGTGAGCATGAACGGCACCGTATTCTTGCCAAGGCTGATGCGGTTCAGTTGCGGAAAGGAGTCGGCCGCCTTGCGGAATATCATGGCAATGATGATGAAGCCGCAGAAGCCGAACTGCCAGTACGCGCCCCAGTTGGACATGGTACTGGATGAGATGGCAGCGGTGTTGACAGGCGTGACAGGTGATCCATGCATCGAGATCAGGCTGGTGATGGCAGCCAGGGCATAGATGGCGTAGGCGCCGGCCAGCGGTACCAGGAAGAATTGTTTCTGGATTTTGAACTGCAACAGCAGGAGCAGGGCAGTGGTCGTGGTGCTGAGCACGACCAGGGTGGCGACGACAGGGGCGAATGCCGCCAGTTGCGGCCATGGATGCGTGGCGTGCAGCATGGCGAGCAGGCTGGCCGTGATCAGCAACAACATGAGAAAGCGTGTTGTCCAGCGTAAACGGGATGAAACGGTTTGGTGCAGGATGGCGTCCATCGCCTCCCCTTCTGCTTAATTTACTTTTGGTTTGACGCTATCTTGCAGTAGCCAAATGCCTTGTCATAGGGATCTGACAATTGTTGACATTTGCTGGCGCGCGGGCCGGGGAAACGCTTGGGAAAAGATGCTAGGGGTGCTTGGGGACGAGGATGTGGAAGGTGCTGCCTGCGCCAGGCACGCTAGTCAGCCGCACCTCGCCCTGGTGGCGGGTGGCGACGGCCTGGACAAAGGCCAGGCCCAGGCCGGTGCCCTCGATATGAGGATGGCTTTGCTGGTGCACGCGGCTGAATGACTGGAATAGTTGCGACTGCGCTTCCGGGCTGATGCCGATGCCGGCATCCTGCACCGCGATGCTCCAATACCTGCCTGCCGTGCGGATGCTGCACGAGATGGTGGAGTGGTCCGGGCTGAACTTGATGGCATTGCTCAGCAGATTGGCGATGGCGCGTTTGAACAGGGTGCCGTCGACGCAGGCATGCGCTTCGGATGGAGTGTCGCTCAGTGTGATGGTGATGTCGCGCGCATAGGCGAGGATCCAGGCATCGTCGATCGCCTCATGCAGCAGGTCAGCCAGGTTGATATCGTTTAGCTGGTAATGGCCGGATTTGGCCCGCGTCAGCTGCACAAAGTCGTCTGCCAGCGTCAGGGCGTTGTCGGCATGTTTTTCTATCATGCTCAGCCAGCGCTCCTCGATCTTTTCCGGGCTCAGTTTCTGCAGTTCAACCAGGGAGATGATGGAGGACAGGGGCGCGCGTATGTCGTGCGTGATGAAGCGGAAGGCCTCGTCACGGTCCTTTTCCGCCTGCCAGAGCTTGGAAACGTCGATGATGCTGAATATCCAGCCGATATGCTGTTCAGCGGCATCCTTGCATGGCGCGAGCTTGACGAGCAATTCGCGCTGTTTGTCATCCTGCGCCTCCACCTCGATTTCGAGCTGGGCTTGCAGGATATCCGTGTTGATGACGGGCTGATTGCTCTGCTTGTCCTGGATATGCTGCAACAATGGCAGCAATGGTTGCTGCTGCAGCATGGCGGAGGTATCGACCCCGAAATATCCGGCCGCCGCCTGGTTGGCAATACGGATGATGCCGTCGGGATCGCAGATCAAGGTGGGGTCCGGCAGCCCGTTGACGCTATCGCTGATGAAGCGGTGCATGCCTTGCAATTGATGGGTGGCTTCATGCAGGGCGTTGATGCGCTTGTCGAGGAAATCATGGAACGCAGCGGGAGCCTGCGGTATCGACAGCATCGGGAAGTCGCGCTTGAAGGATTCGAATTCCGCAGCCAGGAAGCGGGCAGCGGTGTCCAGGCGGTGCCAGCTCCAGAGCGGATAGATCAGGATCAGGCCGAGCGCTCCTGCCGATGGTGCCAGCAAGGTGCCGAATACGATGGCTACCCCATAGGTGACCAAGAGCAACAGGAGGAGCAGCGAAAAGCTGAGCAGCAAGGCAGACAGCGGGCTCAGCAGCATGAAGCCGAGTAGGGCCAGGCTGACGAAAGCAAGGTTGAGCGCGATGTTCTGCCAGGCAGTGGCGGGCGCGAGCATGCGGCCGCTCAACTGGCTCTCGAGGATGTTGGCGAGGATTTCAACGCCAGGCATCAATAGGCCATCGCTTGAAACCGGGGTGGCGTATTGGTCGCCGATGCCGGTGGCGGTGGCGCCCACCAGCACCAGCTTGTCTTTGAATATATCGCCAGGAATTTTCCCTTCGATTACATCGCGATAGGAGATGCGGGGAAAATATCCCTCCTTCCCTGCATAAGGGATCAGCTGGGCAATGGATTGCTTCGCGCCGCTATGCTGGTGTGGGCGTTCTGCGCCTCCCAGTATGGCCTTGCTGAAGTGGGGGTATCGTACTTGGCCTGCCGATTGTTGCATGAGCGCCGAGCGTACCACTCCGTCGTAATCCACCTTGATGTGGACATGCCCGAGACCGGCTGCTGCTTGCGAGAATATGGGGGCAGGGGTTTGCACATGACGGGTTTGCCCTACCTCCCTGAAGACTACAGGCAGCGTAACCACGCCGCTTTGCCTGATGGCCCGGGCTAACAGCTGGTCGTCCTCAGGATGCTGCAGGTCGGCTTCGCTGAACAGGATGTCGAGGCCGATGGCGGCCGGCCGTTGTTCGCTGATGCGGTTGACCAGTTCTGCATGCAGGCTGCGGCGCCAGGGCCAGCGGCCGAATGTGGCGACGCTGTCGTCGTCAATTGCCACGATCACTACCTTGCCAGTCAGCGGATGCTGCTGGCTGGCAATGATGGCGTCCTGGATCAGGTCATCGGCAATGATGAGTGTGCGCTGGTGGGACAATACCGCTATCAGGACCAGGATGATCCCCGAGATCAGCAGCCAGAGCCGTTTACTGTATGAGGGAGCCGAAGATAGCGTCGTCGAGGGCATGCAGTGCGTAACGGCGCTCAGGACTTGGGTTTGTCAAACCAGGTGCGGTCGACGCCATCTTCTTCGTGCTTCACCTCGATGATGCGCGCATCGGAGAACGGTCCGGTATGGTTCTCCAGCTTGGTGGCGAGCCTGACGTAATAGCGCCCAGTCGGCAGTGACTGGAGATTGATGCTTGGGCTATCGAGTACCTGTTCGGCCACCAGGGATTCAAACTGGGGCGTGCGGCTGACCTGGGCGATATAGCGAACATCCTCCAGCTTACTAATCCAATAGGCTTGCCCCGGTATGGCGGCCGGGGTGCCGGCATCCTCGCTGATGATGATGTCGATTGGCAAACTGTATGGTCCCAGGGGACCTCCATCCCGAGAGGCTAGGGCGGCGACGCGCCAGTAGTACCGGCCTTCCGCGAGAGATTCGAGCTGGTATTGGCAATGGTCGAGGTTGTCGGCGTCCACGACAAGCTGCTGGAACTCGCGGTCGCTGGCAATTTGCAGGCGGTAGCCTTGTGCGCCTTCCACTGGCGAGCAACGCAGGATGCTGTTGCCGGCAACGATTTGTCCCTGCTGCGGCGCCAACAGCCAGGGGCTGGAAGGATGGCTGTGGATGGTGAAACGGTGCTGGGCTTCATAGCCTGCAATGCCATGGATATCCAGCGCGCGGACTGCTAGCAGGTATTCTCCATCCTGCAGGCTGGGAAGCTCCGCACTGGCCGAGTCCGATGCCGCGTTCCACAGCACTTGCTCCATGGCTTCGTCCTGGGCGATCCGGTACTGGTATTCGCTGCTGCCATCCAGGGCTGGCCAATTGAACTGCAGTAGTTCTGGTTCGTTGAGCGTAGACGGCAACTGGCTCAAGTCCGGCGCTGCCAGCAATGTTTGCACCTCTCCGAGACTGTTGTCGGTGGCCGCGATGCCTTGCCCGGCTTGCAGCATTTTTCCGGACTTGGGCTTGCCTGGCTTCGCCGGCTGCATTTCCACCTGGCCCTGGGTCACGCTGGTGGTGGAAGTGTCGCCCGCTCCCACGGTAAAGCGCGTGCCGCGTACTGCGGCCACTGCCTGCGGCGTGATGACCTTGAAATGCTGCGGATTGCGCTTGGGTGCAGGCGTCACCGAGACGTCCACGTCGCCCTGTTCCAGGTAGATGATCCTCTGACCTTGCGGCACCAGGCCGCCTTCCTTGATGCGGTCCAGGCGCACCCGGGTATTGGACAGGATGCGGGCAACGCTGTGGTCGGCAAATTCCAGCGACAGGTAGCTATTCTGGCCGGTGCGCACGATGTTGCCTTCGGTCAATTGATCGCCATGCGAGATGCTTTTGATCGTGTTGCCTGCATCGTCGACCAGCAATACTTCGCCATGGACAAAGCTGGCAGTGACGGTGCTGCTGACTTGGGGAATGAGCAGGCTGGTGCCTGGCTGCAGGCGGTGCGGGTTGGGCAGGCGGTTGAGCTTTTGGATGTCCGGCCAGGCAAGCGGGTCGCCCATATAGCGGGTGGCAAGGTTGTAAAGGTTGTCCCCGGGCTCTACGGTGTGGCTGACCGTATCGGCCTGAGCCGACGCGTGGGCCGCCAATACGAGCCCGGCCAGGAAGACCGGCCGCCAGTTAGGCCGCCATGGCGAATGTTCGTGATTGCGCACTGCGTTCATGTGATCCCCGGTAATAATATTAAGAATTCTCTTCCAGTAACGGTACCAGCGTATCGCTCTCGAGCCGGTAGCCCATGCCGTAGACCGCGGCCAGCTTGTAGCCGTTGTTGGGGTGCAGTTTCAGCTTGGAGCGTATTGCTGAAATATGCGTGTCCAATGTGCGGGTTTGCAGGTCCACCGATTGCATGCCCCAGATCTGTTCCTGGATATGCTGGCGCGACAGCAGACGCCCCTGGTTCTGGAACAGGAACAACGCCAGTTCGAACTCCTTGTTCTTGAGGGTGACCGGTATGCCGTTATGCTCGAAGCGTTGCTGCGCGACATTGCATTTATAGTTGCCCCAGACGAATTCCTGCTGCGTTTGCTGCGGGTAGAGCCGGCGCAGGAGCGCGTTGATGCGGGCGTGCAGTTCGCGCACGCGGACCGGTTTGCTCATGAAGTCGTCGGCGCCGGAGGTGAGGCCATGCACTACGTCGCGCTCGTCGCTGCGGTTGGTGATCATGAGGATGGGAATGGCTTCCTTGAGATTGGCGCGTACCCATTGCACAATTTCCGGGCCGGAAGTGTCGGGCAGCTCCCAGTCGAGGATGAGGAAGTCGAAGGTTTCGTGCTGCAGTGTGCGTAGCAAGGATTTGCCATCATTGAAGGTGTGACAGTCATGTCCCAGCGACACTACCGTTTTCTCTATGAGCTCCAGTTCCGAGTTGTTGTCATCCAAGGCAGCAAAACGCATTTCTTTTCTTTCCTTTTTTTGCATTATAGGCGCGCATGACGGAAACATGCCAAGCCATTGCGGCAATATCACGCACCACCATAGCCAATCTTATACCGCCGCCCTTCAGGGAGATTGTCAACAAATGTCAACCGCTCGGCTTGCATGGGGCGCACATTATTGGTGCATTGCGCAATTGTTGTGCATCGAAAACCGGCTGTGGAATGGCATGTGCGTATCATCTTTTTGTATGCTTTTGAAAATAAAAAGAAATTAATGCTGGCACAAGAGTTGCTGAACATCGGCTGTTCTAACGAAACAAATGAATATGCCAGGACTCTGGTGATTATCAACAATCTTTGATGCAAGGAGCATGTATGAAATTCATATCCGCTATCATCAAGCCTTTCAAGCTTGACGAAGTGCGGGAAGCTCTTTCCGCTATTGGCGTACAAGGGATTACCGTCACCGAGGTGAAGGGATTCGGACGCCAAAAGGGGCATACCGAGCTTTACCGCGGCGCTGAATATGTGGTGGATTTTCTTCCTAAAGTGAAACTGGAGGTCGCCATTGAAGACAGCTTGCTGGATCAGGTGATTGACGCAATCGAGCAATCTGCCAGCACCGGGAAGATCGGGGATGGCAAGATTTTTGTCTTTGATCTTGAACAGGCTTATCGCATCCGCACCGGTGAAACCGGCGGCGATGCGCTTTGAGGGAGGGCGTCATGAAGCGATTCTTATCCATTTCCACCTTGCTGGGCGGCATGCTGGCGGCAGGTTCCTGTATGGCAGAAGAAGTAGCCGCGGAAGCACCAGCAGTCTTGAACAGCGGCGATACCGCCTGGATGATCGTGGCCACCGTGCTCGTCATCATCATGGCCGTGCCCGGCCTCGCGATCTTCTACGGCGGCATGGCACGTTCCAAAAATATGTTGTCGGTATTGATGCAAGTGCTGGTGACATTCTCCCTGCTGTCCGTATTGTGGGCGGTGTATGGCTACAGCCTGGTCTTCACCGAAGGCAACGCCTTCATCGGCGGCCTGAGCAAGGCGTTCCTGGCGGGCATTACGCCGGACAGCCTGGAAGGCACCATTCCTGAACTGCTGTTCGTCACCTTCCAGATGACGTTCGCGGCCATTACCCCGGCCCTGATCGTCGGCGGCTTTGCCGAGCGCATCAAGTTCTCCGCGGTCCTGTTGTTCATGGTGCTGTGGATGACGTTCTCCTACCTGCCCATGGCTCATATGGTCTGGGGCGGCGGCTGGATCGGCGAAATGGGCGCAGCCGACTTCGCTGGCGGCACCGTGGTGCACATGAACGCGGGTATCGCAGCCCTGGTGGGTGCCTTGGTACTGGGCAAGCGCATCGGTTACGGCAAGGAAGCCATGCCTCCGCACAACATGGTCCTGACCATGGTCGGCGGTTCCCTGCTGTGGGCTGGCTGGTTCGGCTTCAATGTCGGCAGCGAACTGGCTGCTGACGGCATGGCTGGCCTGGCGGTAGTCAATACCCAACTGGCAACCGCTGCCGCTGTCGTCGGCTGGGTGATTGCCGAATGGCTGAGCAAAGGCAAGCCTTCCATGTTGGGCGCGATTTCCGGCGCGATTGCCGGCCTGGTTGCGATCACCCCTGCTTGCGGCTTCGTAGGCCCGATGGGTGCGATCGTACTCGGCTTCATCGCCAGCCTCATCAGCTTCTGGTCCGTCACCAAGCTCAAGAACGCACTCGGCTACGACGACACCATGGACGTGTTCGGCGTCCACGGTATCGCCGGTATCGTCGGCGCGCTGGGCACTGGCATCTTCATGGCGCCATCCCTGGGCGGCGTCGGTTACGACGAAGGCGTGACCATGGGCCACCAGTTCTACGTACAAGCCGTGTCGGTTGGCTTCACCGTGGTCTACGTTGGCATCGTCAGCTACATCCTGTTTAAGATCGTGGACCTGGTGGTCGGCCTGCGTGTCTCCGAAGAGGACGAGCGCGAAGGCCTGGATACAGCGTCCCACGGCGAGCGTGCTTACCACTCCTAAATAGCCTGGCAGTTTCAGGCCTAGAGAAAAAGCCCGGCGAATGCCGGGCTTTTTATTCGTCCTTGGCGCTGGGTTTATCTGGAATCTTTATGCAGGATTGTGAGGATTTGCCTGGCACCAGCGATACTCAGGTGATTGTCGTCATAGTAGAGCGCCTGGCCATCGGCTACTGCCGGGCAGCTTCCATTCTTACAAAGTTGTTCCACCGGCTTGATGGCATGAAGGCGCTCGCCATAGGGCAGGCTATCCAGCTTTTCCAGGATGAAGGCATGGCGGGCAAAATAGAAATCGCGGCTGGTCATGTGCCCAAGGTCTTGCGGCGGTGCCTTGTGCAGAATGGACATTGGTGTGACTGCCTTGGTGATATCCATGGGCAGTTCCGGGATGGGGTACACGATATATACGTCCTTGCCAGCGGCGAGCAGGCGGTCTATGGTGGCTTTCAGACTTTGCCAGTATTCCTCCCGGAGTTCCTCGCGGCTCATGCCCGCATATTCAGCCGTGAACTTATTGACCGGGCTTTTATCCGGCAATGACGGATAGTGCTCCAGATTGCCGAACAGAGCGCGGGTATAGCTGAAGCCGATCAATACGTGCTTGATGTCCTGCCGTTGTTCCAGGTGGGCAACGGCTTCGCGCATCCAGGCGCTGCACCCAGGCTCCTTAGCTTCGAATAGCAAGGCGGGCGGGCAGCCGCTGAAGCTCAGGTGCAGCAGGCCTTCGTCCCGTTGCTTGAGCTTTTCTCCCAAGGCATAGGCCAATTCCACGGTGTGGCTGTCGCCCAATGTAGCCCAGGTAATGCGCTTGCCGAAGTATTCGCACGATTGCGCCGGTTTCAAGTAATCGGTGCCGCTGGTGTGGCATTTCTCTCTCAGTGGGCTACCGACGGCGCTGGTCATGAGTTCCGGCTGCGGGAAGCGATCGGGAAAGCCCTTGCCCTGCATCCCTGCCAGTCCCGCGGCCAGCATCACGCCTAGCGCCACGCCGGACAGCTGGAAGATGCGAGCGCGGGAATAGCGCTTCTTGTTACGGAAGGGCTGCTCCACATAGAAATAGCTGAGGATGGCGAGCAAGAAGGCGAGCGCAATCGCAATGGAAAACATCAGCGCGCTCGGATGGGACGTACTTTTCATGCGCATGAAGGCAAACAGCGGCTGGTGCCAGAGGTAGAGCGAATAGGAAATCAGGCCGATGCCGACCATGGCCCGGCTGCAAAGTAGTTTTCCCACCGCGCCGGCGGGGTCGCAAAACGCGATGATGAGGCAGGCGCCCAGCACGGGGAAAAGGGCATAGAGGCCGGGGAACGGCGTTTGCTGGTCCAGCAGAAAGACCGCGCCGATAATCAGGGCGAGCCCGGTCCAGGCCAGGCCGTTGCGTACGCCTTGGTTGAGGCCGCTCCATCTCTCCGGCCCCAGCAGCGCGAGCAGTGAGCCTGCGAGCAACTCCCAGGCGCGGCTGAAAATGAGGTAGAAGTTGGCATCGACCGCGTTCTGCCGCAGCAGGTATTCCGACAAGGCCAAGGAGGCCATGGCCAGGATCAGCATTACCCAAGTGATACTGATGCGGCGCACGAGCCAGAGCCCGGCAAGCAGTAGCGGGAATAGCAGGTAATACTGCTCTTCCACCGCCAGGCTCCAGGTGTGGAGCAGGGGCTTTTCTTCCGAGGCCGTGGAGAAGTAGCCGCTGCTGAGGTAGAAAAACACATTGGAGCCGAATGCGGCTACCGATACCAGGCTGCGCGCATAGTCGTGCAGCAGCGAGGGCGGCATGAGGAAAAATGCCGCTACGCTGGTGGCGAGCAATACGACTGCCAGGGTGGGCAAGATGCGGCGCGCGCGGCGTTCGTAGAAGTTGATGATGGAAAAGCGTTGCTGCTCGAGCTCGCCGAGCAGAATGGAGGTGATGAGGTATCCGCTGATGACGAAGAAGACGTCAACGCCGACATAACCACCGCTGAAACCAGAAAAACCGGCATGGAAGAACACCACTGCCAGCACTGCAACTGCACGTAAACCGTCTATCTCCCGCCTGTATTTCAAACCGCTCCTTTCGATCCGCTCTTGCTCTTGTTGCAAGGTGTGACAATGAGCGCAGCATGAAATTCAGCTCGGGGCGGCGCTTGCCTGATCCAACTTCTATATGAAGATATTGCGTGCCTGCAAGCGCGTGGCGTTCCAGCCCAGGTGGTCGTAATAGGCGATGGCGGGCTGGTTGTCCATGTCCACCAATAGCTGGGCGCGGGTGGCACCCTGCGTCTTGGCCCAGGCGAGGGCCTGATTCAGCAGCTGCTTGCCCAGGCCGGTTCCCCGCCATTGCGCATCGATGACCATGTCCTCGATCCAGGCGGCAGGGCTGCCCTGTGCTGTGGAGATGACCAGTTGCGCGCTGACCATGCCGACCACCTGGCCGCCGGCCAGTTGCGCCACCAGGATGGTGCCCCGGTCGGGCCGCTCCAGCAGCAGGCGCAATCCTGCGGTTTGCTTCGCCGGGTCGGGGGTGAAGTCCTGCTCTATGCTGAAGAGCTGCTGCAGCAGGCCGCACAACGCCGGGATGTCTGCAGGTTCGGCGGGGCGGACGAAGGCGGTTGGCTCACTCATGTTCGACCGGTTCTTCCGTGTCGTAATGGATGATGGCGAGAAAGCGGATCGGCAGCTTGGCATGGTATTCCGGGCGGTGGGGAATCTCGCCGCGGAAGGTGAGGGCGTCGCCCGGCTCCAGCATGTAGACTTCTTCGCCCACGCGATATCCCAGCTCGCCTTCCAGCATATAGAGGAACTCGGTGCCGCTGTGCTCGAAGGAGGGGAATTCCTCGCCCGGGTCTTCCAGGGTGATGAGGAACGGCTCGAACAGTTTCTTCGGGCCCTGGTCGTAGGCCAGCAGGTGGTAGGTATGCCCGTTGCGGGTGCCCCGGCGCACCACTTCCATGCCCTGGCCTTTTTTTACGAGCTGGGCGCCTCCCGTTGGCTGGTTATAGCCCTGGAACAGTCTCGAAATCGTCACGCCCAGGCTGTTGGCAAGCTGCTCCAGCGTGTCCAGGCTGGTGGAAACCAGGCCGTTCTCGATCTTGCTGAGCATGCCGCGGCTGATGTTGGCGCGTTCGGCCACTTCAGCAATGGTGAGCCCATGTTGCTGGCGGATATCCTTGATGACATTGCCCAGGTGCTTGCCCAGCGGTTTGCTTTCATTGTCGGTATTTGCCGGCAGCGCTTTTTTCACATGTTCCGCCATTTCTCGTCTTCTTTCTCACTTCTTAAATTACTGGAAAACAGCTTGATGGCTGCTCGTCTGATTCTTGCTTTTCTTGGCACTGTATGGCAGGAAAAGTTTCTTGAAATTAAAAAAAGTTTATTAATAATATTCCATGGCACCACATACGGCAAGGCGGCCAACCCAACACAACAGGAACCATGACATGAAACCCGTGATGATCGTGCAGTTTAGCGCTTCCGAAGGGCCGGGGCACCTTGGGGATTATCTCGTAAACGAGCATATTCCGTTCCAGGTATTGAGAATGGACCTGGGCGAGGCATTGCCGGCAGATATCCATGCATATAGCGGCCTTGCCATGATGGGCGGGCCCATGAGCGTCAATGACGATTTGCCCTGGATACCGCCCTTGTTGGCCCTGGTCAGGGAGGCTGTGGTGCAGCGCATCCCTGTGATCGGGCATTGCCTGGGAGGCCAGATGCTCGCCAAGGCGATGGGCGGGGAAGTGATGGATAGCCGTTTTACCGAGATCGGCTGGGTGCGTGCCTGGCCCGAGGCTGTGCCGCAAGCGGTGGAGTGGCTGGGCGGCCATGCCGCGCTGGACTTGTTCCAGTGGCATTACCAGACATTCTCCATCCCGCCGGGCGCGGTGCGTATCCTGCGCAGCGAGCACTGCGCCAACCAGGCCTATGTGCTCGATGACTTGCATATCGGCTTCCAGTGCCATATCGAGATGAAGGCGGAGATGGTGCGCGAGTGGTGCGGGATATCGCCGGAAGAGCTCAAGGGAGGGAGTGATGCCGACCCCGCACAGCCCATGATCCAGTCTGCCGCCGAGATAATGCATGACCTCGACGCGAGGATCGCCACGCTCAACCAATGGGCAGGGCATGTATATGCGCGCTGGGCTAAGAATCTGAAGCTGGATTAAGACAGCGGTAAGGTTGGGCCGGGCGCAGATACCACCTTGGGAGTACATCTTCGAGAGAATTTTCCGCGACTGGCGTTTTGACTATTGTTGACCTTGAAATGACCACTTCTAAGGATAAAGCATGTCAAGGAATTCGATTCTCAACGAACGCCATCGCGCCCTCGGCTCCAAACTGGACGGCGAGACCTGGAACGATATGCCCATTCCCTGGAGCTATGACGCCGATGTCCACGACGAAGTCGTCGCGGTACGTTCCAGGGCCGGGCTCTATGATGTATCGGCGCTGAATATCGTCAATGTCGCCGGCCCGGATGCCGAAAAGGCGGTGGACCGGCTGGTGGCGCGGGACATTACCAGGCTCAAGCCCGGCCATTCGTTGCTGGCGGCGGAGGTGAACGAAGCGGGGGCGATTTGCGACGACATCATGGTGATCCGCGATTCCGCCACCGCATTCCGCTTATCCCACGGCAGCGGCGCGACCAAGCAACAGCTGGCGAAGATCGCGCAAGGCCTCGACGTCCAGGTCGAGCCCGACCTCGGCGCGCATATCCTCTCGCTGCAAGGTCCCAAGTCGCTGGAGGTGCTGAGCCCCTTGCTGGCGTTCGACCTCAAGGAGCTGGCCTATTTCCAGCACAAGCCGGCCAAGCTGTGCGGCAAGGATGTCTATATCGCCCGCGGCGGATACTCCGGCGAGCTCGGCTATGAAATCTACTGCCGCGCGGAAGACGCGGTGCTGCTGTGGGACGAATTGCTGACAGCCGGTGAGCCGTTCGGCGTGATTCCCGCCTCATGGAACTCCCTGGAGCTCACGCGCATAGAGGCGGCGTTGCTGTTCTTCCCGTTCGAGATGATAGAAGGCGATACCACGCCATGGGAGGTCAACATGGCATGGGGCGTCGATCTCGACAAGCCGGGCGACTATATCGGCAAGGCCGCCGTGCTGGCGTCCAAGGGCAAGGAGCGCGTGCGCCAGATAGGGCTGGTCTGCCAGGCGGCGGTTGCCGTGGAAGCCGGCGCACCTATTCATATCGGCGGCAAGCAGGTGGGCGTGGTCACCAGCGCTTCCTATAGCCGCTATCTCATGCAGTCGCTCGCGCTGGCGCATATTGCGCCGGAGTTTGCCGCCAACGGCACCGAGGTCGAGATCCAGGGCAAGACGACCAATTGCAAGGCTTATATCGCCCCAATCCCGTTCTACGACCCGCTGCGCTTGCGCACCCATCCACGCAGCGAGGGCTGAGCCATGGAACGCGGATACTGGATCAGGAGCAAGCCGGTATATGCCAGCCTGGCCTGGCAGCACCAGGCGCAGGCTCACGTGGTGCTGGCGCAGGGCGAGGCCGGGCGCGCCGTGCTGCGCCTTTACCAGCAACGCCTGCCCGAGCAGGCTGTCGTCATCCTGTACCTGGCCGGCCAAGAGGCGGATTACACTGCCGCGCTGAAATCCGTGGCAGGCGACGGCGTGCAGGTATTCGCCAGCCAGGAGGCGTTATGGGCTGCGTTCGACGCCCTGCTTTCCAACGCGTACATGGGTACGCGGCTGTATGCAGCCGGCGATGAGGATTTCCTCTGGCAGGTCTCGACGCTGGCCGCCAAGCATGGCGTGCTCAATGCCGACATCATGCGCGAGCAGCATGTGTCGCTGGCGCGCCCGGTGTACTGCGTGCACTGCAAGACGATAACGCAGCATGTCACGACCAATATCGCGGTATGCAGCGGCTGCCGGCGCCATCTTTTCGTGCGCGACCATTTCTCGCGCCGGCTCGGCGCCTATATGGGGTTGATGGTCGATGCCGAAGCGCCCGGCGAGATACCAGCGGCCGAGGAGATTTATCCATGAGCAGCTTGAAAGTGATCGTTTCCGAGATTGACGAGGCGGCGGAAGGCATACGCCGCTTCACCCTGATTGCTGCCGACGGCGGCGAATTGCCCGGGTTTTCCGGCGGCAGCCATGTGGTGGTGTCCATGCCGGCAGGGCCGCGTACCTACCGCAACGCCTATTCGCTGCTGAGCCCGCCTTCGGACCGCCGCAATTACCAGATTGCCGTGCGCCTGCAGGAAAACTCGCGCGGCGGTTCGCGCTTCATGCATGAGCAGGTCGAGGTAGGCACAGCGCTGGAAATCTCCTGGCCGGTCAACTTGTTCGCCATTTCGCGCGTTGGCCGCAAGCATATCCTGGTGGCGGGCGGCATCGGCATCACGCCGTTCATGTCGCAGGTGCATGACTTGCTGCGCAGCGGGGCGGATTTCGAGCTGCATTACGCCTTCCGCTCCCAGCGCCACGCCGGGTTTGTCGGCGAGTTGCAAGGCTTGCTGGGCGGCAGGCTGGTTTGCTACGACCAGAGCCAGGGGCAGATGCTCGATACCGCCACATTGCTTTCGCGCCAGCCGCTGGGGACGCATGTGTATGTCTGCGGTCCCGGCGGCATGGTCGAGGCCGTGCGGAATACCGCCAGCAGGCTGGGATGGCCCGAGGCGCATGTCCACCATGAGGAGTTCCTCGCGCCGCCCGTGGGCGAGCCGTTCGCCATCCGCCTCAGGCAATCGGCGCGGGTGGTGGAAGTGGGTGCCGAGGAAAGCATGCTGGAGGCCATGGAGGCTGCCGGCGTCGATGTGCCCTACCTGTGCCGCGGCGGCGCATGCGGCCGCTGCGAGCTCGAAGTGCTGGCGACGGACGGCGTGATCGAGCATCACGACCATTACCTGTCCGAAGACGAAAGGCGCTCGGGCGGCAAGATCATGCCTTGCGTTTCGCGCGCCAAATGCTCGTTTATTGAACTCAACCTCTGAGGTGCACCATGAACAACCTTGCCTACAAACTCGACGCGGAAACCTTCCGTGGCGCCTACACTTTCCACAACTCTCCCGCGGCGATCCGGCGCTTTCCTTTCCCGTTCGACGTGGACCACTACATGTACTCGGTCAACATCGAGCCGCACAAGCCCGGCGCGCAAGGCTCCGTCTATGAGCACCCGTTCGACATTGACGAGCACTATGCTGACGAGTGCGTGGACAAATGGGCGACCTTGGACCAGGACCGTGGGCGTTATGCGGCATTGCCGCACATGATGGACGCGCAATGGGATTTCCTGGAGCTCACCATGGAAAGCCTGGCGCGCGATTACCCGGCGCAATTCAAATTGAGCAAGCATGGCGAGCGCTGGACCTGGAACAACCTGGTACTGGGCATAGAGGATAGCTTCGTGTTCGGCGATGCTTCCACGTTGCCGATGGAGCCTTTCGAGTACATGGGCCGGCAGGTGCAAGGGGATTTCGTGCTGCTTGACCAGCGCGAGGGAACATTGTTCGCCGACGCGGGCTTCATCACCAGCCAGGCCGACTGGTCGCTCGCGTTCGACGTCGGCATGTCGTGGCACGAATGGCACGGCCCTGTGCCGCAGGTGGAGAAAATGGGCATCATGGACCGCGCGTTGAAGTTCCTCATGAGCCTGCAGCAGGGCAGCCCGGTGCGCCGCCTGAACTGGACCATGACCATCAACCCGCGCCTGGATACCTCGCCGGAGCATTACCCGGAGTGGGGTCCTGACCGGCTGAAAGTGGATGCGGGTAACGCGGGCGAGAAAGCGCACTTGCGGGTGGAGCTGCAAAGCCTGTTCCGCTTGCCGCGCAGCAACGCCATCCTGTTCAGCATCCGCTGCTACCTCATGAGCCTGGAGGAGATGGCGACCTACCCGCGCTGGGTGAAGCGTTTCCATCGCGTGATCCGCGACCTGCACCCCGACCTGCTGGAATACAAAGGCATCAGGGCGTATCACGAGCCCGTGCTGGCGTGGCTGTCGCAACGCGACGATGGCGAGGCGTTGCCGCCCGGCACGCAGCCGGAATGATATGGTTGTGTTTTAAAACGTAGTGAATGTGCCGCCTTGCCTTAGAGCCTGTTCAATGTCTTTTCATCAGGCACGTTGCCCCGGCAGCGAAGCCGCTGCCGGGGCAACCCGAAGGGCACGGCTCCAAAACGCGCCCGCTCTGCGTTGCAGTCCTTGGCAAGGCATCTGCATTACCGGCGGACTGCGCCTTGACCGGACACGTTTTGGACCCATGCGTGTCCGATGAAAAGACATTGAACAGGCTCTTACTTCTTCGGCAAGGTAACAATGCCAGGAGAGTTTTGGCCGCGCTCAGTGACCGAGCTGGCGTTGCAGTTGCATGAAGATCGGGGCCGCCTCGGCATTCTCTCCGCCCAGGGCGGCGATAAAGCCTTCCACGGCAAGCAGTTCGCCGGTGCTGGCGTAGATGCCGTTGCCCTGCTCCCAGACCCATTGATAGGAGCCGTTGCGTGAATACAGGCGGTAGATCGCCTGCAACGCCTGCCGCTGCGTGAGCTGTTCGCGGGCGGTTTCCCATACTTGATAGTCGCCCGGGTGCAGCAGTTTCCTGAAGCTGAGGGCGTGGCTGGCGATCAGCTCATGCGCACCGTAGCCGGTGAGGTTGAGGCTGCCGTCGCTGACGAACTCGAAATTGAGGCCGTGGTCGGCCTTGCGCCGGTAGATCATGCACGGCACGTTGTTGATGAGGCTGCTGAGGGAGTGGCGGTTGCTCCTGAGGCCGGCTTCCACCTGGCGCGCCTCGGTGATGTCGGTGAGGGTGCCGAGCACGCTGGCACCCTCGTTTTCCGCCATGGCGGAGCTGCGGGCGCGGATTTCCACCCAGCACGGCTCGCCGTTGCGTTTGATCAGCCGGATCTGCTCATTGCAGCGCAGGCGCTTGCCGCGGGCGATGGAGTCCAGGCGCGCAATCGCGAGCGGCTTGTCCTCGGGGTGGATGAAGTCGATCAGCGGTTTGCCCAGGGATTCTTCGATCGAGTACTCGAGCAGGGCCTCCCAACTGGGGTTGAGGAAACTCAGCCTGTTGCCGCGTTGCAGCTCGAACACCACTTCCTCCAGGCGGTTGATGAGAAGGTGGTAGTTGAATTGTTCGTTGAAGCGCACGCCGGTGGCCGGTCCGCTGGAAATCGGGGAGAATTGCAGCAGCAGGCGCTGGTGGGTGGCGCCGTGCCCCATGGGGGAGAGGGAAAGCTTGCTCGGCAGCACGGTGCCGTCCAAACAAAGCAGGCGCAAAGTGCTATCCTCCCTGGCGGGGGTGTCGATATTGGCAAGCAATGCAGCCAGCAACTGGTGGTCTCCCGGATGGATGACGTTGGTGAGCGGCATGCCGACGATCTGGTCCGACATGCCGGCCATGCCCAGCTCGTTGAGGAAGGCCTGGTTGGCGAATACCACCGTATGGTTCTCCACCACCGCTGCGGGTGACGAAAGGCGCGAGGAGACTTCGTGCTCCCAGTTCGGGCTGCGCATGCGCGCCTGCATGCGCCCTATGTTCTGGCGCGCCAGCACGGGGGCCAGCGCCGCCATCAGCAGCAGCGTCAGCAATATGCTGCTGACGATGAGGAGGCCGGTGAGGTGGGTGGCGAATGGCGCGCTGGCGGTCCACCAGCTGTTGAACACCAGCAGGAAGATAATGCTCAGTATCAGTGTGCTGAAAAGATATAGGCTCATGGCAGTGGCTAAAGGCTAGAACAATTTGCAATCCGGAACCATCAAGACAAGGCTGGGCAAGCCGCTTGGCATCCTGCGCGAGCGCTTGCTGCGCCATGCGCTGTACCTGCGCCTCGTCATGCTGCTGTCTTGCGCGGCGATACTGGCCGTCATGATGCAGGCAGGCTCGCTGTTCCTTCTAGATTACATACCCGCCAGCCAATCCGCAATCCAGCAGTTGGCGCAACGCAAGCTCGAATGGAGCCAGCTTCCCGGCAATGCCGGAGTGCGGCAGCCCCTTCCTGCCTGGAGCGCGGCGACGTTGAGCGGCGGCGATACCGCCCGCCAATGGTATGCCGAGCACCAGTCCCGAAAGTTGGCCTCGCTGATTGCCCGGCTGCAGCAGGACGAAGCCGCTTACCTTGCGGACGGAAGGGAAGCCTCAAGAACGATGCAGTCGATACTGGCAGGCCATGATGCCATGCTCGATGCATTGCGCCGTGACGTCGACGAAAAGCAGACGGTGCTGGTGATGCTGCAGTTCATTGGCCTGTTGCTGCTGTTGTGCAGCCTGGTCGCGGTAGCGTTGATGGTCAAGCAGATATTAATCGACCGGGTCGCGGCCTTGGTCGCCATGCTGCCGGGCGAGCAGCTGCCCGCACAGGACCGGCGGGACATGGACGAACTTTCCCAGCTGGAAGGCGTGGTGCAGGCGTTCTCTGCGCAGATGCAGGGCTTCAAGTCCGAAACCGAATGGTTCAACCGCACGCGGAGCGAACTGCTGCGCCGGCTGCTGCGTGCGCGTACCTTCCTGCACGGCCTGGTGCTGTCGCTGAACGACAATGTGCTGAACGAATCCGTGCTTAAGACCATGATTTACTCGATGGAAAGCAGCCTGGACCTGCGCAACGTATCGTTGCGCTTCGTGCTGGACGGCGGGGAGAGTCGGGGGGAGCGCCTGCTGTTTTCGCAATACGCCCCGGAAGCCTTGCCGGAAGAGGTGTTGCGCGACCTGGCGACGCGGCGCTCGGCCAAGTTCATGCTGGCGAACGAGTGTATTGCCGCGACATTCGCCTGCCCGGGCGACAATTTCGGCATGCTGATCCTGGAAGCCAAGCCGGGCCAGGAGTTGTACGAGTCCGATATTTCGCTGGCGGAAATCACGGCGCAACTGCTTTCACTGGTGCTGGGCGCGCAAAGCCGGGAGGAGCAGGCCCGGCGGCTGGCCCTGTTTGAGGAGCGGGCCGCGATTGCGCGCGAACTGCATGATTCCCTGGCGCAGTCGCTTTCCTACATGAAGATCCAGATCGCGCGGCTGCAAACGCAGACAACCGGCGAGCCGGGGGAAAACAGCGGGATCACTAACGAGATTGCGGGCGAATTGCGTGAAGGCCTGGATACCGCCTACCGCGAATTGCGCGAGCTGCTTTCCACTTTCCGCATGCATATGGATGTGCGCGGGCTGGGATTCGCCATCCAGGCGGCGATTGACGAGTTTTCCAACCGCTCGGCGGTGTCGATCACGCTGGATAACCGCCTGGTCAATTGCCGCCTGACAGTGAATGAGGAATTCCATATCCTGCACGTGATACGCGAGGCGCTTTCCAACATCATCCGCCATGCGGGCGCGCAGAATGTCGTGGTGGCGCTGGCATACATCCCGGGCAGCACCGTCGTGGTGACTATCGATGACGACGGCATGGGCATGCCGGCCAATGCAACGGACGAGCCAGGCCATTACGGGCAGAGCATCATGCGCGACCGGGCATACAGCCTGGGCGGGGACATCACGGTCAGCGCGCGGCGCCAGGGCGGCACGCGCGTCAGGCTGATTTTTACGCCCAAGCTCAACCAGTAATCCAAGTGAAGTTATTTCAACCTATTGCACGAAAGTAAGTGGACACTATGCTAAAGGTATTCCTGATTGACGACCATGCCCTGTTCCGCAAGGGCGTGAGCCAGATGATAGGCGCCGACCCGCTGTTCGAGGTGGTCGGCGAGGCCTCGTCGGGGCTGGAGGGCTTGGAGCAGGCGCCTGCGCTTGCGCCGGATATCGTGCTGATCGACCTCAACATGAAAGGGGTGGACGGGCTGGAGACCTTGCGCAGGTTCAAGGCCGGCGGCCTCCGGGCACGTTTTGTCGTGCTGACCGTGTCCGATGCCGAGGACGATCTTCTGGAGGCCCTGCGCTCTGGCGCGGACGGCTACCTGCTCAAGGATATGGAGCCGGAGCAGCTTTGCGCCAGCCTGAAGAAAATTGCGGACGGCGTGACCGTGATCCAGGACCGCTTGACCGAGGTGCTCAGGCAAGCGTTGCAGGAGCTAGGTAACAAGCCGGCGCCTGCGACGCCAGACCAGGTTTCCCTGACCGACCGCGAGCAGGAAATCCTGCAATGCCTTGCCGACGGCCTGAGCAACAAGGCGATTGCGCGTAAGCTCGGTATTTCCGATACCACGGTGAAGGTGCATGTGAAACACCTGTTGAGCAAGCTGCGCTTGACCAGCCGCCTCGAAGCCGCTGTCTGGGCGCACCGCCAGAAGTAATCCCTTCAAGCCGCCCTTGTTGCTCCTCCTTGCCGTGCAACTGGATTGTCTGCGTCGTCGCCCTGGTTCCGGAATGAATTAGAAAGGAAGTAAGTGGTAACTTTATTCTGGGCCCCTATACCTCCTAAGGAGTAATCCGTAGTGGGAATTGTGGCAGCCAGCCCATCCGTTATCCAATGCAATCCTGGAGAAGATGCATTCCCGCATCTTGATGTTCATGTTCAGGAGACTGCAAATTGAGTGCTACCCCATCCCTAGATGTCACGGCGGCGACCATCGGTCAGCCGCCCAGGTCCGGCAGCCTGCACCGCAAGATAGGCTGGCAGGGCGCGTTCTGGGTCGCCAGCGGCGTGCCGGCATTGGTGCTGTTTTCGATTGGCGCGATTGCCTCGACCGTGGGCAAGCCCGCCTGGCTGGCATGGATGCTGTCGATCACTTTCGGCTTCATCCAGGCGTTCACCTATGCCGAGATCGCGGGCATGTTCCCGCACAAGTCCGGCGGCGCTTCGGTATACGGCGCCATCGCCTGGGTGCGCTACAGCAAGTTCATCGCGCCGATCTCGGTCTGGTGCAACTGGCTGGCGTGGACGCCGGTGCTGGCGATAGGTTCCGGCCTGGCGGCGGGCTATATCCTGCTCGCGATGTTCCCTGCGGACGCGGTGATCAATACCTGGCAGATTACCTTGATGGACCTCGGCTTCATCAAGTCTGGCCTCAGCCTGCGCATCGACGCCACCTTCATTCTCGGCGCGGCGGTGCTGCTCGGCGTTTTCGGCATCCAGCACGGCGGCATCCTGCGCTCTTCGCGCGTGACCATGGTGCTGGGCCTGGCGGCCTTGATCCCGCTCATGCTGATCGGCATCGTGCCCATCCTCACCGGCGACATTTCCGCCGCCAATTTCCTGCCAGTCGCCCCGCTGGCTTACGACGAGGCCGGCAACGTGGTGAACGGCGCCTGGGATATCGAGGGCTGGAAGCTGATGGCGGGCGGCATGTTCATCGCGGCCTGGTCCACCTATGCGTTCGAGACCTCAGTCTGCTATACGCGCGAGTTCCGCAATCCCAAGACCGACACCTTCAAGGCGATCTTCTACTCGGGCTTGCTCTGCCTCGCCGTATTCACCCTGGTGCCGATCGCGTTCCAGGCCGATCTCGGCCTCGGCCACCTGGTGACGCCCGCCGTGCTGGATGCTGCGGGCAATGAAATCAGCCCCGCAGTCTACGACGGCATGCTGGCCCCGGACATTTACAGCGGCATGGGCGTCGCTAGCGCGCTGGCGTCCATGCTGGGCGGCAGCCAGCAGCTGGGCAATATCATCGTCATCATGCTGGTGCTGGCCCTGCTGCTCTCCATCATGACCTCCATGGCGGGCTCTTCCCGTACCTTGTACCAGGGTGCGGTGGATGGCTGGCTGCCCAAATACCTTTCCCATGCCAACGAGCACGGGGCGCCGACGCGCGCCATGTGGACCGACCTCTGCTTCAACCTGGTGTTGCTGCTGATGTCCGATTACGTGTTCGTGCTGGCGGTGTCGAATGTCTGCTACATCATGTTCAACTTCCTCAATCTTAACGCGGGCTGGATCCATCGCCTGGACCGGCCGAAATGGGAGCGCCCCTACAAGGCGCCGTTGATCCTGATCGTCCTGGGCACCATCTTGAGCTTTGTGAATGTCGCCCTGATGGGCTTGGGCGCCAATATCTGGGGCGAGGGCACCTTGTGGTCCGGCGTGGTATGCGCTGCGCTGATCGTGCCGGTGTTCCTCTACCGCCACTACGTGCAGGACAAGGGCGTGTTCCCCAGGGCCATGCTCGAGGATATGCATATGGGCGACGAGGCGGGCGTGAAGAAACGCGCGGGCGTCATGCCGTTCGTCGCCATCGGCGTGGCGGTGCTGATCGTGATCTACATGCAGCAGCTATAAGTTTCAGCTACCCAAGGACATCAAGGCCTCGCGAGAGGCCTTGATCGTTTCTACATCTCTACATCTTGGCGAATTCGATATAGAAGTCGCGTATGCCCGACGCCAGGAACTGTACCGCCACGCAGGTGAGCAGGAAGCCCATGATCTTGGTGACGGCCTGCATGCCGTGCTCGCCCAGCATTTTCTCGATATAGGTGGCCGAGGACAGCGCCAGGTAGGCGATGCCGGTGGTGATGGCAATCCCGGTAATGACGATGGGGTCGCCGATGAGGTGGGAGCCTTCGGGAATCTGCGAACCGAAACTCATGATGACCGCGATCGAGCCCGGCCCGGCCATGCTGGGCATCGCCAATGGCGAGAACGAATAATCCAGGTTGGCATGCTTGATTTCGTCAGGCTCCGAATCCACGCTGGAGGACGAATCCAGTCCCGAGAAGATCATGCGCAGGGCCAGGATCAGGATGATGATGCCGCCCGCGACGCGAATCCCCGGCATGGAAATGCCGAACAGGTTGATGATGCCGTTGCCCAGCAACAGGAACGTCGTGAGGATGCAGAACGCGTAGATGCAGGCTTTCTTGGCTTGCCGCTTTCTGGTCTCGACTGTCATTTGGCGCGTCAGCGCCATATACAGCGGGATCGTGGTGAGCGGGTTCATGATGGGCAGCAGGCCGATCACGACGATAGAAACGTATTTGAGGGCTTCCAATATGCTCAAGGCTCGGTCCTTTCCTGGGCTGAAGAATGTGTCTGGATAGGATTCTAATACGGGATGGTGCGCTGACCGTTGACTCTCGGTTTCTTCGATGGCCTTTTTTGAATGCGTCCTCGCTCGAGAGGCGCTTTTCTTTTCCCGAGTTTTTCATTTTTCCAGGCTTGGAAGTGATATCTGGCATCCAGGTTGCATGACCTTTGCTATGTCGTGAAATGAACAAAAACATGCACAAATGTGGTGCCTATCACCTTGAATTTGCTTGTTCTTGGTGCAAAGTTTCTTTTTATGAAAAAAAGTTTCATAAATGTGTTGACGCTGGTTTTTGACCTCGGTATAAATGCACTAAAGTTTCTTTTAGAGAAAAAAAGTTTACTTGAAGTGTATGCAGTATTGATGACTAAAGTTTTTTGGAGCCACGATAAATGCCGTTGAGATTGCTTAAATACGCGTTGAGCAGGGAGTACCCGGGAACGCGGTTTTTCCAGGCGCATACCGCGCCGAAGAAATCCTATGACGTGGTGATCATCGGCGGCGGCGGCCACGGCTTGGCAGCGGCGTATTACCTGGCCAAGCACCATGGCATCACCAATGTCGCGGTGCTGGAGAAAGGCTATATCGGCGGCGGCAATACCGGCCGCAACACCACCATCGTGCGCTCCAACTACCTCACGCCCGAAGGCGTGAAGTTCTACGACGCCAGCGTCAAGATCTATGAAGACCTTTCAGAGGAACTGGACCTCAACCTGTTCTATTCCACGCGCGGCCATTTCACGCTCGCACATACCGAATCCGCGATGCGCACCATGCGCTGGCGCGCCGAGGTCAACAAGCACGTGGGCGTGGAAAGCTATGTCGTCGGCCCGGACGAAATTGCCAAGGCCTGTCCGCAGCTTGACTTGAGCTGTAGTGGCAAGGCGCCCATCGTCGGCGCGCTCTACCATGCGCCTGGCTCGGTGGCGCGCCACGATGCCGTGGCCTGGGGCTATGCCCGCGGCGCGGACCGGCTGGGTGTGGAGATTTTTCAGAATACCGAAGTCACTGGTATCGACGTGAAGGGCGGCCAGGTAGTGGGCGTGAACACCAACAAAGGTTATATCGCTACCAATAACGTGCTGTCCGCCGTGGCGGGCTTCACGCCGAGAATCTGCGAGATGGTGGATGTGGAAACGCCTATCGTCATCCATCCGCTGCAAGCTTGCGTCACCGAACCGATGAAGCCGTGGCTGGATACCATTCTCGTCTCCGGCAGCCTGCATGTGTATGTGAGCCAGTCCTCGCGCGGCGAGCTGGTAATGGGCTCCTCGCTCGACCCTTACGAAGTGCACTCCACGCGCTCGACGCTGGATTTCGTCGAGGGGCTGACCTCGCACATGCTGGACATGTTCCCCTTCCTTTCCAATATCAAGGTAGTGCGCCAATGGGCGGGCATGGCCGACATGACGCCGGATTTTGCGCCGGTGATGGGCAAGACGCCGGTCAAGGGCTTCTACCTCGACGCAGGCTGGGGCACCTGGGGCTTCAAGGCGACGCCGATCAGCGGCAAGACCATGGCCGAAACCATCGCGCGCGACCAGGCGCCCGAGCTGATTCATTCCTTCCGTCTGTCGCGCTTCGAGGACTACGAGCTGACCGGCGAAAAAGGCGCGGCCTCGGTAGGCCACTAAGCCAGGGCATAGATGAGGAATACACGATGAAATTACTGACCTGTCCCGTGAATGGAACCAGACCACTGAGCGAATTCGTCTATGGCGGCGAATTGCGCATCCCGCCCGCTGCCGGTTGCAGCGACAAGGAGTGGGCCGACTATGTGCACAACCGCCATGGCGCGCCCGGCCTCAAGCAGGAGTGGTGGTACCACGCGCCCAGCGGCACCTGGTTCATCGCCGAGCGCAATACATTGACCGACCAAGTGATTCGTACATATCTGAAAGGGCAGGAGGGCAGCAAATGAGTGCACGTTTGACCAAACAAGCAGGTGAGTGGATCAACCGTGCTGCTGTCGTCAAGTTCAGCTTTGAGGGCAAGGATTACAGCGGTTTTGAGGGTGACACCATTACCAGTGCACTTTGGGCGAGTGGCGAAAAAGTGTTGGGGCGCAGTTTCAAGTATCACCGTCCGCGCGGCATCCTCAGCCTGGCCAACCATGACGTCAACGTGATGCTGACCGACGGGCTGGACACCAATATCCGCGGCGACGTGGCGCCCGTGAGCAACGGCGCTGTGTTGGAGGCGGTGAATACCGACGGCGGCGTGCGCAAGGACAAGAGCCGCATCATTGACAGTATCGCTCCGCTGCTGCCCGTGGGCTTCTACTACAAGGCGTTCCATACGCCCAAGAAGATGTTCCCGTTCTGGGAAAACGTCATTCGCAAGGCGGCCGGCCTGGGCGTGGTCAACTTCAACTATCCGCGCATCACCAAGCCCAAGCAACATATCCACTGCGACGTGCTGGTGGTCGGCGCGGGCGCTTCCGGCCTGTCCGCCGCTATCGAGGCTGGCAAACAGGGCCTGCGCGTGGTGCTGGTGGACGAGAACGCCCAGCTCGGCGGCAGTCTGGGCTTCGACTGGGGCGGCAGCCAGGAATCCGGCAAGCTGCTGGGCGAGTTGTCCGCCGAGGTGCAGGCATTGCCGAATATCCAGGTGATCACCAGCGCATATGCCGCCGGCTACTATCCCGACCACCTGATTCCCGTGGTGACCAAGGACGGCATGGTCAAGGTGCGCGCCGGGGCGGTGGTGATGGCGAGCGGCGCTTTCGAGCAGCCGCCGGTGTTCCGCAACAACGATATTCCCGGCGTCATGCTCGGCTCTGCGGCGCAGCGCCTGCTGCACCGCTACGGCGTCAAGCCGTTCGAGCATGGGGTGGTGTTCACCGCCAACGACTACGGCTACCGCGTCGCCCACGACCTGCTGGAAGCAGGCGTCAAGGTGGCGGCATTGATCGACCTGCGCACCGAAGTGGACGCGGCCTTGCCTGCCGGGCTGGCGCGGCGTGGCGTGAAAACCCTGCAGGGTAGTGCTGTGTATGAAGTCGAACCTGCTTCCGACAAGTTCAGCGTCAAGGCCGTGGTGGTCGCGCCCTATAACGCCGACAGCGCCGAGGCGGACACCGGCAGCAAGACCCGCATCGAATGCGACGGCGTGGCGATGTGCGCGGGCTGGGCGCCTGCTGCCAATCTGTTGTACCAGGCCGGCACCGCGATGCGCTACGACTATGGCGTGCACCAGTTCGTCCCCAACAAATTGCCAGCGGGTATCTTCGCCGCAGGCCGCGTCAACGGCGTCTATGCATTGGCCGACAAGCTGGCTGACGGCCAGCGTGCCGCGATTGCCGCGATGCGCCATATCGGCAAAAACCTGGCAGAAGCTGCGAGCGTGCCAGTCAGCTTAAGCGCGCAAAGCCACCCTTACCCCATCGTCATGCATGCCAAGGGCAAGAATTTCGTCGATTTCGACGAGGACATTCAGGTCAAAGACTTCATCAACGCCGCCAAGGAAGGCTTCGACAATATCGAGCTGATGAAGCGTTTCACCACCGTCGGCATGGGTCCCAGCCAGGGTAAGCATTCCAACATGAACGCGATTCGCATCCTTGCCCGCCTGCGTGGCGTGCCGGTGGAGCAGATCGGCACCACGACCTCGCGTCCGTTCTTCCATCCCACGCCGATCGGGCATCTGGGCGGGCGCGGCTTCCATCCGCACCGCACCACGCCGCTGCATGACACCAATGCGGCGCTGGGCGCCGTGTTCACCGATGTCGGCCCCTGGAAGCGCGCCGCCTACTATGCCGTGCCTGGTCAGAGCGTGCAGGACACCATCCTCGCCGAAGTGGAAGCCGTGCGCGGCAAGGCCGGTATCATCGACAGCAGTTCCTTCGGCAAGATCGAGGTGCATGGGCCGGAGGCCGCCTTGTTCCTCGAGCGTTTCTTCACCGGCCGTTATGCCGACCAAGGCGTTGGCGAGTCGCGCTACACCATGCTGCTGGACGAAACAGGCGTGGTGGTGGACGACGGCCTGGCGCACCGCCTGGAGGAGGAATTGTTCTACCTGACCTCGGGCACCTCGAATGCCGCCGCGGTCTACCGCGAGATGCAGCGCTGGCAGCAACTCTGGCAGCTCGATATCGGCCTGGTCAACGTCACCGGCTCCTATGCCGCGATCAATGTCGCCGGGCCACTCGCAAGGCAGGTCTTATCCGGCCTCGTGAATTTCAACCTCGGCGAGCAACAGCCGCATAGCGCGCGTGAGGCCGAAATTGCCGGGGTGCCGGTACGGCTGCTGCGCGTGGCCTTCGTCGCCGACAGCACTTATGAGTTGCACGTGCCCACCCCGCAAGCCGCTTTCGTCTGGGAACAGGTGATGCGCGCAGGTTCCAGCCTGGGCCTCAAGCCGTTCGGCACCGATGCGCAGCGCATCCTGCGCCTGGAGATGGGCCATGCCATGCCCGGCATTGATACCGACGGCCTGACCAACCCGCTGGAAATCGGCGCGGAGCATGCCATCGACATGAACAAGCCGGATTTCATCGGCAAGCGCAGCCTGGAGATCATCGCCAAGCGTTCGCTCAAGAAGGCCCTGGTGGCGTTTGCGCTCAACCCCGGCTATGCGGGGGAGATGCCGTTCGAATGCAACCTGGTGATCCGCAACGGCGAGATCGAAGGCCGTGTCACCAGTATTGCGTATTCCAGAACCGTGGGCCGCGTGATCGGTTTCGCCTATGTCGCGCCGCAGCACAGCGGCGTGGGTTCCAGTTTCGAGATCCGCACCGATAGCGGCGCGATAGCGCCCGCGACCGTAGTGCCTTTCCATTTTCTTGCCAGCCAACATTGAGACCTGACATGCAGACAGAAAAACTCATTACTCCCATCGCCCATGCATTGAACCACGCGCATGGCGAACAGATTGCCTGGGACGTCATCGATCAGATGAAAGTGGCGGCTCACTTTGGCGGCAAGGAACTGGAAGAAGAGAGGAAAAAGAATCTGGGAGTCGCTGATGCGAGCTTGCTGCGCAAGTTCGGCGTCAAGGGCGCGCAGGCTGCCGATTGGCTGGCCAGGCAGGGCGTCGCCATCCCGCCGCGTGCCAACACCTGGGCGCGCAACGTGGACGGCAGCCTGGTCTTGCGCCTGGGCAACAGCGAATTCCTGATCGAAGATGCGCCGGGAGGCACAAGCTGCGAAAGGCTGGCACAAGCCTATGCAGGGGCCAAAGGGGTGTATCCGGTGCCGCATGTGGAAGCGTCGTTCGTGATCGGCGGCCACGCGGTGCAGGCGTTGTTTTCAGAGGTTTGTTCTATTGATTTAACTCGCGCTTCGCTCGGCGCACAAGACGTCGTCATGACGCAATTCGCCGGGGTCAGCGTAGTCCTGATACGCCAGGACCTGCAGGAGGAGGAGAGCCTCTACAGGCTGTGGTGTGATAGTTCGTACGGTTCATATTTGTGGGAAGTGATCGCAGGCATCGCTCACGAGCACAAGGGCGGACCCGTCGGGATAGGGCGCTACTTCGCGGCCTATTCATAAAACTCAATTGGACTCGGAGAGTTATGTTATGAAGATAGTAGATGGAAAGTTCACGTATCAGCCAGGCACGCCGGCCGAGCAATTGGCGGCCGCGAAGAAGTTCCTGGCCGACAACGGCGTGAAATACGTGCTGGCGCAGTTCGTGGATATCCACGGCGTCGCCAAGGTGAAATCGGTGCCTGCAGCCCATCTCGAATCCATCCTCAAGGATGGCGCGGGATTCGCCGGTGGCGCGATCTGGGGTATGGGCATCCTGCCCAACGGCCCGGACTACATGGCGGTGGGCGACTTGTCCACGCTGAGCCTGATTCCCTGGCAGCCCGGCTATGCGCGCATCATTTGCGACGGCCATGTCGACCAGAAGCCATATGAATACGATTCGCGCGTGGTGCTCAAGAAGCAGGTCGAACGCCTGGCCGCGCAAGGCTGGACACTCTACACCGGGCTGGAGCCTGAATTCTCGCTGCTCAAGCGCGACGAGAAGGGCGCGCTGCATCCCTGCGACGAGACCGACACGCTGCAAAAGCCTTGCTACGACTACAAGGGCATGACGCGGCAGGCCGTGTTCCTGGAACGGCTGACCGAAGCGCTGATCGCGGCCGGGCTGGACGTATACCAGATCGACCACGAGGACGCCAACGGCCAGTTCGAGATCAACTACACCTACGCCGACTGCCTCAAGAGCGCGGACGACTACATCTTGTTCAAGATGGCGGCCAGCCATATCGCCAACGAGCTCGGCATGACCTGTTCCTTCATGCCCAAGCCGTTCGGCAACCGCCCCGGCAACGGCATGCACATGCACATGTCGATCGGCGACGGCAGCAAGAGCCTGTTCCATGACGATGGCGACACGACCGGCCACGGCCTCTCGACGCTGGCCTATCACTTCCTCGGCGGCATCCTGCACCACGCCCCGGCATTGACCGCGCTGGCCGCGCCTACCGTCAACTCGTACAAGCGCCTGGTGGTGAGCCAGTCGCTCACCGGCTCGACCTGGGCGCCCGCCTATATTTCCTACGGCAACAACAACCGCTCGACCATGGTACGCATTCCTTATGGCCGCCTGGAGCTGCGCCTGCCGGACGGCAGTTGCAACCCCTATCTGACCACGGCGGCGGTGATCGCCGCGGGCCTCGACGGCGTGAAGCGCGAGCTGCACCCTGGCCCCGGCCATGCCAGCAACCTGTTCGATCTGAGTCTGGCGGAAATGAAGGAGCAGGGCATCGGCATCCTGCCGCAAAACCTCAACGAATCGCTGGCCCAGCTCGAGGCTAACCAGGTGTTGCGCGATGCGCTGGGCAATTCGCTCACGGAAGAGTTCATCAAGCTCAAGCGCGCCGAGTGGGTCGACTATCAACGCCATGTATCGGATTGGGAAATCAACCGGTATATCGAGTTTTTCTAAATTATTTTGGATTCTATGTAAGGAGAACATCATGTGTGGAATCGTTGGATTGCTGGTGAAGAACCAGAAGTTGCGCGCCAATATCGGAGAACTCATGCTACCCATGCTGATCGGCATGACCGAGCGCGGCCCGGATTCTGCCGGCCTGGCGATTTTCGGCGCGCCCGTGGATAACACTGAGCGCAAGTTCAGCCTGTATTGCGCCTCCCCCGAGTTCGACTGGGCCAAGCTCAGCGTCGACCTCAACAACGGCCTCAAGGCCGATGCCAAGGTGGAAGTGAAGGTCAACCATGCCGTGGTGACGACGACCACCAGCCCGGAAAGCGTCAAGGCCTGGCTCAAGGAACATTACCCGCAGGTGCACCTGCTGTCCGTCGGCCAGCTCATGGACATCTACAAGGACACCGGTACGCCGGCCCAAGTAGCGAGCCGCTATGACTTCTCCAAGCTGTCCGGCAGCCACCTCGTGGGCCATACCCGCATGGCGACCGAGTCCGCGATCACCCCTTCGCACGCCCACCCGTTCACCGCGGGCGAAGACTGGTGCCTGGTGCACAACGGTTCGCTCTCCAATGCGCACAGCATCCGCCGCAAGCTGGAGCACGAAGGCATCTCGTTCGAGACCGACAACGATACCGAGGCCGCCTGCCGCTTCCTGCAATGGCGCATGCGCGAGGGCGACGACCTCAAGACCGCGCTCGAGCACGGCTTCGACGAGCTGGACGGCTTCTATACCCTGCTGATGGGCACCAAGGACCAACTGGCGCTGGTGCGCGACCCGTTCGCCTGCAAGCCCGCCATTGTGGCCGAGCATGACGATTATGTCGCGATCGCGTCCGAGTTCCGCTCGCTGGCCCACTTGCCCGATATCAAGAACGCCAAGGTGTTCGAGCCTGCACCAAAGGAGATGTACGTATGGAAACTGTAACATTCGACCTGGAAAAAACCGCGCTGCGCGAGGTGAACCAATACTTGCACAGCGATGCGACGGAACTTGATGGCAAGAAGGTTACCATCACCAATCCGGGCGGCGCGCACAACATTGCCGTCGGCCTCAAGGCTGATGTCGATGTGGTGATCGAGGGGCATGCGGGCTATTACGCTGCAGGCATGAACCAGTTTGCCAACGTGGTGATCGAGGGCAGCGCCGGCACCGGCGTAGCCGAGAACATGATGTCCGGCCGCGTGCACGTAAAGGGCTTTGCTTCCAATGCGGCAGGCGCCACTGCACAAGGCGGCTTGCTGGTGATCGACGGCGATGCAGGTTTGCGCTGCGGTATCTCCATGAAGGGCGTCGATATCGTGGTCGGCGGCTCGGTAGGCAGTTTCTCCGCTTTCATGGCGCAGGCTGGCAACCTGGTGATCCTGGGCGATGCCGGCGAAGCGCTGGGCGATTCCCTCTACGAGGCCCGCATTTTCGTGCGCGGCACTATCCAGAGCCTGGGAGCCGACTGCGAGGTCAAGCCCATGGATGACGAGGCGCGCCAGATACTGGTCAAGCTGTTGAAAGAGTCCGGCTACGCCGATGCCGACCCCGACAGTTTCACGCTGCTGGGCTCCGCACGCACGCTGTACAACTTCCACGTAGATAACGCAGGAGCCTATTAATCATGAGCGATACGCCAAAAATCCCGCAAACCGAGCCGCGTTTTTCTGCGACCTTCGACAAGCACACCATGTCCGAGATTCGCCGCGCAGCGGCGACCGGCATCTACGACATCCGCGGCGCGGGCGCCAAGCGCAAGCTGCCGCACTTCGACGACCTGCTGTTCCTCGGCGCCTCCGTCAGCCGTTATCCGCTGGAAGGCTACCGTGAGAAATGCGGCACAGACGTCATCCTCGGCAACCGCTTTGCCAAGAAGCCCATCCACCTCAAGACCCCGGTCACGATCGCCGGCATGAGCTTCGGCGCATTGTCCGGCCCGGCCAAGGAAGCCCTGGGCCGCGGCGCGAGCGCCGTGGGCACCAGCACCACCACCGGCGATGGCGGCATGACGCCGGAAGAGCGTGGGCAGTCCTCTATCCTTGTCTACCAATACCTGCCGTCGCGCTACGGCATGAACCCGGACGACTTGCGCAAGGCCGATGCGATTGAGGTCGTGATCGGCCAGGGCGCCAAGCCGGGCGGCGGCGGCATGCTGCTCGGGCAGAAGATTAGCGATCGCGTCGCCAAGATGCGCTGCCTGCCCAAGGGCGTGGACCAGCGCTCCGCCTGCCGCCATCCTGACTGGACCGGCCCGGACGACCTCGAGATCAAGATCGCGGAAATCCGCGAGATCACCGACTGGGAAAAGCCTATCTACGTGAAAGTGGGCGCGACCCGTCCTTACTTCGACGTGGCATTGGCGGTGAAGGCCGGCGCCGATGTCGTGGTGCTGGACGGCATGCAGGGCGGCACCGCCGCGACGCAGGAAGTGTTCATCGAGCACGTCGGCATCCCCATCCTCGCGGCGATCCGTCCCGCCGTGCAAGCCCTGCAGGACTTGGGCATGCACCGCAAGGTGCAATTGATTGTCTCCGGTGGCATCCGCAACGGCGCCGATGTAGCCAAGGCCCTGGCGCTGGGCGCGGACGCGGTGGCTATCGGCACCGCCGCATTGATTGCGCTGGGCGATAACGACCCTCACCTGGAAGAAGAGTACAACAAGCTCGGCACCACCGCCGGCGCTTATGACGACTGGCATGAAGGCAAGGACCCCGCAGGCATCACCACGCAGGACCCCGAGCTCATGAAGCGCCTCGACCCGGTGAAGGCCGGCCGCCGTCTCGCTAATTACCTCTCGGTGATGACGATGGAAGCCCAGGTGATCGCGCGCGCCTGCGGCAAGTCGCACCTGCACAACCTGGAGCCGGAGGACCTGGTCGCATTGACGCTGGAAGCATCGGCGATGGCGAAAGTGCCGTTGGCCGGCACAAACTGGATTCCGGGCGTTTCGCAGTTTTAACCCACCCCGCGTTGTACTGACGTAGTCCCCTAGGGCCTGTTAACGCGATCTTCTTCAATAGCGTTAACAGGCCCTAAGCCAGGCCAACTGCCATCCGGCAGTTCCCTGGCGTTTTTTTGCCCATGTTGCTTGAAGTACCCATAAAGGAGTAGTGCTTCAGGAGAATGGCGTCTTTTTGCAGGTTTGCGACAATACACCGGCTTTTTATGAGCGATGCCTGCTCCTTTTGCAATCATGGAGCCTTCTTGAGGGAGTCATCACCGAGGTGCATGACTCCTTTTTTTCAGCTGTGGAGAATCCCGTCCGCATGCAGGATGGCGCGTGCGATTTCCTCGATGGTCACGCGCTTGAGCATGGCCTGCTCGCGCATGGCTTTGTATGCCTCAATGGCACTGATGTTACGGGTGCGAGCCAGGATGGTTTGCGCCGCACTGATCTGGTTGGCAGCTTGCAGTTTTTGTTCCAGGCGTTGGTTGCGCTTGTTGAGCGCCTTGATTTCCTGGCAATGGTGAATGGCCATGATCAAGGTGGAGAGGATACCGTTGGCATGCACCGGGCTCGCGAGGATGCCGTGGCAGCCCAGGCTGGTGGCGGTATCGAGGATAGTGGGATTTTCATATTCGACAATGCCGATCAAGGGAATGGCAGAGGCTGGGTTGAGCCAGGGCAGTTTTTTCTTGGCGCTGGCCTCGGCGTTGAGCAGGAAAAATACGATGTCGGTATTTTCCGGCAGCTCTGCCAATGGCGGCCACAGGGTGACGGTCTGGCAGCCGATGCGCAGCAATTGCTGCACCAGGGTGTCGCGGTTTTCGTCCTTGGGATGGAATATGGCGATGCGCGCATTGCGCAGGCTGCGGAACAGGTCCAGCGTGGAGCGCTGGCGCGCGCTGCTTTTGCCGTTGCTAGCCATGCATGGCCTCCGGCAGGTATTGCAGGGTATTCCATTCCTCGCCGGTATGGGTTACCAGATAAGGGTCCGGCGTGACGCCGCCCGCCACGGATTCGGCGATGATGTCGAACATGCCTTGCTCGTTGACCCTTCCCAGGCGCGGGTTGAGCCGGGTGTGGTGGTTGGCCGGGTTGATGGCGACCCGGCCTTGAAGCGCCTGGTATTCGCGGCCCAGAAGGCGCGGCAGCAGCGCCTCATAACTGTCATCGCCGGCTTCCCGCATCGCTTCGGCGAATAGCTGCGCCTGGAAATAAGCCGCTTCCCAGCACATGTTCGGCTCGATCTCGTCGCCGAACTGCTGGCGGAAATTCCGCAGGCAGGCCTGGTTGCGCTCGCTCCCGATCGACTGGAAATAGGGCGCGGAGGTGATGTGCCCTGCCGCAATCCGGCGGCCCATTTCGGCGACCTCCGCCTCGCAGGTGGTGAGGCTGGCAATCGGTATCTTGACGGCGTCCATGCCGATATCGGCATAAGCCTGGTAAAGCATGCGCGTGGCCTTGCCCACTACGGTGGAAAACACGAAATCCGGGGCCTTGGCCTTGATGTCGCGCACGATGGGGATGAAGTCCTTCTCGGTTGCATCGAGCGGCAGGTAGCGCTCGGCGAGCTTCTTGCCGCCGGGCACTTCGAGGATGAAGTCGCTCATGATGCGGTTGGACTCATAAGGGTAGATATAGTCGCTGCCCACCAGGTAGATGCGCGCGCCGAAATGCCGCGTCATGTAATCAGCAAGTTGGGCGCTGTTCTGGTTGGGCGCCGCGCCGGTGTAGATCACGTGGGGAGAGAACTCGAAGCCTTCATAGGGCGTGGGGTAGAACAGCAGCTTGCGCCATTTCTCCACCACGGGAATTACCGCCTTGCGCGTGCTCGACATGTAGCAGCCGAAGATGACGTTGACCTTGTCGTCTCGGATCATGCGCTCGGCAAATGCCTGGTATTGCCGGGGTATGCCTTGCGGATCGTAATAGATTGGCACCAGCTCGCGGCCATGGATGCCGCCTGCGGCATTGATCTCGGAAATGGCGAAAAATGTGGCGAATGCTTGCGAGCGCTCGATGGTGGCGGTTGCGCCGCTGGTCGAGAACAGGACGCCAACATGAATCGGGTCGGAATTTGCCATGGCTTGCTTTCAGGTTGTGCCCCGGCTCAGCCGGGGCAGGTTGCTGGACATTGCCTAGTTAGGCAGTCCCTCGATCGGGGCCTCCTTGGTGCCCAGGGTCGTGCGCGTGAATGACTCTACCATTTCCCGTGCGCCTTGTGGGTCTTGCACCCATTTGCCGTAGAAGCTGTAAGGGCATTCGGCAACGCCGTGCTCCCCATCCTTGGAGTTGTATACCCCGGTGTAGCCGCGGTGCAGCAGCTTGAACAAGTGGTTCTCGGACTGGCCGTGCTGGCGGAAATCGCGGATCAGGTGCTTGCTCAGCGCCGCATATTGCACGCCGTTTTCCTCTTCGCCGCATTCGCCCAGCGTACGGCCGTCGAAGCCGACGATGGCGGAGTGCCCGAAATAGGAATATACGCCGTCAAAACCCGCGGCATTGGCGACGGCGACATAGGTATTGTTGGCGAACGCCATGGCCTTGCTGATGAGGATTTGCTGTTCCTTGGCCGGGTACATATAGCCTTGGCAGCGGATGATGAGTTCTGCGCCCTTCATGGCGCAGTCGCGCCAGATTTCCGGGTAGTTGCCGTCGTCGCAGATGATCAGGCTGACCTTCAGGCCCTTGGGGCCTTCGCTGACGAAGGTTTCCTTGCCGGGATACCAGCCCTCGATCGGCACCCACGGCATGATCTTGCGGTATTTCTGCACGATCTCTCCCTGGTCGTTCATGAGGATCAGCGTGTTGTATGGCGCCTTGTTCGGGTGTTCTTCATGTTGCTCGCCTGTAATGGAGAACACGCCCCAGACCTTGGCCTTGCGGCAGGCCTCGGCGAAGATCGCGGTTTCCGGGCCGGGTACCGTGGTGGCGTTGTCGTACATCTCCTGACCGTCGTACATGATGCCGTGCGTGCTGTATTCGGGAAAGATCACCAGGTCCATGCCCGGCAGGCCGGCTTTCATGTTGACCACCATGTCCGCGATCTTCTTGCAGTTGTCGATAATCTCGGCCTTCGTATGCAGGCGCGGCATCTTGTAATTGACCACTGCGACGCCGACGGTATCGTGACTGCTGGAAATATCACCATGTATCATTTTCTTGCTCCTAGGTTAAGTTGTCTGCAAAAATCCAGGATACCCACGCCTGCGACAGGCGAAAAAAAAGCTCGCCAACCGTTTCGAAACGGTTGGCGAGCTTTTTTGCTCTGACCATTACCAGCGCTGTTGCTGGTATGGAAAAATGTTCAGTACGCCGATGTTGGCGTGGATAGTCCTTGGATGAAAATGTAGTCCTCTTTTTCGCGTCCGTCAACAGTGAAAGCGGTCAGGACTTAAATCTGCACGTGCTGTTTTTCTATATGCGTATAAAAACGTGCCACGTCGAATTGTTTGAGGGCGGGGTGTTCGTTGGCGCCCGCAACGTTGGCTAGCCGGGCGGGATCAGGCAATGTCAGCTCCCTGGAAAGGTTGAGTCTGGGATAAATGCCATGAATGTCTGGATGTAACTCAGCCGCCACGATAATGTCGCCGTACATCACCAAGGCGCCTCCCCAGGAGCGGATCAGCCCCCGCTGGCTTACAGGCACCTCGGATGGTGCGGAGGTCTTGATCTGTGCGTCCAGCCAGGCGTAGGCGATCCTGATGCAGTCGTTGCTCTGGTGAACGGGCACAAAGCCTGCATAATTGGCCCTGGATTTGGCAAGCGCTATGGTTTCGTCGGATAGCATGAATTTTTTCTTGTTGATTATAGTAGATTCTGCCACAGCTTTCAGTCGGGCTTCAATTTGGACATGCAAGGCGTTCCCCAGCGCCGTTGCTTGGCGGCCTTCTCATGCCGAGGTGATCAAGTCATTGTAACCGCGAATGGCTATATGTCCTTGAAGCATGCTCCAGCTTTCCATAGTTGAGATGCTCGTATATGGCCCGCAAATGCTGCAGGTCATTCGAGTATTGCAGTTCAAAGCAAGGGAAAGGCTGATGATAGAACCTTCTCTCGCGCGTCAGTTCGTCCAGGTCGTCATGGAAAACGCCATTGAAGATGCTGATCTTGTTGTCCACAAAATCCCGGATGGCGGTAATCCTGTTGACGCCATCCAGCAGCCAGCCCGACATCGGCTTGACGCCGCTTGTGCGCCATTGCGGCGCATGGATCACGTAATATCCGATCGGCACGCCGAGAAAAATATTCTCGATAAAGCGGGCCTGCCGGTTCTTGTCCCAGTCGGTGAACTGGCTCCAAGGCGGCAGCACGAAGTTGACCAGGGTCTTTTCGCTTTCCAGGCAGGGAAGCTGTGGAGACATGCCGAAGATATGCTCGATTGGATGATTGTGCGGCGTGCCGTGCAAGAGCCGATCTGGAAGCAGCGGGGATTTTTGATGAGGCACGTCTGCCATGATCAATCTCCTTTTATTGTGAAATGGAATTAAGGGGTATTGCAAAATAAGATAATCCTGCCGAGCAATAGTTCCAGCGCCCAGCATAGGCATTGATCGTGAAATCCCGATTGAGGCGGAGAAGCTGAGCGAGGAGTGTTGCCGGGCTAGAGCGCTTTTAAGCGCTCGATGGCCGCATCCAGCGTTTCCTGGTTCTTGGCAAAGCATAGCCGTGCCAGGCGCTGGCCTGCTGGTGGCTGGGCATAGAAAGGCGAGAGAGGGATCGCCGTGACGCCTTTTTCAATCGTCAGCCAACGGCAGAACTCGACGTCGTCCAACTGGCTGACGGCCGAATAATCCACCAACTGGAAATAACCGCCTGGTACAGGCAGGGGGAAAAGACTGGTGGTGAGCAATTGTTCGCGGAACCCGTCACGCTTGGCCTGGTAGAAGGCGCCGAGCTGCTCGTGGTGTTCCGGCTGGGCATCCAGCATATGAGCGAAAGCGTGCTGTGCCGGCGCGAAGCTGCAGAACACATTGTATTGGTGCACCTTGCGGAACTCGGCGTTCAGGGATGGCGGCGCAATGCAATAGCCGAGCTTCCAGCCCGTGCAGTGGTAGGTCTTGCCGAAGCTGGATACCACAAATGCCCGCTCCCGCAGCGATGCGTGGCGCAGTACAGATTCATGCCGAGCGCCATCGTAGACCATATGCTCGTAAACCTCGTCGGACAGCAGCCAGATGTCCGTGTCGTCGATTAACGATGCAAGCGCCAGCATATCGTCACGGGTGAATATCGCGCCGGAAGGATTGTTGGGAGTATTGATCACCAGCATGCGCGTGCGCGGCGTGACGGCATCGCGAATACGCTGCCAATCCGGGGCGAAGGTTTCAGCAGACAGCGGCACGTGCACCGCGACTCCCCCCGCCAGCTCGATCGCAGGTTCATAACTGTCGTAGGCCGGGTCAAGCACAATCACTTCGTCACCAGCACGCACCACTGCGTGAACCGCGTTGAATATCGCCTCGGTGGCGCCGCTGGTCACTGTGATGTCACGATCGGCGTCGGGCATGTAGCCGTAAGCGCGCTCGGTCTTGCGGGCAATCGCCTGCCGCAAGGCGGGGATGCCTGCCATCGGCGCATACTGGTTAAAGCCATTTCGCACGGCCTGCTCGAGCGCGTGCATTAGCGCTTGCGGCACATCGAAATCAGGAAAGCCCTGTCCTAGGTTGACAGCCCCATGCTCGGTTGCCAGCTGCGACATGACAGTGAAAATCGTGGTGCCTACCTTAGGCAGCTTGCTCGAGATCATGGACTGCATATCCGACAATGTGATAGCCGGATTATAGGCGAGCTAGAAATCCAGCGTGGCGCTTATAGTCAAAGTGCGAGGCGCTCCCAGCACCAAATATCCTAATCCTGGATAGCCGCCGCTTGATGCCCAATAATCGCGGTCCGTCACATTGTCGATTCTGCCCCTCAGCGTCAATAAATTGTCGCCTAGGTCGATCAGGTAACGGGCGCCGATATCAAGGCGCGTCCAGCCGGGTACGGATAAAGTATTGGCCGCATCGGCATAGACGTTTCCAGTGGCAATGACCCGAGCGTCAAGGGAAAGGCCGCTAATGCCAGGCACCGTCCATTCAGCGCCAAGATTGGCTTGCTTGTTGGGGATGCCGATGGTGCGTTGCCCTTCGGTAGCAGCGACATTGGTATCCCGCTGTTCTGTATCCAGGAAGGTCACGCCGCCTAGCACGCGCAGGCCAGGCATTGCTTCCCCGAACGCCATCAGCTCGATGCCCTGATGCCTGTCTTCGCCTTTCGTACGGAATACATCGTCGCCTTCAACTACGCCACGAGGTTTGTCGGTGGTGAAGTAGGCGGTGGAAAAGCCCAGCTTACCTAGGTCGACCTTGACACCGATTTCTTGCTGGCGGGCGACATAAGGGGGTAATATGGTGCCCGAATTGCTGGCTTGAAATGGGGCAGATTCGCCAGTGTTGAGGCCTTCGATGTAATTGGCATACAGCGATACCGCCTTGGTGGGCTTGTAGACTACTCCGACGACCGGGCTTGTACGGCTCTGGTCTGACTCGCTATCAATCAAGAGTGTATTGTAAGTGTAATTCTTGATATCGACTTTCTGATGACGCAAACCTAATGTGAGCAGCACACGTTTGTCGAGGAAGGAAAGCGTATCTCCAATCGCGATGCTGCGCAGCAGGGTAGTGCCATTCAAGCGTGGGTTGGAGAGAGTATTACCATACAGTGCATCAACCGAATAGCCCGGTCGGGCGTATTTCACGTTGTCATACAGGTTGGTGGCCAAGACATTTAGATAATCCATGACGTAGGCATTCTTTTTCTCCAACTTGTAATAGCTGGAACTCAATACCCATTCATGCTCCACCGGACCGGTGGAAAACTTGCCGCGCAGGCCGATTTCGCCAGTCCTGACCGAATCCTCGCGGGTGTTGTCGAAGCGGTAGATCGAGCTAGCCCCGGTAGCGCCATTGGATACCTCCAGGTTGGCAAGCGAATTGGCCTCATCGCTCTCACGGAAGCCTCCGGCAAACCATGCCGTGAGATTGTCGCTGAGGTCATGTTCGGCCCGCAGAGTGCCGAATAGGTCGCGTTCGTTTGAGTATGACCATGGCTGTGCCCAGTTTTTGCTGCTCTTGGGCGCGCGAGGCACCGTGGTGATATTGTCTGCCAATGTCACATTAGTGCGCGTTTCGCGCAGCTTGTTGTCTTGATAGCCGAGGTCGGCGGAAATTCGCGTCTGGTCGCCACGCCAGTCCAGCCCAATCGAAGCAAGGCCGAGCTCAACATGTTCGTCATCTATGCCGGTACCGCCGCGTCGTTGCGTGACATTAAGGCGGATGCCCATGCGTTCATCCGGACCGAAGCGGCGGGCAAAGTCTGCCGATACCAAGCCTTGGTCGCCACGGCTCCAACCCAGGGTGACGCGGTTGATAGGCTCGTTTGGCGCACGCTTGGGTAAAAGGGAAATGGCACCGCCGATGCCGTCGCCATTAGGGTTTGTTCCAGTCAGGAACGCGGAAGCGCCGCGTAAAACCTCGACACGCTCGAACAGTTCGGCAGAAATATATTGACGCGGAAGCAAGCCGTATAAGCCATTGTATGCCACGCTGTCAGAGCCCAAGATAAAGCCGCGGATATAATAAGATTCCTGGAAATTGCCGTAGCCGCGTGCAACACGCACGGAAGGATCGTTGAGCAATACGTCGCCCACGCTCTTTGCCTGCTGATCCTGAATAAGCTCGTTGGTATAAGCATTGAAGGAAAACGGAGTATCCATGATCTCTTTATTGCCCAGCAAGCCGATGCGAGCACCTTTTGCTACCTGTCGTCCGGCATAGGATTTGACCAAGCCCTCGGCAGAAGCATCCGCACTGGCTGTTACATTTATTTCCTCCAAAGGGGAATCTTCATGTTTTTCTTCTTCTGCATGGGAATGAATGCTTGCCAGCGCTAGCATGAGTGAAATGGCGAAGGGGGATAAACGTGAATTAACAGGCACGCTCAGCAAATTAATCTCCTTGAATAGGAAAACTTAGGGTGAGTTACCGAGCAATTTATATTCTGAGTACAAATAAGTAAACATCTCATTTGTATTTATGAGCTGCCACATTTTTGCTCATCACAAACCTCTCATGAGAAAAAACCGTATGACATTGAAATGTTCAAGCCATTTTCATGGCGTTGGATGCGGCAGTCGATGCCCTGCAAACCATGTGTGGAAATATTCAGGAGCGTAACCGCGCGAGTTTGTGCGAACTTCCGATAAGGCCGGGTTTGAAAAGTCTAACTTCTAATTCGGTGATGGTGCGCCCGACAGGAGTCGAACCTGTGACCTTTGGCTTCGGAAACCAACACTCTATCCAACTGAGCTACGGGCGCATTTTGAGCAGGACACGAATTATAGCAAATGAATACATGCTTGTCCTTGCTATAACCTTTTCTCTAGCGGGGGTTATTGAGTATAATCCTTGGCATTTTCCCTGTATGGATTGGTTTTGTATGAGCGCGCACGAGTACGATTTTCCGAAAACAACCAAGACGCAATTTATTCTTGCGGCATTAGGCGCCTTGTTTGCGCCATTGCTGGTGCTGTTCCTTGTTGCGCGTTTGTTTTTTGGCATTCAGTCTGGTTTGGTTGATGATCCCGTAGTGGAGCAAAAGCCTGAGACAGCCGCCGCAGCGAAGCCTGCAGATACTGCCAGCGAAGACGAAGATGACGCTGATGATGAACCTGCTGCTGAAGCGCCGACAGCAGATGAAGAAAAGAGCGAATAACTGCTTCTGGTATCTGTCTCTTCAGAAGTTTCCTCAATTTAGAAACAGCCCATGGCCACCTATGCGATAGGCGATATCCAGGGCTGTTATCGCTCCCTTCTTTCCCTGCTGGATGTCATCCGGTTCGATCCCTTAAAAGACAAGCTCTGGCTGGTCGGTGACTTGATCAATCGCGGTTCCGGTTCCCTGGAAACGCTCCGTTGGGCCAAGGCGCATGAATCCAGCCTGGTCATGGTGCTGGGCAACCACGACCTGCATGCATTGGCTGTGGCGGAGGGCTATGTGCGTGCGCACCGCAGCGATACCTTGCAGGCTATTTTTGATGCGCCTGACCGGGATGAGCTGCTGGAATGGCTGCGTTTGCGTCCCATGATGCATGCGGATGGCGACTTAGTGGTGGTGCACGCGGGTTTGCTGCCGCAGTGGCGTGCCGATCAGGCCTTGGAGCTGGGGCGCGAGGTAGAAACCGCCTTGCGTGGTGACGGCTACCAAAGTTTTCTTGCGCATATGTATGGCAACTATCCATTGCGTTGGGAGCCCGGCTTGCAAGGGATGGACCGCCTGCGCATGATCACGAACGCCATGACGCGCTTGCGCGTCTGTACGCCTGACGGCGCAATGGATTTTGACTTCAAAGGCGAGCTGGCCGATATCCCAGCGGGTAAATTGCCTTGGTTCGACATACCCGAACGGCGCTCAGCCGATGCCACGGTGATTTTCGGGCATTGGTCCGCGCTGGGTTTGCAGCAGCGCGACAATCTTTATGCGCTGGATACGGGTTGCCTATGGGGCGGCAAGTTGACGGCGCTGCGCCTTGAGGACCGCCGGACTTTCCAGGTGCCTTGCCATCCTGCAGACGGGGCCCGTGCAATCAAGGGCAGCTGATCGTAGCTTCCTTCAGCCTTTAGTCCAGGTTCAACCTGGCGGCGATCGACTGCCTTGCCATGAGGCAGAGTCCGCGCCTTTCGTGTCTCGCGCTGGCAATCGGGGCGGCAAAATCCAATTCCACAACCGGTCTTGGCTGCGCCAACACCATGCGCAGGGATTGCCATAGCGTGGTCTCGCCATGATAGGCCATCGCCGTGTTGATGCTGCCGTCTATCTTGGGGTAGCGGATCGAGAATGGACGGATTGCCGTATCCGTATCAATGACTGCCTGCATGAGACTGCCCTTAAACGGCCTCAGCTCCGTGCCATCCGTCGTCGTGCCTTCGGGAAAGTAGCATAAGCAGTCTCCAGCCAAGATGCTCTTTGCTGCAGTTTCCACCATGCGGCTGGCATCCTGTTTTTTCTCGCGCTCGATGAACAGCGTATTCGCTTGCGCTACCAGCCAGCCAATCACCGGCCACGAGCGGATATCCGACTTGGCGATGAAACGCACAGTGCGGATGCTGTTGAGCGCATGGATGTCCAGCCAGGAGATGTGGTTGGCGACGAACATGGTGCCGCGTACATCCTCATTGGGAACATGGCCCTTGGCAATGACCTGGATATTGAGAATGCCCAGGAACTGCCTGCTCCAGCGGCGGATGATCCTGTCGCGCCTTGCAGCACCCACATAGGGCAGGATGGTCGCCGCGACGGCAACGCCGTAAAGCGTGTGCAACCCAAGGCGCGTCAGGCGGAATAGCTGTATAGGCAGGGACGTCTTTTTTTCGGGCAAGCAGGTGGTGGTCGGCAGCTTATTTGAAAAAGTGAGCTGCATAGCGTTTGTTGAGTCGCGACAATGGTAGCATAACCAGCATGTCTGCTGTGTTGAAGTCGGGATCCCAGGCTGGCGCGCCGCAGATATAGGCGCCCAGGCGCAAGTAACCCTTGATCAGCGGCGGGCAGGCGACTTCCAGGTCTTTGCGCAATGCCTCCAGCGGCAGCGGGCAATTGGGGAATACGCGGTATTCCACGGGCGAGAGGTGATCCTGCTGCAGTTGGTGGTACAAGCTGGCCGCCATGTGGCCGCCGTCGGCCATGCCGATGCTGCCGCACCCGATCATGTATTCGTAGCGATGCACTTTCATGTAGTTGGCAAGGCCTGCCCAGAGCAGGGTGATGGTGCCGCCCATGCGGTAATCCTTGTGGACGCAGGCACGGCCGACTTCCACCATGCTGGAGGCGAGGTGGCGCAGGCGCGAGAGATCGAACTCGCCAGCGGAATAATAACCGCCGGCTTCATTGGCCATGGCAGGGCTCAGGATGCGGTAAGTACCGACGACTTCGCCGGTTTCATGGTTGCGGACCAGCAAGTGGTCGCAGAAGGCATCGAAGCCGTCCTGGTCGAGGCCTTCAGTGCCGGAGACGTTGGCGCCCATTTCCTCTGCGAATACCTTGTAGCGCAGGCGTTGCGCTTCGGCGATTTCAGAGGCGTTGCGGGCAAGGCTGACATATAGCTGGCTGGCACCATTCTTGGTGCCAAGGGAAGACTGCCGGTCAAGCATGAGGCTTATCCTGACGATTGAGATAGGCCACACTCTAAAAGTGCCGAATGACGGAACGGTTAAAACCAGGTTAAGCTTTTATGAAAATGCCGGGCAAGCCCGGCATTGATGGAGATGAGAGGGAAGAGCGAGTTAATGGGTCACGCGGGTGACGCCGCCGCTTTCCACCAGGCGCACCTTGTCGCCGGGGTTGAACTGGACGTCCGCTTCCTGCACCACGGCAATCAGGTTGCCGCTTTCAAGCTTGACGGTAATTTCCAGGCCGTCCTTGCGCGTGACGCCTTCTTCAGCTGCTGCGCCCGCCAGGCCGCCCACCAAGGCGCCGAGCACGGTTGCAATCGCTTGTCCGCGCCCGCCGCCGACGGAGCTGCCCGCAATGCCGCCGACCACGGCGCCTGCGCCGCCGCCGATGGGCGTCTTGGTGCCTTCCAGCCTGACGTTGCGCACGCTTTCCACCACGCCCAGGCGCACGGTCTGGGTCTTGCGGGCCTCGTCGCGGCTATATACGTCGCCTGAGTTCGAGCTCATGCAACCGCCCAGGGTAAGTAAAATAATTGCTGCTGCCAATAAAGACGTAATGCGCATGCTATTGCTCCTTAAGCGTTTTGTTCTTCAGCGTATTCTGACAATGTTTCGTCAACCAGCACCTGACTATAAATATGTTGAATCTCTTCGCGCGTGACTTTGTGGTTTTGCGCGCCGCGGCTGGCGATCTTGATGGCGCCCATCACGGATGCCAGGCGCCCGCTCACTGTCCAGTCCCATCCTTGCGCAATGCCGTAAAGCAAGCCGGCGCGGTAGGCATCGCCACAGCCGGTAGGGTCCACCACCTGCTCCGCTTTCACGCATGGAATTCTGTATAGCTTTCCATCGGCATAAATCGTAGAGCCTTTAGCCCCTTCGGTCACGATCAAGGCCGTGACCTTTTCCGCTACCTGTTCCAGCGTAAGACCAGTCTTGTCCTGTAATAGTTGCGCCTCATAGTCGTTCACGGCGACATAAGTGGCAAGATCGATGAAATGCAGTAATTCCTCGCCGTTGAACATCGGCAATCCCTGGCCGGGATCGAACATGAACGGGATGCCTTTCTCGTGGCATTCCTTTGCGTGCAGGAACATGCCTTCGCGGCCGTCCGGCGCGATGATGGCGAGGCCGATGTCCTGCGCATCATGCACGCTGTTCTGGTGGCATTCGCTCATGGCGCCAGGGTGGAATGCCGTAATCTGGTTGTCGTCCTGGTCGGTGGTGATGAAGGCCTGGGCCGTGAAGGTGCCAGGAATGTTCTTGATGTGGGTGGTTTCCAGCCGATGTTGTTCCAGCCAGTTCGTATAGCCTGCAAAATCATCGCCCACTGTCGCCATGATAACCGGGTTGCCTTGCAGCAGCTTGAGGTTGTAGGCAATGTTGCCGGCTGTGCCGCCAAACTCGCGGCGCATTTCCGGCACGAAGAAGCATATGTTCAGCATGTGGATTTTGTCTGGCAGGATATGGTTCCTGAACTGGTCGCCAAAAACCATGATGGTGTCAAATGCCATGGAGCCGCAAATCAATATCCGCATGTCTAGAGCCTATCTATCGCAATCGTGTATAAACCCGCATTATCTAGGGCCTGCAGGCCGACTGCAAGCATGAAAAAAGCCCGCAAGGCTGCGGGCTTCTTGTGGGGTGGCGGATGACGGTGCAGTTACGCTGCTTGTTTCTCCAATGAGTTCTCGATCAGGATTTTGGCTGCCTTCTTGGCATATTTCACTGCCCCGGAGCCACGCTTGATTTGCTCAGCCTGGATGGCGCCCTCGATCAGGATGGAGAGCTGCAACGCCAGGCTGTCCGGGTCGCGTGCGCCGGCATCGGCGGCGAGTTCTGCCAGGAATTGGCGGAACTGGCGCGATTGCTCGGCCGAAAGGCGATGGACAGGGTTTTCCTCATTGGGGAATTCGGCAGATGCCTTGAGGAAGGCCATGCCGCGGAAATCCGGCGCCGTGACCCATTCCTCGATGAAGTCGAACAGCTTTTGCAGGCGCTCGGAAGGCTTTCTGGCATTCTTGCTGAGGTTTTGGCTGAGCCAGTCGGTGAAGTCGGCATGGCCTTTCTGGAGCACTTCCAGGATCAGGTCTTCCTTGCTGCGGAAATACTTGTACAACGTCATCTTGGTCGTGCCGGCGACCGCGACGATCGTATCGACCCCGGTGGAGTTGATGCCACGCGTCTGGAACAGGTCGGAGGCAACATGCAGTATTTTTTCCCGTAGCACGGACATAATGCGATTCCTTATTGAACGTACAGATTGTACGCAATGTTTATATACTGGGCAGTATATACATATTCATGCCAAAGCAGGTGAATAACAGATTCATTATCTGCATCATCCGGCTAATGCCCGAGTATAAGTCCTGCTTTTGAATCCTGCTTGGTTTAAGTGTAAACAAACTGTTACAAAAGTATAAAAAAGTGTAAATTGACAGCCGCTGCATTTGTAGGAACAAACTAGTCTGCTATTTACAGGAAGGTATGTATGCGAGAACTTTTATCATGGGGGTTGGGCGGGCTGATGGTGATTGCGTCTTCAGTCTTTGCGGCGGATAAACCGCTTTCCGTGAAAGAAACCATTGTGCTGGATGCGCCGGCTGAGGTGGTGTGGGCCAAGATCGGCCATTTCGACGATATGAGCTGGCATCCGGGAATCGCCTCGACGGAGATCGTGGACGGCGATGAGGAAAAACCTGGCGCGAAACGCATTTTGACCCTCAAGGATGGCGGCAAGATCCATGAGACCTTGACTGCGCGTGATGCCAAGAAGATGAAGCTTTCGTACAAAATTACGGAAAGCGTATTGCCGGTGAGCGAATACAGCGCCACGCTTTCAGTGAGGCCTGAAGGAACGCGTAGCCGCGTGGTGTGGGTCAGCCAATTCAAGCGCAAGGCGCCGAGCGACGACAAAGCGGGCGTGGACACCATCACGGGCATATTCCAATCCGGCTTGTCGCAATTGAAAGCCAGTTTGCACTGAGCGCCCTTAAATAAGCAACAAAAAAGCCGGGAAACCGGCTTTCTTGTTTTCAGGAACTGTTCAGGATTGCTGGATGGGCTTCTTGACCGTGACCAAAGGAACCGTCAGCTGGGCTTTGATATAGGCCTGTTCCGATTCGGAGAGCATGGTGAGCGGCCTGTATTCGCAGCTCACTTTCTTCAACAATTGGGTGGCCAGGATGATTTCCTCGGCCTGGCTGGAAAGATTGCCTGCCACGATGTTGGTGAGGAACACGCCACGTTCGGAAGCGCCCAGCATCAATGCCTGGGGGAACTGGCAATTGCCTTGGCGCATGCGCTCGATGGCGTTGTAAAGTTCCGCGACATGGTGCGGGCTCGCGACTTTTTCCTGAGCCACCGTGTTCCATAATTGGTGGCTGGATGAGGATTTGTGCACCGTTGGCGTTTCCCGCAGCATGTACCACGACATAAACAAGGTGATCCCCAGCAGGCTGATGAAGCTGGCGCTCATGCCGAAGTCCCGCAGTTTGCGCCAGCTGCCGTCGCATTGGGCGTGAATCAAGGCGTCGCTGGCCGTGCGCGCATGGCGCAATGCCTGGCTGCCTGGGTGCTGCAGTTCTTCCCGCAACGCATTTTCCAGCATGATGATGATTTGCTGCGCCAGTATCTCAGGCAGCTGGGCGCCGCCTGCCTTGGCCTGCTTGCTGAGGAAGCGGGTCAGGCTGGCTTTTTGCCGCAGCAGCTCTTGTTCAATATCCTGCAACGGTCGTGCGGGCATGAGCGTCAGGTCGAAAATTTTCAACAAGCGCGATTGCGGCTTGTCTTTGCTTGCCTTGAGGGATTGCATCAACCATGAGTGATTTCGATTGAACATAGGCATATCCTGGCTAGAAAGGTTTGACGACCACCAATATCACCACCGCGGCCAGCAAGAGCACGGGCAATTCGTTCAGCCAACGGTAAAAAACGTGGCCGTGACGGTTGCGGTCGTGCTTGAAATCGAACAGCAGCTTGCCGCAATACACATGATAGGCAACCAGCAGCGCGACCAATGTGAGCTTCGCGTGCAGCCAGCCGCCTGAAAAACCGTAACCTTGCCATAGCCAGAGGCCGAACGCGATGGTGAGCACCGCTCCCGGCGTCATGATGCCGAAGAACAGCTTGCGCTCCATGATCTTGAAGCGTTCGCTGCCGGTGCGGTCTTCGGTCTGGGCATGGTAGACGAACAGGCGCGGCAGATAGAACAGGCCGGCGAACCAGGTCACCATGAACACGATATGCCAAGCCTTGATCCACAGCATGTCAGCCTGCCATTCCAATATGCTGGTCAAGCAGTTTGCGCAGGGAGCCGAAATCCAGCTCGCCGATCAATTTCTGGATGATGCGGCCTTGCTTGTCGATGATGAACGAGGTCGGCGTGACGCGGACATCGTTGAACTGTACGGCGGCATTGCCGCTGCTGTCATGGCTGACGGGGAAGGGCAGGGCGTTGTTGTGGGAATAGTTGATGACCTGCTGGATGCCGTCGTATGACATGGCGACCGCAATCACCTCAAACCCCTTGTCCTTGTATTGCTTGTAGGTCTGGATCAATCCGGGCATTTCCGCGATGCAGCCGGGGCAGTCGGTTGCCCAGAAATTCACCAATACCAGCTTGCCCTGCAGGGAAGACAGGGGAATGGTCTTGCCCTCCAGTGTAACGAAGGTGATGTCGGGCGCTTGCGGCTTTTGCGTCAGGGAAAAACCAAGAAAGGCGAGCAGGCCGACAATGGCGAGAGGGACCAGGACTTTGCGTAATTTCTGCGACATGGTGAAGACAACCATTCCAACATCAATGTATCTATGATGGCATTGTGGTGCTTTTCACCGGGTTTGTCATCTGAAATGCACAGGCTTTCTTGCGTATGCTAACAATTCTCATTCTCTTGAAAGCCGCGCCAGTACTGCATTTGCGCTTATTTTTGTATCTATCCCCATGATATAATTGTGCCTTTAGCCGTAATGATCAGCATGACTGCCCGCCTACGCGAAATCCCCTACAACTACACATCCTTCTCCGACCGTGAAATCGTCATCCGCTTCCTGGGCGAGGATATCTGGAACGTGCTGAACGAGCTGCGCTCCGAACGCAAGACCGGCCGTTCGGCGCGCATGTTGTTCGAGGTGCTGGGGGATCTGTGGGTGGTATCGCGCAACCCGTATCTGCAGGACGACCTGCTTGCCAACAAGAAGCGTCGCAAGGCCTTGATCGACGCGCTGGCGCACCGCATCAAGGCCATAGACGAGCGCAGCGCGGGCAACGCCAAGGTGCTCAAGCTGGTGGTGGCGGCACGCAAGGCGGTTGAAGCGTTTGCGCAGGAGTTCCAGGACATCGAGGTACTGCGCAAACAGGCATTGAGCAGGCTGTCGCGCCATACGCGCAAGGACAATATCCGCTTTGACGGCCTGTCGCGCGTCTCTCACGTGACGGACGCGACCGACTGGCGCGTCGAATACCCGTTCGTCGTGATCACGCCGGATACAGAACAGGAGATCGCCGCATTGGTGCGCGTCTGCATCGAGCTCGGCCTGACCATCATTCCGCGCGGTGGCGGCACCGGCTATACCGGCGGCGCCGTGCCGCTCACCAAGCTTTCCGCGGTGATCAACACCGAAAAGCTCGACCAGTATTCCGACGTGACTTACGCCAAGCTGCCTGGTGTTAATGGCCCAGGCATGGACGGCACTGTGCCGGTGATCCATTGCGGCGCGGGAGTGGTGACGCGCCGCGTGATGGAGGCGGCCAGCGCCGCCGGGCTGGAGTTCGCCGTCGATCCGACTTCCGCCGACGCCTCGTGTATAGGCGGCAACGTCGCGATGAACGCCGGCGGCAAGAAAGCCGTGCTCTGGGGCACAGCGCTCGACAACCTGGCTTCGTGGCGCATGGTGACGCCGGACGCGCAGTGGCTGTTCATCGAGCGCCTCGACCACAACCTCGGCAAGATCCACGACGTGGAGACCGCGCGGTTCCGCATCACGCGCTATGAAGAGGACGGCAAGACCATCATCGGCGAGCCGGAATTACTCGACATTCCCGGCCCCAGCTTCCGTACCGTCGGCCTCGGCAAGGACGTCACGGACAAGTTCCTTTCAGGCCTGCCCGGCATCCAGAAGGAAGGCTGCGACGGCCTGATTACCTCGGCGACCTTCATCCTGCACCGCATGCCCAAGCACGTGCGCACCGTGTGCCTGGAGTTCTTCGGCCACGTCGCGCTTGCCGTGCCTTCCATCGTCGAGGTCAAGGATTATCTCGACGCGCACCCCAACACCATCCTCGCCGGGCTTGAGCACCTGGACGAGCGCTACCTGCGCGCGGTGGGCTACGCCACCAAGGCCAACCGCAGCGAGCGTCCCAAGATGGTGCTGATCGCCGATATCGCGAGCGACGACGAGGCCGGGGTAGGCGAAGCGGCTTCGCAGGTGGTGCGTCTTGCCAACGCGCGCGGCGGCGAAGGCTTCATTGCCGTGTCTAGCGAGGCGCGCAAGAAATTCTGGCTCGATCGTGCGCGCACCGCCGCGATCGCCAAGCACACCAATGCGTTCAAGATCAACGAAGACGTGGTGATTCCGCTGCCGCGCCTGGGCGATTATTCTGACGGCATCGAGCGCATCAACATCGAGCTCTCGATCAAGAACAAGCTCAAGTTGCTGGATGCGCTCGAGGCCTTTATCGAAGGCGACCTGCCGTTGTATGAGGACGACGAAACCCAAGCCGACCCTGAAAGCGTTGCCGCCAAGCGCCAGATGGCGCTGGAATTGTTCGCCGCCACGCGTCAGCATTGGCAAAAGGTGCTGGACAACCTAGACGGCGCGATTTCCCTGCTCGGGCCGGATTTCAGCGACCTTGCCGTGGAGAACATTTTCCGCGCCGTGCAGGAGCACCAGGTGCGTATCTCCTGGAAGCAGGACATCAAGAAGGAACTGCACCGCATCTTTACCGGGCGCGAGTACCGCCGCATCCTCGAGCGCTGCGACGAGATACACAAGCAAGTCCTCAAAGGCCGCGTCTTCGTCGCGCTGCACATGCACGCGGGCGACGGCAACGTGCATACCAATATTCCCGTGAACTCCGACGACTACGAAATGATGCAGACCGCGCACGAAGCCGTGGCGCGCATCATGAAGCTGGCGACCGGCCTGGGCGGCGTGATCTCGGGCGAACACGGCATCGGCATCACCAAGATGGAGTTCCTAGACGACAAGACCGTGGCGAAATTCGCCGACTACAAGGCCAAGGTCGACCCGGAAGGCCGTTTCAACAAGGGCAAACTCATGGCGGGCTCCGGCCTGCATTCGGCCTATACGCCCTCCTTCGGCCTGCTGGAGCAGGAATCCATCATCATGGAGCAATCGGCGATCGGCGAGATTGCCGACTCCATCAGCGACTGCCTGCGCTGCGGCAAGTGCAAGCCGGTGTGCACCACGCACGTGCCGCGCGCCAATTTGCTTTACAGCCCGCGCAACAAGATACTCGGCACCTCGCTGCTGATCGAGGCCTTCCTGTATGAGGAGCAGACCCGGCGTGGTATCTCGCTCAAGCATTTCGACGAGTTCAACGACGTCTCCGACCATTGCACGGTGTGCCACCGCTGCGAGAAGCCGTGCCCGGTCGATATCGACTTCGGCGACGTCTCCATCGCCATGCGCAACTTCCTGCGCGAGCAAGGCAAGAAGCATTTCAACCCCGGCACCACGGCGGCGATGACCTTCCTCAACATCAAGGATCCGGCCACCATCCGCGCCATGCGCACCGCCATGGTCGGCTTCGGCTACAAGGCGCAGCGCGTCGCGCACGGCCTGTTCAAGCGGCTGGGCGTGCTCAACGGCACCAAGAAGGCGCCGCCGCAAACGCTGGGCAAGCCCGAGATCAAGGCGCAGGTGATCCACTTCCTCAACCGACCGATGCCCAAGGCGATGCCGACCAAGACCTCGCGCGCCTTGCTCGGCATCGAGGACGACACCATCGTGCCGGTAATCCGCAACCCGCAGAAGACCACCGACGATTCGGACGCGGTGTTCTACTTCCCCGGCTGCGGCTCGGAGCGCCTGTTCTCCACCGTCGGCCTCGCCACCCAGGCCATGCTGTACGAGGCCGGCGCGATTACCGTGCTGCCGCCCGGCTACCTCTGCTGCGGCTATCCGCAGACCTCCAGCGGCAACCACGACAAGGGCCAGCAGATCACCGCCGACAACCGCGTGCAGTTCCACCGCGTCGCCAATACCTTGAACTACCTCGACATCAAGACCGTGATCGTCTCCTGCGGCACCTGCATGGACCAGCTGCAGAAGTACGAATTCGAGCGCATCTTCCCGGGCGCGCGATTGCTGGACATCCACGAATACCTGATGGAGAAGAACTTCAAGATCGAGGGCGTCACCGGCACGCGCTACATGTATCACGACCCCTGCCATACGCCGATGAAGACCTATGCGCCGATGAAAGTGACGCAGGCGCTGGTGGGCGAGAACGACGTTGCGCTCAACGACCGCTGCTGCGGCGAGTCCGGCACCTTCGCCGTCGCGCGCCCCGATATCGCCACCCAGGTGAAAATGCGCAAGCAGGAAGAACTGGAAAAAGGCATGGCGAAAATGGGCCTGACCCCGGGCCGTCCCGAGCAGGACGTGAAAATCCTCACCTCCTGCCCGTCCTGCCTGCAAGGCCTGTCACGCTACGGCGAGGATACCGGCATCGAGGCCGACTACATTGTCGTCGAAATGGCTAAGCACCTGCTGGGCGAAAACTGGATGCAGGATTACGTGCAAAAGGCCAACAATGGCGGGATAGAGAAAGTGTTGCTGTAACGATAGCGAGCTGCATAAAAAAGCCAGCGTCAGCTGGCTTTTTATTTTAGTGTTTGTTCTAGTGCTGTTGCGGGGGAGGCAGGTCGTAACCGCCCTTGGCAAAGTAGTCCAGTACGATCCGCACAAAAGCCTTTTGCCCGACGATCAATGCCTTGTCATCCAACTGGAAATAGGGGGAGTGATTTCCTGCGGCTTTATCAAGTGGGATTGAAGGCGGCGTGACTCCCAGTCCGAATGCCAATGCCGGGATCACTTTGCCATATTCCCAGAAGTCTTCGCCGTGATAGCCTGAAATGGTATTGATCTTGAATTGTTTTCCTTCCGCTTTGGCTGCACTTTCCAGGCTGGGGATCACCCTATCCACAAACACCGGCTCATTGTATCCGGCAGGCCAGTGATGACTATCGAGAATAAATTCACCCTTGGCGCCATGTGCAGCTGATACATGTTCGACCACACGCTGGATGCGCTTCAACACATCCTCGCGCTGAAGGTTGGACTTTGTGCGTAAGGTGCCATCCAGGCTGATGGACTCAGGAATGATGTTATGACGTACACCACCATCAACCCGTCCAATGCTGATGACGGGAGCTGGTGCGCTCACTAGATCTACTTGGCGGCTGGGAATCTGTTGCAAGGCAAGGATGGTTTCCGCCGCGATAGGTACAGGATCTATCCCACGCCATGGAGCAGCGCCATGGGACTGAGCGCCCGTAATCTTTGCGGTGAAATGGTCAGAACTGGCAGATGCAGGACCTCTGGTGATGCTGAGGTTGCCAGATTCACCCGCACCGACGTGTAACATAAAGATGGCACCAGGTCTCGGGTTCTCCAACACGCCCTCTTTTACCAATAATGCCGCGCCACCTTCTTCCCCATCTGGAGGCCCTTCTTCCGCAGGCTGAAATACAAATTTGATTGTGCCAGCCAGTTTCTCACGGTTCGCAGCCAAAGCCTCTGCCACGCCCAGCAAAATGGCAATATGGCCATCATGGCCGCATGCGTGCATGACGCCGACGTTCTCGCCGTTATACTCAGACCGTTCCTTGGAGGCGTAGGGCAGGCCGGTCTTTTCCTCGACCGGCAGCGCATCCAGCTCCGAGCGCAATGCAATGACTGGCCCAGGTTTTCCACCCTTCAGTACCGCAACCACTCCTGTTACGCCTACTCCGCTTTTCACGTCCAGGCCAAGTTTTTGCAAGCGTTCAGCAACCAGCTTGCTGGTGCGCACTTCGCGGTTCCCCAGCTCCGGATGCTGGTGGATATCCTGCCGTACTGCGATGATCTCAGGCTGTATTGCTTCCAGCTTTTTATCAATTGCCTGCAGTAGGGATTTGTTTACGCTCTCCAACGCGTAAGTGTTCGAACTGGCCAAGGCGAGTGTTGCTGCGGCCAGTATTGGTTTTATCTTGAATTGCATTGATTTCTCCATTGGTACAAATGAGTTTCATGGTCCATATCGCGGTGCGACATGTCGTCGTTAATGAATGCTTGCCAGCACATGGATTCCTGCTGATGAATATTTGCTTTCAACCATCGCCTGTGCATCGTGGCTGATGGATGGATATCGATGGGCGGATAAATCAGGACTGGCATTGAGTGCCAAATAGTTGCTGGTATCTTGTATGTCTGCGTCAATGATGCGTTGCCATGCCACAGTGCTCCAATCAGGCGGAATTGTTGCCATGGCGATGTTGGTGACTTGTATTGGTAGTGCCGGAATATTTGTCAACAATACTAATAACCCGATCAGACGTATATGCATGGCTAATATCCTCACGATATAAAAAGCCGCGGCCTCATCATGAGTGCGGCATCTTGATTCATCAGAAGAATTGTTTTGTGACTGAAAACCCTACGGTACGAGGCTCGGCATAGGTGAAATTGCCGGTGTTGAATCCGCCGGGTGCTGAGTTCGCCAGATATCGTTTGTCGGTGATGTTGTCGACGTAGGCGGTGAGCTTGATGTCGCCACCATTGATCAGGTAGGAGACGCTGGCCTGGCCCAATAGGCGCGAATCATCTCGGAACGCCTTGTTCGTATGGTCGATCGAAAGCCATTGCGGGCTGCGGTAATTCCAATTGGTATCGAAGACAATGGCATTGTTGCCAGCAAGCGGAATGCGGTAATTAGCTCCGAGAATGACGCTGTATTTCGGCGAACGGCCGAACTCGTCCCCGGTATAGTCCGTGCCGTTGGCTGTGACGAAATCCGTATATTCCGTATGCAACCGGGATAAGGCGGCATTGATCCTGAGGTTGTCTACAGGAAGCGCGCTCAGCTCAAATTCCGTGCCCCAGACCTTGCCTTTGGCGCCGTTGGTGCGGAAGGAGGTATAACGGTTCTGGTACACGAATTGCACATTGGTCTGAATGTCCTTGTAATCATAGTAAAAACCGTTGGCATTGAAGTTGAGGCGGCCGTCTAGCCACTCGGATTTCAAGCCGATTTCATAGTCGGTCAGGTATTCAGGATCGACCAGCCCCACTGCGGCCTGGTTGTTAGCGCCGCCGTTAAAGCCGCCGGAGAGGAAACCCCGCGCATAGCGGAAATAAACACGCAGGTTATCGTTGACCTTGTATTCCGGCGTGATGTCCCAGCTCCAGTCGCGCCAGGTTTTTTCCTGGTCCTGAACTGCGGCATCCACCAAAGGGCTCGTGACGGATGAGAACTTCCACCATTGGTTCAGGTTGCTGAAGCTTGCCGATCCGCTGCTGGCGCGTCTAAGCAGGTTGATTTTCTTGGTTTCGGACGACCATCTCAGGCCTGCGGTGACATTGAACTGTTCTGTGAAGTTGAATGTATTGCTGCCAAAAAATGCGTAGCTGGTGGTTTTCTGGTCCCAGTCGTTTCGGTCGAAGCTAGGCGTAGTGTTATAGCTATTAGGCAACCGGGCCGTGGCGCTGCTTTGGGAAGCATCCTCGCGGAAATAGTGGAAGCCTACTAGCCAGTTCCACCTGTCTTCGCGTGGAGATGCCAGGCGGAACTCCTGCGATAGTTGCTTGCTGCGTTGATACCCGGCCCAGCTGCGTTGCAAATCGTACGGCCCGCCATCACCGTCCGTGTCACCGCGTGCACGAGAGCGGTAATCGTCAAGCGCAGTGATCGATGTCAACTCCAGGCGGCCTAGTTGCCAGGTCAGACGGTTGCTGATGCCCTCCTGGGTCACTAAGGGGCTGCGACCATTGATATTGCTATTGGTGAGTCCCGGTGTTCCGATAAATCCATATTGGTCTGCACCGTTTGCACCGGTGCCGTATCTCGTCGCACGCGCCAAGACGCCTTCAGTCTTGTATTCTCGGTGATGCACGGTAAGCAGGGTATCGAGGTTTTCGCTAAGCTTGGCCAACAGTTGCGCGCGAAATGCCTGATCTTCAAGTTTGCCGCGACGGCTGTCGCCACCATAGACATTGCGGCCGAAACCGTCCTGGCTTTCGTCATAGAAGGAAATACGTCCGGCTAGCCTTTCATCCAGAATGGCACCGCCGATGGCACCCTCCACTCGGCGCCTGTCATAACTGCCGCCATCGAGCTTGATGAAGCCATCCGGGTCAAAAGTGGGCTTCTTGGAGATGAAGTTGAGGGCACCTGCCGTGCTGTTTTTACCCCACAACGTGCCTTGCGGCCCACGCGATACTTCTACCCGTTCCAGGTCGAACAGCGGACGGTTGGCGGCGGTGACATTGGAAATATAAATGTCGTCGTAATAGACGCCGAGAGGGGAAACCGTCGTGCCTTGCGGGTCGCCGGTATATAACCCACGCAGGTTCCAGCGCGGCAAACCATGACCATTATTGCGCTCCGCAGAAAAATTTGGGATGTAATTGCCGATTTGCGAGGCCGAGGACAAGCTCGTATCTTGGATTTTGTCTCCGCCAATCACACTGATAGGTATGGGTACATCCTGAACATTCTCGCTACGTTTTTGCGAAGTCACCACAACGGATTGCAGCCTGTTCCTCTCGGCCTCCTGCTCAGCTTGGATAGAAACTGATGCGGGATTGCCGTCAATGTCGGCAATCTGGTCATCAGCGGCTGGCGCCAGTGTTGCCCAGATGAGCATGCTGCCGGTTGATACTCTTCCTGCCAGCTTGATGGCTGATTTCCCCAATGTGGATGATTGATTCACGACAATTTCCCCTTTTTAGTTGAGGAATAAAGCGCAAATCTCGTGCCCATTCGGGGCTCTTGTTTATGATGTTGATTTTATTGGATTAAGTTTTTATTTTGATTATTTTAAGGTGTTGGGTATGCAACACCATATTGTTGGGCATTCGCTAAACGACCCATGGTGTTGGTAAATAAACACTTTTCAAAGAGTCGGTATTGGTTTTTGTAAAGTGTTGCTCTGAACAATGTAGAAAGCCGAAATCAAAGGGGTCAGACTCGATTGATCATCAGGATTAGGTGAAAGACTGGCAATGTATGCCTCTGCATGAGAGATAGGATATTGAGGAGATATGCATCGTACGATCAATCGAGTCTGACCCCTTTGATTCTTGTCTAGGTTTGGACCGAAAGCTCCGATTATTTAAGCTTGATGGCGGCGACGAATTGACTAAAACATTTTTCCACAATTGCTTCGGCTGCCGTATCCACCTTTTCATAGTTATTGGCTTTCCAATCATCTAACGGCATTTTTTCGGCGGCATTGCCCGTGCAACTGAAAGTTCTGATCGGTTGATATTTTTCCTCATGCTTTTCCAGGATGGATACATCGATCAGGTAATTCAGGGCGTACTGCTGACTCGTCAGCAGCGACACGTAGCCCAACTCCCATAAGCGCGGGTGGATGGCCATGTAATAGGTATGCGCTTTGGGTGCACCGCCTGAATGGAGCGTGTCAAAAAAATCCGTCAGCCTCTTTGCCAGAGCAGCCTCCACTCCGCGGCCGGCACTGACAGCATGCTTGTTAGGCAATGCCTGGTTCAACTGCTGGCCGAATTGCTGCCCGATCTGTACGTTGCTTTGCAACTGCTGCATGTTGCCAGCGCCTCCCGCGCTTGCAGCGGCACTTCCAGCCACGGACGAAACCACCATATTGCCAATGGCCTGGGCTTTCGTTCTCTCTACGAGGGAAACGGGCTTGTCGATGGGTAAAATAACCACATCGCTGTTGATCAAGCCATCTTTCAATTGAGTATTCGTCATGACAGGCGTTGTAGAACAAGCGCTGAAAGTCAGCACACATAAGGCCAAAACGCCGAAGCAGGTTTTTCTTTTCATCATTTACCCCTATAAAATTAACGACAATTGATTTTTATCCCGGCCTTGCAAGCAGCCTCACAGACGTGCGGGAAATTTTAATAATTGGGGGCAAAGTAGGTTGTCCCCTATGATTGCTAACGTTTCAAATTGGATCGGGAAGTTTAAAAAAGTGTTCAATTGCAGAATTTTCCATAAGGTGTCCGGTCGGTTATGGATTTTTGTCCGGGATGTTCTGAACGAAGAGTGATAGCTTGCTGCCTTAATGTGGAGGCCTCTTCTTTTTGGCTGATGGCATCTAATGCAATAGCGGCTTCATCCAGAGTATCGGCATAGCCTATAGGCCCGACTTGAGGAATATTGTGGCGTTTCAGGTCAGGGATTGCCTGTTGATAATAGGTGGCTGCCTCTGCAAACTTCCCTTGATCCAGATGTAACCGGGCGAGTTCAACCAGACTCATGTAAAGCGGACCGCCTGTTTGCTTGTCCAAGTCGTACGCCTGCTTCAGATAGTAAGCTGCATCATCAAAAAAGCAGGTGGCACCTAAAGAGCGGCCATATTCGTAACTCAATACCGCACGGGTTGACGGTGCCACACCGCCAAGATCAGCATTGACGACAGCACGTGCAAATGCCCGGCGCGCCGTTTGCCAATCATTGTTTGCCATGGCGATAGCGCCTTGCCTTGTATAATTTTCTGCATTTTTTCGATTGATGGGTGCTGCACAAGCCACTACACACACAGCAAGTAAAGAAATAAATATAGTTTTGATCTTCATATTTTTCTCAATTCTTTAATTGACAGGGGGGAAACAATTTTTTGAAATTTGATCTGGTCGGAAGTGAGCAAATTTGCCAGGATTTTTTATCCTCAATTCCAAGGATTTTGCCGCGATTTCATCAGCTTCTACTATCCGGCCGATCTTTCGTAGAGACTCTTCATATGCATCAAATTGATCTGCAAGTGCAATCGGGTCGCTTTGCTCAATATTAAGTTTATAAAGCATCGGTGTTGCCCTCTCAAACAACGGAATGGCATCTGAATACCGCTGCTGTGCCATATGCAGGCGGGCCAGCTCTGATAGGTTTTGTGTCATGTATGCCATGTTGGAATCAGGTACGCTTTCACGTGCCTTAATTGATTCTTTCAACCAATGTTCGGCTTCATCGAATTGACAAAGTTTAATTTTTGCCCTACCCAAACCATATGAAGCAATTGCAATAAATTGCTTGTCTTTATTTTTCTCCGCAGCCTCCAGCGCCTTTTCATATCGCTGGGCTGCTTCTTGGTAACGCGAGGTAAGATATGCTCGATTTCCCGCTGAATTTAATACCTGTTGCTGAGGAACCGTAGCGCAACCAGTGATGATGAACAAGAAAATAGATACTGACAGTTTTAAAATTATATGCATTTGATATTGTGCTTTTCTTAATAATATTAAATAGGGCATTGATCTAAATTAAACATATTGTAGTCATTGGCACTGATATGGGCTTTCGTTTTTCAGCTCCTCATTTGTCTTGATATCGAGAATAATGACTTTGGCTTGTGGATAGCGTTGACATAAAGCATTTCTAGCAGAATAAATCCCGCTGCCTTGTACAGTCAGATTGACATTATTTAATTTGTTGCCATTTGCATCGTAAGCATCAACGCTATAAAAGCCCTGTGTTGTCACGCATCCGCATAACGCCGCGATAGAGATGGCGAGTGAAAATGTTATTCTTATCATCGATATTCCTTTGTCTTGAAATTAAAAACTAACGAGGTGCAACGTTCCTCAACATATTATTCATTTGCCTGTTATTCTGATTTTGTATATTGCGTTGGAGTTGATTCGTCATATCAACAGATCTGCTCTGTGGCAAATAGGTAGAAGAGCCTGAGTTTGGTTTTTCCTGGGTAATAGTGTTTTGCTCTGGCTGACAATTTTCTGATTTTGGGTATCGCTCGCAAATGTCTATCCCATAATAGCTAGGTTGACAGAAATAAAGATATGGGGATTTCTGGCATTTGTCAGTGGCCAGTATTCTTTCTATTGGTTGTGGTTGACACGCATCTATGTAAGCATTAGCTACACAATATTGACTATTCACTCTTGTATTCAGGTCTCTTGCAGGAGCTGCAATCTGACAGGAGGAAGGTGGGTTATGACCGCTACAAGGTTCGAATTTTCCCAGATAGCGGAATCCATCTTGTAACATACAACGCTGAATCCTGATGAGGCCGGCATTGTAGTCTTCCAGCGATGTATTTTTCATGCGCTGATAACCATGATCGTTAAGGTACTCTCCAGAGCCACATTCAAGTAGCGCTTTTTCTTTTTCCAATTTTGATGTTCCGGGTTTGCTCCATCGTTTAAAAACGTATACCTCACTTCTGTTAATGTATTTTTCCTTGCTTGGAATTTTAAATTTTCTAATAAACTCATCAGTAACTGGCGGGTCAATCGTCACCAGCTTGGGTTTTCCTCCTCCCCAATATTGCTCGCATCCAGGTTGCCCATTTCCATAACAATTAGAAGCGGAGGGGGCCAGATTTCTAGTGCCGCAACCAAGTAGCATGAAAGAAAACAGTGAAACAATAAAAATTTGAGTAATCTTCATTATGAATCTATCTTTAGGGTTATTTGGTTTGGGTAATGGTTTGGGTAATGGTTTGGGTAATGGTTTGGGTAATGGTTTGGGTAATGGTTTGGGTAATGGTTTGGGTAATGGTTTGGGTAATGGCTTTGCCATCAGGGGAGTCGTGCCAATAGGATTGACCACTGCCTTCAGGCTTTCCGCTACCATAGTTATTATGCACGGTTGAGTCGCCATAAAATATTTTCACCCATTCTTTAAGTAGGTTGCTGTTAATCGGAGTCGTCCCTCCAGTTGCCTGATTCCTTCCTATGATCGTTCCCACAAAATCATCAAGAAATCAAAGGGGTCAGACTCGATTGATCGTCTTATAGTTAATCGAATTGATTATTTTGTGAATTGCATGAAGGCGCAGGGTTAATTGTAATTTCTTTTGGTTGGAATTTTGTTTTTGAGCTATCCGCAACCAACTCTCTTACTCGAAGATAGCATTGCGCGCGCTCAATAATCATTGCAGCATCATAATTGCGATTGGGTTGAGGGTAAAAGTAGCCAGCAATAGGGCCACAACCTGAATGGTAAAATCGGCCATTGGATAATTGACCATCCCGCTCTAGGGATATCACGATAGTCAGAGGCTTGCCCGCGGCAACATGAAACTCATGATGAGACCACGTCATATCTTCTGTTTCCGGCATCCCGATTTTTTTGTTACCACCAAGCACAGAAAGCGCATTCAAAGCACCATAATTTTTACCGCCGCTGTGCGCCAAGATTTCTTCACTACTTCCTGGCTGGAAGCAAGATTTTCCTGGATACAAGTAAGTGTTATTAGGTAAGGAAAATACCCGCAATTGTGCAGTCGGTTCTCTGTCGGGAGATGAATCAATGACCTGATTGGTGGTGCATGCAGAAAGAAAGAGAAACGCTGTAATCTCAAGGGTAAATCCCAAGCAATAGAATAGTTTCATCGTTACCTCACGGGCGCAGATAATGCTCGGCGGGCCTGTTCCGGATCTACCCTGACAGGGCGCGGTACCGGATTAGCCTCACTGTCTTTCCAGCGTTGAATCTCCTTTTCACGCAATGTTTGAATCTCTTCTTGTGAAGGCAACACATAACCATCGGGCACTGGCATGATCTTGAAAGTCTCAACCCATTCCCTCAGCAATGCGCGGCGAGGATTAAACCATTCTGGATAATAGACAACAGAATCAGGGAATCTGCCATAAACTAACAGGCTATAGTCGCCTACCCTGGTCATATAGAAATCCATGGCAGAAATTACACTACCGGGTTTGAGTTCTGCTTCTCGTGGTTTGTTATAAGGTGATAGGCGAGGCTGAAAAGAAACAAACTCCCATTCCTGACCATGAATCATTAATTTTTCATACGCATTGTAATTATAGTTAAGCGTGTCACTGTATCTTGTCAGATCCCCTCCAATCGGCAATTTTGAGCCTTTGTAAATAATCAATCGATAAGCAATCGTGCCATCCACTCTTTCTTTCCCTGCATAGGTTTCCCATACATAGACAGCGCCTTTTTCTGGATCCAGATTAGGGATGTATTTGGAGTTGGGAAAAGGTTCAACCTCTATCCGGTTGTAGTTTGGATTACTGGATGTGGTGATGGGGAGTTTGTCAGTTTCCCTGATAACTCCATGACGAATGAAAGGTAAACAGTTTTCTTTTGTATATTGCACATTGGATGGGGAGAATATTCCAAATTGAATTCTGAAATTTCCAGGTTCGAAAATATTATGATTGTTTGTGCACACAACTTTTAAGTCCGACGAAAATGGTTTGGAAGTAGGCAGGTATGAGTTTTCAATACGCTCATAGGCTTTTTTAAAGGAACATCCCATTAATGAAATTGTTATCGCCAATATAATGATAGTCCTCACTTACTGAGCTCCTGATGCTGGTTGTTGATTAATGGTGGTCGTCAATTGTGTGGTTGGCCAGGTTTTAGGGTCGTTCCAGCGATAGGTAGAGTGTGCACTATTGCTTGTTGTGAAAAGCGCAAAGATTTCTTTCAGAGATGAGGCTAAGTTTCTAGATTCAGAACCTGGTACCACACCAACAAGATTGGCCCCCTGATATTGATCACTCATCCCCACATTACCTCCAACGATAGTGGCGACTGTATCATTGCTGTGGTTGTAGTAGCCAAGCCCATAATTGATGTTTGTGTAATCATTTAGTAAGTCAGGATTAATAGCTGGTAAACCATTTGTATTACCATATTTAATCCAATTCATTTTTTCTTCCAGCGTGGCATTGGCCAAGCCTGCTGCGTTGATTGCGGCATCTGCTGCTGCCGAGATTGAAGCCGCTGGACCTAGGAAATCCACCTTGAGGTTGGGCATGGTTTGACCACCACTTACCAGATCATTTAATGAAATAGCTGAGATTAACGTTCCGCCACTATGTGCATAGAGGTAGATGTTCTCATCAGGATGTTTTTCCTGTGCTGCTTGTAGCGCATTGCCTAGGCTCACAGATGTATTTGATGTTGAGCCAGTATATTTATCAATGGTTGCATTCAACAAGTCGGCGACAGCTCCCTGTGTATCGTTATACGAGAGGTATAGTATTTGTCCTTCTTTTTCTCCTCGTAAATGTCCGATGGCCAATACTAACGCACGGTCTGGCTCATTCATGATGCCGTTGATGGCCACATTTTGATTGCCTGCGTTATTGTCATCGACAATGGTAATGACAAATGCGTTTTTCTCATTACCATATTGATCCTCGACTTGCAGGTTGCGTAATGCTTCAATACGGTTCTCAAAGGGAATGTCGGGATTATTGATGGCATTTTTCAGGTAATTATCCTTAGCTGCTGCTTCTACGCATTGTGCTGGCGTCACTTGGCACTGTACGACAAAGCCTTGCGCAATATCGCTATCGCGTTTCTGCGCAACAAGCAGGAATTTATCTCCAGCAGCACCTACGCTATAAGTGGTTGCTGCATTGGCAAGGTTAACCTGGCCTGTACCTAGCCCGCTAATCAGCAGTGAACTGAGTGCTAGTGTTTCTGCTTGGGAAATCGTAGGGTTATCACGTTCATTACGGATGTTGATCGCTTGCGCTCGTAATGTTTGTGCTTGTTGCTTTAGTGCTTGTGCTGCCTGAGTATCGCCATTCGCCTCCAATATTTGAGCTTGTTTTTCCTTGTTTCTGGCATCATCCAGTGTTTTTTTGTACTGAGCATCATATTCCTGCACACGTTTTTCATAATAGGTATTGATGATTTGTACTGTTTCTGTAGTAACGGCAGCGATGATCTGGTTTGTTGCTTGTAGCTCCTGTTGGACTTTCGCCATATCGGGTTTTTCCAACGCGGTTGGATTTGCATTTTCTGTATCGCGGTTAATAGTTGCGATCATGGTTTGTGCATCTTTTCCAGTGAGCGCTTGCTGTTTGTCAGAGTCTTTGATAGATATTATCCCTGAGCTGATGGCGCTACGGGTTGTACTGCTATCTTCTCCATTTCGCTCAATATCTGGGGTAAGCGTGCTTGGGGCACTGACCAGATTATTGCCAATGTTCTTAGTCATGCTTTTTGACGCATCAAAGCTGAGTGTCATCCCTGTGTTTTCTGATGATGCGCTATATTCGGCGCTATTTGATATGTCTGAAACTGTCAGTGTTTCAGTACTCAGGCTATTTTTTTGTTGGTCAATAGCTAACGGGGTGGACGCAATGACTGCACCTTTAAGATCAGTGTGACCGTTTACATTTACTTGGAAGCCGCCATCCCCGGCAAAGATACCAGCCTGTTCATTCACGCTAGCATAATCGCTGTGTGCCTTACTGCTCGATGAGTTCATTGATCCACTCATCATACCGGTGCCAATTGGTACACTGATGCTGAAACCGCTATTTTTCTGCTTGCTATCATAAGTGCTCAAGTCCTGCAGGCTCTCGATATTGAGATCACCATTGCCTGAAACTCCCACATTGGCGACTACTTTCGTACCTTTTACTTGCGATCCGATGATGTTGGTATCCGTACCGCTTTCCAGGCTCACTTTATTTCCAGCCTGCACCACACTTTCTGCCCAAGTGGTATCAGTACCGTTGGCCTTGCCTTTTCCTTGAGAAGCACTTGCAGTAATAGCGAGGCCATTAGAGCCAATACTGATGCCAACGCTAGCTGAGCTGGATTTGTTCTTGCTAATGAGAGTATCGATGTTTTGTGCGGCGAGCAGGTTTACCTCATCATCTGCCTTGAGGTTTACATTGCCACCAGCCTTGATGTTGCTGCCTATAAGGTTGATGTCAGATTGTTCTCCTGCGCCTGCTGCCGTGATCGAGACATTTCCACCCGCAATGACATTGCTGCCTTGGGCGGTGCTGCTGGTTTGGGTGGAGGTGCTGCTGCTCTGACTGGTGCCGATGGATAGACTTAGATTAAATCCTCCTGCTGTACTAGGGTTGCTGGCAATTGCATCGGCAGCATTTTTTGTACTTGCGACGACGGCAGTGGCCGCAAGCGCTTGCAAACGGGAGTCTTCTACTTGTTTCGATACTTGTTGCATTTGGTTGGCCGTCTGGATGGCCGAAATGACCGGGCTGGTGATCGCCAGCGTCAGTCCGCTCTGCTTGAACTTGGTCTCGGTGGTCTGGGTGGAGGCGTTGTTGCCTGCGGTGATGTTGGCCTGCCGGGCGCTGATCTCGATATCGCCTTGTGGCGCGAGCACATCGCTGGCGGTTTGCGTGTAGGTGTTGCCTGCCTGGATAGCGACGCCGCCTTCGACGCTGCCCACGGTGCTGCCGCTCTGCGTGACCGTCGTGCCGGTCTGCTTCTGGCTCAGGTTGCTGGTGCCGTAGCCGATGCTGGAGCCGCTGGCGGAGAAGCCGGATTTCTTGGTGGTTTTCTGGTTGAAGGTGTAGCTGGTGTTTTCAGCTGCGGCGATATTGATGTCGCCGCTGGCCTGTAGCTGGGTGCTATTGGTGGAAACGACGTTGCTGCCGGTGATGTTGATGTCTCCCGTAGCCGCTAATGCGGTTTCGGTTGGTACGCCAGCTTGCAGGCTGACGGTATCCGCACTGAGGCTGCTGCCGATGGCCTCGGTGGATTTGGAAATGGTGCGGTAGGTCTTGGTGGTGCTGCTCAATCCGCTGCTGCGCCTGGTCTTGCGGGCCAGGTCGAAGTTGCTGCTGGCCTCGCCTGCGGCGATGGTGATGTCTCCGGCTGCGGCGATGCCGAGGCTGCCGCTTTCGCTATTGATGCTGCCAGCCTTGATGCTGACGTCATTGCCAGCTTGCAGGGAGATATCGCCGCCGGCCTGGATGGCGGTGCCTATATCTTGCGCGCTACCGTAGGAAACACGATTTTTGGCATTGCGTACGCTGTTGTTCTGTTCGGCGATTTGCAGCGTGCCTAGATTGATGTCGTTGCCTGCCTGGAGCGAGGTGATGCCGTTATTGCCGTTGTTGACGATGCTGGCGGCTATTAAGTTGAGATCGTTGCCTGCGCTGGCGACGAGGACGGCATCGGGGTTGCCGACATAAAGCCCGGCCACCCTGTCGAGATTGGTGCGGCTGAAACTGCTGGCGCCTATGGTCTGGGCATGGCTCTGCGTGGTGCTGGCGATGTTGATGTCATTGCCGGCTTCAAGTACCAGCGCATCTTTTGCCATGATAATGCCGCCAATGTTGTCGATGTCGCCAGCAGCCTGCAATGCCGTGACATCGGCGCTGATGGTGCCGCCAAGGTTCTGGATGTTGTCTGCATTGAGCACGGCCAGGGTGCGCCCTGCCATGGTGCCGCCGTTGGCGATCGTATCGGTGGCTTGGATGTTGATGCTGTTGCCCGCCATGATGCCGGTGGCGGGGTTCAGGTCGCCATCTTGCAGCCGCACATACACCTGAGGAACAAGGGCTTTGGTGACGGTGCCGTCGGGCAGGGTGATTTCCTGCTCCACTAACCAGACGATATCGGAGGTGAGCTGGGCGATTTGCTCCGCTGAGAGCGCAATGCCGGGAATGAGCTGGATCTGGCTTGCCACGGTGAGCCCGGCATTCATGAGGGCCTGGTATTGCGCCTCGTCGTCGGCGTAACCATCAAGGAAGCGCCTGCCGGTCAGTTCGGCGATCTGCTCACGCACCAGGCGTTGCTCGTAGAAACCATCCCCCAGGCGCTTTTGCGTGATGGCAGGGTCGAATGAGAGTTGCTGCACCATGTAGTCGGAGCTCAGCCAGGTGCGGTAATTGGTGAATCGGGGATTGGTTTCTATCAGATAGTCTCCTGAAACATCGGGCAGCGTCTGGAACAAGGCGTTGTTGTTGACTGTGTTCGGGTTGCTGCTGACCACGGTGCCGCTGGCGGGCGGCGCAGCGTCGCCTTCAAGGCGTGTGGTGTCCAGGTTGTAGGTGGTGACGATGTTGCCGGGGCTGTGGTTGCCCAGATAGTCAATGTCGTAATCGTTATCGTTGCCATCCCAGTCGTAATACCAAGCGCCGCCGCTGTGGCGGACGATGGTCTGGCCTTCGGTGTTAAGGTTCTGCACAGTGGCGCCGCTGATGTCCAGCGCAGCGCCGGCGATGATCTGGCTATCGCTGTTCAATACATTGCCCGTGATCCGCATATCGCCGCCAGAGAGGATTTTGCCGGGCGTGGAGGCGAGCACTTCGGTGTGGGAAGTGTAGCTGGTGCCTTGGTAGCGCGTGTATTCGCGGAAGCGGTACGGACCGGCATCGCGCCATTCAACATTAACATTCCCAATCCTGGCGCCGGGGTAGTCTGCGCTATCCCAGACGACCCCCTGGCCTGCCGGGGTGAATTTGTCGTAGCCTGCGGTGGTTTCCGCTGTCCTTCCCACTTGCAGGCCGGTGTTGAGGTTTTGCAGCTCATTTGCGTTGATGACCATGTTGCCCAGCGCTTCAATGGTGGCGTCCTGGTTGATGACGGAAGCGGCATTGCCGGTGGCTATCCCTGAGGCATCAAGGACGCCGCTGATGGCGATGTCCCCGCCGCTGAACAGCATGGCATTGTCGCGATTAATGAGGTTGCCTGTTGCCAGGTCCAGCCGGGTGCGCCCAGCCATGATGGCAGCGGTGGTGGTGCCATCCACGGTTTCCGCGAGGTTGTTGATCTCGCTGGCCTGGATGCTGAGGTGGTCACCGAATATGCTGCCATGCCCGATGTTGTCCAGCCTGTCTGCGGTTATATGCGTGGTATTACCGTCTATGGTGCCGCGGTTGATAATCGCATCTTGGCTGAACAGCGTGGTGCCGGATGAAGCAATTTCCCCGGCGTTGTCAATGTTCTCTGCATTCAGGCTCAGCCCGGCATTGGCGTTGATGGTGCCTGCATTCTGCAAGCTGTGATTGGTGGTGATGTCGATATTGGTGTGCGCTGCCAGCGTGCCGGAGTTGGTAATGTGTCCGTCAGCAGTCACGACGACTTCGCCCACACTGGCCCCGATATGCCCGGCGTTGCGTACGCCCAGCCCGGCTTCGGTGCCGATGAGGTGGATTTTGCCGGCGTACATGCCGCCCAGGGCTGCCACGTCCACGGCAAAGGCAGGGGCCGGGCTTGCCGGGGCGGTCTGGGAAACCGCCGTCTGCTTGCCGTTGCTGTCGATATCGACCTGGTTGGCTCCGGTGGTGATATTGAGTTCGTTGGCCCATATGCCGGCATTCACTTCCACCGCCCGCGCGATGATGTCCGTATAGTTGGCCTGGGAGGCATCCATGCCTTGGCCTAAGAAGCTGATGCCGCCGCCGCCCACGCGGTAGCCCAGCAGGTTGCCGCCGTTGAGGATGGGGGTGCCGGTGGTGAGGGTGGCGCGGTTGGCGTTGATGAAGCCGCAGCCGTTGCAGCTGATGCCGGCCGGGTTGGCAATGACGAGCTGGGCACGGCTGCCTGCGATCTCGATGAAGCCGTTCAATAAGCTGGGGTTGCTGCTGTTGACTTCGTTGAGGATGACGCGGGCGGTGCCGCCTGCGAGCAGGGGGTTGCCCTGCACCCAGCCACCAAGCTGGGTCTGCACATTGGCGTTGCTGTTGTTGAGGATGGCTCCCTGGGCATTGACGTCAAACTGGCTGTAGGTGTTGCGCGACACCCCGGCGGCGCTGGGCGTCTGGATGTTGACCAGCGGCAGGCCGTTGGCGGTGTTGCCGATGATAGGCTGCTGGCCGGCTGGCGCCGACGGGTCGGCGATGATGTCGGCTTGGGCTGGATTGATGATGGCTAGGGCGGAACCCAGCATGAGCATGAGGGAAAGCCGCAACGGCGTGATGTTTGCCAGCACTTGCCTGGCGATGGGCGAGGCATTGGGGGATGGGCTGGCCGCGGCGTTGTGGACGGCGATGTTCTCAGCCACGGCCATCATGAGGCCTCGGGCACGGTTGAATACCAGGCGGTAACGGTGTTTGTTCATCTTGATTCCCCTTTAACGTGCTTGCGGCTAGAACGACCAGTTGAGGTTGAATCCGGCTGCCGTCTTTGCGGTCTCGAATCCATCCGGTTTTTTGACGGGCTGCCCCAGGAACAGGTCGTAGCTGAAACCCTTGTAGCCTCCGCGCATGCCGATGACAGCGCCAGCCAGTTGTTTTCCGATAAGCGTGTCGCTGGATTGACCGCCTACCTCGCCATAGTCGAGCCCGAGATAAAGCGCCTGCCCGCTTTGCCCGAGCATGGCGCTGAGGTCGTTGCGGATGAACCAGCCACGGTCCGCGCTCAGGGTCAACTGCCCGTCGAAGCCGCGCACGGTGTAGCGGTTGCCGATGGCGAAGCGGTCCTGCGGCGTGAGCGGGGTGAGGTTGGATTGCGCGCGGATGTTGGCGGCGTAGCGCAGGGCTTGTGTTCCCCATGGCGCCTGGATGGAAAGCGGGGCCATGAAGCTGATATCGGCGGTGATGATTTCCATGCGCGAAGTGCCTTCGCCGAACGCTTCTTCAGGCGCTTTCAATGCCTGTTGCGCGCCGGTGCCGCGGCGGTAGGCGAGGCTGTAATCCAATATGGATTGGCCGAGATACCAGCTCTGGCTGACGCCCAGCGACCATCCGGCAGTGCGTCGCCGCTGCACTTCCACCTCGGTGTCGTCCACGTAGTTGAATGATTTGCGGAAGAAGCTCCCCAGGGAAAGCTGCGTCTTGTTAATGGCGGAGCGGTAGACCATGCGGCTTAGCCTGAATTCGGCATTCTGGGTGCGGCCGCTGTAGAGGTAGGATTGGTTGAGGCCGGCGACTTCCTGGTGATAGGTGTAGCTCGAGCCGGTGGCGCTGAACAGCCAATCACCATAAGGGATGGAGTAATGCAGGGTCTTGCCGCGCGAGCCGCGGCTGCCTTTGTCGCCGCCGCCCAGGTCCTGGTTGAGGTTGATGTAGAACAAGTCGCTCAGGCCCAGCAGGTTGTCGCCGGAGAGCGTGACGCCGCCCTGGTATTTGCCCGTGCTGTCGAAGCCGCCATCATCCGCGCTGAAGGTGAGGCGGAAGGGCAATGCCTGGCGGTAGCGGATCACCAGGTCGCTCTCGCCGGGTTGCGCATTGCCATCGGCGGGTTCGATCTGGATATCGGCGTCGGAGGTGGGGGAGCGCTTGAGGTTTTCCAGGCCTTGCTCGATGGCGCGCAGGTTGAGGATGTCGCCAGGGGCGACCGGCAATGCGTTGCCGTAGCGGATGCGCTGGCTGGAATCCGGGGTGAAGCGGATTTGCCGCACCTTGCCGGGGATCACGGCGAGGCGGAGGTGGCCATTGCCCAAGGCCTGCGGGCCGGCGAGGATGCGTGTCGTGACGTATCCCTCGGCCACGATGGTGTTCTGCACATGCGACATCGCGGTGTTGATGCCTTGCGCGCCCAGGCAGCGGCCGATGGCGATGTGGTCTTTATCTCCATGCAAGACATCCTGCAATGCAAACTGGAAGAGATCGGCATGTTCGCCTTCAAGGCTGATCTGCCTGATGGTGAAGCAGGGGGATTCCTCGGTTGGATAGGCAAGCGGGGCTGGCGGCTGCGAGCCAGGCTGGCGCATGTCCGGCGCTGTTTCCTGTTGCTGCCGCAGGACGCGCAGGCGTTCCTGCTGCAATAGCTGTTCCTGCGCGGAGGTGTCGATCGGTTCGATTGCCGCAATGGACGGGCATGCGTAAAGCAAGGCCAATACGGCCCATAATCCATGACGAGATGGCAGCAAGCGTGATTCCCCTATAACAATATGCAATCAATATTTTTATTGCTAAGGGGCAAGGCCGGCATTGGCAGATGATTAGACAGCCTTTGCGCAACGGGCCAGGCAGGAAGCTTGGCGGGCGAGGTGCTCAATATGGCGGTTCCGCTGTCATAGTAGACAAAGTGCTGCTACCTTAGACCGGTGACTTTGCGTCCTCGATTTTTCAACCAAGGTTGCCCTTAACATTTTTGACTATTCTGATGCTGTCGATGAATGAATGTCAATCTGGTATGGGTGTGAGTTTATCTCTTTGTTTTGTAGGCGGATTGCTGGCGATTTTGTCGTCTTTTGTCTGTAGTGCAAGTGGATCGCCAGGCTGGATGCCGGGGTGGGCGATATTATCCAAAAGGCGTGCCCTGAGTTTGTCTATAATGGCCTCATTTTAAAACTTGCCGGTATCTCGCATGCTCGTGTTGAAAACATTCTCGTTATTCGTCGTGACCGCGTTGGCGGAGATCCTGGGCTGCTACCTGCCTTACCTTTGGCTCAAGAAAGGCGGCTCTGCCTGGTTGCTATTGCCAGCCGCCATCAGTCTTGCGGTGTTTGCCTGGCTGTTGAGCCTGCATCCAACTGCAGCAGGGCGGGTATATGCGGCATATGGCGGGGTGTATATATTCGTGGCGCTCGGCTGGTTGTGGCTGGTGGATGGCATCAGGCCTAGTACCTGGGATGTCGTCGGAGTAGCGGTAGCCTTGATCGGCATGGCGATCATCATGTTTGCGCCGCGTTAGTCTTCCAGCTCTTGCTCATTCAGGAGTAAAGTGAAGTGCGGCTGGCAATAATCTCCCGGCGCTATTGCCATGCTTTGCTTAACCGTAGTATCGACTGCGGCAGAACGTCTAGCCAGGATCAGTTTCACTGAAGTTCTGTTAGCGCTCCAAATGCAGGTTGGTGTCAGGGAGGTCCTCTTGGGCAGACCATATGGCGTGACTGGATTTTGTATCATGCTGAGCTGGCTGGTGCATGCACCAGCCATGGCACTGATGAACGGCGCTCCTGTCAGCAGGACGGCTGTCGTGCAGTTGGCGTTTGAGCATCGCGAATGGCACGAATACCGCCAGGAATGGCGCGTGAGCCATAGCCAATGTAGCGCGGTGGTGGTGGGCAGGACGCCGATGACCCTGTTGACCGCAGCGCACTGCCTGCGCGAGGTGAGCCTGGATGAGCGCGACGGCTTGCCTTTATTGTCCATCGCGCGCGCGCCCGACTCCTTATTGGCTATGGCCCGGCTGGCCCGGCTCAAGCAGGCCATATTCCCCGAGTTCGACAAGGTGCGCGGCAACCTGATCGACGACCTGGCGGTCCTGGTGTTCGACATCGAGTTGCCCGATGAAATCGATATTGCGCCAGTCCTGCTTGATGAGCCGGCGCATACCCTATTGTTGTGCGGCTACGGCTATGGCGCGGCAGACGCCCTGCCGGTGAGCCTGCGTTGTGCAAGCAAGCATGTGCATCGCGCAACGGAGGGCTTTGAGGCTTTTGTGCCTGCTGCCTATGCCAGCCTGGACACGTTGTTCTATGCGCGCTACCAGGTGCAGTTCGAGAGCAAGGCCAGCGCGGTCTCGACGCTGGAAACGCTGCTGGCTGTGAATCGCCTGAATGAACAGGGGGATTACGACCCGGCATTGCCCATGCCGACCATGGGCGACTCAGGCGGCCCCTGGCTGGAGGAGCTGGCCGGCGGACATTACGGCGTGGCGGGCATCACGAGTTTCGTGGAAAGTTTTTACGGCAGTTCGCCGCAGTTGCCCTTTTTCCGCAAGAGCAGTGCGCCGATGGCGGATTTCGTCTATGCGGCTTATGGCATCCGGCTGGATTCGATGCGCGCCAGGAAGCTGTTCAACGCCGCGCGCATCAAGGGCGCCGATATCCGTGTCTACCGGCGTGGCTGGCAGAATGCCGATATGCCGCCCGAAGCAGAGGCGGTTACGCGGCAGTAGCTGCCGATTCTGGCACGGGTTTGCGCACTAACCGGCTTTGCGGCAGCACGGCGGTGAACGTGCTGCCCTTGCCGGCTTCGGATTCAATTTCCAGGCGCCCCTGGTGGCGGGTGAGGATATGCTTGACGATGGACAGCCCGAGGCCGGTGCCGCCTGTCTCGCGCGAGCGGCTGCGGTCCACGCGGTAGAAGCGTTCGGTGAGGCGGTCGATGTGCTGCTGCTCGATGCCGATGCCGGTGTCCTGCACGCTGAACAGCACATCCTTGCCGCGCAGGAACAGCCGCAGGTTGATCTTGCCGCCGGCCGGGGTGTAGCGCACGGCGTTGCTGACCAGGTTGCCCAGCGCGCTGTGCAGTTCTTCGGTCGCGCCCTTGATGAACAGGCCGGGCTCCACCGGTTCGAGGGTGATCTCGTGCTTGCCTTGGCTGAGGCTGATGCCCTCGTGCAGCAGCATATTGAGCAGGGTGCCTAGGTCGATCTCGCTTTCTTGCGGGGCCTCCGGGCTATTTTCCAGCTGGGAGAGCGTGAGCAGGTCCTCGATCAGGCGACGCATGCGGCCGGTCTGTTCCTGCATCATGCCGAAATAGGCGCGCGTGCTTTCCGGCACGGCGCCTTCCATGTCGGTCAACGTTTCCAGGAAGCCGCCTACCACGGTCAAGGGCGTGCGCAGCTCGTGCGAGACATTGGCGATGAAGTCGCGGCGCATGGTTTCCAGCTTTTCCATCTGGCTGATATCGCGCGAAATCAGGAGCTTCTGGTTGCTGCCGAACGGCACGAGCTGGATTTCCAGCGTGGCGCCGGTCGTGCGCCAGGACTTGAGCTTGATCGGCTCGGAGTAGTTCTGTTCTTGCAGGTACTGGATGAAGTCAATCGGCCGGACCAGGTAGGTGATGGGCTGACCCGCATCCTGCCGCATGGACAAGCCAAGCTGGCTTTCCGCCGTCGGGTTGCACCATTCGATCTGGTCATTGCCATTGAGCAGGACTACGCCGTCGGGCAATGCACTGGCAGCATGGCGGAAGCGGTCAAGGGCCGAGCTGATTTGCGCCTGGCTGCGATTATTCCGGCGTTTTTCGTAATAGATGGCGGAAAACACGTCTTCCCATATGCCGCTGCCCACGGGCATGGTATTCAGCTCCGGCTTCTTGAACCATTGCAGCAGCTGGTGCAGCCAGTAAAGATGGCTGACCAGGTACAGCAGCACGATGGCGCTGAATGCCAATAGCGCCGTCATGGCGTCTGTGGCCGCCCAGACGACCAGGCAGGCGAATATGGTGGCTAATCCCAGCCACAAGGCTTTCCAGCGGATATCTTGCACGAATTGCTTCTTGTCTTAAGACAGTCGCTATTATGAGCTACTGTGCAGAGAAACGATAGCCAACGCCGCGCACTGTCTGGATAAATTCTTCATGACCGGACTCGGAAAGGGCGCGGCGCAGGCGGCGGATATGCACGTCCACCGTCCTGTCCTCCACGAACACGCGGTCGCCCCATACGCGGTCCAGCACCTGGGTGCGCGAATGCACGCGCTCCGGGTTGGACATCAAGTAATGCAGCAGGCGGAACTCGGTCGGCCCCAGCTCCAATGTCTTGCCATTGCCGGAAACGCGGTGCGTCATCGGGTCCAGGCGCAGGCCGCCGACCTCGAGCGGGTCATCGGTCATTTGCGGCGCGCGGCGGCGCAGCACGGCCTTGATCCGCGCATTGAGCTCTCGCGGGCTGAAAGGCTTGGTGACATAGTCATCCGCCCCTACTTCGAGGCCGCGGACCTTGTCGGCCTCCTCGCCGCGCGCGGTCAGCATGATGATGGGGATGGCCTTGGTAAGCTCGTCGCCCTTCAGCTTGCGTGCGAACTCGATGCCGCTCATGCCAGGCAGCATCCAGTCGAGCAGGATCAGGTCCGGCAAGGTTTCACGGATCAGCATTTGCGCCTGCTCCACACTCAATGCCCGGACCGGGTTGTGGCCCGCCTGCGTCAGGTTGAGCGCAAGCAATTCCTGGATTGCCGGTTCGTCTTCTACCACCAGAATATTCGCTGGCATGTCGTGTTTCCTCACTTGTTGAATGACGAGCAATATATGACGCTAATATGACAGATTGATGAACATGATTAAAGCTGTTCGAGCATTGCGGTTTTATTCGACTTGTATGATGATTTGTAACAAAATGTTTCCTTTTGTTACTTTGCAAATCAATTCTAAATTCGAATAAAACCGAGGGGTGGGCATGGCAGGCTTTTTTTCAAAGGAACGTATTACGGCAGGGCCGGGTTACAACCGTTGGCTGGTGCCGCCCGCCGCGCTGGCTGTGCATTTGTCGATTGGCATGGCCTACGGTTTCAGCGTGTTCTGGTTGCCGCTGTCCAAGGCGTTGGGGATTTCCGAGCCGCTTGCGTGCGGGGAGGATGTGAGTTTCTGGATGCGGGCGATCACGACCACCTGCGACTGGAAAATCAGCGACCTGGGGTGGATGTATACCTTGTTCTTTGTCTTCCTGGGATCGTCGGCGGCGGTGTTCGGACATTGGCTGGAGCATGCCGGGCCGCGCAAGGCGGGCGCCGTTGCCGCCGTGTGCTGGGGCGGAGGTCTGCTGATTTCCGCGATCGGGGTGTATACGCACCAGCTCTGGATGATGTGGCTGGGCTCGGGCGTGATCGGCGGCATCGGCCTCGGGCTGGGGTATATCTCCCCGGTCTCGACCTTGATTAAGTGGTTCCCGGACCGGCGCGGCATGGCGACCGGCATGGCGATCATGGGGTTCGGCGGCGGCGCCATGATAGGCGCGCCGCTTGCCAATACGCTCATGAATTATTTCGCCACCGAGACTTCCGTCGGCGTATGGGAAACCTTTGCGACCATGGGCGTGCTGTACTTTATCGCCATGATAATAGGCTCGCTGGGCTACCGGGTGCCAGCGCATGATTGGAAGCCCGATGGCTGGACGCCTCCAGCGAGCAATGGCAAGGCCATGATTACGCCGCACCATGTGCATGTGAACCAGGCGCACAAGACGCCGCAGTTCTGGTTGCTGTGGTGGGTGTTGTGCCTCAACGTCAGCGCCGGGATCGGCGTGATCGGCATGGCATCGCCGATGTTGCAGGAGGTGTTTGGCGGAAGGCTGATCGATGTGCCGCTGAAGCTGGCGGAACTGAGCGGGGACCAGAAACTGCAGGTGGCGGCCATCGGTGCCGGTTTTGCCGGGTTGCTTTCCTTCTTCAATATCCTGGGGCGTATCGGCTGGGCATCCTGCTCGGATTTCCTCGGCCGCAAGCTGACCTATGTGATCTTTTTTGCCTTAGGCTTCGCGCTCTACGTGCTGTCGCCCTGGGCGGGCAGCATAGGGAGCGTGGCGCTCTTCGCGGGCTTGTTCTGCATTATCCTCACCATGTACGGCGGCGGCTTCTCCACGATTCCGGCATATCTGGCCGACATTTTCGGCACCCAGCATGTGGGTGCGATTCACGGCAGATTATTGACCGCTTGGGCGACCGCCGGGGTGTTGGGGCCCGTAATTGTGAACTACTTGCGTGATTACCAGCTTGACCAGGGCGTTCCTGCCGACCATGCCTACAACATGATCATGTACGTGCTGGCGGGCCTGCTGCTGGTCGGCCTGATATGCAACCTGCTGGTGCGCCCGGTGGCGGAGAAACATTACATGACCCCGGCCGAGCTGGAGGCAGAAAAGAAGGTCTCCCATGAGCAGGCGCAAAAGATGACGCAGGTAGCCGCACACAAGAGCAATGCCGTTTTGACCGTTGCGGTATGGGTCGCGGTCGGCATCCCGATCACATACGGTATCTGGAACACTTTGCAGAAAGCGGTTATCTTGTTCCATTGATGTTTGCTATTGGAAATTGTTGTGACTGACCTCTGCCGCTGCGGGTGGGCCAAGGGCGCCTTGGATGTCGTTTATCATGATATGGAATGGGGCGTGCCCGTGCACGACGACAGGCTGCTGTTCGAGTTACTGGTGCTTGAAGGCGCCCAGGCCGGTTTGAGCTGGAGCACCGTGTTGAAGAAGCGGGAACATTACCGCAAGGTGTTCGACCAGTTCGATATCGCCAAAATCGCGGCCTACGATGCGGACAAGGTGGAGGCCTTGCTCGCGGACCCGGGCATCATCCGCAACCGGCTCAAGGTAAATGCCGCCATCGGCAACGCCCGCGCAGCATTGGAGGTGCAGGCGAAATACGGCAGCCTGGACGCCTTCCTCTGGCAGTTCGTGCAGGGCGAGCCGCAGGTCAACCATCGGCTTGGCCTGGCGGATGTGCCTGCCAGGACCGAGATATCCGACCAGATGTCCAAGACTTTGCTGAAGCACGGCTTCAAGTTTGTCGGCTCCACGATCTGCTACGCCTTCATGCAGGCAGTCGGCATGGTGAACGACCACGTCGTGGATTGTTTTCGCCATGCCGAACTGCTGTCCGGCTCTAAGTCTCCCCTGGCGTGTTAAAATGAGGGGATTCGCCAGCGGATTGCCTGGCTCATTTCAATAGCGCAGTGCGGCTGCGCCTAGTTCGGACGAAATCATGAAGAAAATCGCAGTAGATTTGAATGGCAAGGATTTGCGCATCGGCATCGTGCTGTCCCGTTTCAACAGCAACATCGGCGACGGCTTGCTCCAGGCTTGTGTCGAACAGCTGCACAAGCTGGGCGTGGCGGATGACGACATCACGCTCGCCACCGTGCCCGGCGCGCTGGAAACGCCAGCCATTCTGTTGCAGATGGCGGATAGCGAGCAGTTTGACGGCCTGATCGCGCTAGGCGCCATTATCCGTGGCGAGACCTACCATTTCGAGGTGGTTTCCAACGAATCCGCGCGCGGTATTTCCGATGTGCAACTGAGTACCGGCATTCCCGTCGCCAACGCCATCCTCACCACCGAGAACGACGAGCAGGCCGAAGCCCGCATGGCGATCAAGGGCGCCGAGGCTGCGGACGTCGTGGTTGAAATGATCAACCTGCTGAAGCAACTATGAGCGATCAAGACAAGAAGCCGCTAGAGGCGAAAAAGCCGGCCCCGAAGGCCGGGCGCAGCCGCCGCAAGTCGCGCGAGCTGGTGCTCAAGGGCGTCTACCTGGGCTTGATGAACCAGAAGGATGTCTCGGTCATTATCCGCGAGCTGGCCGACGACCCTGATTTCGACCGCGCGGATTACGAATATTTCCGCCAATTGCTCGAAGGCGTGGCGGAGAACATCGACGAGCTGGACGCGCGCCTGGTGGGCTCGCTGGATCGCCAGCTATCCGAGCTTAGCCCGATCGAGCATGCCATCCTCTGCATTGCGGCGTACGAATTGATCCATGACGTGACCATCCCTTACCGCGTCGCCATCAACGAGGGCGTGGAGCTTGCCAAGCTCTACGGCGGCACTGACGGCCACAAGTATGTCAACGGCGTGCTGGACAAGATCGCGGCGGAAGCCAGGCCCGATGAGTTCCAGCGAGGCAGGAAGTAGTTTCTCCCGTATTGATGCATGAATAGCCAGCCGTTGTGCTGGCTATTTTTTTATCCGCCGTCATGCTGTGAATTATTCATTGAGGCGACGAGAGGCTTGTAATCTGGCGCAGGCTTTGTAAAGATTGTGCAGCATAATAACCATAAAAAAAACAAAGCAGGCTTGCTGGCTCAGGGGATGAAGGATTCAAGGGCGGCGGCCCAGCTGCGATATCAGGCTGGAAAACCTTGCCATCAGCGGCGAGCATGCCGCCGTGCTGGCAGAAGACGGCGTGTTCTACATCGAGGACAACCGCAGCACCAACGGCACCCTGGTGAATGGCAACGCCATTACCCGGCACCAGTTGAGGGATGGCGACAGGATAGGCCTGGGGCGTCACCAGATCGAGTATCTTGAGGAGGACCTTGCCGCCGATCGCGGATTCGAGAAAACGGTGCTGGTCATGCCGGCCATCAGGGAAATGATGGCGGAGGCGGCGGAAAAGCAAGCCGCCGAGGAGCCTGTAGGCCACCATGCCGATGGGCGGGCGGTGAATAGGGCGGCCGGATTGCAACCTGCCGGGCTCGCCAAGGTCAAAGTGTTGAACGGCGCCAGTCCCGGGCGGGAGCTGGTAATCAGGAAAACATTGACGACGCTGGGCAAGAGCGGGGTGCAGGTCGCCGTCATCACCAAGCGGCCGCACGGCTACTTTCTTTCCCATGTCGAGGGCGACGGCCGCCCGGTCCTGAATGGCGCTGCGGTAGGGCTGCAGGCTCAACTATTGGCGGATGGCGATATTATCGAGCTGGCCGGGGTCAGGATGTTGTTCTCGCTGGCATAGTGTTTTGGTCGAACCGGACGGAGGGGGAATGACGGCACGCGGCGCATTGGTCAAGCAGCTGGAAGACCTGAACGCAATAGGTATTGCCCTGTCTGCCGAGCACGACCACCAGCGGCTGCTGGAAATGATCGTGATGAGCGCCAAGCGCCTGACCAATGCGGATGCGGGCACCCTTTACAGCGTGACGCAGGACAAGACGCTACGCTTCGAGATCATGCGGACCAGCTCGCTTGGCATCGCCATGGGCGGCACTACCGGCAATCCCATTCCCTTCCAGCCCCTGCCGCTTTACCTCGCCAACGGGCAGCCCAATCACCATATGGTGGCGGCGTATGCCGTGCTCAACGATTGCACCGTCAATATCGAGGACGCCTATTCCGCAGAGGGGTTCGACTTCTCCGGTACGCGGCAGTTCGATGCGACGACCGGCTACCGTTCGCGCTCCTTCCTTACCGTGCCCATGAAGAATCACGAGGGCGAGATCATCGGCGTCCTGCAATTGATCAACGCCAAGGAAGCCGCCGGGCAGATCGTGCCTTTTTCCGATTCCAGCCAGCAACTGGTGGAATCCCTGGCGTCGCAGGCCGCGGTTGCGCTGACCAACCGCCAGCTGATAGAGGGCTTGCGGAATTTGTTCGAGGCCTTCATCCGCCTGATTGCCGGGGCGATCGATGCCAAGTCGCCCTATACCGGCGGCCATTGCCGGCGCGTGCCCGAGCTGGCCATGATGCTGGCTGCCGCGGTGAACCGGGCGGCATCAGGGCCGCTCAAGGACTTTTACATGAACGGCAAGGAGCTGGACGAGTTGCGCATTGCTGCCTGGCTGCACGACTGCGGCAAGATCGCGACGCCCGAATCCTTGATGGACAAGCCGACCAAGCTGTCCACGATTTTTGACCGTATCGGCCTGCTCGAGCAACGGTTTGCCTTGATGAAAAAACAGGCGGAATGCCGCCTGCTGCGGCAACAGCTCGATGCGGTCCGCCAGGGGCGCGAGCAAGGGCTGGATGAGCTTGAGCGGCAACATGCCGACTGGATCAGGCAGCTTGACGACGACCTTGCATTTTTACAACGGGTGAATGTGGGTTCCGAATCGATGCCGGCTGAGGATCAGGAGCGGGTGAAGAAGATTGCTCAATACCAGTTGGAGGATGAGTCAGGCAAGACAGTGAATTTCCTTACCGAGGACGAGGTGTACAACCTGACCATCAGTTCCGGCACGCTGACACCGGAAGAGCGCCAGGTGGTGAACCAGCATATCGTCGTCACCATCGACATGCTGGAATCCCTGCCCTATCCCCCAGGGCTGCAGCGCGTTCCCGAATATGCCGGCGGCCACCATGAGCGCCTCGACGGCCATGGCTATCCGCGAGGCCTGACCAAGGAGCAGCTTTCCATTCCGGCGCGCTTGATGTGCATTGCCGATATCTTCGAAGCATTGACTTCCGGTGACCGGCCTTACAAGAAGGCCAAGACCTTGTCAGAGGCATTGCATATATTGGGTGAAATGAAGCTGGATCAGCATATCGATCCCGATTTGTTCGATATCTTCATCCGGGAGAAGGTCTACTTGCACTATGCCAGGCGCTACCTGCAACCCGGGCAAATCGACGCAGTGGATGAGGCGGCGATACCGGGCTACGCCCCGTGATGGATCATCACGTCACTTGTTACGGCAATTGCTGGTTGCGTACGCCTTGCCGGTCTACAACCAGGCAGCTGCCCTGTTCGTACCAGTCGCCGAGCACCCAGCGGTCCACCCTGCGGCCGTCCACTTCCAGGGGATGCAATGCGGGGCGATGCGTGTGCCCGTGGATGAATAGTTCCGGGTAATCGTACTCGCGCAGCAATGCGGCGACTGCCTCTGCATTCACATCCATGATGCTTTCCCGCTTACCGGACTTCTCCTGCTCGCTGCGTTGGCGCAGTGCCTCGATCTGGTCCTTGCGCGCGCTGAGCGGTTGTTGCAGGAAAGCCTGCTGCCAGGCAGGGGCGCGCACCTGGCGGCGGAAATCCTGGTAGGCGACGTCATCGGTGCAGAGCGCATCGCCATGGCTCAACAATGCGCGTTTGCCGTACAGCGTGACGAGTGTCGGGTCGGGCAGCAATGTCAGCCCGGCTGCGGCGGCAAATGCCTTGCCAATCAGGAAATCCCGGTTGCCGTGCATGAAGTAGAGCTGGGTGCCTTGCTCGGATAATGTACGCAATGCCTGGATGATGGGCTGGTGCTGGGCAAGATCGTCGTCTCCGGCCCAATATTCGAAAAAATCGCCCAGGATGTAAAGCGCCTCAGCCTGGCTGGCCTGCTGCTGCAGGAAGCCAAGAAATTGGGCGGTAATGGCAGGTCTGGAATCGCATAGGTGCAGGTCGGAAATCAACAGGCTGAACGCCGTTTTCTCCTGACCTGCATATCCCATGCTGGTGCTTAAACGATTTCGGCGCGTTCGATGACCACAGGCTCCAGAGGGACGTCCTGGTGGCCGTTCTTGCTGCCGGTCTTGACCTTCTTGATCTGGTCGACGACTTCCGTGCCGGCTGTCACCTTGCCGAACACGGCGTAGCCCCAGCCTTGGGAGGTCGGCGCGGTGAAGTTGAGGAAGTCGTTGTCGGACACGTTGATGAAGAACTGGCTGCTGGCAGAGTCCGGGGCAGGGGTGCGCGCCATGGCGATGGTATAGGTCTTGTTCTGCAGGCCGTTGTTGGCTTCATTCTTGATTGCCGCATTGGTCGGTTTCTGCTGCATGTCCGGGGTGAAGCCGCCGCCCTGGATCATGAAGCCGTCAATCACGCGATGGAAGATGGTGTTGTCGTAAAAGCCGTCTTTTACGTACTGGATGAAGTTGGCAGCGGTAATCGGCGCTTTTTCCTCATCGAGTTCCAGGGTGATTTCACCGAAATTGGTATGTAGCTTGATCAAGGTTTCTTTCCTTTGCTTTTGGTTGGCGCTTCTGTCTGCGCGATGGTTTTGACTTTCTTGTAGTCCAGGCGATCGGCAATGTTGATGGGCTGGTCCAGCAATGCCACCTTTTCAATGACGACAGGCTCGACCGGCACGTTGAGGTGAGCGCCTACTACCCTGGTCGGGCTCTTGCCTATGCGCTCAACCACGTCGATGCCCTTGATTACCTTGCCAAATACGCAATAACCGATATAGGCGGCCTCGGGCTTGTGGAAGTTGAGGAACTTGTTGTCCGACAGGTTGATGAAGAATTGCGAAGTCGCGGAATTGGGCGCGAATGCACGTGCCATGGCGACGGAGCCGTATTCATTCTTGAGGCCGTTGTTGGATTCGTTCTCGATTGGAGAAAAGGTGGATTTCTCCTTCATGTCGGCAGTGAGGCCGCCGCCCTGGATCATGAACCGGTCCACGGTGCGGTGGAAGGTGGTGCCAGTGTAGAAGTCGCTGGTGACGTACTGGATGAAGTTGGCGACGGTTTTAGGCGCCTTGTCCGGGTATAGCTCGATGACGAAGCTGCCGTGATTGGTCTGCACTTCCAGCTGCTGCGGCGCATTGTCGCTGGCAATCGCCGCCAGGCTGGCGCACAGCATGGCTAGGTACAGGAACGGGGCGAGTAAGGCACGTGTGGTTGCGCGCATCAGAATTTCCTCCAATGTCAAAATCTGCATCATGCGGGACCTTCATACATGATCTTCCAGCGCTGATTGTCCCACACCCAGTACTGCTGTTTCTTCATGCGGTTGGCGAGTGCATCGCTCTTGTAGTCCTGGTCGAAACTGACCAAAACCATGGACGCTGGGCCATTAGGATAGCGGAACATGCTGATGTTGGATAGGCCGATCTGCACTTTTGCCTTGCTGGCCTGGATGCGCCGCTTATTCTGGCTCCAGTTTTCCAGGTTGCCGCTGTCGCTAAAGAAGTCCTTGGCATAATGTGCAAGGTATTGTTCCGTGTTCTGCGCTTCCCAGTCATGGCGCCATTGTTCCAGGGCATGATCCAGTGCCTGCTGACGGTGCTTGGCCTCCTCGGGCGTGATCCATTGCAGGCTGTTGCTGATGATGACCGGCGTTGCGCCTTGCTGCAATACGGGAGTCAGGGCCTTGATGTCCGGGTTGGCAATCACGACGCAGCCGTCGCTGGCCTTGGGCGGGCGGCTGTAGACATCCTTGGGCGTGCCGTGCAGCCAGATGCCGTGGCCTTTCTTGCCTTGCTGTTTATCCAGCGGGTTGGGGTAGTTCAATGGGTAGGCGGCTTCGCCGTAGAAGTCGGGCAGCTTGCGCTCCAGTTTTTTGCCTGCGGTATAAACCCCCAGCGGCGTGCGTTTATCCCCTTCTACGAATTTCTCGCTGCCGTTCTTGCCCATGGTGATGTAGTAGTCCACCAAGTGATGAGGCTGGTTGTCGCGGTTCTGGTAAACGTATAACCGTGATTTTGCCGTATCTACCACGATCGCATAGCGTTGTTCCGGCGCCATGCGCCAGAGGACGTCGGGGATTTTGCCTTCGTGCGGGGTGGCAAGATGGCGCTCTATCCGGACCTTGGCCTCTTCCTGAAAGTCGGACACCGCGGCATTCTTATCATCGCCCAGCTTGGTGGACTGTTGCGCAAAAGCCATCAGCAAGTCGCCGCGCACCAGGTGGGCGAGGCGGAAGTTGGGCACGGCTTGCAACAGTTGGTCTATGGTGTTCAAGGCCTCGCGCAACTGGCCTTCGTTGATTTCAAGCAGGCTTTGTACCAGCAGGCGCTCGGCCTGGTTGCTGCTGAATGCGGGCAGCACGTTGCCTGGAAGCGGACTGGATTTGTCTGCCGTGGCGTTCCAGGGCAGCAGGCCGCCCCCGATGAGCAGGGCCGTGGACAACAGTTTGGTAAAGCGTTTGATCATGCTGTATAGGGTTACCGGTTTGTCAGCTCCTGCTGGATCAACCACTTGCCTTGCTGTTGAACCAGGACCAGTTGCTTGCGCGTGCGTTGCGATAAATGATCAGCCTCGTAGGACTGCTGGAATGTGGCGCGCGCAGTGTGTTCATTCTCAATGCTGATTTTCACGTTGGTTAAATTGACTTCGATCCTTGAAGGCTTGCCGACACGCGTTTTGCGTGTCGCCTCCCAGCTTGCACGGCTTTCCCCGTTCGGCGTCTTGAAATCCTTGGCATAGCTGGCGAGATATTGCTCCACATTCTGGCTGGACCAAGCTTTTGCCCAGGATTCTACGGCATTCAGCACCGCTTGTGTCTGATCAGATTTTTTCTGTTCTGTGGGGGACGTTGGCGTAGCCGCCACTTCCGGCGCGGTGGGCTTGACGTTCGCAGGCACAGGTTCGGCAGCGGGCTTGCTGGTTTCCGCAGGCTTGGCAGGCGCGGGGGCTGGCTTGGTGTCGGTCTTGGCTGCCGCCGGTACTGCCGCGAGGCTGGGCTTGGCAGCCTCCTTGGATGGCGCCTTGGCGGCAGCGATGTCGCCGGGCGGCGGCAATAAATCCTTGATCAGCGCGAGTTTGCTCTTGGCTCGGCTGTTATTGGTATCGAGTTGCAAGGCGCGGCTATACGACTCCGACGCCATGCGGGCATAGATGTCTCCCAGGTTCTCGTGGGCCGTGGCGTAGCTCGGGTGGGTGCGGATGGCGGCCTCGAGCGCGGCCTTGGCTTTTTCATAATTGCCCTGGTAGGCGTAGAGCACCGCCAGGTTGTTGTATGGCGCGGGCAATTGCGGGTATTTTTCCGTGAGCTCGCTGAATACCTTGATGGCCTCGTCCTGCTTGTCGCTCTCGGCCAGCAGCACGCCCTTGAGGAACAGCGCCTTGGCATCGGTGGGCTGCTTGCCCAGGTAGCCGTTCAGGCGCTGCAGCGCCTGGGCCGTTTTGCCTTGTTCCGCGAGCTGGTTGATTTCATCCAGTTCGCTTGCCCATCCCTTCGGCGAGAGCAGTAAAGCGGCGATCAGCAGGCTATGGCTCAGCGCGCGTGCAATAGGCATATGCTATAATTCCAGGCTATTATTATGGTCATAATTCTATCAATAAGCGCATGCAAGCACTACTGCCAACGTAGCAGGCATAATCAATAAACATTGCTTGATGACGAATCTTCCAATCCCTACACCTCGCAACCTGAACTATGCTGAAAATCTATAACACGCTTGCGCGCGCAAAGCAGACTTTTTACCCGATCGTGGCAGGCAAGGTCAGCATGTATGTCTGCGGCATGACAGTTTACGACTACTGCCACCTGGGGCATGCGCGCGTGATGGTGGTGTTCGACATGGTGAACCGCTGGCTGCGCAGCTCCGGTTACGACGTGACCTATGTGCGCAATATCACGGATATTGACGACAAGATCATCGCGCGCGCGAATGAAAATGGCGAGACCATCACTGCGCTCACCAGCCGCTTCATCGACGCGATGAACGAGGATGCAGCACGACTTGGCGTCTGGCGACCCGATCTTGAGCCGCGCGCCACTGACTATATCCATGAAATGATCGCCATGATCAGTGCACTGATTGAAAATCAGCATGCCTATGCGGCCGATAATGGCGACGTCTATTATGCGGTGTCCAGTTTCGCCAACTACGGCAAGCTGTCAAGCAAGTCGCTCGAGGATTTGCGCGCCGGGGAGCGTGTGGAAGTGGACGCGCACAAGCGCGACCCGATGGATTTCGTCTTGTGGAAGGCGGCCAAGCCAGGCGAGCCGAGCTGGGACTCCCCCTGGGGGCCAGGCCGTCCGGGCTGGCATATCGAATGCTCCGCGATGGGCGCGCGGCATCTCGGCCAGCACTTCGACATCCACGGCGGCGGGCAGGACTTGCAGTTTCCCCACCATGAGAACGAGATTGCGCAGAGCGAAGGCGCGCATGGTTGCACGTTCGTCAATTACTGGATGCACAACGGCTTTATCCGCGTGGATGACGAGAAAATGTCGAAATCGCTCGGCAATTTCTTCACTATTCGGGAAGTGCTTGAAAAGTACGATGCCGAGGTGGTGCGTTTCTTCATTCTGCGTGCGCACTACCGCAGTCCGCTGAACTATTCCGACCACCACCTGGATGACGCCAAGCAGGCGTTGACCAGGCTTTACAATACCTTGCGCGGCCTTGAGCTGCCGACGGTTGACATCGACTGGCAGCAACCGGATGCGGAACGATTCAAGCAGGCGCTGGACGATGACTTCAATACGCCGGAAGCATTTGCCGTATTGTTCGAGCTGGCGAGCGAGGCCAACCGCACGGGCTCAGTAGTGCAGGCCGGCCTGCTCAAGGCGCTTGCCGGGCAATTGGGCTTGTTGCAGCGCGAGCCCGACCAGTTTCTGCAAGGGGATGCCTCGGCTGGCCTGGCTGCAGAGGAAATCGAACGGCTGATCGAGGAGCGGCTGCTTGCCCGTAAGGGCAAGAACTTTGCCGAGGCGGACCGGATCCGCGATGCGTTGAGCGCGCAAGGCATCGTCCTTGAGGATACCGCACAAGGCACGAGCTGGCGCCGCGTTTAGGGCGCACTGTCCTGGCGCCGTTGCGCCGCTTTGCAGTAACACTACTTGTATGGCCCGCAGAGTGCTTCGCCGAGTTGGCCGCGTTTCATATAGGGGCAATGCCGCAAACTGGTTCTCAGCATTGGATTTTCTGGCTATAATTGAGCCATGTCTTTTGCAAAACGCGTATTTGCGTTACTTAGCGTCATTGTGTGCCTGTGTTTGTTTGCCCAGCAAGCCGAGCAATCGTATGCAATGGAGTATGACGACCCGACTTTTACCCATGTGCAGCAGGTGGAAATGGATAATGACCGCGAGGTCAGCGAGCCCATCCTGGTCATGCATATGCCTTTAGTTCGCCCTCCCTTTGTTTTTGATCTCAAGCTCGCCATTCTGGCCGAGACTTACCGCCAACCCGATCTCTTCCTGATTACCCGTCCTCCTATTGCCTGATTGCGCCTGGAATCCGCCCTGAGCAGCTTGTCCTCAAGTGGCAAGTGCTGCCTTGGTCAGTATCACGGATTCATCACGGCGTCACCTCCTGGTGCATAGACTGGCCCAAGCCTTGCTAAGGATATCCCAGCAAAACGATGATATCCGAGGAAAGCGGAGCCTAGCTGCGGCAATGATGCGCATCAGGAGCCTGCCTTTCGCGGCAGGCTAGTACGCTCCGCATATGTTTGCTATAAGCAATGCATCAATACGGAAAAGTTGATCAATCGGTTCAAAAGTGAAATGAAAACAAATATAGAGACAGGCATGCGCCGGCATGGTGCATTGCCAGTACCGCAAGCCGGCCTGCGACCATTTCTTGTGCGCGTGCTATCTGTCATGCTGGTATGCGGCCATGTGCCGTCGGCATTGGCGGCATATACGCTGCCAGACATGATCGATACGGCCATGCAATACAATCCAGCGCTTGGCATTGCGGCTGCACAGCGCGACGCAGCGCAAGCCGCGGTCACCACCGCATCGACGTACAGCAACCCCCAGGTGGAAGCGGTGATGGGCCCCAGCCGTTACCTGACGCCGGGCGGGCAGGGCGATAACCGCAACTGGAACGTCGGCTTGTCCCAACCTTTGGAGTACCCATGGGTGCGCGATGCCAGGATTGCGGCTGCAGAATCGGGGACCAAGGTGGCGGATGCCGGAACGGAGCTGATCCGGATCGAGCTGCGCTCCCGCGTCAAGAATGCATTCTACGACGTGATCCAGCGCAAGGCCGTACTCAAGCTGGTGGAAGGCGACCGTAACCTGTTGCAGCAGATCCGCGAGCGGGTCAAGTTGCGGGTGGAGGTCGGCGAGGCGCCCAGGTATGAACTGATCAAGGCCGATACCGAGGCATTGGCTGCCGAGCGCGATTACCAGTCAGCCTTGGTGCGGGTAAACGAAGGCAAGGCCTATTTGCGCGGCTTGCTGGGTTCCAGCATCCCGATCGAATACGACGTGGAAGGCGAGCTGCCCATGGGATATGGCTTGCCGTCGCTGGAGAAGTTGCGCGACCAGGTGGTGCACAGCCCGCAATTGTCGCAAGTACGGGCGGCGACTGAAACTGCCGAGGCCAAACTCAAGCTGGAAGAGCGCTTGCGTAATCCCGGCCTGACGCTCAAGGCCAGCGTCGAAGAGGATCCCGATCTCAGGCAGATGCGCTTTGGCGTGGCGATTCCCTTGCCATTGTGGGACAGGCGCCAGGGCCCGATTGCGGCGGCTTCCGCCGATGTGCGCCAGACCCAGGCAACCCTGCACGACCGCGAGTTGGGATTGCGCCGGGATATGGAGGCTGCCTATCAGCGCTACCTGATTGCGCAGCAACAACTGGCCGCTTTCGAGAATGGCTTGCTGAGCCAGGCCGAGTCGGTGCTCAAGGTGGCGGAGGCCGCCTATCGTTACGGCGAGCGCGGCATCCTCGAGTATATGGATGCCCAGCGCACTTTCCGTCTCGTGCGCAAGGATTACCTTGCCGCAAAATTCGATTATGTCAGCAGCATGCTGGAAATAGAGCGCCTGCTTGGTACAGAACTTCTGGAGGTTAAGCCGTAATGTTCCCCAATTCCCTATTGAAACCGTATTCCACTTTCGCAACAAGCGGCCTGGTCGTGCTGGCCTTGCTGCTTTCGGCATGCAAGCCGGCCGCAACGCCCGACGAAGCGGCAGATGAGCCCAAAGACCCCAACATCGTCGAGCTTTCCGAGCTGTTGCAGAACCAGGTCAAGATTGCCCCGGCCGGCAAGGCCGAAATCCGGGAAGTCTTGCGCGTGCCCGGCAGCATCCAGGTGGATGAGCAGCGCGTGGCGCGTATCGGCGCCTCGGTCACCGGGCGCATCACCGACATCAACGTGATCCTGGGGCAGGACGTCAAGCAGGGCGAGGTGCTTGCAACGCTGAACAGTACCGAGCTCGCGCAGAACCAGTTGCTGTACATCAAGGCATCGCAACAGATCGCGTTGCAGACCAAGGCGGTGGAGCGCGCGCGTCAGTTGCTCGAGGCCGACGTGATCGGAGCCGCAGAACTGCAGCGCCGCGAGGCCGAATTGAGCGCTGCCCAGGCCGACTTATATACGGCGAAGGAGCAATTGCAGGTGCTGGGCATGTCGGAAAAGTCCATCGCGCAAATCGCCAGCTCGGGGCAATTGCGTTCCTATAGCAACGTGGATGCCCGCCTTTCGGGCACGGTGATCAGCCGCAGGGTCAACCTGGGCCAGGTGGTGCAGCCGGCGGAGGAGTTGTTCATCGTTGCGGACCTGTCGCGCGTATGGGCGGTGGCTGAAGTGCCTGAACAGCAGGTCGAGCTGGTGCAGGAAGGGGAAGATGTCGAGATCGAGATCCCGGCCCTGAGCAACCGCAAATTCACCGGCAAGCTGATTTTCGTCGGCGATGTGGTGAACCCGCTGACGCGTACCGTGACGGTGCGTACCGACTTGGAAAACAGCGACGAGGCCATCAAGCCGGACATGCTGGTTTCCATGCTCGTGCAGTCCAAGCCCACGATGCAACTGGCAGTGCCTAGGCGCGCCGTGGTGCGCGAGAACGACAAGGACTACGTCTATGTCGAGATCGGCCCCAACCGCTTCCGCCTGCGCGAAGTGGAGCTGGGCAGCGAGTACAACGAGATGGCAGCCGTGGCGTCCGGCCTGGAAGAGGGCGAGACCATCATTATCGAGGGCGCTTTCCACGTCAATAATGAGCGCAAGCGCAAGGAACTGGAATAGGCCATGATCGAATCCCTCATTAGAGCTGCCCTCAAGCAGCGCCTGATCGTCGTGGTCGTGGCGCTGGCCTTGATGGCCGCCGGGGCCTTTGCCCTGAAGAAACTTTCCGTCGATGCGTTTCCCGACGTCACCAACGTCCAGGTCCTGATCGCCACCCAGGCTACGGGCCGCTCCCCGGAAGAGGTGGAGCGCTTCATTGCCGTACCGCTGGAAATCGCCATGACAGGCCTGCCGGGCCTGGAGGAAATGCGCTCGATGAACCGCAATGGCTTGTCGTTGATCACGCTGGTGTTTACCGACAAGACGGATGTGTATTTTGCCCGCCAACTGGTGATGGAGCGCCTGATGGAGGTGATGGACCGCATGCCGGAAGGCGTGACGCCCATCCTCGGCCCGGTGGCGACCGGCTTGGGCGAGGTCTATCAATTCACCCTGGAAAAGCCGACCGACGGCGAAAAGCCGTTGTCGCGCGAGGAGCTGACCGAGCGCCGCTCCATCCAGGACTGGGTAGTGCGCCCGTTGCTGCGCGGCATCCCGGGCATTGCGGAAATCAATTCCCAGGGCGGTTACGTCAAGCAATACCAAGCCCTGGTCAATCCGGACCGCATGAGCCACTACGGCCTGAAGCTGCAAGACATTTACATGGCCCTGGCGCGCAACAACGCCAACAGCGGCGGCGGGGTGTTGCCGCAGTATGCGGAGCAATATCTGATCCGCGGCGTGGGCCTGATCGAGAATCTCGACGATATCCGCAATATCGTGCTCAAGGAACAGAACGGGGTCCCGGTCTACATGCGCGACGTGGCGGAAGTGCAGATCGGGCATGAGGTGCGCGTGGGCACCGTGGTCAAGAACGGCTATACCGAATCCGTCGGCGGCATCGTCATCATGATGCGCGGCGGCAACGCCAAGGAAGTGGTCAGCCGCGTCAAGGCCAGGGTCAAGGAGATCAACGAGCAGGGCATGCTGCCCGGCGGATTGCAGATCGTGCCTTACTACGACCGCAGCGAGCTGGTGGATTCCGCCCTGCACACGGTGACCAAGGTGCTGATCGAGGGCATCATCCTCGTCATCATCATCCTGTTCCTGTTCCTCGGCGATGTGCGTTCCAGCCTGATCGTGGTGAGCACGCTGATTCTCACGCCGCTGATCACCTTCATGGCGATGAACTATTACGGCATCTCGGCCAACCTCATGTCGCTGGGCGGCCTGGCGATCGCGATCGGCCTGATGGTCGACGGCTCGGTCGTGGTGGTCGAGAACGCATTCCACCACCTCGGGCACCGTCCCGGCGAAAGCAAGGTACGCGTGGTGCTGGAAGCTGCCGCCGAGGTGGGAACGCCGGTGCTGTTCGGCGTCGGCGTGATCATCCTGGTGTTCCTGCCGTTGATGACGCTGCAGGGCATGGAAGGCAAGATGTTCGCGCCGTTGGCGTTGACGATTGCGATCGCGCTGTTCATTTCGCTGGTGATTTCGCTGACATTGTCCCCGGTGCTGTGCTCCTACATCCTAAAGGGCGGCAGCGGCGAGGATACGCGCCTGATCCAGGCGATCAAGCGGCCCTACCTGAAGATGCTGAACTGGGCATTGGCGCACGACAAGACCACCATCATTGCCGCCACCGCCCTGTTCATCGGCACCATCCTGCTGGTGCCGTTCCTCGGCACTTCCTTTATCCCGGAAATGAAGGAGGGCTCCATCGTGCCGGGGATCAACCGCGTGCCCAACATCTCGCTCGAGGAATCGACCAAGATGGAAAGCGACGCGATGCGGCTGATCATGGAAAAGGTGCCGGGCGTGAAATCTGCGGTGTCCGGCGTAGGCCGCGGCGAGAGCCCGGCCGACCCGCAAGCGCAGAACGAGTCGACGCCGATCATCAGCCTCAAGCCGCGTGAAGAATGGCCGGATGGCTGGACCCAGGACGATATCGCGGAAAAAATGCGAGAGGTGCTGGAGCAGTCCCTGCCAGGGGTGCAGATTGTCATGGCGCAGCCGATTTCCGACCGCGTGGACGAACTGCTCACCGGCGTGCGGGCCGACGTGGCTGTGAAAGTGTTCGGCGAGGACATGACCCTGCTCAAGGCCAAGGCGGACGAGATTTCCCGAATTGCCGGCGGCGTGCGCGGCGCCACGGAAATCAAGGTGGAGAAGGTTTCCGGCCAGCAATACCTGAACATCACCGTGGACCGGCATGCGATCGCGCGCCATGGCATCAATGCCTCGGACGTGCACGACGTGATCGAGACCGCGATCGGCGGCAAGGTGGCGACGGAAATCTACGAAGGGCAGCGTCGTTTCAGCGCGGCAGTGCGCTACCCTGAGAACTTCCGCGGCAATATCGAGGCGATTAGCAATATCCTCATCACCTCGCCCAACGGTTCGCGCGTGGCCTTGCGCGATCTCGCGAAAATCGAGGTGCGCGACGGCCCGGCGCAGATCAGCCGCGAGCTGGCCAAGCGCCGCGTGGTGGTCGGCATCAACGTCAAGGACCGCGACCTGGGCGGGTTCGTGGCCGAGTTGCAGCAGGTGCTGACGCAGAAGCTCAAGCTGCCCGAGGGGTACTATCTCGAGTTCGGCGGCCAGTTCCAGAACATGGAGCGCGCGATGGGGCACCTCATGGTGATCATTCCGGTGACGATAGGGGCGATCTTCTTCCTGTTGTTCCTGCTGTTCAATTCGGTGCGTTATGCCACCATGATCATCATGGTGCTGCCGTTCGCGTCGATTGGCGGCATCATTGCCTTGTTCCTGACCGGGGAATACCTCTCGGTGCCTGCCTCGGTCGGCTTCATTGCGCTGTGGGGGATCGCCGTGCTCAACGGCGTGGTGCTGGTGTCCTATATCCGCAGCCTGCGGGACGAGGGTCTGAGCCAGAACGAGGCTATCCTCAAGGGGTGCACGCAGCGTTTCCGGCCGGTGATGATGACGGCAACGGTGGCGATGCTGGCCTTGGTGCCCTTCCTCTTCGCTACGGGGCCTGGCTCGGAAATCCAACGTCCGCTGGCGATCGTGGTCATCGGGGGATTGATTACTTCCACCCTGCTGACGCTGGTCGTGGTGCCGACGCTATATCGCAAGTTTGAAGAACAGCGCGTAGAAGCATGATGACAAGGAGCCGAACATGAAAGAGATCAAAGCCATTATCCCGCCGCAGCGCCTGCCCAAGATCCGCTCCGGGCTGCGCAATATCAAAGGTTTCCCGGGCATGACGGTGAGCAAGGTGGAAGGGTGCGGCCATCATGTGGCGCGCCCTACGCTCGGCATCCGGGAGGAACTCACGGATTACAGTCCCAAGGTGCGCATCGAGATCGTCTGTCCGGATGAACTGGTGGAAGGCATATTGCAAGTCCTCGTCGAGGTCGGGCATACCGGCCAGGTGGGTGACGGCATCGTGTGGGTCACTGCCGCCGTAGAGCGCATGATCCGGCTTTCCGAACAGGTGTTGGTGCTGGATTGCTGAAATGCGCATCTGACGATGCTTCGCAAAGGCGCCTTGAAGGCGCCTTTTTTATTGGCATCGATTCGCATGATCTTCGGCGTCATAGCCAGTGAGCTGGTGTGGGTTTTCCGGTAGAATCCCCCCATGCTTTATTCCATTGCTAAACCCTGGTTGTTCCGCCTGGATGCGGAACGCGCCCACGACTTTACCCTCAAGAACCTGAAGCGGCTGGAACGCTCCGGGCTGCTGAACCTTTACCCCCGGCCCTCCAAGTGCAAGCAGCGCCAGGCGATGGGAATCAATTTCCCCAACCCGGTCGGCCTTGCGGCGGGGCTGGACAAGAACGGCGCCTATATCGATGCGCTGGCCGGGCTCGGGTTCGGCTTTATCGAGATCGGCACGATCACGCCGCGTCCCCAGCCTGGCAATCCCAAGCCGCGCATGTTTCGCCTTCCCGAGGCGCAGGGGGTGATCAACCGTTTCGGCTTCAACAACCTCGGGGTGGACGCCTTGTTGAGAAACGTGGCTGCCGCCAGGTACAAGGGCGTGCTGGGCATCAATATCGGTAAGAATTTCGACACGCCGAACGAAAGGGCGGTCGACGATTACCTGCATTGCCTGCGCAAGGTGTACGCCCACGCGCATTACGTCACGGTCAACATCTCCTCGCCCAATACCAAGAACCTGCGCGCCCTGCAGGAGAAAGAGGCCTTGGGCCAGTTGCTGCATGCCTTGAAGCTTGAGCAGCAGGTTCTGGCCGACCGGCATGGCAGATATGTTCCGATCGCGCTTAAGATCGCGCCTGACCTGGACGAGGCGCAGATCGCCGATATTGCCGCATTGCTGATGGAATACCGGTTCGACGGCGTGATCGCCACCAACACCACCCTGGCGCGCGATGCGGTGCAGGGCCTGCCGCATGCGGAAGAGGCGGGCGGCTTGTCCGGCGCCCCGGTGCGCGATCGCTCCACTGCGGTGATCCGATCCCTTTCCGACCATCTTGCTGGCGCATTGCCGATCATCGGCGTGGGCGGGATTCTCAGCGGCGAGGACGCCGAAGAGAAAATCGCGGCAGGCGCCAGCCTGGTGCAGGTCTACAGCGGCTTGGTCTATCGCGGCCCGGTACTGGTTGACGAAATCTGCCGCAAGCTGGGTTGAGGTGGCGCAGCCCGTCCTGTATTCCTACCGGCGTTGCCCCTATGCCATGCGCGCCCGCATGGCATTGCATTATGCCGGCATCGCGGTGGACATTCGCGAGATAGCGCTCAAGGCCAAGCCTGCGCATATGTTGCAAGTGTCGCCCAAGGGCACGGTGCCGGTGCTGGTATTGCCTGACGGTTCCGTAATCGATGAAAGCCTGGATATCATGCGCTGGGCGCTGCAACGGCATGACCCTGAGGACTGGCTCGGCAGCCCGGCCCTGCTGGCGCAGGCGGAAAGCTTGATTGCCGAGAACGACGGCCCGTTCAAACGCGCGTTGGACCGCTATAAATATGCGATTCGTTTTCCTGAACAGCCGCCCGAGGCGTATCGTGCGCAGGGCGAAGCGTTCCTGCAGCAATTGGAGTCGCACCTGCAGCAGCGGCCCTATTTACTGGGAGACCATGCAAGCCTGGCGGATGTGGCGATATTTCCGTTCGTGCGCCAGTTTTCCATGGTGGATCAGTCCTGGTTCGAGGCCGCGCCTTATCCCCGGCTGCAGGCCTGGTTGCAGGCGTGGCTGGCAAGTGCGCGTTTTGCCGCCGTCATGCAGAAATATCAGGTTTATGCCGGTTAGAAGCTGGATATTCCCAGTGAAAATCTAAAGTTAGACATGCAAATAAAAACGCCGCATTTCTGCGGCGTTTTTTCGACATCAATATTGAATATTGAGCATCAGCCAGTGACATCAGCTTCCAAAGCCGGCTTGTTGTCCTTGGGCTTGCTCGACTCGTTAAAGCTGAGCTTGATGTTGTCGTCCTTGTCGATATCCACATGCACATGGCCGCCATTGGACAGCTTGCCGAACAGCAACTCGTCCGCCAAGGCACGGCGGATGGTGTCCTGGATCAGGCGCGACATCGGGCGGGCGCCCATGAGCGGGTCGAAGCCCTTCTTGCCCAGATAGGCCTTGAGCGCATCGCTGAACGTGGCTTCCACTTTCTTCTCGTGCAATTGGTCCTCAAGCTGCATGAGGAACTTGTCGACCACGCGCACGATAATCTCTTCCGAGAGCGGGGCGAACGAGACGATCGCGTCCAGGCGGTTGCGGAACTCGGGGCTGAACAGGCGCTTGATGTCTCCCATCTCGTCGCCGGTGTTGCTGCCCAGGGTGAAGCCGATGCTGGTCTTGCTGATCGCTTCTGCGCCTGCATTGGTGGTCATGATGATGGTCACGTTGCGGAAGTCCGCCTTGCGGCCGTTGTTGTCGGTCAGCGTGCCGTGATCCATCACCTGCAGCAGGATATTGAAGATGTCCGGGTGCGCCTTCTCGATTTCATCCAGCAGCAATACGCAATATGGCGTCTTGTTGATGGCTTCCGTCAACAGGCCACCCTGTTCGAAGCCGACATAGCCTGGAGGCGCGCCGATCAGGCGCGACACGGCATGGCGCTCCATGTATTCCGACATGTCGAAGCGGATCAGTTCCACGCCCAGGGTATAGGCGAGCTGCTTGGCCACTTCGGTCTTGCCGACGCCGGTAGGGCCGGAGAACAGGAAGGAGCCGATCGGCTTGTTGAGGCTGCCGAGGCCGCTGCGCGCCATCTTGATCGCGGCGGACAACGCCTCGATGGCCTTGTCCTGGCCGAAGACGGTGGCCTTGAGGTCGCGCTCCAGCGTTTTCAGCGCGTTGCGGTCGTCGCTGGAGATGTTCTTGGGCGGAATGCGCGCCACCTTGGCGATGATGTCCTCGATTTCCTTGTTGCCGATCACCTTCTTCTGCTTGGATTTCGGCAGGATGCGCTGCGCCGCGCCAGCTTCGTCAATCACGTCGATGGCCTTGTCGGGCAGGTGACGGTCGTTGATGTAGCGTGCGGACAACTCGGCAGCCGTGTTCAGGGCGGAGGCGGTGTATTTCACGCTGTGGTGCTTCTCGAAGCGAGACTTGAGGCCCTTGAGGATTTCCACGGTTTCGGAAACGCTGGGCTCGACCACGTCGACCTTCTGGAAACGGCGCGACAAGGCATGGTCCTTCTCGAAGATGCCGCGGAATTCCTGGTAGGTGGTCGCGCCTATGCATTTGAGCGAGCCGTTGGAAAGCGCCGGCTTCAACAGGTTGGACGCGTCCAGCGTGCCGCCGCTGGCAGCGCCCGCGCCGATCAGGGTATGGATTTCGTCGATGAACAGGATGGAGTCAGGCTGGTCAGCCAGCTTCTTCATCACTGCCTTGAGCCGCTGCTCGAAGTCGCCGCGGTATTTGGTGCCTGCCAGCAAGGCGCCCATGTCCAGCGAGTAGATCACGGCGTTCTCGAGTACTTCCGGCACGTTGCCTTCCACAATGCGGCGTGCCAAGCCCTCTGCGATGGCGGTCTTGCCGACGCCGGCCTCGCCGACCAGCAGCGGGTTGTTCTTGCGGCGGCGGCACAAGGTCTGGATCACGCGTTCCAGTTCCTGGGCGCGGCCGATCAAGGGGTCTATTTTGCCTGCCAGCACCTGCTGGTTGAGGTTCTGGGTGTAATTTTCCAGCGCGCTGGACGGGGAGGCCTCGGTTTCGGCCTCCTGCTCGGTTTCAGGGCGCTTGGCGTTGCTGCCGTCGGTGACCTTGGCGACGCCATGGGAAATATAGTTGACCACGTCCAGGCGCGTGATGCCCTGCTGGTGCAGGAAGAAGACCGCATGGGAATCCTTTTCGCCATAGATGGCGACCAGCACGTTGGCGCCGGTGACTTCCTTCTTGCCGGAAGACTGCACATGCAGGATGGCGCGTTGGATCACGCGCTGGAAGCCCAGCGTCGGCTGAGTGTCGACTTCCTCGTTGCCTTCCACCGTAGGCGTATGCTCTTCGATATAGTTGTTGAGCTCGGTGCGCAGATTGTCAAGGTTGGCCCCGCACGAGCGCAACACGTCCGCCGCAGTCGGGTTGTCGATCATGGCCAGCAGCAGGTGCTCCACGGTGATGAGCTCGTGGCGTTTCTGCCGGGCATCCATGAATGCCATATGTAGGGATACTTCAAGTTCTTGCGCGATCATCTAAGCTTCCTCAGCTTTCTTCAGGCTTCTTCCATGGTGCATTGCAGCGGGTGCTGGTGCTCACGGGCATAACTAATGACTTGGTTGACCTTGGTCTCGGCGATGCCGTGCGGATACACGCCGCATACGCCTGCGCCCTCGGTATGTACTTGGAGCATGATTTGCGTCGCTTGTTCACGGTTTTTCTGAAAAAAGCGCTGCATGACATCCACCACGAATTCCATGGGCGTGTAGTCATCATTCAGCAGAATGACTTTGTACATCGAGGGAGGCTTGGTTTTTGCGTTGCCTACCTTCTCGACGATATTGTCCTGATGTTTGATGCTAGCCATACGTTTGATCTATTTTGAGCCGAATGCAGAAATTTTCAAGTCTGAATTGAGTAGGGTTATTACCGGCTGCATAGTTTTACATGCAAGATTTTTGCCATGTAATGACTATTACGGATGAATTCTTACAGTTTTTACAGCGCGATCCTGGGTTTTGAGGATTTCCAGCTTGTAGTCACCGATTTTGAGCCCGATGCCAGGCTCCGGGATATCCTCGAAATGTTCGACAATCAACCCGTTCAGGGTACGCGGGCCATCGAGCGGCAGGTCGATACCCAGTTTTTTGTTGATGTCGCGCAGACTGTTGCTTGCATCCACGAGCCAACTGCCCCCGTCTTCCTTGCGATATGCCAGGCGTTGTTCCGCGGATACATTTGCAAAATCGCCAATAATCGCCTTGATGATATCTTCGAGTGTGACTAGGCCTTTGAGTTCACCGTACTCGTCCACGACCAGGGCAATGCGTTGCTGGCACTGCTTGAATTCCTGCATCTGAGTATAGACCGGCGTGCCGGAAGGGATGAAGTAAGGCGCTTCCATATGCTGGCTCAGCAGCTGCTGGCTGAGGGGCTTGGTACGCAAGACATTCATGATGTCCCGGATGCGCAGCATGCCGATGATTTCCTCGTTCGGCCCTTTGCGCACCGGCAGCCGCGAATGCTGGCTCTCGGTAATCTGGGCGAGGATTTCCTCCATCGGCGCCTCGAAATCGATGATCTCAAGCTGCGTGTGCACGGTCATGATTTCATCGACGGTGGTCTGCTCCAGATCCAGCAGGTTCAGCAATACCTCGCGGTGTTTTTGCGGGATCGGGCTGGTGGTTTCGCTGAAGATGCTGCGCAGTTCCTCTATGCTGGTGGTATGGTTGCTCTCGGTGAAGCTGACTTTCATGCCCAACAGGCGCAGCAGGCTGTTGGCGCACAGGTTGGCCAGCCATATCAACGGGTAGCCGGCCTTGACCAACGGCAGCAATACATAGCTGAACGACAGGGCGAGAGGCTCGGCATGCCGGGAGGCGATGACCTTGGGCGTGATTTCGCTGAAGACCAGGATGGCAAAGGTAATGAGCACGGTGGAAACCGGCATCAGCAGCTCGCCGAGGTTGAACAGGCGGATGCTGATGAAGGCAGCAAGCGTTGCAGCTGCGGCATTGGCGAGGGTATTGCCCAGCAGGATGGCGCCGAGAAACTGCTCGCGCTCGTTGAGCAGCCTGGTGGCAAATTCGGCGCTGCGTAAACCTTCTTTGGCGAGGATGGTGAGCCGGTGCCGGTTGAGCATCAACAGGCTGGTTTCGGCCATGGAGAAAAAAGCGGAGGCGAATAGCAGCAGGGCAAGAATGCCCAGCTGCCATAGTAAGGAACTGTCCAACGGTATCAATCGGGGAATGAGATACCGCTAGTTTCGGCGCGAAGCGCCGGCTTTGTCAAGGCAGGGCTTCTTCCGCCTCGGGTTTCCTTTCGCCGCCGATCAGGTTCTCGCGCGATACGCCAAGGTACATGGCGATCGGGCTGGCCACTAGTACCGAGGAGTAAATACCGAATAGGATGCCGATGGTGAGGGCCAGGGCGAAGTTATGCAGCACCTCGCCGCCGAAGAACAGCATCGACAGCACCATGAGCTCGGTCGAAAAGTGGGTGATGATGGTGCGCGACATGGTGCGGGTGATCGCATTGTTGATCACCTCAGGCACGCTGGCCTTGCGCATCTTGCGGAAGTTCTCGCGCACCCGGTCGAACACCACCACGGACTCGTTCACGGAGTAGCCCAGCACGGCGAGCACCGCGGCGAGCACCGTGAGGTTGAATTCCCACTGGAAGAAGGCAAAGAAGCCGAGGATGATGATGACGTCGTGCATATTGGCGATCACGGCCGCCACGGCAAAGCGCCATTCGAAACGCATGGCCAGGTAGGCCATGATGCCGACGCAGACGAACAGCATCGCCAGCGCGCCCTTGTCGTACAGTTCCTGGCCGACTTGCGGGCCGACGAACTCGACGCGATGCAGCTTGACCTCCGGATTGTCGGCGGAAAGCGCCGCCAGCACTTTTTCGGAAAGCTGCGCGGTCGACAGGCCGGGCTTGATCGGCAGGCGGATCAATACGTCCTGACTGGTACCGAAATTCTGCACGGTGGCATCCTTGAGGCCGATCTCGTCGACCGACTTGCGGATGCTGTCGAGGTTGGCCGCTTGCGGGTAGCTGACCTCCATCATCGTGCCGCCGGTGAAGTCCACGCCCAGGTGCAGGCCCTTGGTGGCCAGGAAGAATACCGACAACAGGAAGGTCACGAGCGAGATGGTCGTCGTGAGACGGCCATAGCTCATGAACGGTATATCTTTTTTGATTCTGAAAAATTCCATGATGTTTACTCTAGTGTTTTACCTGTTGATCGATAGTTAGCCGATGGACAGCTTGCTGATCTTGCGGCGATAGCCGTAGATCAGGTTGATGACCGCACGGGAAACCAGCACTGCCGAGAACATCGAAGTCAGGATGCCCAGCACGTGCACGACGGCAAAGCCCTTGACCGGGCCGGTGCCGAACATGAACAGCGCCAGGCCCGCGATCATGGTGGTGACATTGGCATCGAGGATGGTGCCGAACGCACGTTCATAGCCCGCATGGATGGAAGCCTGCGGCGTGTTGCCGTTGCGCAGTTCCTCGCGGATACGTTCGTTGATCAGCACGTTGGCGTCGATCGCCATACCCAGGGTCAGCGCGACCGCCGCGATGCCGGGCAATGTAAGCGTGGCTTGCAGCATGGAGAGCAAGGCAACGAGCAACAGCAGGTTGATGCTCAGCGCCAGCACGGAAACCGTGCCGAATAGCATGTAGTAGACAATCATGAATACGGAGATCGCCACAAAGCCCCACAGGGTGGAATGCATGCCGCGCTCGATATTGGCTTCGCCCATGCTGGGGCCGACGGTACGCTCCTCGATGATCTCCATCGGGGCGGCCAGTGCGCCGGCGCGCAGCAGCAGGGCGACGTCAGTGGCTTCCTGCGTATTCGCCATGCCGGAAATCTGTACGCGTCCGCCGCCGATTTCCTCGCGGATCACGGGGGCGGTAATCACCTCCGCCTGGCCTTTCTCGATCAGCAGGATCGCCATGCGCTTGCCGACGTTTTCACGCGTGGCCTGCTTGAAGATGCGCGCGCCGCGGCCGTCCAGGGTGACGTGCACCACTGCGCCGCCGCCTTGCTGGTCCATGCCCGGGCCGGCATCGGTGATGTAGTCGCCGGTCAGCACCACGTTTTTCTTGACCAGCATGGGGATGCCGTTACGGTCGGTGTAGAACTCGGTACCGAACGGCACTTGGCCCTTGGAGGCGTTTTCCAGGGTCACGGCGTTGCTCTTGTCCTCGTCCACCATGCGGATTTCCAGCGTGGCGGTACGGCCGAGGATTTCCTTGGCCTTGGCAGTATCCTGTACGCCTGGCAGTTGCACGACGACACGGTCAATGCCTTGCTGTTGGATCACGGGCTCGGCAACGCCCAATTCGTTGATACGGTTGTGCAGGGTTTGGATGTTCTGCTTGATGGCGAATTCCTGGATGCGCTTTTTCGCTGGCTCGCTCAATACGGCGGTCAGGACTTTGTCTTCGCCGCGGTCGGAAGTGCGGAAGGCGAGGTCGGGATAATCTTTTTCCAGGGCGCGTTGCGCCTTGTTGAGTTCCGCCATGTCCTTGAAGCGGACATTGACGGCTTGGCCATCACGGGAAACACCGAGATAGCTGAGCCGGGCGGTGCGCAATGCGCTGCGGAAATCGCCGACATAGCGTTCCGCCGCCTGGTCGAGCGCCGCCTTCATGTCCACCTGCAGCAGGAAGTGCACGCCGCCGCGCAGGTCCAGGCCCAGATACATCGGGCGGGCGCCTATGCTGCGCAGCCATTCGGGGGAGCGTGAAAGCAGGTTGAGCGCAATCACGTAATCCTTGCCCAGCCGCGCCTGGAGCGCGTCCTTGGCCTGCAGCTGGATGTCGGTGCTGGGGAAGCGAACCTTGACGCCGGTGACGTCGAGGAACAACGCTTCAAACGGGATGTTCTCCTGCTTCAGGATGTTTTCCGTGTTTTCCAGCAGCGCTGCATCCACCTTGGTATTGGCCTTGGCTGCGGTGATTTGCACGGCCGGGGATTCGCCGAACAGGTTAGGGGCTGCATAAAGCAGGCCTACCAGGACGACAACCAGCACCATCAGGTACTTCCATAAAGGGTAGCGGTTCATGAAGCGGCTCGCATTTCAGTGTTTCAGTGATGTTAAAGATCGTGAGTCAAGTATATAGCGGCTATGTTACAGGGACTTGATGGTGCCCTTGGGCAACAGGGTTTGCACAGTGTGCTTTTGTACGGTAATCACGGTTTCCGGCGCGATTTCCAGGCTGACGTAGCCTTCGCCTACCTTGGTGATGCGGCCGACGATGCCGGAGCTGGTGGTCACTTCGTCGCCTTTTTGCAGGGCTTCGATCAGTTTGCGTTGTTCCTTGGCCTGTTTCATTTGCGGGCGGATCAGCATGAACCAGAACAGCACGAAGATAACGATCAAGGGAAGGAAGCTCATCCAGTCTGGAGCGGCCTGGGCTGCATCAGCAGCGTACGCAGAAGCGATTAACACGGGTAAACCTTTCTTTTCAATGGGTAGAAATACTTGAAGCGCAAAATATTAGCCCAAAATTCTAACATATTGTGGCATATGCGCTGGATTATGCTGCTTGCTGCAATTTCTGCCGCCCTTGCCTGAACTCGCTAGCGAAAGCGGCAAACCGGCCTTGCTCAATGGCCTGGCGCATCCCGGCCATCAATTCCTGGTAGTAATGCAGGTTGTGGATGGTGTTGAGGCGTGCGCCGAGGATCTCGCCGCTGCGGTGCAGGTGGTGCAGGTAGGCGCGGCTGAAGTGGCGGCAGGTATAGCAACTGCAGTCCTCGTCCAGCGGTCGCGTATCCTTCCGATGTCGCGCGTTCTTGAGCTTGATGTCGCCATGGCGCGTGAACAGCCAGCCGTTGCGCGCGTTGCGGGTCGGCATCACGCAGTCGAACATATCCACGCCGTGCGCTACGGCGGCGACCAGGTCTTCCGGCGTGCCCACGCCCATGAGGTAGCGCGGCCTGTCCTGCGGCATTTGCGGCGCGGTGTGAGCGAGGATGCGCAGCATGTCTTCCTTGGGTTCGCCTACCGAGAGGCCGCCGATCGCATAGCCGTCGAAGCCGATCTCGGCGAGCCCGGCCAGCGATTCGTCGCGCAGGTCTTCGTACATGCCGCCCTGGATGATGCCGAACAGCGCGTTCGGGTTGCCCTGGTGCGCGGCCTTGCTGCGCGCGGCCCAGCGCAGGCTGAGGCGCATGGAGTCGCGCGCTTCGATATGCGTCGCGGGATAGGGCGTGCACTCGTCGAAGATCATGACAATGTCCGAGTTCAGCACTTTTTGAATGCGCATGGACTCTTCAGGCGTGAGAAAACAGCTGTCGCCATTGATGGGGGAGCGGAAGCGCACGCCTTCCTCGGTGATCTTACGCAGGTCGCCCAGGCTCCAAACCTGAAAGCCGCCCGAGTCGGTGAGGATGGGGCCGTCCCAGCCCATGAACTGGTGCAGGCCGCCGAATTCGCTGATGACTTCCAGCCCGGGGCGCAGCCAGAGGTGGAAGGTGTTGCCGAGCAGGATATGCGCGCCGGTGTCGCGCACTTCGACCGGGGACAACGACTTGACGGAGCCATAAGTGCCGACCGGCATGAAGGCCGGGGTTTGCACATCGCCGTGCGCGAGGCTGACGGTGCCACGCCGCGCGGCGCCGTCTTGCTTGATAAGGGTAAATTCCATGATGCTTAGCCAAAATTCAAGCCGCGATACTACCATGGACTGACGCTTTATATGGTATCGAGCGCGCGCATGATGGCCATGTGCTTGCTATACTGTGCGCAGTTTTGCGTGCAGATATCCTGCACGATCGTTCAATGAGGAAATGCTTGAATGGCTGACATTCCCAACCGTCCACACCGCCACCGCTCCTTCATGGAGGCCGGCCTGCGCGAGCGCAGCATTTATCTGTTGCCCAATCTGTTCACCACAGCGGCGCTTTTTGCCGGGTTCTATGCGATTGTGCAGGCCATGAACGGCAACTTTGAGCATTCCGCCGTGGCGATTTTCATTGCCATGGTCCTGGACGGCCTCGATGGCCGGGTGGCGCGCATGACCAATACGCAAAGCGCGTTCGGCGCCGAGTACGACAGCCTGTCCGACATGGTGTCGTTCGGCGTCGCGCCGGCATTGGTGATGTACGTCTGGGCCCTGAAACCGCTGGGCAAGCTCGGATGGATCGCTGCTTTCATCTATTGCGCCGGTGCGGCCTTGCGCCTTGCGCGCTTCAACACCAAGCTGGACGAAAGCGACAAGCGCTATTTCCAGGGCCTGCCCAGCCCTGCGGCTGCTGCCCTGCTTGCCGGGCTGGTCTGGGTGTCGTATGAAAACCACGTGAGCGGCACGGAGGTGTTTTTTGATGCCGTCAAGATGCAGTGGGTGGCATGGTTCATCACCTTGTTTGCCGGCCTATCCATGGTGAGCGACCTGCGTTACTACAGCGGCAAGGACATCAACCTGCGCCGCAGCGTGCCGTTCGTCGTGATCCTGCTGATCGTGCTGGCGTTCGTGCTGATTTCCTACAGTCCGCCGGAAGTGCTGTTCGCCGTGTTCCTGGCCTACGGGGTCTCAGGCTATATCCTCTGGCTATGGGGCAAGCGCAAGCCGAAGCCCGCCGCTGCCGACCAGTCCGCTCCTCCCGGTCAATAAAACTAAGCGCTTGCTGGATCAATGCCCGTGCTGCAACGCCTGCAGCACGGGCTTTATTTTTTCACCGACATGGATTTGCGGGTTGGAAGGGCCATCCGTCTTGCCTGCTTGCTGTTCGCGCTTGCGGATGACAGGCAGGGCATGCTGGAAAGCCTCTTCGAATGAATAGGTGTTACGCAAGGCTTCGTCGAACAAGGCGCGGCCGAAGAAGGTCAACTCCGAGCCGCTGCCGCAGCCGAATGAGGTATGGGTGGCGTCGGCTGCGGTCATGATCAGCGTGTTCTCGTTCTGCAACGGCGCTATCCAGCTGCCGGAATAGCACGCCGATACCACGATGACGCGGTACTTGACGCCTGCCTTGTCCAACCACAGGTTGAGGGCCTGCGGGGTGAGCATGTCCATTTCCAACGGCCAGAGCGAGGCAGCGAGTTCCCCGTTCTGCGCGCCATGCGAGGTAAGGTAGATCAACAGCAAGTCTTCCTCGGTATTCATGAGGTCTGCGGCGCGGTTAATGGCGCGCTCCAGGTTTTCGAGGCTGGCCCATGGCAGGGTTTCCAGGGTGGCAGGGTGGTTGACGAGCTCCTGCATATGACCTGCGGCATCGAAGCGCTCCTCGATGACGGCATTGACCATGCTGCTCTCGCGCAGGAATACCTCGTCGTCGCCATAAGGCGCATAGCTGATGCTGAACAGGTCGACAACGCCTGGCCGCTCAGGCTTGACGGCTGCACGTTGCTTGCTGGCGAGCTGCAGTTGGGTTTCCAGCTTTTCCTGGGTCAGCTGCAGGCTGTTGTCCGTGCCGGCGCTATCCTCTTCATAAGGCAGCCAGTACATGGGGGCTTGTGAAAAATGCACGATCAGCGGCGCGCCAAACGCGAATATCCCGGTCAGCAAGATGAGTCTGCCCGGCACTTGCGTGCTGCGTGTCAGCAGCAGCCAGAAGGCCAGCGCCGCCCAGGTGGTGGTGGCGATATACAGTGCCCAGTGCCAGGCGGATCCATCCAGGCCTTGCGGCTGGATTAGGCCGACATAGACCAAGGTGCTGAGGATATCCAGCACGAACGCCTGCGCGGTGCCGATGGCAAACAATGCGGCGGCCTGCACCTGCAGGCCGTGCGTGCGCGCGTGGTCGCTGAGGTACCAGCACAGCCATAGCAACAGCAGCACGACCAGCCAGCCCCAGAGCAACGCCTTGGGAAAGAATTCCGCCTGGCCGATGATCACCAGCCGTCCCATCAGGATGCTGCCGGCAGTGGTAATCGCCAGCATCAATAGTAGCTGCAATGGGCTGATCCGCAGTCCTTCAACATTCACTCGCTGGAAAAATGCGCTTTTCAGCCCACGTAGGAAAAAGGTGCGTAATGGAAATGTGATATGGGACATGCTGGCCTGTAAGCGATTGCGGGTTAATGTCCGCCATCGTGCCTCAAATTCGCCCACGCGCCAAGTTGCCGGCTTGAATCCGCAGGCATGCCAGGGCTTCGGCTTGCCTTGCGGGAGGAAAAGAATTATATTCAATCACCTATGCAGAACTTCAGGCACAATCCGGATTTCCCCCTTGCCCGGGCTTTCTTGGCCCCGGCGAGCCTGATGCTGCGCAGCCCGCGCTAGTATTGCTCCTGCCCAGCTTTAGCCATACCTACTGAGACGCTTCCGCTCATAAACCCAAACGTTGATGGAATTTCAGGCCATGACACAGAACCAGCTCATCATTTTTGATACCACCCTGCGCGACGGCGAGCAAAGCCCTGGCGCGGCCATGACCAAGGAAGAGAAGCTGCGAATCGCCCGTCAACTGGAAAAGCTGGGCGTGAATGTGATCGAGGCCGGTTTTGCAGCGGCGAGCCCCGGGGATTTCGATGCCATCCGCGCCATTGCCGAAGTGATTACCGAGTCCACCGTCTGTTCGCTCGCGCGCGCCAACGAGAACGACATCCGCCGCGCGGGAGAGGCGATCAGCCCGGCCAGGAAGCGCCGCATCCATACTTTTATCGCGACCAGCCCGATCCATATGCAGAACAAGCTGCGCATGACGCCTGAGCAGGTGCTGGAGCGTGCCGTGCAGGCAGTGAAGTGGGCATTGGAATATACCGACGACGTCGAGTTCTCTGCCGAGGATGCCGTGCGCTCCGACATCGATTTCCTGGTGCAGGTGTTTGACGCCGTAATCGCGGCAGGCGCCAAGACCATCAACGTGCCTGACACCGTGGGCTACTCCGTGCCGCAGCAATGGGGCGAGCGCATGGCGCAACTGATTGCGCGCGTGAAGGACTCCGACAAGGTGGTGTGGTCGACCCACTGCCACAACGACCTCGGCATGGCGGTGGCGAACTCGCTGTCTGCCGTGCTGGCCGGCGCGCGGCAGGTGGAGTGCACCATCAACGGCCTGGGCGAACGGGCGGGCAATGCCAGCCTGGAGGAAGTGGTGATGGCGGTGAAGACCCGCCGCGACGTGTTCCAGCTCGATACCACCATCGATACCACGCAGATCGTGACGACATCCAAGCTGGTATCGACGATCACCGGCTATCCGGTGCAGCCCAACAAGGCTGTCGTCGGCGCGAACGCGTTCGCCCATGAGTCCGGCATCCACCAGGACGGCGTGCTCAAGCACCGCGAGACTTACGAGATCATGCGTGCGGAAGATGTGGGCTGGGGCGCCAACAAGCTGACGCTGGGCAAGTTGTCCGGGCGCAATGCTTTCCGCACCCGTCTCACCGAGCTGGGCATCACCCTGGAAAGCGAGGATGCGCTCAATGCGGCATTCGCGCGCTTCAAGGAGTTGGCGGACAAGAAGTCCGAGATATTCGATGAGGATATCCAGGCCCTGGTCAGCGATAACGTGGTCAACGAGGAAAGCTTCAAGCTGAGCTACCTGCATGTGGCGTCGCAGACGGGCGAAGTGCCGCATGCGGAGGTGACCGTGGCGGAGAATGGCGTCGAGCGCCGTGCGGACGCTACTGGCGGCGGCCCTGTCGATGCGGCGTTCAAGGCTATCGAGAAGATTATCAGCAGCGGCGCCGAGCTGCTGCTGTATTCCGTCAACAACATCACCAGCGGCACCGATGCGCAGGGCGAGGTGACGGTGCGGTTGTCCAAGGGCGGGCGCATCGTCAACGGGCATGGGGCGGATACGGATATCGTGATCGCCTCGGCCAAGGCCTACCTGAACGCCCTCAATAAACTGCATGCGAATGCCGAGCGGGCACATCCGCAGGTATAGTGCATTCATTCATTTAACGATCGAATATCATCAAGGTAAAAGTAAAGGAATCCCCATGTTGCAAGGTGCAATCCAGGTAACAAGTTTTGATATGGACCGGCTGTTTTCCATGATTGAGCAACTGCGCAAGAACGGCTTCCCCGAGGCAGGCAACCTTACCCGCCTCGAAGATGAACTGGCGCGCAGCGAAGAAGTGGCCTCCGAGCAGGTCGGCGCGGATGTGGTGACCATGAATTCGCGCGTGCTGCTGCGCGACGAGGCGAATGGGCATGAGATGCACTGCACGCTGGTGTTTCCTGCCGATGCGGACGCTTCGGCCAACCGCATTTCGGTGGTGGCTCCCTTGGGCACTGCCATCCTGGGATACCGGGTCGGCGACGTGATCGACTGGGCCATGCCGGGAGGCGTGCGCCAGTACAGGATATTGAAGATTGATTACCAGCCCGAGGCCGCTGGCGATTTCCACCTGTAAATGGTTGATGATTAAGCAAGGCGCCTCCAAGGCGCCTTTTTTATTGCTGCAAAGCCGGTACAAGCCTGGAAAGGACAAGGTGTGCGTTTCTCTCGCCAGCATTTATTGATCGGACTCGCATTGTTCGCGCTGTATTTCATCTGGGGCTCGACTTACCTGGCCATGCGCATCGCGATTGAAAGCCTGCCGCCGTTCATGATGGCCGCTATGCGCTTCCTGGCGGCAGGCGGGATACTGTATCTGTTCCTGCGCAGGCAGGGAGCACGGGCGCCCACGGGCAAGGAGTGGGGCGGCGCATTGCTCGTGGGCGGCTTGTTGCTTGCGGTGGGCAACGGCGGGGTGGCCTATGCCGAGCAGGAAGTATCCTCAGGCGTGGCGGCCCTTGCGGTTGCCACCATGCCCTTGTGGGCTGCCGTGTTCGCCGGCATCTGGGCGCATGTGCCGACAAAACGCGAATGGGCCGGCATCCTGGTCGGGACGGCGGGCGTGGTGGTGCTGAACCTGGGAGAGGAGATGCAGGCCAGCCCATTGGGCGCCGTCATATTGTTGGTCGCGGCAGCAAGCTGGGCCTTCGGCTCCGCCTGGGGCAGGCACTTGCCCATGCCGAAAGGGGCGATGGCGAGTGCGGCGCAAATGCTCTGCGGAGGCGCGTTGTTGGCAGCGGCAAGCTGGACAAGAGGCGAGGCCGTGCCGCAAACCGTGTCGATGCAGGCAGCGTTTGCCCTGCTGTACCTGATCGTGTTCGGCTCGCTGATCGCCTATAGCGCCTACCTGTACTTGCTCAATACAGTGCGGCCTGCGCTCTCGACCAGCTATGCGTTCGTGAACCCGCTGATCGCGTTGCTGCTGGGGGCGTGGCTGGCGGGAGAGGCCGTTGGCAGCGCGGAGTTCTTTGCGCTGATCCTGATCATGCTTGCGGTGGTCCTGGTATTGCCGTTAGGGCGGCGCAGCTAAGCTGTCAATGCCCTGGCAATCAATGCTTGGTTTTCAGGTAGCGCTTGTCGCTGAACGTGGCCAGCCAGTGGGGGCGGAACGCCGTCATCAGCGTGACCGCCATGCCGGTGAGAAAAGCTTCCGACCAGGCGATCAGGATGAAATAGGGCAGGTAGTTGCTGAACAGGTAGTCGGGCGGGTAGGCCTGCATGCCGCTCAGCATCAGCACCGCGCTCAAGCCGCACAGGCTGATGGTGAGTCCCGCGCATAGAAAGCCGCAGGCGAAGATGTAGATGATCAAGTGGTTGGGCAGCTTGCTGTCCACCAGGCGGAACAGGTTGTAGCTGAAGGCCACCGGGATCACCGCCATGATGAGGAAATTGATGCCCAGCGTTTGCCATCCCGCCATGCCGAATGCGGTGACGCTGACGAGGATCAACGCCAGCGCGATCAGCGCCAGTTGCCAGCGGAACATCAGGCACAAGACCGTGACGCCCAGCAGGTGGATGTTGAGGCCGGGGCGTATGCCTGCCTTGACGCTCCAGATCACCATCAATGCCACGATGGAGCCGAGGAACACGTGTTGCAATGCCGGATCGCTCAAATGCTTCCAGGGAGACTTGATGACGGCATAGGCAAGCAGGGCCAGCGCCAGCGCATTGGCAACCCATTGCCAGGCGGCCGGAACCAGGTAGTCAGGCAGGTTCATTGCCCTGGATCGCCTTGCGGCATGGGATGGTTAAGGTCGCATACTTCAGGTTCATAAGCTAAACTCTAACAATTTTTGCCGTAGACGGAGAAACATTTTGCAGCTCGCATTGTTTGACCTCGATAACACGCTCCTGGCTGGGGACAGCGATTTCCAGTGGGGCCAGTTCCTCATCAGCAAGGGCTTGCTCAACGAGCAGGAGCACCTGGCCAAGAATCTTGCCTTTTATGAGGATTACAAGGCCGGCCGGCTTGATATCTACGCCTTCCTGGATTTCCAGCTCAAGCCCCTGAGCGAACGTCCGCGCAGCGAGCTGGACGCCTTGCACCGTGAATACATGGCGCAGAAAATCCGTCCCATGATCACCGACAAGGCGCGCGCATTGGTGGAGAAGCACCGCCAGAATGGCGATCTGCTCATGATCATTACCGCGACCAACAGCTTTGTGACCACCCCGATCGCGCACGAGTTCGGCATCGATAACCTGATTGGCACCACGCCAGAGGAAGTGGATGGAAGGTTTACCGGCAAGGTGACGGGAACCCCGAGCTTCCAGGCCGGCAAGATCACGCGGCTCAACGAGTGGCTGGAAGAGCGCAACCAGGCATTAAGCGACTTCGAAACTACCTGGTTCTACAGCGACTCCCATAATGACCTGCCATTGATGAAGCTGGTGGACAAGCCTGTGGCGGTGGATCCGGACCCTACGCTCAAGACGTATGCGGAGGAAGCGGGCTGGCCTGTCATCAGCCTGCGTTGATATATAGCCAGAAGTGTTTTGTTAGCTGCTTTAGCGGTGCAGCAGGACTTCCAGCACGAACTTGCTGCCTGCATAAGCCAGCAATAGCACGACAAAACCGCTCAAGGTCCAGCGCACCGCGGTGCGTCCGCGCCAGCCATAACGGTAGCGGCCAAACAGCAGCCCGCCGAAGATCAGCCACGAGAGTATGGTGAACACGTTCTTGTGATTGAATTGGAACGGCTGGTCGAACAACAGCTCCGAGAACATCATGCCGCTGATCAAGGTCAGCGTCAGCAGGACGAACCCTAGCGTAATAATGCGGAACAACAGGGTTTCCATCGTCATGAGCGGCGGGAAGTCGGGCAGCTTGAGCCAGCTCGATTTTTGGTGCAGCTTGCGTTCGGCGGCGGTCATGAGCAATGCATGCAGCGCGGCAAAGGTCAGCAGGCTGTAGGCCAGCATCGCAATCACCAGGTGGGCCACGAACAAGGGCTGGTCGGCGTAGGGGATCACGTGCGATTCAGGCTGCCATGCCTGTAGCAATACGAAAAAGGCCGCTGGCGGTAATACGAATGCCTGCAGACTATGCAGGTGGTGTTTGATATTGGTGATCCAGTAAATCAATACCGTGAGCCAGAGGATGGTGGAAAGCGCATTGGTAAAGCTCAGGTTGAGCCCCTGCGAAAACAAGTGGCAATAGAGCGAGAGCGCATGCAGCACCAGCCCGACGGCGATTAGGCCGGACTGCCAATTCTGCTTGGAAGGAGTCGATGCGTCGCTGGTCTTGGTCTGGCGCCAGTAATTGACGGCCACCAACAGGTAAATCAATGCGGTAATAACGGGTAGAAACGCAATCATACGGGATGACTTGGGTTAGAATTCATATATTCACAACACTATAACATGCAGCCGCCTGACGCACGCGTTAATCCACGGCGGCCGCCACTGGTATCCATCATGTTCGAAAACCTCAGCAGCAGATTACAGCAAGTCGTCAAAACCTTACGCGGGCACGCCCGCCTCACGGAAGAGAACATCACCGACGCCATGCGCGAAGTGCGCATGGCATTGCTGGAGGCCGATGTGGCCTTGCCGGTGGTCAAGGATTTCGTCAGCCAGGTGAAGGAGCGCGCGGTAGGCCGAGAAGTGCTGCAAAGCCTGTCTCCGGGCCAGGCCGTGATCCAGGTCGTGCACGAAGAACTCACCCGCCTCATGGGCGAGCAGAATGTCGGCCTCAACCTTGCCACCAATCCTCCCGCCATCGTCCTTATGGCAGGCTTGCAGGGTTCCGGTAAGACCACTACCTCCGCCAAGCTGGCGCGGCTGCTGAAGGCCGAGAAAAAGAAAGTGCTGCTGGCCAGTGCCGACGTCTACCGGCCTGCCGCGATCGAGCAGTTGAAAACCCTGGCCAAGAGTCTGGAAGTGGACTGCTTCGATTCCAACGCGACGCAAAAGCCGGCGGATATCGCCGCCCAGGCGCTCGACTTCGCCAAGCGTCACTTCTATGACGTGCTGATCTTCGATACCGCGGGCCGCCTGGGCATCGACGAAGCCATGATGGCCGAAATCAAACAACTGCACGGCTTGCTCAACCCGATCGAGACCTTGTTCGTGGTCGATGCCATGCAGGGCCAGGATGCGGTCAATACCGCGCGCGCCTTCGGCGAAACCCTGCCATTGACCGGCGTGGTGCTCACTAAGCTCGACGGCGATGCCCGCGGCGGCGCGGCATTGTCCGTGCGCCATGTCACCGGCAAACCGATCAAGTACATCGGCGTGAGCGAGAAAGTCGATGGCATCGAATTGTTCCATCCCGAGCGCATGGCGTCGCGCGTGCTGGGCATGGGCGACGTGCTTTCGCTGATCGAGCAGGCACAGAAGAATGTAGACCTGGACGAAGCCAAGAAACTTGCTGACAAGGTCAAGTCCGGCAAGAACTTCGACCTTGACGACTTCAAGGCGCAGATGCTGCAAATGCGCAAGATGGGCGGCATGGGTTCGTTGATGGACAAGATGCCCGCCCAGATTTCCGGCATGATGGGCCAGGTCAATAATGAAGCTGGCGACAAGGCGTTGCGCCGCATCGAGGGCATCATCAATGCCATGACCCCCTTGGAGCGCCGCAAGCCGGACATCATCAAGGCCACGCGCAAGCGCCGCATCGCCGCCGGCGCAGGGGTGCAGGTGCAGGAAGTCAACCGCCTGCTCAACCAGTTCGAGGAAGTGCAGAAAATGATGAAAATGTTCTCGAAGGGCGGCATGAGCAAAATCATGCGCGCAATGCAGGGCCGTTTTCCCGGCATGAGGTGATGCGCCGGGAAATCCTTTCCTGCGCATAGGCTTGCACCGGAATTGCTTGATGGGATGGGTTGCTGAAGCAAAGGAAATTGCAATCCAGCATTGACGCCACCGGCGCTTTTCTTCATAATTGCGCGCTTTCCGAGATGAGAGTCTCATCTCAAGGGCCGTTAGCTCAGTTGGTAGAGCAGCGGACTTTTAATCCGTTTGTCGCAGGTTCGAGTCCCGCACGGCCCACCAGGAATATCAAAGGGTTAGCTTTTTAGCTAACCCTTTTTTCGTTTCAAGGCCGTATCTTCAAATTGATTTTTCTTCCCAGGCTTGTTGCCTGGCATTTTTGATTGTGAGGTTAGCGCTATGCAAACAGGCCATCATGCACAAACCCATAACCGCTGGCTGGCGTTGATCGTCTTGTGTTTCGGCGTGCTCATGATCGTGCTCGATACCACGATCGTGAATGTGGCGCTGCCGTCGATCCGGGCCGACCTTGGGTTCAGCGAAACTTCGCTGGTGTGGGTGGTGAACGCCTATATGCTCACCTTCGGCGGTTTTCTGCTGCTCGGCGGCCGGCTGGGGGATTTCTTCGGCCAGCGGCGTTTGTTCCTGATCGGGATTGCGTCGTTCACGCTGGCCTCGCTGATTTGCGGGATGGCCGCGACGCAGCAGCAATTGGTCTGGGCGCGCGCCGTGCAGGGGCTCGGCGGGGCGGTGGTGTCGGCGGTGGCGTTGTCGTTGATCATGAATCTGTTCACCGAGCAGGGCGAGCGTGCCAAGGCGATGGGGGTTTACGGGTTTGTCTGTGCGGGCGGTGGCAGTCTGGGGGTGTTGTTGGGCGGACTGCTTACAAGCACCTTGAGCTGGCATTGGATCTTCCTCGTCAACTTGCCGATCGGGATTGTGGTCTATGGGCTGTGTTTGCGGCTGCTGCCTGCGCATGGCGCCGAGTTGCGTCCGCAGAAGCTCGATGTTGCCGGTGCGTTGAGTATTACGGCGTCGATGATGCTGGCGGTATATGCGATTGTGAATGGCAACGAGACGGGCTGGCTTTCCGGTGAGACATTGGGCTTGTTTGCCCTGGCCGGGTTGTTGTTTGCATGTTTTATCGGCTTGCAATTGCGCGTGGCTGCGCCATTGATGCCCTTGAGCCTGTTCCGGAAGCGTAATGTGTCGGTGGCCAATGTGGTGGCCGTGCTCTGGGCGGCTGCATTGTTCGCCTGGTTCTTCATGTCGGCGCTGTATATGCAGTTCGTGTTGGGTTACGACGCCTTGCAGGTGGGGTTGGCGTTCCTGCCGGCCAATGTGGTGATGGCCTTGTTCTCTCTTGGCTTGTCTGCGTGGCTGGTGATGCGCATCGGGATTCGCGCTTCGTTGACGCTGGGATTGGTGCTGGCGGCGCTAGGCTTGGGATGGTTCGCCCGTGCGCCGCTGGATGGCATGTTCTGGCTGGATATATTCCCTTCCATGGTACTGCTGGGGCTGGGCGGCGGCATCGCTTTCAATCCATTGCTGCTTGCGGCAATGAATGATGTGGCGCCCGAAGATTCCGGCCTGGCGTCCGGCGTGGTGAATACGGCCTTCATGATGGGCGGCGCGGTGGGATTGGCTGTATTGGCAAGCCTGGCCGCCTTGGTGAGCCAAAAGTGGCTGGCGCAGGGTAATGCCTTGCCGTCGGCGTTACTGGCCGGCTACCAGCTTGCTTTCCTGCTGGGCGCGGCTGCTGCGGGAATCGGGGCAGGGTTGGCCTTGCTGCTTATGCATGAGCCCAAACCCGCGCAATCGGCGGCATCGGCTCCAGTTCATTAAAATAGGATATTGCGTACAAACGGCCCGGCCTAGCCGGGCTTTTTTATGCCTGCCGCTTGAGCAGGTTTGAATCAAGCCAGCGTACGCACCATGTAGCTAGCGGCACGATCGTAACTTTGTAATTTTGCTGCCGGGACAAGATGATTGGCTGCTTGGAATTGTTGCCGCTGCCAGAAGCGGAGCGAGCGATTGACGGCGATAAGCGAGAGGTTGTCCAGGCGTTCATGTGCGGCCTGTGCATATAGTTGCGCGAGGATATCGCCAGCGGCATTCGCGCCGCGCGCGGACGACAGCAGGGCAATATCGTGCAGGTAATAGGTGGTTGCCCGGCTGGGCAGCGCCTGCAGCAGGCTGTTGAGGCTGGGAGGCATGCCGAGCTGCCACGGATGGCTGACGAGGTAGCCGCAGATGTGGCTTGCTTGTTGCCGTATCCAGCAACCTTGCGGGTACAGCTGCTGGCGCTCGGCGAAGATCGCCAGGTCTTCCGGATAGCCGGGATGCACTTGCGCAGCTATCTGCATGACGGCTGGCAAGTCGCTTGCCTGCATCAGCCGCCATGAGGCTGAGGACTGCATGTCAGGTTCCGGTTCGCGGCCTTACTCGGTTTCTTCCTGGCGCTTGCGGCGTTGGCGTACGCTTTCGGCCAGGCTGTCGAGCAGGGTGATGGAGTCGTCCCAGCCTAGGCAGCCGTCGGTGATCGATTTGCCGTATTCGAGCTGGCAACCCGGGATCAGGTCCTGCCTGCCTTCATTGAGGTGCGATTCGATCATCAGGCCTACGATGCGGTCGTCGCCGCTGGCAATCTGGCTGGTGACGTCGGCGACGACGTCGATCTGGCGCTTGAACTGCTTGAGGCTATTGGCATGCGAGCAGTCGATCATGACCTTGGCGGCCAATCCCGCATTGGCGAGCTCGCGCGCGGCATCTTCCACGCTGGCGGCATCGTAGTTCGGCGTCTTGCCGCCGCGCAGGATGACGTGGCAATCCTCGTTGCCGCTGGTGGATATAATGGCGGAACGGCCTTCCTTGGTCACGGAGAGGAAATGGTGCGGGCTGGCCGCTGCCTTGATGGCGTCGACCGCAATGCGGATATTGCCGTCCGTGCCGTTCTTGAAGCCTACCGGACAGGAGAGGCCCGAGGCCAGTTCGCGGTGGATCTGCGATTCGGTCGTACGAGCGCCGATCGCTCCCCAGCTGACCAAGTCTGCGGTGTATTGCGGGGTGATGACGTCGAGGAACTCTGTGCCGGCAGGCATGCCGAGGGCGTTGACGTCCAGCAGGAAGCGGCGTGCCAGTTCCAGGCCCTCGTTGATGCGGTAGCTGCCGTCGAGGAATGGGTCGTTGATCAGGCCCTTCCAGCCCACGGTAGTGCGCGGCTTTTCGAAATAGACCCGCATCACGAGCAGCAATTCGTGCTCGAAGCGCGCGCGCAGCGCGACCAGGCGGCGGGCGTATTCCAGCCCCGCATCATAGTCGTGGATGGAGCAGGGGCCGATGATGACGAGCAGCCTGTCGTCGGCGCTGTGCAGGATTTTATGAATGGCGCTGCGGGTAGCCACGATGTTGTCGGTGATGGCGGTACTGGCGGGCAGCTCCTCAAGCAGCTCGGACGGTAATCTCAGCTCCTTGATTTCCTTGATGCGAACATCGTCAGTCGCAATTTTCTGGTATGGGCTCATTCTTTTCTCACCGCCGCCCGGAGGGTAACCAGGCATGGCACGGTATTGGTATTGTAAAAAAGTTGATTATTATAGCTTTATGCAAGCCTTCATGCCTGGGTTTGTGCGGTTGCGGACATGATATTGCCCGCAGATGTCAAACTTATGGCGCAGTTTGCGTGGTTTTGCAAACCAGGGTGCGGAAGCCGGGCCTGGGGCCGTCTACCTTGTCGAAGTAGCCATCGAACGGGGCTTGCACGCTGCCTTGCGGGCAAGTGAACATGGCGGGCGCCGATTCGGCAAGCGGCACGTAGCCTGCGATACGACCGTTGGCATCATGGCCGGCGATTAGCTTGTAGAAAATACGGCGGTTGCCTTCCTCGGCGATTTCGGAGGCGGTCCAGCACATTTCGCCGTAAAAGTAGGCGTCTATCTTGTCTTCCTTGTAGTCCGCGAATGCGACCCCGCCGACAACCTGGCTGCCGTCTTCCGGCTTGAAGTTGCCATAGTCCTTGCATACGGCCAATGCGGCAGTACCGTGCAGCGACAGTGCGGCAAGCAGGATGATGGCGGGCTTGTTCATGCGGACTCTTCCTCGGGATGCAGTGTAGTGGGATAGCTATTTTCGCATAATCGGCGCTGCGATCGTAGGCTGGAGCATACTGATGCTGAACTCTTTGGCCGAGGTTTGATCTCATCGATTATTGAAGAATAGAATAATAGCCATTACGGATATCTAGTTTTAATCAAGTTGCATTTCATCCGCCCGTCCGGCCTATCGATGGGCGAGTCTGTTCGGGAAGCTTTCCAGGACAAGCCTGTGAAGCGCGAAGTCAGTATCAGCTAAAGCCGTGTTGCAGTTGATTGACCATGGGACAGGTGTGTGTCACAAGTCATTCGCAGTTTGAAAATTTGAACATCGTTCTATGTCGGATTATGGGCCAAAGTCCCGCAAGGGACGGAGCCAGAAAGGATCAATTTTGTATCGTGTTGTGTGGAAAGGCTTCACTATTGCCAGTGCCGTGGCGGTAGGCTTGGGAGTATTGCCGTTATCGGCCGGGGCAGATGAGATCCGCCTGAAGAATGGTGACGTCATCACCGGCAAGGTGGTGCGTAAATTCAACGAGAAGGTGGTGTTCAAGACCTCGTATGCGGGCGACATCCAGGTTACTTGGTCCGAGATCGAGACCATCAAGACCGATGAGCCGCTGGCCGTGACGCTGACAGACCGCTCCAACCTGAAGACGACGCTGGAAAGCTACGATAATGGCAAGGCCACGATCAAGCTGGTGCAGCTGGATGACGAGGAGGACGGCAAGAAGCAGTACGAGGAGAAAGAGATTCCCTTGGCCGACCTGCTTTACATCAACCCCACGCCAGAATTGTCCGGCGTCGGGGTCAACTGGAGCGGCCGTATCAACCTGGGCGGTTCCGTCACGCAGGGTAATACCGACACCACCACGATCCGTCTTGATGGCGAATCGATCGCGCGTACGCTCAATCACCGCCTGACAGTGGCCGCCGTGGTCAACCGCGCGACCAACAACGGCGAGAATACGCAGTTCAACAACCGCTCCTCCATCAAGCTGGACCGATTCATCAGCAATAAGTGGTACGTCTATGCCAACAACACGCTGGAAAACGACCGCTTCCGTGACATCAAGCTGCGAACGACAACCGGCGTCGGTAGCGGTTACCAGGTATATGAACGGCCTGACCTCAACCTCTTCGTCGAAGGCGGTTTGAACTATGTGACGGTCAATTATTATGAGGCCGAGAATGAGAGCTACCCGGGCGCACGTTGGGCGTTGAAGTACGATCAGCGCGTCTTCGGCGGCAGCACCCAGTTCTTCCATGAGCACGAAGTCCTGCTGGGCCTGGACAGCGCAAGCAATGCGCTGGCTTTCACCAAGACCGGCTTGCGCTTCCCCATCATCAACAACTTCAACGCCTCGATCCAGTACAACCTGGATTGGGCCGGACAGCCGGCTGAAGGACGCAAGAGCACGGATAGTGCGCTGATCTTCAACCTTGGGTATGTCTGGCAGTAACTGACATCACGAGCGCAGCCGCCTTGCGCGCCAGTTGGCAACCTGTTGCCGGCGCATGACATGGCGCAGCAGGGCGGCGATCGCAATGAAGCTCGCTAGGTGGGCGAGCCCTGCATAAATGCTGACCAGCAGGATATGTGAAAACGCATTCGTCATTGCCAGGGGCGATAGTACAATCAAGGCGACAAGCAGGATCAGGATCATCGCCGTGTCCTCCGTGCTGAATTATGTACGGTATTGCAAGCACGAATCACACCATCCACTACCGGCCTAGGCTGCCTAAAAAATTCAATCTTTCCTAGATCCAGCCGTTAATTGATTAAGGGGCGGCTTCCCATTCTCTTTTACCGGTCAATGGGCCGGCAAGCCAAGTTACAATTGGTGCACCATTTTCAAACCAAAGAACTTAAAAAAACATGTTTTCTGACCAGGGCGGCCAATTCAGCATTGCACCAGGAGGATGGAGGTTTTACTCGCCCCTGATCGTCGCAGTCCTGATCGGTATCTCCCTGCTTGGCCTCGCTTTCTATATCCACGAGATTGACCATCAAGCCAAGGTCAAGGAAGAGCGCCATTACGTGACGACCTTGGCCGCAGGCGTGCGTGCGCGTATCGAAGGTGAGCTGAACAGTTCCATCCATCTTGGGCTGGGCCTGACGACCTATGTCGCCGCCAACCCCAATTTCAATGCCGACAGTTTCAACCGCGTCGTGGCCAGCCTGGTACATTACGGGCGCCACCTCAAAACCATCACCATGGCACCAGGCAATGTGGTGCGCTACGTATATCCTCTGGCAGGCAATGAAAAGCTGCTCGGGTTGCGCTACCAGGCCCAGGCGACCGGCCAGGAGGTCTCTCTGGAGGAGTCGCGGCATCCCGAATTGATCGGGCCGATTGACCTGGTGCAGGGCGGGCGCGGCCTGGTGCACCGCTTGCCTTTGTTCGTGTTTGACCAGGCCGGCCAGGAATCCTATTGGGGTGCCGCTTCGGTCGCGCTGGATATCGACAGCCTATTGCAGGCAGCGGGCTTGCAGGTGCACGGCCCGGTCTTGAGTTATGCCCTGCGGCGCCTGGATGACCGCGGCTATGCTGAAATGATCAGCGGGGACAGCGCCTTGTTCAGCCATAACCCGGTGTTGCTGGATATTACCCTGGACGGGCATGTTTACTGGCAGCTTGCCAGCATGCCGACCAAGGGCTGGGGGCACCTGGCGCAGCCGGACGACTGGATTTTTTGGATCGGCGTATCGCTGGCTCTGGCCTTGGCGACGCTCGCCTATGTCTGGCTGCGGACCATCCAGCAACTGCGTCAGCGTGACGCCAGGACGCGCCTGGCCACCAGCGTATTCACCTCCTCGAGCGAAGGCATGCTGATTGCCAGCCCGGCCGATGAAGTGATCGGCATTAATCCCGCTGTCACCGACTTGACGGGATATTCGGCGCAGGAGTTGCTGGGCATGCCGGTCAGTTTTCTTGCGGCCGAGCACATGATGGCGGAAAGCCGGCAGCAGGCTTATTTTTCCGTCAGCGAGAAAGGCGTCTGGCAGGGCGAGACCTTAATGCGGCATAAACAAGGCCATGTCTTCCCCGTGGCGCTGACCATTACCACCGTGACCGGCCAGGACGGCAGGGCCGAGTGCTACATCAATACCTTCAGCGATATCAGCGATCGCAAGGCCAACGAGGCCAGGATCCATGACCTCGCGCATACCGATACGCTCACCGGCCTGCCGAACCGCATGAGCCTCTACAACGGTTTGGAGGAGCGGCTGGCAAACGCGCAGCCCATCGGCGTAATGATCCTCGACCTTGATAACTTCAAGATCATCAACGACACTCTGGGGCACCATGTCGGGGACCAGCTATTGGTGGAAGTGGCGAGGCGCCTGGTTTCCTGTGTTGCCGACCAGGGGCTGGTGGCCCGGCTTGGCGGGGATGAGTTCGTGATCGTGCTCGATAACCAGCAGGCGCCGCAGATAGTGGGCCGCGTGGCGGAGCAGGTGTTGCAGCGCCTGGCCCAGCCTTACCTGATCGAGGGCTATGAGCTACATTCGTCTTCCAGCATCGGCATCGGGATTTCCCCGCGCGACGGCAGCGACGCCCATAGCCTGCTCAAGAATGTCGATACCGCGATGTATGAGGCCAAGTCTTCCGGCAAGAACAATTTCAAGTTCTTCACCGAAAAGATGCGCGAGGAAATCAATGAGCGCATGCATATGGAGAACCATTTGCGCCAGGCATTGCTGCGGGACGAGTTCGAGCTGCACTACCAGCCGCAGGTGGAGATCGCCACCGGGCGCATTATTGGCATGGAAGCCCTGGTGCGCTGGAACCACCCGGAATGGGGCATGGTGTACCCGGACAAGTTCATCAGGATCGCGGAGGAATGCAACCTCGTGATTCCGCTGGGCGAGTGGGTGTTGCGCGAGGCGTGTCGGCAAATCAGCCAGTGGAGCCAGCAAGGTTTGGAAGAGGTATGTATTTCTGTCAATATTTCTGCGCGTCAATTAAAATCCAGGCATCTGTTTACCCTGATTGACAGCTTGATTTCGGCGCATAATATCAAGCCGGGAATGCTTGAGCTCGAGATCACCGAAAGCGCGGCCATGGACGATCCCGAGCAGACCATCCCGCGCATGAAGAAACTGAAGAACAAGGGGGTCGCGTTGGCGATCGATGACTTTGGCACCGGATATTCCTCCCTGAGTTATCTCAAGCTGCTGCCCTTGACGCGCCTGAAGATAGACCGCTCATTCGTCAAGGACATCGAGACCGACCCGAATGACGCGGCGATTTGTGCCGCCACCATCGCGCTTGCGCGCATTCTGGGATTGGGGCTGGTGGCGGAAGGCGTCGAAACTGAAGCACAATTGGAATATTTGCGCGCCCAGGGCTGTGATAGTGCTCAGGGATATTATTTCAGCAAGCCCCTGCCGGCAAACAACATTATGGAGTTTGTTTCCCGCCATCAGCAGGAGATATTGTCGTCATGATGCAATAACATCATAACGCGGAGAAGGGGAGTGGTTGCGTAGGCTAGTCATATTGATTCTGCTGCTGATCTGCCATGCCTGGGCCTGGGCGCAACCTGCCGCGTTGCGCCTGGATGCCAGCCATGCGTTGGCGCACGCCGGCCCGTTCCTGCAATACCTGGAGGATCCGGGCCATCAGCTTGCGTTGCAGGACTTGCCGGCTTTGCAGCAGGACGGCGCATGGAAGCCTGCGCTGAATGAGCGAGGCAACGTCAACCTGGGCTACTCCCGCTCCTCGTTTTGGTTTGCGCTGCCGGTGTCGGTGGCGGCCGATAGCGTCGAGGACCGCCTGCTGGAAGTCGCTTTTGCCTCCCTGGACCATGTCGAGGTGTATAGCCCGGACAGTAACGGCGTCTATCAGCGGCAGGTGGCTGGCGATATTTATCCTTTCAACCAGCGGCCTTACCCGCACCGCAACCTGGTCTTCCCGCTCAAGCTGCCGGCGGGGGAGCATGTCATTTACATCAAGGTCGTGTCGCAGGGGACGTTGACGGTGCCGGTCAACCTCTGGCAGGTCAAGGCGATGCATGCGCATGACCAGTACGCCTATTCTTTGCTGAGTTTGTATTACGGCGCCCTTCTTGCCCTGTTTTTCTACAATTTCCTGATCTACCTCTCTACGCGCGAAACCGTGTTCCTGTTTTACGTGGCTTTCGTCGGCAGCATGGTGGTGGCGCAGGCATCGTTGAACGGCCTGGGGAACCAGTTCCTCTGGCCTGCCTGGCCAGAGTGGGGCAATATTGCCCTGCCTTGCGGCATGGCGGCGACTGGTTTCTTCGGCGTGTTTTTCAGCCGCATCTTCCTGAACACGCGCGGCAACTTTCCTAGGCTGGACCGGCTGATGCTCGCGTTCGCCGTATTGTTTGCCTTGATCATGCTGTCGCCGTTGGCGCTGTCATACCGGTTTTCGGCCTTGCTGGTGTCATTGTCGGGCGTGGTGTTTTCATTGTTCGTCACCTCAGTGGCGGTCGTATCCTATATGCGCAGGAACCCGGGCGCGTTCTATTTCCTGCTGGCATGGAGCGCGGTACTGGCCGGGGTCGTGATACTCGGTTTGCGCAATCTCGGCTGGGTGCCCACCAACGCCTTCACCATCTATTCCATGCAGCTCGGCTCCGCCATCGAGATGCTTATGCTGTCATTTGCCCTGGCGGACCGCATCACCATCATGCGCAAGGAAAAGGAGCAGGCGCAGCGCGACACGCTGAACGCCAAGCAGGAGCTCGTGGATGCCCTGATCAAGACGGAACACGACCTGGAAGAGCGGGTCGCCTTGCGCACCAAGGAAATCGAGGCGGTCAACACCCAGCTGCGCCACAAGGAGCGCGAGCTACGCTACATGGCATTGCACGACGCCTTGACCGGGCTGGCGAACCGCACCCTCATGAACGACAGCCTCAAGCGCGCGCTTGCCCGGGCAGGACGGGACAAGGGCCTCGTGGCGGTGCTGCTGATCGACCTGGATGGCTTCAAGGAAATCAACGATACTTATGGCCACGCTGCCGGCGACCTGGTGCTGCAGGTGGTGGCTGCGCGCCTGCGCAAGGTGACGCGGGTGAGCGACGTGACCGCCCGCCTGGGCGGGGACGAGTTCGTCGTGGTGTTGGAGGATATCCACGGGGCTGAGGATGCCATCAGGATTGCCGAGAAGCTGGTGCAGGAACTGGCGCGCCCGGTGGAAGGCGGGCTGCACATTTCCGCCAGCATCGGCATTGCATTGAGCTCCGAGCAGCACATCACCGACGATGTTTTGTTGCGGCAAGCCGACAAGGCGATGTATAAGGCAAAACTGGCGGGGCGCAACCGTTGGCATGTGGCGGAAGAGGCAGAGTGCGACAGCATGAGCTGACGGCTCAGCAACTTTTGATCAATGCGCTTGTCATTTGGAAAGGGAGTTCTGCTGCAGAAATTTCCTATACAAATCAACATGAATAAGGCAGCGTATGCATATTATTAAAAAATACAAAAAGTTTTTTATTTCTCTGTTGCTCCTGATAATTGGCATTGCGTTGTTTTTTGCCGGGGCAGGTCAATACCACATGCAATGGTGGCCTTTCGGCCAGGGCTATTTTGCCAGCGTCGATGTGGATGAAATGGTGCCAGACCCGCGCCAGGCCAAGCTATCCTCGATCTTCGGCACCGAAGAGCTCGAAGTCCGCGAGCTGCCGTTCAGCGATCAATATCCCACCGGCCCCTTCGAAATGCTGGGCAACAAGCAATTTCTCTTCATTACCAAGTGTGGCGAGGTCTATTTCACCAAGATCAACGAATCCAATGAGATCGAGATTACCAAGAACGCCGACGCATTGACCAAGCCCGGGCTGGAAGAGCGCGAGGAAAGCAAGGGCGATGATTATGACAACCTGGTGTATTGCAAGGAGCTCGCCGGGGTCAAGGATTCATTGCTGGTTGGCAATACCCTCTATGTGGCCTATACCACCTGGGACCACGAGGCGAACGGCGCCAGGCTGGCGGTATCCGCCTTCGAGCTCGACCAGGAGAATGCCGAGCTGACTTTCCGCAAGGATATCTTCGTCACCTACCCGGCGATCAAGGAGCCTTTCCTCGGCCACCAAGTGGGTGGCAAGCTGGTATTGGGCGCGGATGACGACACCATGTTCCTGAGCGTGGGGGATTTTTCCAAGCCCGACGGGGTGCAAGACCCAACCACCGCGCTCGGCAAGATGATCAAGATCAACCTGCGTGATTCTAGCGCCGAGATTTATGCCTCGGGCTTGCGCTCGCCTTCCGGCGGGTTGTATTTCGACCGTGAAAGCAACGAGTTGTGGGAAACCGAGCACGGGCCCAAGGGCGGGGATGAAATCAACCTCATCAAGCATGGCCGGAACTACGGCTGGCCGGTGGTGAGCTACGGCACCCTATATGAGCGCGAGGGCATGGGCAACTACTACGGCAACAAGTACAACTCGCACGAGAAGTTCGAGAAGCCCGCGTTCGTATTCAACCCCTCCATAGGCGTGGGCGCGATCGCCAAATATCCCAAGACCGGCAAGAACGAGTATTGGGAAGGCGGCTTCTTCGTCGCGGGGATGGCCGCCAATTCCCTGCTATACATGCGCAAGGAAGGCGAGCGTCTGATATATGCCGAGCCGGTGTTGAGCGAATACCGCATTCGCGCATTGAAGATAGACAAGAACGGCCATTTCTTCATCAAGACCGATAATGACCAATTCCTCTGGATGGAAAAGTAGGCACAAGGGCCTGTTCACGCGTCACGCCACAAAAAGATCGTGAACAGGCTAAGCAGTCGGGCTGCATCACAGCCTGACTGCCAATGCATGCTAGGTGGGGGAGTGCTGGGGTTGTATGTCTGGCAATGTCAGCAAGTGGTGTTGCAATGCGTAGAAGATGAAATCGGCATTGCTTTTGAAGTTGAGTTTCTTCAATACCCGGCTGCGGAACACGCTGACGGCGCCCGCGGTGACGTTCAATTCGCGCGCCACGGTGGCAATGGTTTTGCGCTGGATGAATTTCAGGAACACCTGGAATTCGCGCTTGGAAAGCTGCTCGTGCGGGAGGGGCTCTTGTTCCGCCTGCAGTGCCAGCCTGAGTTTTTCCGGCAGATAATATTTTCCGTCAGACACCGTTTCTATGGCCTGGAGCAGGTCGCCTTCACCAGCATATTTGTCGAGGTAGCCCTTGCTGCCGCAACGGATGAAGTTGAGGAGGAAATGCTCGTCTTCGGTATTGCTGAGCAACAGCACGGGGATATGCGGCGCAATGCCGCGCAAGTGCGACAGCAGCTCCAACCCGTCCCTCTTGCAGGAAGACACGCAGACGATGACCAAGTCGAGCTGCCGCTTGGCCCGCAGTTTCCTGATCTTTTCCTCGTCGATATTCGCCAACACATGCTTGATCTGCATTTCCTTGTGCTGCGAAAGCAGATGGCTGAGCGAATAGTTGACCAAGCTGTCCTGGCTGATCAATGCAATTTTTTTCATGGCGCGCTAAGTCTAGGGCAATGAAGAGATTCCCATATGCTACTCACAATGCGGTATCGACGATGTAGGACAATATAGCGCTTCTTTGTAGGAAAAAATGAAGTTTGTTTGTCCGCTTGTCCGCGTAGGATCGTTCTGACAATTATTCGAGCAGTTTACCGATGACGTCGCTGTCCTGCTTCTCCTAATCTGCCTATCAGCCGCATTCGAGGCTAGAACTAAAACAACCACTCAATAGGAGGCAAATATGGCAACGTTGCATAGCGAAGCAGCAAGGAGGGATGACTGGCTGGTCTTACCCATTTCATGGCGGGCGATCTTGGCCGGGCTGGCCGTGGCGGTCGCGATACAACTGATCTTGAGCCTGTTGGGCACAGGCGTGGGCTTCAGTTTCGTAGAGCCGACCGATCCAGGCAGCACGCCTACAGCCGAGGCATTTGGCATTGGAGCGGCATTGTGGTGGATCGTGTCATGGATATTCTCGCTGACAGCGGGAACCATTGTTGCCGTGTTGTCCTCCGGTGAAATCACGCGTTGCCGCGGCGCATTGCTGGGCATCGTCATCTGGGCATTGGCCACCATCGCGGGCGCTTGCGTATTCACCAACCTCGCTGGCGGCGCATTCAAGACCACCGCAGGCGCGCTCGGCGTAGCTGGCAGCGGCGCCGTCGCGGGCGGTACCTTGCTTGCGACCAATGGACCTGGCGGCGAACTGAGGCAAGAAGTGGAAGAATTCTTCCGCAATGCCAAGAACAGCGTGGATCAACAGGTGACCGAGGAAGGCCAGGGCAGGGGTCATCGTGGCGGCGGTGCTTACTGGCACGCCTTGAGCCGCTACCTGACTAATCCTGATGAAGCGAGCCGAGCCATCGATCGTGACCGCGTTGTTTCCACACTGGCGGATGCGACAGGCGTTTCCAAGGAGCAGGCCGACGAGGAAGTGAAAAAGCTTGAGGACGCTTATGCAGCCGGCAAGGAAAAAGCCAAGGAAGCCGCCGACAAGGCAGCTGAAGCAGCCGCCAAGTTTGCGCTCTGGGCTACCCTGGGTTTCCTGCTGAGCCTGGTCGCTGCCTTGGTCGCTGGTTCCCTGACTGCGCGTAACCTGGTGCATGCCGCAGCCAGAAATACATATTAATTAGCTAAAGGAGAGATATATGCCTTATATCATCGCATGGTTACTGGGTGTCCCCATTACGGTCCTGGTATTGATCTGGCTGTTGTTCTAAACAGCTGGTAGCAAGCAAGAGAAAGCCCCGCTAAGCGGGGCTTTTTCGTTTGTGTTTTGGGATCGCGATGTCAGCGCCTTCTGACAAAAACTATCATCGCCGTCCTATGGGGAGGCGCAACTGGCTTGGCTATGATGGAGCCATAGTCAATTGGGCAACATCAATGCAAGTTAAGTTTCATCGGTATGCCAAATAATTTGCATGGATCCATTATCGAACATCATCACCAGCATGACTGTTAAGGAGAATAAGATGAAGACAACCTTTCGAGTGCTCGTTCTGTCATCCTTTTTAGCAATGACCAGCCTCGCAGGCAATGCCGCACCGGCAGCCGAAATGTGCAGTAGCGAACTGCAGCATGCCGTGCCGGTACAAATGAACAAGGGAGCGATGCTGAGCGTCAGCGACCGCTCACTGTCCTCTCAGCAGAACGCCTTGCAGGATAAGCAAGCCCTTGGCAAGCCGCGCGGCTTCGAGCGTTATCAACGGCCTGTGCTGGTTGACAAGGGGATTTGTCACCAGAAGTCCGGCGCATTCAATAAAAGCACCGTCAAGATGTAACGGCCTTCGGTCATGACGGCTCGCGTGCCGCCACCTGTTTCGCATCATAAAAAGGAGAAGAAATGAGATTATCCAAGTCCAAACTGTTTGCTGCCATCATTGCCTTGATACTGGTGTGGGTCGCTTTTACCCAGGTACGCATGCTGGACGGCAAGGCTGTGGATACCGCCAAGGCGACGGCATTGAAGCATATTGAGAATCCTGAAACCGCCAAGTTGGAGAATTTGGAAGAAGTCCGTCACGGTGATACCAGCGTTGTCTGCGGAGAATACCGTGTGAAGGCTGAAAACGGGGATTACGGCGATGCACGCAAGTTTGTCGTCGAGGTGCACGAAGGTGAAGAGTCGAGGTTCAGCGAGTTGGACGAGGACATTGCCCAATACTGCAACCTGCCAGGCAAGCATTGATTCACGGCAATAAATAAGAAAGAGGCCTGCAATCGCAGGCCTCTTTATTTGTGTTTTTAATTGCTTGCCGAAGGCGCAATCAACGGCCAGCGGTCATCCATCCAGGCATATTCCTCGGGAGGCTCGGTGGTGATGACATAGATCCTGCGCTCGTCATGATGGGTGGCGATAATGCCTTTGATGGCATGGCCCGGCGGGATGTCGATCCAGTGCGCATTGCGTTCCGGGTCGCGGCTCAGGAATTCCTCGGCTACCAAGTCGACGGGTTCTGGCTTGAGCTTGTCCCATTTGCCTTGTTCCAGTGATATTTGGCGAGCCCAGCCGCCGACGAAAAAGCCGCCTTCTTTCTCTTCAAGGTCGTTGCCCCAGCGCAGCCACTTGATATGGCCTTCGGCGCTGTGGATCGGCAATGCCGCCTTGGGGTGGGGAAACTCGATTCGTTTTTCAAGACCGGAATGGTCGGTCAATTTAATGCCTCTGCACATGATGTCGTCCTCAATACATGGAATTCATTTTAGACGAATAGTATTAAGAATTGATTAAATGGCGTAAGCCTGAAATTTCTTATCTTTTTGTAGGAATTTTCCTAATGGCGATCAAGCCGCCATTGTTCCTGAATATGGAATTGTGTAATTGAGATATTTCTATATATGGAAATTAATGCTTTTGGCATACTGCTTAGATTATTTGATAAGGAGCCAACACGCGATGAAAACAACAAGCAAAGTGCTAGGCCTGATGATCGCCATGGGCTGGATGGCGTCGGCCAACGCCGATCTGGCCGATGTAGAAGCGAACCTGGGCCGGCTCAAGGTGCCGGAAGGGTTCAAGGTGGAAGTCTACGCCGAAGTGCCTGGCGCACGGCAAATGGCATTGGGGACTTCCGGCACCGTCTACGTCGGCACCCGGGGCAACAAGGTCTACGCCGTGGTGGACAAGAACAAGGACCACAAGGCCGACGAGGTGATCACCATCCTCGACGACCTGAAGGTGGGCAATGGTGTCGCCATGTGGGACGGGCACTTGTACGTGGCCGAGCAGCACCGCATCACGCGTTATGCCGCACCCGATTTCGACCTCAACCTGCCGTTCAAGCAGATGCGCGAAGTGATCTACGACCAACTGCCGGACAAGGCGCACCACGGCTGGCGTTACATCGCGTTTGGCCCGGACAAGAAGCTGTACGTGACGATTGGCGCGCCGTGCAACGTGTGCGACCCGCAAGGCATCGAGGCCTCCATCATCCGCATGGACCCGGACGGCAAGAACACAGAAGTGTTCGCCAAGGGCGTGCGCAACTCCGTCGGCCTGGATTTCCAGCCGGGCACCAATGTATTGCACTTCACCGACAACGGCATGGACATGATGGGCGACGATATCCCGCCTGACGAGTTCAACGCCGCACCGCAGGCCGGACTGCATTTCGGCTTCCCTTACGTCGGCGGCCAAGATGCGCGCCCCAAGGATTGGCAGAACAAGAAGCCGCCACAAGCCGTGACGCCGCCCGTGCTCGGCTTCCAGGCGCATAGCGCGAACCTGGGCTTCAAGTTCTACACCGGCAAGCAGTTCCCGAGCGCATACCAGGGCAACGCCATCGTCGCCCAGCACGGTTCGTGGAACCGCAGCAAGCCTGTCGGCTACCAGTTGATGCGCGTGGTGTTCGACGAAAACCACAAGGTGAAATCGAACGAAGTCTTCATCGACGGCTGGCTCAATGACGGCGAGGCGTGGGGCCGCCCTGTCGACGTGTTGCAACTCAACGACGGCTCCTTGCTGGTGTCCGACGACTATAGCGGCGTCATCTACCGTGTCAGCTACGGCGAATTCGCCGCGGCGGCGCCTGCCCGCGGCAAGAGCGGCCACCAGGCAAAAGTCACCGGCCTGAAAATGCCGGAGTCCGCAGTTGCACATCCGGACGGACGCATCTTCGTCAGCGAGATCGGCGAATTCGGCAAGAACGGCGACGGCAAGATCACCGTGATCAACAAGGACGGCAGCCGCCAGACCCTGGCGGAGGGCTTGAATGATCCCAAGGGTCTCGACCTCTTCAACAACCAGCTTTATGTCGCGGACGTGGACCAGGTGGTGAGGGTTGGGCTGGACGGCAGCAAGACCGTGATTGCCAAGCCGGGAGACTTCCAGGAAAAGCCGGTGTTCCTCAACGACATCGAGATCGACGGGCTGGGCAACGTCTATGTCTCGGACAGCGGCGATGACAATGGCAAGCACGGCGCGATCTACCAGATATCTCCAGAAGGCAAGATCGCCCAGCTGGTCAACGACAAGTCCGGCATCAAGCGCCCGAACGGGCTGCTGCTCGACGGTCCAGGCAAGCTGCTGGTGGCCGATTTCGGCAGCGGCAAACTGTTCCAGGTGAATTTCGCCAGCAAGAAGGCGAGCGTCACGCTGCTCAATCAGGGCTTTGGCGGCGCTGACGGCCTGGTGCGGGATACGGACGGTTTGCTCTACGTCAGCGACTGGGCCGGCGGCAAGGTCTGGCAATTGATCGAACCGCGCGCGACGCCGCAGTTGATCAGCGAGGGCCACCAATCCGCTGCAGACATCGCAGTATCTGCCGATGGGCGCTTCCTCTTGATTCCTGACATGAAGGGCGGCGAGTTGGTGCCTTTGCCTATCAAGTAATTGAGTGGTTTCCATCAATAAAAAAGCCGGCTTATGCCGGCTTTTTTATTGATGATATTTAAGTATTGATTAAGGCAGCTTTTGCGGTATCCGGCAGATGCCTGTCCAGTTTCTTTGCTAGCAGGAAGGCTTGCCGCCGCTTGTTGGCATCCCGGATTTGCTGCTCGATCAGGCTCAATACGTCTTCTACCGTGAGCACATTCTTGTAGGCCTCGATATTGTCTTTGAGGGGTTGCAGGACTTGAATGCTTTGTTGCGCGTCATAAATAGATTGCTCGAGATTCTGGCCAAACATTGCGGCTCCTGATAGCAAAGTAAATAAGTGGGCACGATTGTAGAGTGAAAATTCAGTCCCGCTTATCAGGCTGGGCTGATGTTGTTGTAGGACGATACTGACAAATCAACATGTCCAATTGAATACGATATGGCGACAATTTGAGGTCATGAAGGTAGCCTCAGGCACTTCGATAATTCAGAAACGGACATGCAGCGCAACTTCAAGGCTGCGTGGTTCGCCGACATAGTATTGGGTATTGGTCTGGTGGATGAAGCGCGCGTATGTCTCGTCCGTGAGGTTGCGGATACGGGCGACCAGGTCGGCGTTCTTGCTGACGCGGTATTTCGTATGCACGTCGAACAAGGTGTAGGAGGGCACCCACATGGTATTGGCGTTGTTGGCGTATACGGAAGCCACGTAGCGCGCGCCGATGCCCGCTTGCCAGTCTGGAGTGATGTCATAGATGAAGCGCAGGTTGGCGACCTGGTCGGGCACATTGATCGGGTGCCTGCCCTTGCGGGAAACGACGGCGGTGCCGACGGCTTCATTGAAGTCGTCGTATTCCGCGTTGACCCAGGCGATATTGCCTTCCGCGCGCAGCTTGGGTGTGATTTGAAGGGAGGAGGCAAGCTCGATGCCGGTGGAGGTCTGCTGGCCCACCTGGATGGTGTTGTTGCGGTCCTGCGGGTCGGTCACCGGGAAATCCCTGCGCACGATGCGGTAAGCCGCGATGGTGGCGGTGCCCCGTCCGTCGAGGTAATTCAACTTGCTGCCGACCTCGGCCTGGTAACCGGTGGAAAGCTTGAAATTGTTGTCCACCTGGGCCGCGCTGGCGCTGGTGAGCGTGCCGCCAGGCGGTTCCGCCGAGGTGCTGTATTGGGCATAGAGGTTGGCGTCCTCAGTCACGTCGAATACGATGCCTGCGCGCCCGGTAAACGCATCCCAGCGCCGGTCGACCGTTGCCGGGCTGGCGCCGGGATTGTTGTCCAGGTGCAGGTCGATATGGTCGTAACGCAACCCGGTCACCAATGACAGGCGCTGGGCTAGGAACTGGCGGTTTTCGATGAACGCGGACAAGGTCCTGGTCTTGGTGCTGCGGCCTTTCTGCAGGCCGTTGCCCATGCCGGGGATGTCATAAAAATTGCCAGGTTCGGGAAAAGTTGCCGGAATAGTACTGACCGAAGTCGGGAACACGGTTTGCCGGTTCACGTTGTAGTCCGCGCCGAAAGACCAGTCGCTTTGCAAGCCGAACAGCGCACCCTTGTGCAGGATTTCGACCCGGTTGCCGTTGAGTTCCTGGTCATGGCGCTGCATGTAGGCGCCCGAACGCAAGACGGCGCTGTTGCCGGCGTTGTAGCGGTATACCTCGAGGTTGCGGAAATCCCGCTGGCCCGTGTAGTGGTAGAAGGTGTTGCGCAGTGAAGTCTGCGCGTTGAACCGGTATTCGGTGATGGACCGCGCCCAGGTGACGCGCTGTTCGTAACGGCCGTCCGCGACGTTGTAATTGGCAAAGCGGTTGGACGTGTCGATTTTCAACCTGCCGGCCTGCGGGTTCAGCGTCGGCGTGCCCCAGTAGGGGCTGTCTTCCTGCTCGACGTGGTGTTCCAATGCCAGCGTATGCGACAACTCTGGCGTGATGTCGGCCAGCCATGACAACGCCAGGCTATCCGCCTCGCGTTGCTGCCGGTCGATATAGCCGTTGCTGGTGTTACGGCTGAAATCCAGGCGCACCCAGTTGTTGCCGTTCAGCGCATGGTTCAGGCCGAGAGCGGTTTCTATGGTGTCGTAGCGCGCATAGCTGATGCGGGCTTCGCGAATTTCCTCGTCGCGGGTCGCGAGCTTGGTGACATAGTTCAGGCTGCCGCCGACGGAGCCGCTGCCGTAGAGGAAGGAGGAGGGGCCGCCCACCAGTTCTACTCGGTCATAGACCCAGGCGTCCACAGGGCGGTTGGCGCTGTTGTACTGCAAGCTGATGCCGTTGAACAACTGGTTGACCTGTGCGCCGGTGAACCCCCTGTAGGCAACGAAACCGCCGTGCCCGGGAGGTGCAGAGGCATTCACGCCGGGCAGGCTGTTGGCCGCATCCTGGAAATTGCGTGCGCCCGTTTCCTCCATTTGCTGGCGGCTTGCCACGGCGACCGAGGCGGGGTTCTCGCGGATGGTCAATCCGAGCCGGGAGCCTGCCTCGGACGGCTTGTCGATGTTCAAGCCCTGCTGGTGCTTGATGGGGGCGGCCTTGACGTGCACGGTATCCAGGGTCTGGGTGCCGTCCGGCTGGTTCTTTGCCTGGGCGGATTCCTCTGCATAGACATATGAAATGCCCATGGCCGAGGAAAACATCCCGGCAATCAAGGCCTTGATCAGGAATGGGTATGGTGTCGTCATATTGGGTCGAGAGGCAATGTGCGAAGCGTCGCGGTCGTGGCGGCATGTCTGCCACGACACGGGGCGTATCGGCAGTTTTTTGTTATGAGGGGGTGAAATATAGCAACATCGCCGGCTTGGGATAATGTGACAAATTGTCGCAGCCGGCAGCAACCTTCATGCCTTGTCAGGCCCGCCGGGCCATGCTGCCTCTATACCAGAGTTTTGTGAGTTGCGCTTAATGCGCTATACTGTTCGGTGTTGTAGCTAATTGCTTACCTTTCCTACAGCAAGTCTGAGACGTGCTGCGGTTTCCCCAATATCACCGCCACTTAAAGCCACAGGCTCCCAAAAGAGTTTTTACAGTGGTCAAACTTCCTTAACGGCAAGCCCCATACCGGACGATTTTTCCAGTCCGCAGGTGACCTCCAGCCCTCCAACCGGTTGCATGGCACCGTTTTCCGCAGCATTGCGCTGCCTGAGTAACTGCATATGAAATCACTCAACATCCAGCCTTTTATGGCCGGACGTTATTTAATCACCCCGATCTCGCATAGCAACAGGAACGGGCGCTATACCGCCTCGCTGTCCATCCGCAGCGGCCAGGGAACGGGCACGCATTGCCGTATTGTCAGCTTCGCCCGCGAATTCATTTCGCGCGAAAAAGCCCTGAACCATGCCGCCACTCAAGGGCAGGTCTGGCTGAAAAACCCACAGGCTTTTGCCTGATATTATTGAAAGGAAAGACCATGGCAAAAGAAGAACTCATCGAGATGCAGGGCAAAGTAGATGAAATCCTGCCGGATTCCCGTTTCCGCGTCACCTTGGACAATGGGCATATATTGGTCGCCTATACCGGCGGCAAGATGCGCAAGAACCATATCCGCATCCTGGCTGGCGACAAGGTCACGGTCGAGATGTCGCCTTACGACCTTGCCAAGGGCAGGATCATCTTCCGGCATATTGAAGCGGGTTCGTCCCGCCCGTTCAAGCCGGTCAAGCGCTACGCCCGCTAGACCCTCCGTTAAACTTCTTGCCCGTCAAAAAGCAGATATCCCTTGGGATATCTGCTTCGAGACTATGCTGCTGGCGCTATGAGAATGTTTTCTTAAGGCGCATGTGTTCCAAGGTTTTGTTGGGACATTCCCTGAACAGTTACCGGTAATAAAGGGAGAACAGGCTCATGTGCCAGAGCCCCCATTTTGCCGCCACGTTGGCGATGCTGGTCACGGGCTCAGGCGTTGATTGCAATTCAGCACGTACCCGGTGTCAACCATGGTGGGTTTATCCTCGTCCGTCAGTGGAGCGCCACGATCGGCCTGTTGACTGCAGCAAGGTGCAGGCTGCCGCTTTGCAAGTTCCTATGGTTGCCGGCATCAGGCTGGCTGTTTCACCCCGGCATGGCGTTGTAGCAACGCCAGCACGTCCTGCTCAGCCGCCTGCCAGGCGTCGAGCTCCTGCGGCTGGCTGTGTTTGCGCAGGGCTGCGAACAGTTTTCCGGTCATGTAGATATCGATGATGAGCGGATGCACATAGCACTTGCGGCAGATGCTGGGCGTATTGCCGAGCTTGCGTGCGGCTTCGGTAATCGCGGCCAGCACATTCTTCTTGGCTTGCGACTGGTTCTCGAACGGCTCGGCGGCCGATAGCGTGTGGAAGGTCTGCACCGTGCCCGACCAGGTGCGGAAATCCTTGGCCGTGTAGTCGCGCCCGGTGATGCGCTTGAGGTAGTCGTTGACGTCGCTGGAATCGATGGCGTGGCGCTTGCCATCGTCGTCGAGGTACTGGAACAACTCTTGGCCGGGCAGCTCCTTCATCTTGCGCACCAGCCGCGCCAGCCTGGCATTCTGAATCTCGATTGCATGTTCCACCCGGCTTTTGCCCTTGAAGTGAAAGGCGATCCGTCCGCCGCTGACCTCGACGTGGCGGTTGCGCAGGGTGGTCAGGCCGAAAGAGCGGTTGCTGCGCGCATATTCGTCGTTGCCGACGCGGATCATGGTGGTTTCCAGCAGCGCGACCACCAGGGCCAGCACCTTGTCCCGGCTCAGGCCGGGCTGTGCTAGCTCGGCATCTATGCGCTCGCGGATCATGGGCAGGTGCAGGGCGAAATCGATGATGTGCTCGAACTTGGCCTCGTCGCGGATCGCGCGCCATTCCTTGTGGTAGCGGTACTGCTTGCGCTGCCTGGCATCGTAGCCGGTGGCTTGCAGGTGGCCATTGGCATAGGGGCATATCCATACCTTCTCCCAGGCCGGCGGAATGGCGAGCGAGCGGATGCGTGCCAATTGCTTTTCGTCCCGCACTGGGCGGCCCTGCGTATCCACATAGCGGAATCCCTTGGCAGTACGCTTGCGGCCGAAGCCGGGCTTTTCGTCCTGCACGTAGCGCAGGCGCGCGGCTTGCGCCGACAGCTCCATGTCTCCATGCAGCTCGCTGCCCAGCGTCTCGTTGAGTTGGGCAGTACATTCGTCCATCTTCGTGTCCGGCATAGCGCAACTCCGCAGTGTGGTGGGCAGAGATAAAGACCGTCCGAGGCATGAAAAAGTGCCGTGCAGTGCACTCCACGCAAGCATAGTGTTTCAACCGTGTAAATCTGCAATGAGCAAATACCTGGAACCGCGCCGCATTGAATTGCGCTTCGGATATCCTCTTGAAAAATAAATGGCCATCCCTATTTTCTGAAACAAGCAGATGCCCATCATGGGGTCTGCCATGTTCAATCGCTTAAATCAGAAAGGATGACATCATGCGTACATTTGATTTTTCGCCACTGTATCGTTCTGCCATTGGTTTTGACCGGTTGGCCCAATTAATCGCCGAGGCCCAGCGCAGCGAGAACGACATCAGCTATCCGCCTTACAACATCGAACTGCTCAGCGACGACCAATATAAAATCGTCATGGCCGTGGCGGGGTTTGACGAATCTGAACTGCATATCGAGACCGAACAGCAAAAGCTCAAGGTCCAAGGCCGCCATGCCAGGGATGCTGAAGCCAAATCACGCAACTACCTGCACCAGGGCATTGCCGCGCGCGATTTCGAACATACCTTCCAGCTGGCTGACCATGTCAAGGTGACCAATGCCTCGCTGGACAAAGGCCTGTTGACGATCGAGCTGGTACGGGAGGTGCCCGAAGCGCTCAAGCCCCGCAAGATCGATATCCGAGTAGAGAGCAATCCTAAACTGCTGGAGGAACGGCAAGCAGCTTGATGCCTTTAGCGACACCGTAAAGCACGGGGCTGGCATTGCTAGCCCTTTTTGTTTGGTGGGCATCCAATTGGTATAGCGCGAAGTGTAACCTTGGTGCGGTTTTGCGCGTCAGGGCAGGGCATCCATATTCTGAACTTCCCGTTTTTGCCGCAGCCAAAACACCATGGCTGCTCATATCCGTATCGGCATATCAGGCTGGCGTTATGCGCCCTGGCGCAACGTCTTCTATCCCAAAGGGCTGGTGCAAAAGCGCGAGCTCGAATTCGCCTCGCGCGCCTTGCCGACGATAGAACTGAACGGCTCCTTTTATGCATTGCAGCGCCCGAGCAGTTATTTGCATTGGTACGAGCAGACGCCGCCGGGCTTCATCTTCAGCATCAAGGCAACGCGCTACATTACCCATGTCCTGCGCCTGAGAGATGTCGAACAGCCTATGGCGAATTTCTTTGCTTCCGGGTTATTGCTGCTGAAGGAAAAACTGGGCCCCATCCTATGGCAGTTCCCGCCCAGCTTCCGGTTCGACGCCACCCTGTTTGAACACTTCCTGAAACTGTTGCCGCACGATACCCATGCCGCCGCCAAACTGGCGGAACACCGCGATGCGTCCATGTATGGACGCGAATACATCAAGGCGGAAGAAAAACGCCCTTTGCGTCATGCCGTCGAAATCCGCAATCAAAGCTTTGAAACCCCGGAATTCATTGCGCTGCTGCGCAAATACAAGGTAGCGCTGGTGATAGCCGATACGGCCGGCAAATGGCCTGACAAGAAAGATATCACCGCCGACTTCACCTATTTGCGCTTGCACGGCGCTGAAGCACTGTACGCCAGCGGCTACACGGACAAGGCGCTGGATGACTGGGCGCTGCGGATTGAAGCCTGGAGTAAAGGCACGCAGCCAAAAGATGCCCGCCTGATTTCAGACCAGGCACCTCTGCCGCGAAAGTCTCGTGATGTGTATTGCTACTTTGATAACGATATCAAAGTCAAAGCGCCTTTCGATGCGCGCAAGCTTTTGAGACGGCTGGATATGGAATCTGGCTTGGCTGAGTTGGATTGGTCTCATGCAGAAGAGTCGGGGAAGTTAAATCCTACTAAAGTCCGTACTAATAAATCGTAAGTTGATCCAATTTACAACTCAAAGAAAAGCCGATTAGCATAACCGGTATTTAAATATATTCTGTCCAAAGAGATTTCAACTTCTGACCTCTTAAGTTTGTAAAGAGGCGCTTAGAAAATAAAAATATATTAAATCAGCCTATTACAGCGCTTATTAAATCTAAACACCGTCTAAAGAAACTATAGCTAAATCCCAGCTGTTGTTAAAAAAGAAATTGGACCTTTTTTAAGAAAGTGAGCTGCCGGTGTATTAAAGTTACTCATTTTTTCTAAGGTTGCTTTGCACCAAGAAACCATGAACGCACAAACAGCAATAAACTTTTGTAAATTATCAGTGTTTACATTGACCAAGCTAGGGTCAGGAGTTTGCTTCCATATGTCGTCAAAAATTTTGATAATCTGTTCGCTATCCATCTCACAGTCTTTATAAGGATGCCATACATCATAGTCCAAACGATAATTTATATTGTTGCGAACGAAGGACAGCCAATTAAAGTTTGTTGATCCAACTCCACATAGCATTTTCTTAATAGTATCTAATTCCTTCTTTGCCTTTTTTTTGTCATCTTTAACTAAGCTTGTAGAGTTCGATATTTTTAATTCTAGACTTGAAATAAACTTGGAAAAGGATTCCCAGAATTTTCCGTGCACTCCTCCGTTAGAATTTACTATAGAAAGTGTTACCTCAAGACTCGCTACAGAATATTCAATGAAATACACCCCTGGCTGGGGAGTTGTTTTAGCTTTACTGGGACAAGGGAATCCGCACAAACGTGCGGTATCTTTTAATGATGTGATTTGAAGTATATCTATGTTTGTGCTTGAGTATCCAAAACATCTCATTAAAGCATTAGCTGCGAAATAGGCTGAATAATAAGCTCTAACTAGTATCCACCCACTTGAATAAGGGAAGATCGGGTTTTTCGTTAGTCCTTCTGCGCTTTCAAAGGCTGCACTACTTAGCCTTGATAGGTCATTCGAAAAAGCTTTGGTTAGTTCTTCAGTGGAGCGCGGAAATACCTCTATTTTTTTATTCGTTGGAACTTGGGAAATCAAATAATCACCGGTTAAGAACCAATTTTGTAATCCCTCAGTAGCATTTGATTTGATTCGAATCAAATCATGCAACCAAAAAAATTTCGCTAATTCAACTAATGTCATAGCTATTCAAATGGAAAGAGTAACCTTCATGGCTTTTAGAAAATCATTTGCTAATGATGTATGAGTCCCACTTGGGTTTGTAAAGGTACTGCTTTTCATTTCAAAGATAGGTTTAATAACCCTAGAAAAATTATCAGGAGTATATTGCTTGCCATGTTTATCTTGAACTCTGCTTATGCAGTCGGGGAATATTGTCGCAAATGCTCGGAAAGTGGTTTTGTTGGTTATAGCTTTTTCTATTTTTTTGTTACGTAACCCTGATGTAACAGCATGAAAAAATGAATTAGTTGTAGTATAAATATCATAACTACTTTTGTTTTCTTTCCAGTAAGTTAGCAAAGGTTTGAATGCTGCATTGAAAGTAACTCTTGATAATTTTGTGCTGCTTGCTTTAGTTGGGCTTGTTAATCCAGCTAGCGCACTAGACTCATCCTGATCATATAAATCAAAAACCTCACCCAATAGTGCTTCTTCATCACTATTGCTTGCAGCTAAGCTTTTAATAGCCAAAATTAGCTCTTTGGGGACAGGTTTTTGCTTGGTATTTATATCAATGAATAACTGTGCTTCTTGAGCTTTCGTCAAATTGTCATACACAACAACTGGAATACGCATTTGCTTTCTAGCTAGTGCAAAACCAAAAACACGATGTTGACCATCAATAATCAAGAATGAGTGAGGGTCGAAAATAAACGAAATAGTTTTTCCTCGATCTACTAGCTTGAATTTAGCCTCAGGTTGAGCCGAAAGAACAATGGAATTCGGAATAGTTCCTAAACCGTTATCAATGTAGTCAGCAATAGCCTGGGCTCTTTTTAGGTCTAGTACTCTCTGAAATCCTAACAAAGTGTCTTCTTCTTTTGTTGTCGCAAAACAGCACTTGGCAAGTAAATCACTTTCAATTGTGAATGTAAAAAAACGATGATCGCCTTGTCGTACTTGGCTAACCGATATTCTTTGTTCAGATCCGTAAACCGGTAATGGATCCATATTTTTCTCCCAAACTCAATTTAAACCTAAACCAATCTCAGTAATATACATTGACAAGCCGTTCTTGTGTTATAAGAATTTAATAGTCATATGCTTTTACCTTTAAGATGCTTAAGAAGCAGCTTGCCATGCAAGTTGTCGTCCAGCTCTATCTTTCTGGTTATATTTTGAGGTTATGGATGAATGGACAGGCATGTTCGCCTTTCCCTGCAGATAATTGTTAGAGTATCTAGTTCACAGGCCCAACGGATGTCTCGCATATATCAAGATTTTATGGATACCTTGCGCATAAATTAGTGCCTTTTATCATAGAAAAGCTATGTCTGCTGATGACGTGAGCTTGGAACTATCGATTTCATGCTGACGGTAAGGTGAATGATCTCCTCGGATTTTGCCTCGCTTCAGGACATGGAGAATTGGGATGTGAAGCCTAGATAAATCGTGCAAATGCTACCCAGTATACTATCGATAGTTTTTTCTTCGGCTGCTCGGTGGGCCTGGTGGCGATATATCTAAACAAGATGCTGGAGATAGTTAAGAGCAATAAAGGCTATCTCGTACCGGTAGGAAATAGATAAGGGGGTGGCCAAAACTAAAGTTTGTCGGATAGAGTTTCATATTAGAGCGTGAAATTTTGAAGTAACTAGGTATTCGTACGTTCGCAGAGGCAGGCATTGAGCATTTCCGCTTGTACAATTTACACCACCACACTTGGGCAAGCTGGCATGTGCAAAATGTGGTACGCCATTATTTGCCTTGCAGGGTTAGGTGGTTGGGAAAGTCCAGAAATAGTGCGGCGTTATGCGCATCTATCAGCAGATCACCTAGCGCCTTATGCTAAAACAAACTGAGCGGATTGGGTGCTTGAACTGTGACAGCGCAAGGCACAAATCTGTCACAACATAGAAAACAAAAAGGGCTAGCCTAAGCTAACCCTTGAAAATTTGGCGCGCCCGAAGAGATTCGAACTCCTGACCCCTTGGTTCGTAGCCAAGTACTCTATCCAGCTGAGCTACGGGCGCGTGTGTGAGGCGTGCATTATACGCGAAGATGAGATTTATGCCAGCATAATTTCATTCTTTGCTACACGCCGTTGTCGTGTGGCGGAGAGCGAGGGATTCGAACCCTCGATACAGGTTTAAGCCCGTATGCTTCCTTAGCAGGGAAGTGCCTTCGACCACTCGGCCAGCTCTCCGCACGAGGGCGTAACAATACTTGATTACGCCGCAAAAATCAACGCCAAAACGGCGTAATTCTTAAACTTCTTCTAGTCCGAAAGCCTTATGCAGGACGCGTACGGCCAATTCCATGTATTTCTCGTCTATGACGACGGAAATCTTGATCTCGGAGGTGGAGATCATCTGGATGTTGATGCCTTCTTCCGCCAGTGTGCGGAACATCTGGCTGGCGATGCCGACGTGCGAGCGCATGCCGACACCGACCACGGAGACTTTGGCGGTCTTGTCGTCGCCGATGATCTCGCGCGCGCCGATATGGCCTTGCACCTTGTCGCGCAAGATGTCCAGGGCCTTCTGCAGGTCGTTCTTGTGCACGGTGAAGGTAAAGTCGGTGGTGCCGTCGGCGGCGACGTTCTGGATGATGATGTCGACGTCGATGTTGGCGTCCGCCACGGGGCCCAGGATCTGGTAGGCGATGCCTGGGCGGTCGGGCACGCCCAGGACGGTGATTTTGGCTTCGTCGCGGTTGAAGGCGATGCCGGAGATGATCGGTTGTTCCATGTTGTTGTCGTCCTCGAATGTAATCAGCGTGCCTTCGCCTTCTTCCTCGAAGCTGGAAAGCACGCGCAGTTTGACCTTGTATTTGCCTGCAAACTCGACCGAGCGGATTTGCAGCACCTTGGAGCCCAGGCTGGCCATTTCCAGCATTTCCTCGAAGGTGACCGACTTGAGGCGGCGCGCTTCGGGCACGACGCGCGGGTCGGTGGTGTAGACGCCGTCCACATCGGTGTAGATCTGGCATTCGTCGGCCTTGAGCGCGGCTGCAAGCGCGACGCCGGTGGTGTCGGAGCCGCCGCGGCCCAGCGTGGTGATGTTGCCGTGCTCGTCCACGCCCTGGAAGCCGGCCACGACGACGACGTAGCCGTCATCGAGGTCCTTGCGGATGCGTTCTTCGTCGATCTTGAGGATGCGCGCCTTGGTGTGCGCGTTGTCGGTGACGATGCTGACTTGGCTGCCGGTGTAGCTCTTGGCTTTGACGCCGAGCTCCATGAGCGCCATGGAGAGCAGGGCGATGGTGACTTGCTCGCCGGTGGAGACCAGCACGTCCAGCTCGCGCGGGTGCGGGTTGGGCATCACTTCTTTGGCGAGTCCGATCAGGCGGTTGGTCTCGCCTGACATGGCGGAGACCACGACCACGACCTGCTGCCCCAGCGCCTTGTGGCGCGCTACGCGGCGGGCGACGTTGCCGATGCGTTCTGGATTGGCGACCGAGGTGCCGCCGTATTTCTGTACGATAAGTGCCATATCTATGTCGGTATCAAAGGTGCATCAATAAAACACCGGCGCTTGCGGTGCAGGCGCCGGCGGCTGTTAATTCAGTTTTTCTCCCACCCAGCCGGCAACGCTGGCGAGCGCCTGCGGCAGCTTGCCGGCATCGGTGCCGCCCGCCATGGCCATGTCCGGCTTGCCGCCGCCCTTGCCGCCGACTTGCGCGGCGACGAAGTTGACCAGCTCGCCGGCCTTGACCTTGGCGAGGGTGTCTGCGGTCACGCCCGCGGCGACGCTGACCTTGTCGCCGTTGACGCTGGCGAGCACGATGGCGGCGGTCTTGAGCTTGTCCTTGAGTTTGTCCATGGTTTCGCGCAGGGTGTTGGCGTCAGCGCCTTCCAGCGTGGCGGCCAGCACCTTGACGCCGTTGACTTCCACGGCCTGGCTGGCGAGCTCGTCGCCTTGCGAGGAGGCCAGCTTGGATTTGAGGCGGGCGAGTTCCTTTTCCAGTGACTTGACCTGGTCCAGGGTCTGGCTGATCTTTCCAGCCAGCTCGGCCGCAGGCGCCTTGAAGGAGGCGGCTGCGTCTGTAAGCAGTTGCTGCTGCTGCTGGATGTAATGCAATGCCACATCGCCGGTTGCGGCCTCGATACGGCGCACGCCCGCGGCGACGCCGGATTCGGAGACGACCTTGAACAGGCCGATGTCGCCGGTGCGGCTCACATGGGTGCCGCCGCAGAGTTCGCGCGAGCTGCCGATGTCGATCACGCGCACTTCGTCGCCGTACTTCTCGCCGAATAGCATCATGGCGCCGGTCTTCTGCGCTTCGTCAATCGGCATCACGCGGGCCTGGGTCGGCGCGTTGGCGAGGATCTCGGCGTTGACGATCTCCTCGATGCGGCGAATTTCCTCGGCGGTGACCGGGGCGTTGTGCGAGAAGTCGAAACGGGTTTTATCAGAATCTACTAGCGAGCCCTTTTGCTGCACGTGGCCGCCCAACACTTCGCGCAATGCCTTGTGCATGAGGTGGGTGGCGGAGTGGTGACGCATGGTGCGGTGGCGCGAGGCGAGGTCCACGCGCGCGCTGACTTCGTCGCCCACGCGTAGCGTCCCGGTGCTCAATACGCCGTGGTGGCCGAACACACTGGCCTGGATTTTCAGGGTGTCTTCCACCTGGAAGATGCCTTCCGCCCCCTTCAAGATGCCTTGGTCGCCGACCTGGCCGCCGGATTCGGCATAGAACGGGGTGTTGTCGAGCACGACCACGCCCAGCTCGCCTTCGTTGAGGGCGTCGACCGCGCTGCCGTCCTTGTATAGCGCCAATACCTTGCCTTGCGCTTCGAGCGTGTCGTAGCCGTGGAAAGTGGTCGCGGCGCCTGTGTATTCCAAGTTGGCCGCCATCTTGAACTTGCCTGCCGCGCGGGCCTGTTCCTTCTGGCGCGCCATGGCGGCGTCGAATGCGGCGGAATCCACGCTGACCTCGCGCTCGCGGCAGACGTCTGCAGTCAAGTCGAGCGGGAAGCCGAAGGTGTCGTGCAGCTTGAAGGCGGTTTCGCCGTTGAATACCTTGTTGCCAGTCTTGGCCATTTCCTCAAGCTCGGCTTCGAGGATCGCCATGCCGTGCTCGATGGTCTCGAAGAAGCGGTCTTCTTCCAGGCGCAGGATATCGGTGATGCGCTGCTCGCCGCTCTTGAGTTCGGGATAGGCGTCGCCCATCTCGGCCACCAGTTCCGCCACCAGCTTGTAGAAGAACGCGGCGCGCGCGCCCAGCTTGTAGCCGTGGCGGATCGCGCGGCGGATGATGCGGCGCAGCACGTAGCCGCGGCCTTCGTTGCCCGGGATGACGCCGTCGGCGATCAGGAAGCTGCAGGCGCGGATATGGTCGGCCAGCACCTTGAGCGACGGGCTGTCGAGGTCTGCGGTGCTGGTGACGCGGGCAGCGGCCTTGATCAGATGCTGGAACAGGTCGATCTCATAGTTGCTGTGCACGCCTTGCAACACAGCGGCAATGCGCTCCAGGCCCATGCCGGTATCGACGGAGGGCTTGGGCAGCGGGTGCATCACACCTTGCTCGTCGCGGTTGAACTGCATGAAGACGTTGTTCCAGATTTCGATGAAGCGGTCGCCGTCTTCCTCCGGGCTGCCGGGAGGGCCGCCCCAGATGTGCTCGCCGTGGTCGTAGAAAATCTCGGTACAGGGGCCGCAGGGGCCGGTGTCGCCCATCATCCAGAAATTGTCTGAGGCGTAGCGCGCGCCCTTGTTGTCGCCGATGCGGATCACGCGCTCGGCGGGCACGCCGATTTCCTTGGTCCAGATGTCGTAGGCTTCGTCATCCTCGGCATAGACGGTGACGGTGAGCTTATCCTTGGGCAGTTTGAAGACTTCGGTGAGCAGTTCCCAGGCATAGTTGATGGCGTCGCGCTTGAAGTAGTCGCCGAAGCTGAAGTTGCCTAGCATCTCGAAGAAGGTGTGGTGACGCGCGGTGTAGCCGACATTCTCGAGGTCGTTGTGCTTGCCGCCCGCCCGCACACACTTCTGCGATGAGGTGGCGCGGGTGTAGGGGCGCTTGTCGAAACCGAGGAACACGTCCTTGAACTGGTTCATCCCGGCGTTGGTGAAGAGCAGGGTGGGGTCGCCTGCCGGGACCAGCGAGCTGGAACTGACGATCTGGTGGCCCTTGGAGGCGAAATAGTCCAGGAAGGCCTGGCGAATCTGGTTGCTCTTCATTGATGTGTGTTCTTGCTCAAAACGTTAATGTCAAAAATCCAATATGCGCGGGATGCTGCCCGCCGCATCACTCGATATCTTCCGGGCTGCCGCGCAGCACCTTGCGTATCACTTCAAAACCGAAGCCGCGCCCTTGCAGGAAGCGCGCTTGCTTCGCCCATTCCTCCCGCGATTGCGGCGGCTGGGAAAACTTCTTGCGGTAAACCGCCGTAGCGGCTTCCAGTTCGTCCGGGGCCATGCCCGCCACGGCCTTGCCGATCAGTTCGTCGCTGACGCCGTGCTGCCTGAGCTCATGCGCCACGCGCAGGCTGCCGTAACGGCCCTTGCGGGCATGCACGATCTGCTCGGTATAACGTGTATCGGATAGCCAGCCGCGTTTCTTGAAGTCCTCCAGCAGGGCGGGGAGGTCGTCCTCCTCTCCCGCATGGGGACTCAGCTTGTGCAGCAACTCCTGATAGGAATATTCTCGCCGTGCCAGATATGCCAAAGCCCGCTCTCGCAGGCTGGTGGCAGGTTTATTCGTCGTCTTCTTCATCCGGCGCCGTCGTCATCGCGGCATTGGCCAGATTGGAGTGCTCGCGAATCTTGGCGTCGATCTCATTGGCGATTTCTGGGTGTTCCCGGAGGAATTCGCGCGCATTGTCCTTGCCCTGGCCGATCTTTTCGCCCTTGTAGCTGTACCATGCGCCAGCCTTCTCGACCAGCTTGAGGTTGACGCCCAGTTCGATGATTTCGCCTTCGCGCGAGATGCCTTCGCCGTAGAGGATGTCGAACTCCGCCTGCTTGAACGGCGGGGAAACCTTGTTCTTCACCACCTTGACGCGGGTTTCGGAACCGGTGATCTCGTCACCCTTCTTGATCGCGCCGGTACGGCGGATATCCAGGCGCACGGAAGCGTAGAACTTGAGTGCGTTGCCGCCGGTGGTGGTTTCGGGGTTGCCGAACATCACGCCGATCTTCATGCGGATCTGGTTGATGAAAATGACCAATGTGTTGGTGCGCTTAATGTTGGCGGTGAGCTTGCGCAGCGCCTGGGACATCAGGCGGGCTTGCAGGCCCATGTGCGAGTCGCCCATTTCGCCTTCGATTTCGGCTTTTGGCGTCAGCGCGGCAACGGAGTCGACCACGACGATGTCGACGGAGCCCGAGCGCACCAGCATGTCGGCGATTTCCAGTGCCTGTTCGCCGGTATCGGGTTGGGAGATCAGCAACTCGGAGACATTCACGCCGAGCTTCTGCGCATATTGCGGGTCGAGCGCGTGTTCGGCGTCGATGAAGGCTGCCGTGCCGCCCAGTTTCTGCATTTGCGCGATCACGGACAATGTCAGCGTGGTCTTGCCGGAGGATTCGGGGCCGTAGATTTCGACAATGCGGCCGCGCGGCAAGCCGCCGATGCCCAGGGCGATGTCTAGGCCCAGGGAGCCGGTAGAGACTGCCTGGATGTCAGCGGCGACGTCGGTGTCGCCCATGCGCATGATGGAGCCCTTGCCGAATTGTTTCTCGATTTGCGAGAGGGCGGCGGCCAGCGCTTTGCTTCTATTTTCATCCATCAGTGAATACCTTTTCGAGTTGCCTGCTAAAGCCTGCAATTATTTCATAAATCAGTGGCTAAGGTAAGTTGCAACAAGCCTGTTAATGCGGTTTTGACAGACTGCCTGCGCACGGCTTCCCTGTCGCCGGAAAAGTGGTGGGTGCGGGTGACGATGCGGCCGTCGCGGTGGGCCCAGCCGAAGCACACGGTGCCTACCGGCTTTTGCTCGCTTCCGCCGTCCGGCCCGGCGATCCCGGTAATCGACGCGCTGATGTCGGCCGTGCTGTAGGCGAGTGCGCCAAGGGCCATCTCCTTGGCGGTTTCCTCGCTGACCGCCCCGTGCTGCCTCAAGGTTTCGCCGCCCACCCCGAGCATTTGCTGCTTGGCTTCATTGCTGTAGGTGACGAAGCCGCGGTCGAAGCAGGAAGAACTGCCCGGGACGGCCGTCACGCATTGCGCGGCCCAGCCGCCGGTGCAGGATTCGGCCAGGGCGAGCCTGAAGCCCTGCTTGATCAGGGTTTCGCCCAGCGTGTGCGAAAGGCTTAAAAGCTCTGCATCATCCACCATTGTGTTCCTTTCAATACGGCAATTGCATAGATCGCGGCCAGCAGGTCGTCCAGCATCACGCCGAAGCCGCCGTGCACTTGGCGGTCCAGGATGCGGATCGGGAATGGTTTCCAGATGTCGAACAGGCGGAACAAGATGAAGGCGTACAGCCACCACTCCCATGCCTTGGGCGTGAATTCCAGTACCAGCATGAAGGCCACGATCTCGTCCCAGACGATGCCGCCATGGTCGTCGACGCCCAGGTTGCGCCCGGTGATGCCGCAGAGCGGGATGCCAACCAGGAACAGGAGCGCCAGGATGGGAAGGTGGCTCGCCTCGGGCAATAGCATCAGCAAGCCGAACAATGGCAGGGCGGCCAATGTGCCGCAGGTGCCCGGACCTTTGCGCGCCAGGCCGCTGCCAAAGCCCAGTGCGAGAAAATGCGCGGGGTGGCGCAGCAGGAAATGTCGGTCAGGCAAAATGGTCAAAACCGTGCTCCTTGATGGCGAGAGGCGTATCGTCCAGGCCTTGGACGACGAGTTGCCGCGTATCTGTGATGCGGCCAATCACGGCCATGTCCAGGCCCAATTGCCGGCCGATGCCGGCAATCTTCTGCCTGTTCTCAGTCGGGGCGGTAAAACATAACTCATAATCATCGCCGCCGGCCAATATCATTTTCTGTATTGCTTCTTCGTGAGAGTATGCGCTTACAATTTTTGATGTGGGAATCGTCTTTAGCCACACCTCCGCTCCCACTTGCGAGTTTTCCAGGATATGCCCGAGGTCTGCCAGCAGCCCGTCGGAAATATCCAGCGCGCCATGTGCCAGCCCTCTCAATGCCAATCCCAATGCAACCCTGGGCTCGGGCTGGTGCAAGGCTTTGCTGCAGGCACCGAGCTCTGCATCGCTGAGCGGATAACTGCCCTTGATGGCGGCCAAGGCCAGGGCGGCGTCGCCCAAGTGGCCCGAGACCCAGATGTCGTCGCCCGCTCGTGCCTGGCTACGCAACAGGGCAGCTCTCGGCGGCGCTTCGCCCATGATTTGCACATTGATGGTCAACGGCCCGCGCGTGGTGTCGCCGCCTATCAGAGCGATGTCGAACTGCCCGGCACAGGCGAAGAAGCCTTCGGCAAACCCTGCAACCCAGTTTTCGTCCGCCTCGGGCAAGGCAAGCGACAATGTCGCCCAGCGCGGCTGCGCACCCATGGCCGCCATATCTGAGACGTTGACTGCCAACGATTTCCACCCGATCAGCCATGGATCGGTATCAGGATAAAAGTGAGTGTTTGCTACCAGCATGTCGGTCGATATGGCGAGTTCCATGCCGGGGGATACCTTGATCAATGCAGCATCGTCGCCTACCCCAAGCACGGCCGACGGATGGGGGCGCTGGAAATAGCGCCGTATCAGGTCGAATTCCGATGCCATGGCTCAGGCCGGCTTTTGGGCCGACTTTGGACGGAAGGCTTGCACGATATCGGGATTGGTTTCGATATAGGGCGCCTCGATCAGGTCCAGGCAGTAGGGCACGGCGGCGAAAATGCCGTGCACCACGGTGTTGCCGCTTTCGTCCTTCAATCCCTCCAGCGTCTGGGCGATGGCCTTGGGCTGACCCGGGAGATTGATGATCAGGCAGCGCTTGCGGATCACCGCGACCTGACGCGAAAGGATCGCGGTCGGCACGAATTGCAGGCTGATCTGGCGCATTTGCTCGCCAAAGCCGGGCATGACCTTGTCCGCCACCGCCAGTGTGGCTTCCGGCGTCACGTCGCGTACGGCAGGGCCGGTGCCGCCCGTGGTCAGCACCAGGTTGCAGCCTTCGAAGTCGACCAGGTCGCACAATGTGGATTCAATTTCCTCCTGCTCGTCAGGAATCACGCGCAACGCGCTTTCCCAAGGAGTGGTGAGCGCGCGGCCAAGCCATTCCTGCAAGGAGGGGATGCCCTTGTCTTCGTATACGCCGGTAAAGGCACGGTCGCTGATGGAAACCAGCCCGATGCGGATAGTGTCTGTTGCCATGATTATGCTTCTGGGGATTTAAGTCATAATGATCCCGGCACAATTGCGCGCCGGGAATGAAAAAAACGTGGTTTCATCATACCATTGTCACCAGGAAAAACGAGTGGAGGGGATATGCGCCCATATTTACGACCATATTTAATAGTGCTGTTGCTTGCCATGCTGGCAGCCTGTAGCAAGCCGGTGGTCAAGGAGACCGTGCCGGAAAAGCCGGTGGCGCCTGAACCTGTGGTGGAGGTGCCGCAAGAGGAAAACCTGTATACCCAGCACTATGTGGCGCGCCAGCTGCACGGCGTCAAGCTCAGCCCGGGCTCGGCCGAACCCACTATCTACAAGGGTGTGAGGGAGACCGACGATTACCAGCGTATGCTGAATGACGGTTACGAGATGCTCGGCTACTCGAGCTTCGAGGCTGGCGACGTGCCGCCATCGCGCGCGGTGGCTCATGCCTCCAAGGTACAGGCGGACGTCGTGGTCGTGTATACGAAACTGATTGCGGCGCCGACGGCGGCCATGAGGATGCAGAAAATCAAGGAACAGGCGAAGACCCAGGCAAGCGCAGGCGGCAGCGGGGAGTTCTACAGTTATTTTGCAACCTACTGGGCCAAGCTGGCGCCGCCCGCGCTGGGCGTGCACGTGATGCAGCGCAGCAAGGATGATCCCGGGCCTGGCGTGACCGTCCTAGCGGTGATTACCGGCTCTCCCGCAGCGCAGGCGGGAGTGGCGGTCGGCGACGTATTGCTCAGCCTGGGGGGGGAAGCGCTTTCTTCCGCCCAGGTGCTGCAGCAAGCGACGCACCGTCATGCCGGGCAGGAGGTGGAGTTGGTATTGCGCCGGGTCAACGCCGAGAAGCGATTGCGCGTGACGCTGGGCGCGGCGTTATAGTAGACAATATCTCAAGCGGAACGCTTTACGATAAAAAAAGCATCTTCAACCAGACCATAAAAACATTACCGATAGAAATATGCTGATGGAACATATCCTGCGCGATTACGCACGACACAATACCAATGCCGCCCGCTTGCTTGCCGACCTGGTGGCGGAAATCCGACCGCGGCAGAACAGCGATACCGGCCATGCGGCCCACGCAGTGCAGGCGCTTTGCCATGTATTGAACAGCGACCCTGGGAAGGCGCAGGTGCTGAGGGATGCCATCGTGAGCCTGCTGGTGGGACGGAAGCCCATATCGCTGTACGTGGATTCCGGCATCCAGCCTAACAGCGGTTTCTTTACCGAATTGTCGCGGCGCATCGGGCACAAGATACTCCCGGACGCCATCAACCCGGCCTATCTCAAGGACTTGTTCGGGCAGATATTCCCGAAGGGCGGCGACGAGACATGGGTGGCCGCGGTGCCGGATGAGGTCTGGCTGCAGCTCGTGCATGCCTTGCGCTTCCACGAGGTGCCCGCGGACAAGGTGGCGGAATGCCAGAAGAGCCTGCTGGATGCGGCGCAGGTATTGTCCTATCGCTTGGCGGCTTCCGGCCTGGAGCCGGAGCTGATCCGCAACCATCCCGAGATCGAATACCACGATTCGCCCTTCATTACCCAGAGCGTTGAGCTGCAGGCCTTGCTCGCCATGCCCCTGGAGCAGCAGCACGATGTCGGGCATATCCTCGTGATGCTGGACCAGTGCCGGGAGGTGATCGCCAAGATCCGGCGCAACAGCTCGCAAACCGGGACCAGCGTGCACCTCACCTTCCTGCTGCAGCGCATGAGCCAGCAGGTTCGGCGCCTCGAGAGCCTGCTGGGCATCATCAAGCTGGTGCGCAGCGATGCGGATGCCGGGACGGCGATGGTGCAATTGTTCAAGACGCTGGTTTCCGCGGAGCGGCACAAGAACGACGTGCGGCAGCATTTCCGCGAGAACGTCGAGCTGATGGCCTTGCGCGTCACGGAGAATGCCAGCCGCACCGGCGAGCATTACATCACTGAAACGCGCAGCGAGTATTTCGGCTTGATGCGGTCCGCCATGGGCGCAGGCGTGATCATTGCGCTCATGACCATGCTCAAGATCATCGCGGCCAAGCACCATTACGCGCCGCTGACCGAGGCGATCCTGTTCAGCCTCAATTACGGCCTGGGTTTCGCGCTGATCCATATCCTGCATTTCACGGTGGCGACCAAGCAGCCGGCAATGACGGCGGCCGCGATTGCCGCGAGCATCGACGCGAGTGACCGCAAGAACAAGAACCTTGACAAGCTGGTCACCATCATCGCGCAGACTTTCCGCAGCCAGACCATAGCCATTCTCGGCAACGTCATGATGGCGGTGCCCGTCGCGATGCTGGTGGGCTGGCTGATCCTGAGCGTGACGGGGCAGCATTTCATCACGCCGGAAAAAGCCCATGCGTTATTGGATGCCAACGACCCGTTCCACAGCGGCGCCGTGTTCTATGCCGCGATTGCCGGGGTGTGCCTGTTCCTGTCAGGCCTGATTGCGGGCTACCACGACAACCTGGCGGTCTATAACAAGATTCCGCAGCGCCTGCGGGCGCTGGGCTGGCTGGAGTGGCTGCTGGGCCCGTCGCGCCTGGACCGCGTGGCGCGCTATGTAGAGAATAACCTCGGGGCGCTGGCCGGCAATTTCTATTTCGGCTGCCTGCTGGGCGGGATGTCCGGCCTGGGCGTGCTGCTTGGCCTGCCCATCGATATCCGCCACATTGCGTTTGCGTCGGCGTTTACCGGCTATTCCTTCGTCGCGCTGGATTTTCTGTTTTCCTGGCAGGTATTGGTGACGGCCATCCTGGGCATCTGGCTGATCGGCACCACCAACCTGGTGGTGAGTTTCAGTCTGGCGCTGTATGTGGCAATGAAGTCGCGCAAGGTGACGTTTGCCCAGTGGCGCTTGCTGCTTAAGACATTGGCCAAGCGCTTCATCCAGAACCCGGCCTTGTTCCTGTTGCCCCCCAAGCGCGACACCGGGATGGAGGTGGAGGATCTTGAGCGTGCGGCGGACGAGCATGCTCATGTCCATGCTACGGACAAGCCGCCAGCGCATTGAGCCGGGCTAATCCAGCGTCTGGTAGGGCTTGTGCTGGCTGTTCTTGCGCGCAATGGCCTCGTCCGGCAAGGGCACCAGCGATTCCACCTTGAGGTGCAGCGCCGATTTTGCCAGCAAGTGCGCGCTGATCGGCGCAGTGATGAACAGGAACAGGGTGATCAGCACTTCGTGCAGGCTGACGCCGTCGCCCTGCACGCTGAAGAAAATGGACGAAGCGATCAACAGGCTGCCGACGCCCAGCGTCGTGCCCTTGGTCGGCCCATGCAGGCGCGTGTAGAAGTCGCGCAGGCGCGCGAGCCCGAGCGAGCCGATGAAGGTGAGCAATGCGCCGGTGACGATCAGCAGCGAAAGCAGGATTTCCAGCACGATGTTCATTCGATGATGTCCCCCCGCAGCAGGTATTTGCACATGGCGATGGTGCCGATGAAGCCCATGAGTGCGATGAGCAATGCCGCCTCGAAGTACACCATGCTCTTGATGTGGATGCCGAACACCACCAGCAGGGCAATGGTGTTGATATAGAGCGTGTCCAGCGCCAGGATGCGGTCGGGCGCGCTGGGCCCCTTGAGCAGGCGCCAGGCGTTCAGCGCCAGCGCGGCCGAGACCAGCACGAATGCGATGTGGATGGCGATTTCTATCATTCCTCGAAAATCTCCTTCAGTGGCAGTTCGTAACGTGTTTTGATGGTGTGGATGAAGGCGTCGATGTCATCGACGTCTATCGTGTGCACCAGGATGCTTTTGCGGTCGGGCGCAAGCAGTGCCGAGAGCGAGCCCGGAGTGAGGCAGGTGGTGTTCGCCAGGATGCTCATCGCGAAATCGGAATCGAGGTCGATCGGCACGACGATGAACGCCGGCCGCAGTTTCTCGGGCTTGCCCAGGATGCGCATGGCGACGATGAAGTTGGCCTCGATGATGTCGTATAGCAGGATGCCGCTGAATTTCAGCAGCGTGAGCGGCTTGTGCACCTTGAGCTTGTCGGGCCAGAACTGCAGGGCAAAGAACGGGATGGCCCAGCCCAGCAGCAATCCCAAGGCGATCTGCCCGGGGTCTATGCTGTTGGTGAGCAGCAGCCAGATGACGCCCAGGATGACGGTCAGCAGCGGGTGGGGCAGGAAGCGTTGCATTACTGTTCTCCCTTTCCGAGGACGGCGTGGATATAGGACGGCGTATCCAGCAGTTGGCTGGCCGTGTCCAGGCAGTAGCTGTTGATTGGGCCGGCCCAGAAGGTCATGAGTACGCATAGCGACAACAGCGACAGGATGGGGAGCAGCTCGCGCACGCGCAGCGGCTCGGGCTCGCCCTGTTTGATGTAGGAATTGGTCGAGGTGTCGACCGCATGGGCTTCGAAGAAGAACAGGGTGCCGGTGCGCGCCATGGCGATCACGGTCAACAGGCCATTGGCCAGTATGATCGCCATGATATAGGGCAAGGCGGGATGTTCCAGCGCCGCGCGCAGCAGCATGAACTTGCCGATGAAGCCCGAGAGCGGCGGCAGGCCCGAGGCAATGATGGCCAGGATGAAGAAGGTGGCGCCGAGGAATTTTTGCCTGGTGATCACCAGCCCGGCTTCCAGCCGGTCTTCCATCTGGTCGCGGCGCTGCACGATCAGATCTGCCAGCAGGAACAGCGCGGCGGCGGCAAACGTGGTATGCGGCAGGTAGTACAGTCCGGCTGCGATCCCGGCTTGGGATTCGAGGCTGAAGCCAGTCAGCAGGGTGCCTGCGGAAATCACGACCAGATAGGCGACTTGCTGGCGCAGGCGCTTGCTGCCGAGCAGGCCGAAGCTGCCGATGACGATGGTGGCGAGCGCCATGCCCAGCAGCCAGCCGTCCAGCAGGTTGGCGAGCGGGCCGGCTTCATTGCCGAATACCAGGGTGTAGACGCGCAGGATGCTGTAGGCGCCCACCTTGGTCATGATGGCGAACAGGGCGGCAGCGGGAGCGCTGGTCTGAGAGTAGGCCGAAGGCAGCCAGAGATAGAGCGGCAACAATGCCGCCTTGAGGGCGAACACCACGAACAGGAGCAGGGCCGCAGCCTTGACCAGGCCGACATTGTCCGTGCTGACATGGGTGACCTTGACCGCCATGTCGGCCATATTGAGCGTGCCGAGAATGCCGTAGAGGACGCCGACGGCAAACAGGAACAGCGAGGAGCCGACCACATTGATGACGACGAAGTGCAGGCCGGAGCGGATGCGCTTGCGACCGCCGCCGTGCAGCAACAGGCTGTATGAGGCCAGCAGCAGCACTTCGAAGAACACGAACAGGTTGAACAGGTCGGCCGTGAGGAACGCGCCGTTGAGCCCGAACAATTGCAACTGGAACAGGATATGGAACTGGCGGCCCTGCCTGTCGGTGCCGCGCATGCCGTACACCAGCGCGAACAGCGAGAGCAGGGAGGTGGTAAGCACCAGCAGTGCGGCGAGCCTGTCGGCCATGAGGACGATGCCGAACGGGGCTGGCCAGTTGCTCAACGAATAGACCAGGATGCTGCCATCGCTGACCGTGCATAGCAGTTTGGCTGCGACAGCAATCAACGCGATGCTGCTGATGCCGGAAATGGCGCGCTTGACGTAGATGCGCTGCTCGCGCAGCAATAGCAGGAAAATGCCGGTAAACAGCGGCAGCAGCAAGGGAACGATGGCAAGGTGGCTCAACGGACTTCCTTTCCATCAACGTGGTCGTTTCCCATTTCGGTACGCGCCTTGAGCGCCAGCACGATGATGTAGGCGGTCATCGCGAAGCTGATGACGATGGCGGTCAGCACCAGCGCTTGCGGCAAGGGGTCAGCGTAATTGCTGGCCTGCTCGCTGATGATGGGCGGCTTGCCGATGACCAGCCGTCCCATCATGAACAGGAACAGGTTGACGGCATAGGACAGCAGGGTCAGGCCGAGCACGACGGGAAAAGTGTGGCTGCGCAGGCAGAGATAGACGCCCCCTGCGGTGAGTATGCCGATCAGGATGGAGATCAAGGCTTCCATGGCATGTCTTCCTGTTTTTTCGTTGTAGTCTTTTCAGCCTTGTCGATGGCTGCGGCTCGCGCCGGTTTGGGCTCTTTGCCGCCCGTGTTCTTGCCGATGCGGGGCAAGTAGCTGACCTGGTGGATCATGCCCAGGTTGATCAGGATCAGCAGCGAGGTGCCGACCACCACCAGGAACACGCCGATGTCGAACGCCATGGCCGAGGCCAGCTCGAACTCGCCGAGCAGCGGCAGGTGCACGTGCTCGAAAGTCGAGGTGAGGAACGGATAGCCGAAATACCAGCTGGCGACGCCGGTGCTTGCCGCGGTCAGTAGCCCGTAGCCGATGAGCGGATGGGTGTTGGCCGGCAGCTTGCTGCGCGTCCACTCTACCCCGTTGGCAAGATACTGCACGATCAGCGCCGCCGAGGTGATGAGGCCCGCAATGAAGCCGCCGCCGGGCAGGTTGTGCCCGCGCAGCAGGATGAATACCGCCACCAGCATGGCAAGCGGCAGCAGGATGCGGCTGAAGGTGGCGAGGATCAAGGGGTGGGTGTCGGGATTCCACGGGCGGCCTTCGGCATCCTGCTTGGGGCTGAGCAGCTTGAGCTGGTCGAGCATGGCGTAAATGCCCAGGCCGGCCAATGCCAGCACCGTGATCTCGCCCATGGTGTCGAAGCCGCGGAAGTCCACGAGCAATACGTTGACGACATTGGCTCCCCCGCCGCCGCTGACGCTGTTCGCAATGAAGTAGTCGGCGATGGTTTCATATTCGCGGGTCAGCACCGCATAGCTCAGCGCGGCTATCCCTAAGCCGGAAAAAACCGCGATCACGATATCGCGGGCCTGGCGCAGGCGGTCCTGCTCATCCGGCGTTGCCTGCGGCAGGAAGAACAAGGCCAACAACAGCAGCACGGCGGTGATGAACTCCACGGCGAGCTGGGTCAGCGCCAGATCGGGCGCGGAGAACTTCACGAAGGTCAGCGCCACGCCCAGGCCCACTGCGCTTACCAGGATCAGCGCGGTGAAGCGCTGCTGGTGCATGATGACAGTGGCGAGGGCCGCCGCCATCATGATGATGGCGATCATGGCGCTCATGGGGTCTACCGGCAGCATGGCGCGGTTGCCCGCCAGCGGGCCGCCGCCGCTGAGGAAACCGTATCCGCCCAGCACGATCGCCGTGACGAACAATATCCACAACATGCGTTTTTGCGAAAGGTTGTCGGCATTCATGGTGATGGCGCTCGACCAGGCGAACAACCGGCGCATGACGCCGTTGTAGATGATCTTGGCGTCTATCCTGCCGTTGACGAGGCTTTGCAGCGAGAAGAATGCCTCGCGCTGGCGGTATACCAGGATGCCTCCCGCCAGTGCGACCGCACTCATCCACAAGGCGGGCGTCAAGCCGTGCCAAATCGCGAGATGGAAGGCAGGCGGCGCGCTCTGCAGAGCGCTGCCTGCCACCAGTGTGACCAGGGGTTGCGCAATCGCCGGGAACAAGCCGACCACGACGCAGGCGGCCACCAGGATGGCGACCGGAATCTGCATGCCGCTTGACGGGTCGTGAGGCGCCTTGGGCAGGTCGGCAGGCTCGCCGCCAAAGAATACGTTATGGGCGATGCGGATGGAATAGGCGGCGGAGAACACTGCGCCAGCCGTCACGATTGCTGGCAGCAGCCAGGGATGGGCGAAGGTATCGCCATACACGACGACTTGTTCGAGGAACATTTCCTTGGAAACGAAGCCATTGAGGCCGGGGATGCCTGCCATGGCGGCTGCGGCGATGACCATCAGCGCCGCAGTGTAAGGCATGTAGCGCCTGAGGCCGCGCAGCTGGCGCATGTCGCGGGTGCCGGTTTCGTGGTCGACGATCCCGGCCAGCATGAACAGCGAGGCCTTGAAGGTTGCGTGGTTGATGATGTGGAATACGCCGGCGACCACCGCCAGCGGCGTGCCGATGCCGAACAGCGCGACGATCAGGCCGAGATGGCTGATGGTGGAATAGGCCAGCAGCGCCTTCATGTCGTGCTTGAACAGGGCGATGTAGCTGCCTGTGAGGAAAGTGACAATGCCGATGCCGGAGACGATCCAAGTCCACTCCGGCGTGCCGGCGAGCGCTGGAAACAGGCGCGCGAGCAGGAATATACCGGCCTTGACCATGGTGGCGGAGTGCAGGTATGCGGACACCGGGGTGGGCGCGGCCATGGCATTGGGCAGCCAGAAATGGAACGGGAACTGCGCCGACTTGGTGAACACACCAAGCAGGATCAACAGCAGCATGGATGAATAATGCTCGTGGCTGCGGATCGCATCGCCTGCCAGCAGGATGTCGCTGAGGTCGTAGCTGCCCGCCATATTGCCAAGGAGCAGGAAGCCGCCGAGCATCGCGAGCCCGCCGCCGCCCGTGATCGTGAGCGCCATGCGCGCGCCGCGGCTGGCTTCCTCGCGTTGCTGCCAATAACTGATCAGCAGGAACGAGGACAGGCTGGTGAGCTCCCAGAACATCAGCAGCTGGATGATGTTCTCCGAGAGCACGACGCCAAGCATCGAGCCCATGAACAGCAGCAGGTAGGCGTAGAAGCGCCCCATGCTGTCGCGCGGGGAGAGGTAGTAGCGGGCATAGATCACCACGATCAGGCCGACCAGCAGGATCATCAGGCTGAACAACAGCGACAAGCCGTCCAGCCGAAATGCAAGGTCGATGCCCAGCTCGGGCAGCCAGGGGCCGATGCGCTGGATGACGGTTTCGCCTTGCCAGACCTGTATCGCCAGCGGCCACAGCAGGAATAGCGACAGCGTTGCAGAAAGGATGGCGACCCAGGCGGACGAGTAGCGTCCCAGCCTGGTGCTGAGTTTGGTGAGAATCGCCCCGAAAAAAGGTACCAGTGTTAAATAAGCTAAGCCCATGAGGTTTAAAAATGCATCGTTAAAGTTTGCGGTAACCTTGCCAGTCTTATGTGCGGCATCAATCTGCGCTCGGCTTGCGCCGGCACAGCCGGAAACTCCCGGAAGGGCTTTACCTGCCTACTATGGCACTGATTGGATCAATCATCGTTGAGTTCAGTGCCGGTCGTTAAATTTTCCGTAATGCTGCGCAATATCTTGAATAGCTCGCGGCTGCTCTTGGGCGGCTTGCCTGCCGATTGCTCGCGCCGTGCATTGCGTATCAGGTTGCGTACCTGTTGTGCTTCCGTGTTGGGATATTCGTTGATGAACTCTGCCAGCGCAGACTCGTCCTCAAGCAAGCGGCTGCGCCATTGCTCCAGCCGGTGAAAGCGCGCGTTTTCTTCATTGTGCGAGCCTTCCCAGCGCTGCAGTTGCTCAACGATGGGCGCGGTGTCGATATCGCGCATCAGGCGGCCGATGTATTGCATTTGGCGGCGCAGCGCGCCGTTCGAGGTGATGCGCTTGGCTTCGTTGACGGCATCCAGTAGGGCTTCCGGCAGGTCCAGCTTGGCCAGCTTCTCCTTCGGCAGCTCGACCAGGGTCACGCCTATGGCTTGCAGGGCATCCGCCTCTGCCTTGCGCTTGGTCTTGCTGACAGGCTCAATGCTGTGTTCGGTGTTTTCTGTCTTGTTAGGTTTCATGCTGATGTATGATAACAGTTTTTTGCAAAGAGACTTCTGTGAACGACCAGACAGAGCGTGGTTCGCGCTTTTCATACACGCTGGATGAGCTGAGGGGCTTGAGCGATGAAGTCCTGCGCCTGGCAAAGGCGGCGGGCGCAAGCTCGGCCGAGGCTGAAGTCAGCCTGGGAATAGGCCAGAACGTCTCGGTGCGCATGGGCGAGACCGAGACCATCGAATACAACCGCGACAAGGGCATGTCGGTGACCGTCTATTTCGGCCAGCAGAAGGGCCATGCCAGCACTTCCGACCTCAGCGCCGACGCGCTCAGGGACACTGTCGCCGCGGCATGCAATATCGCGCGCTACACGGCCCAGGATGAATTCTGCGGCCTGGCCGATCCCGCCTTGTTGGCGCGGGATATTCCCGACCTGGATTTGCACCATCCGTGGGACATCAGCGTGGACGAGGCGTTGGCCTTGGCGGTGGAATGCGAGCAGGCAGCGCGTTCGGCCGATCCTCGCATCAGCAATTCGGAGGGCGCTTCGGTCTCCACTTACGAAGGCCTGTTCTCATATGCGAACAGCAACGGCTTCAATGCCGGCTATCCCAGCTCGCGCCACGGCTTGAGCTGCTCGGTGATCGCCGAGGCGGGCGATAGCATGCAGCGCGACTACTGGTATACCAGCGCACGCCATCCCGGCGACCTGGATTCGGCGCGTGCCGTCGGTTTGCGCGCCGGAGAGCGCGCAGCGCGTAGGCTCGGCCCCGGCAAGGTCAAGACTTGCCAGGTGCCGGTGTTGTTCGAAGCGCCGCTGGCCTCGGGATTGATTTCGCACCTGGTTTCAGCCATTTCCGGCGGCAGCCTGTACCGCAAGTCGTCGTTCCTGCTGGACAGCCTGGGCAAGCAGGTGATGTCTTCCCTCGTGAACATAGAAGAGCTGCCGCATATCCCGCGCGGCCTCGCCAGCTCGCCCTTTGACAATGAAGGCGTCGCCACCCGCGGCAGGACGTTGATCAACAACGGCGTGCTGGAAGGCTATATGCTCGGCAGTTATTCCGCCCGCAAGCTCGGCATGCAGAGCACGGGCAATGCGGGCGGCAACCATAACCTGATCATCCGGCACGGCGACCTTGACCTCGCCGGCTTGCTCAAGGTGATGGGCACAGGGCTGCTGGTGACGGAATTGCTCGGACACGGCATCAACATGGTCACTGGCGACTACTCCCGCGGCGCGGCGGGCTTCTGGGTGGAGAACGGCGTGATTGCCTATCCGGTCGAGGAAATCACGATCGCGGGCAACCTGGCCGAGATGTTCATGAATATCGTGGCGGTGGGCAATGATGTGCTGGTGCAGGGCTCGAAGCAGACCGGCTCCATCTTGATCGAGCGCATGACGGTGGCAAGCGGCGAATAGCCTTTGGCTTTAACTTGATTTGCACCCAATGAAAAAGCCACGCATTGCGTGGCTTTTTTGCTGGATGGCTATTATTTATTGTGCTGCTGGGGCTGGCAGCGTTTCTTCTTCGTCGTCATCGTCGAAGTCATCGTACTCCGAGGATGCCTGGCCGGTGACGAATTGCTCACGGCGCTGCAAGTAAGCCTCGCGCATAAAGATGTAAGGGTCCAATGCAGCATCGTCAATCAGGTCGCTTGCGGGCAAATACTGCGAGCGCAGGTCAATGAAGCTCAGCAGGCGCAACTGGTTGCGCACGCGGACGTGATTTGTGTACTGGATCGGGTCGAAGTAGAGCGTGTCGACGGTCAGCCCAGCGGTATCGCGGAATGTGCTTGGGCCGATAAACGGCAATACCAGGTAGGCGCCGCTGCCTACGCCCCACTTGCCCAAGGTCTGGCCGAAATCGGCTTTATGCCTGGGCACGTCATCCATGGAGGCGACGTCGATCAGGCCGCCGATACCGATGGTGGAGTTGATGACCAGGCGGCCGGCATTGTCCATGGCCTTGCCCAGTTCCAGTTGCAGGATATTGTTGATCAGCGAGGTGAAGGTGCCCAGGTTGGTGAAGAAGTTGTTGACGCCTGTGCGGACCGGGCTTGGCACTACTGCCTTGTATGCGCCCGCAATCGGCTTGATGACGGCCTTGTCGGCAGTATCATTGAACTTATAAATTCCCCGGTTCATGCTTTCCAGCGGGTCTTTATTGGCTTGGGTCGCACAGCCTGTCATGCTGAGCGCAAGTGCGACGCTAATCGCAATCCCTGAAATTTTAACGCGCATACATCTGTCCTAATTATTATTGAGTGTCTCTAATTTGACACAAACGGAACTCACTTTAACCGAGCGGTTTTTAGTTGTCTATCGAATTTAATACAACTCGAACCCGTGGAGGCACACTAGTTGTAAAAATGAAACAATTCGTTATCCAGGTGGCGCTTTGTGCCGCCGCTGGCTATATTGCTCTAGCATCACGGAAAGGACGTGGACGATCATGCTGAAACTTTCAGATTTTCTGGCCGGGCAGGGAAGGCAATATGCCCATGCGGATAGTCTCTTATCGCTTGTGCAAGAGGTTGCCGGCGCCTGCCAGGCGGTTGCGCGCGAAATCAGCCATGGCGCGTTGCGCGGCAACATGGGGAATGCCGGCCGCGAGAACGTGCAGGGTGAACAGCAAAAAACGCTGGACCTGATCAGCAACGATATTTTTGTCGAGATGGCGGCCCGGCTGCCGCAGGTGGCCGCCATCGCCTCCGAGGAAATGGAGCATGCACAGGCGTTTGCCGGGAAACAGGGCGAGTACCTGCTGGTGTTCGACCCCTTGGACGGTTCTTCCAACGTCAACCTCAACCTGTCCGTCGGCAGCATTTTTTCCGTATTGCCCGCGCCGCAGGCGCAAATAGACGAGTCTTCGTTCATACAGTCCGGGACCCGGCAGCTAGCGGCGGGTTATGCGCTGTACGGCACCTCCACCATGCTGGTGCTGACCTTGGGGCATGGCGTGCATGGTTTCACCCTGGATCCCGAGCAGGGCGAGTTCTACCTGACGCATCCCGACCTGACCATTGCCGCGGGCACCCAGGAATTCGCGATCAATATGTCCAACCAGCGCTTCTGGCAGCCGCCGGTGCAGCGCTATGTCGATGAATGCATTGCCGGCAGCAGCGGCCCGCGCGGCAAGGATTTCAATATGCGCTGGGTTGCCACCATGGTGGCGGAAGTGCACCGCTTGCTGGTGCGGGGCGGCGTGTTCCTCTACCCCTTGGATAGCCGCAGCGTGGGGCGCGGCGGGCGCCTGAGGCTGTTGTACGAAGCCAGCCCCATGGGATGGCTGGTGGAGCAGGCAGGCGGCCTTGCCAGCACCGGGCACAGGCGTATCCTGGAGGTGGAGCCGGGCAGCCTGCATCAGCGCGTGGCGGTCATCCTCGGAGCGCGGGAAGAGGTGGAGCGCTTGCAGGAGTACCATTCCTTCACCGACCCGACGGCGTAGCCTGCCGGTATCGGAGCTTCATGACCGGCTACTCCTGAGTTTCCTCTTTGCTGCCAGCCCGTTTGTATAGCGCCAGCGCCTGCTCCCGGCGCATGGCGTGGTCTACCACGGGGGCGGGGTAGTTCTTGCCGATCACCAGTCCTAGCGCCTGCTGCCGCAATGGCGGGATCAGCCACGGCGCATGGATCTCCTTATTGTCGCATGGCTGAAGCTCGGGCACATATTTGCGGATGAACTTGCCCTCCGGGTCGAATTTTTCCGATTGCGTCACCGGGTTGAAGATGCGGAACCACGGCTGCGCGTCGCAGCCGGTCGATGCCGCCCATTGCCAACCGCCGTTGTTCGCGGCGAGATCGAAGTCGATCAGGTGTTCAGCGAAGTAGCGTTCGCCCCAGCGCCAGTCGATCAATAAATCTTTTACCAAAAAGCTGGCGGCTACCATGCGCAGCCGGTTGTGCATATAGCCGGTCTGGTGGATCTGGCGCATGGCGGCGTCGACCAGCGGATAGCCGGTGCGCCCTTCGCACCAGGCCTGGAACAGGCGTTCATCATTGGGAAACGGGATATGCTCGAATTCCGGCTTGAAGCTATGCCCTGCGGCTACCTGCGGGTGATGGTGCAGGACCTGGAAATAGAAGTCGCGCCACAGTAATTCGTTGAGCCAGGTTTCCGCGCCCGCGCCGCCTTGCTGCCAGGCCGTCCTCGCCAAATGACGGATGGAGACGGTGCCGAAACGCAGATGCACCGAAAGGTATGATGGGCCTTTCAGTGCGGGGAAGTCGCGCGCATCGCGGTAGCGCGGCATGCGCTCGCTGAAATCCTCGAACAAGGCCATGCCGCCCGACATGCCGGTAGGCAGCTTGAGTTGCTTGAGGTTGCTGCGCGCAAAGCCTAGCGACTCCAAGGGCGGCATCGGCTGAGGTGCGGATTGCGCCAGGTGGCGCATGTAGCGGTCTACCGGGTAGGTCTTGAGGTAGAAGTCGTCCAATTTCCTCAGGCAGGCGTTCTTGTAAGGCGTGAAGACGCTGAACGGGGTGCCCGACTTGGTCATGATTTCGTCGCGCTCGAAGATCACCTGGTCCTTGAAGCGCTTGAACGCGATGCCTTGCGCCTCCAGCCGCTGCCTGACGGTGTCGTCCCTTTTCACTGCTGCCGGTTCGTAATCTCGGTTGCAGTAGACGCACTCCGCGCCCAATGCGCTTGCGAGCGCGGGGATTTCGTCAATCGCCTTGCCGTGGCGTACCAGCAGGTCGCCGCCGCGTTCCTGCAGGGCAAGCTTGAGTTCATGTACGCTTTCCCAGATGAATTCCACCCGGCGGTCTTCTTTGGGCAGGCCATCGAGGATATCGGTGTCGAAGACGAAGGCGCACATGACCTGTTCGGAATCCTTCAGGGCATGGTAGAGCGCGGCATGGTCGTAGTCGCGCAGGTCGCGGCGGAACCACACCAGGGATTTGGTCATGGGTTATTCGCGGTGGTAAGGATGATTGTTGATGACACTCAATCCGCGATAGAGTTGCTCGCTCAGCATCACGCGCACCATGCCGTGCGGCATGGTGAGCCTGGACAGGCTCCATAGCCAGTCGGCTTTCTGTTTCAGGCTGTCATGCAAGCCGTCAGCCCCGCCGATCACCAGGCTCACATCGCGGCCGCTTTCCATCCACAGGCGCATCTTGTCGGCTAATTGCAGGGTGGTGACTTCCTGGCCGCGTTCGTCCAGCGCGACGAGGTAATCGCGGCTCGCGGCTTCGAGGATGCGTTTGGCTTCGGCTTCCTGCACGGTTTCGGAGTTCTTGCCCGAGGCGCGCTTATCGGGCTTGATTTCGACGATTTCCACGCTCATTTCGCGCGGCATACGCTTGGTGTATTCGGTGCATGCGGATTGCACCCAATCAGGCATTTTATGGCCGACAGAAATGATCCGCAGCTTCAAGGAGGATTAGGGCCTGTTAATACTAATCAAGGGGATCGCGTTGGAGCGAGAAAAGGCTGGTTGCAAGACGCCAAGCACAGCAAGGCTGAGTGCCTTGCGAGCATTGGTAACGCCGTGGACGGCCTTTTCTCGCTTCAACCCTACGGGAAGACATGAAACATTCGTCCACTCGGCGTTGCCCGTTTTGTGCGTATCGACATACGTACTGCAACGTGCGCCTTGATTGGACAAATGTTTCATGTCTTCGCGACTCCTTGATTAGTATTAACAGGCTCTGATTACTCTGCGGCTTTGATGTGGCCGCGGCGGTTTTCGGCCTCGCCCCAGAGTTGCTCGAGGTTGTAGTAGGCGCGGGTGGCGGGCACCATGACATGCACGACGATGTCGCCCAGGTCGACCAGCACCCATTCGCCTTCCTTCTCGCCCTCGGTGCCCTGGATGTTGGCGCCTTTTTCCTTGAGCTTCTCGCGGACGTTGTCGGCAATGGCCTTGGCCTGGCGCGTGGAGTTGGCGCTGGCGACGATCATGTAGCTTGTCAGGGAGGTGAGCTTGCTCACGTCCATCACGGTGATGTCAAAGGCTTTGATGTCTTCCAGCGCGTCGACGACGGCCAGCTTCATTTGTTCTAGATCTAGCATTAGGCGGCTTGTACGGGGATGTGCTGGCGTTGGTTCTTGATGCGGTTCTCGGCATCGACATACACCAGCTGGGGTTTGAATTGGGCCAGTTCTGCTTCAGTATAGCTGGCGTAGGTGGCAATGATCAGCAGGTCGCCAGGGCTGGCCTTGCGTGCGGCAGCGCCGTTCACCGAGATGATGCCGGAGTTGCGCTCGGCACGGATCGCGTAGGTGGTGAACCGCTCGCCGTTGTTGACATTGTAGATGTCGATCTGCTGATATTCCCTGATGTCGGCTGCTTCGAGCAACGTTTCATCGATGGCGCAGGAGCCCTCATAGTCCAGCTCCGAGTGCGTCACGCGCACGCGGTGCAGCTTGGATTTGAGCATAGTTCTTTGCATGGCCAACCAATGTGAAAAAACAAGACCGGCTATTATAGTGTAAACAACACGCTGAATAAATGAAGATTTATTGCTGAGGGAGATATTAATGTCATGAATAGACAAGAGCGTAGCTGGATCATCGCCTGGGCGACCTTGCAGGGGATAGGCCTGTGGCTGCTGCACGAGTGGCTGATCAGGTTGGTCGACAAGGGCCAGCATTTGAGCGTGATCTGGCCCTTGTATGCATTCATCTTGACGCTGCCGTTGAGCCAGATGATGCTCTCCGCGCACCGCAACAAAACGGCATTGTGGTGGATGTCCGCGGGCTTCTCCCTGGTGATGTCCGCTGCCGCGGCCTACATGGGCTGCCAGGCATGGGTGGACGGCCTGCCGGTTGGCAGCGTCGAGCGGCGCGGCTTCTTGCTTGGCTTCATTACGCTGGGCAGTTGGTTTGTCCTGTTGCCGTTCGCCGAGCACAAGCTGGTCACTCATCGCTGGTTCAGCGATTATTCGCTGCTGTTTTCCGCCGCCTGGCGCAACCTGGTGAAGCTGGTGCTGGCGGCATTATTCACCGGGCTGCTGTGGATATTGCTGTTCCTGCTGGCCGGGTTGTTCAAGGTCCTCAACATCGGTTTCCTCATGGACCTCTTCACCAGCCGCATATTCGCCTATCCCGTCACGGCGATCGCCTTTGGCATCGGTATCTCCCTCTATGCCGCGAAAGAGGAGGCGCTGGTGGGCATCTACCGCGCCAGCCTGAACATCCTGGGCTGGCTGCTGCCCGTGGTGAGCCTCATCCTGATCCTGTTCCTGCTGGCATTGCCGTTCCAGGGCCTGGCCCTGCTCTGGAAGACAGGCTACGCCACCAGCCTGATGCTGTGCCTGTTGGCATGGACCGTATTCCTGTTCAACGCCGCCTGGCAGGACGCCTCGGGCGAGCAGCGTTTCCCCCGCTGGCTGCTGCGCTTCATCAGCCTCGGCCTGCTGGCGATGCCGGTTTACATCGCCCTCTGCGCCTATTCGCTCGGCCTGCGCGTCGTACAATATGGCTGGAGCGTGGACAGGATATGGGCGGTATTGGCCATCGTCACCATGGCTATCTACGCCTTGGGTTATGCGTTCGCGGTGCTCAGGCGCAGCGCCGTCTGGATGCTGGAAGCAAGGCAGGTCAATATTGCCGCGGCGCTGTTCACGGTGTCATTGCTGATACTGACCATGACGCCGGTGCTCGACCCGGCCAGGGTGGCGGTGAGCAGCCAGGTTGCCAGGCTGCTGGACGGCCGCACGCCGGTCAGCGACTTTGATTTCGAGTATCTGCGGCTGCAAGGCGGGCGCTACGGCAACCAGCGCCTGCAGGAGCTCGCCCGCAATACCGCGCACGAACATGCGGAATTGATCCGGCAGAAGGCCGCGGATGCGCTGAAGGTGACGCATCGCACGTTCAAGCCCAAGGGCCCGGAACCGCTGACGCGCGAGCAATTGCGCGAGCGCTTGACGCCTTATCCGCACGATACCGGGTTTGATCCGGCATTCCTGGATTTCCTGCTCGGGCGATACAATGCCGGCGATATTTATCTCAATTGCCGTGCCGACAAGCAGTGCCCGGTGTTGACGCTGGACCTGAACGGCGACGGCGGGCGGGAGCTGGTGCTGCTGGACGGCTACGGCAGCCGCATCTTTTCCCAGGAACAGGGCGTATGGAAAGTGGCCGGGCGGCTGGCGGGCAAGGACATGGGCGCGCTGGGCGCCGCCAAGATGCAGCGTGAGCTGGACGCACTGGATTTCTCCGCCAAGCCCAACGCCTGGCGCGAGCTGTGGATAGGGAACATGAAATACCAGGTGGAGGAGCAATAAACGAGTAGTGCGCTTCTATGCCTAGGTCGTTGGGTAGTCTTGTGTTGTGTATACAGCAAGGCCTTGGCTTGGTGATAGGGTTCTGAATGGTGCAGGAATGACAGACCGATCATGCAAGAAAAAGCCGACGTTCTGGTCGGCTTTTTCTTTGGCGATTCAGTCCCTATATATCAGTTTACGTAAGCCATCAAACTTGTCACCACTGGTATTTCAACGTGGTATAGATGTTGCGGCGGTCGCCATAGTAACAACCTGCGGCAGCGATGCAGGTGGCAACATATTTTTTGTCCGCCAGGTTGGCGGCGTTGACTTGCAGGCTGAAGCCTTTGAACTTGGGGTTCGCTTTGGCTAGGTCATACCGCAGGGTTGCATCCAGCAGGGTGACATCGTTGGTTTTATAAAGATTTTCATTCTCTCCGAACGAGCCAGCCAAATAGCGCGCGCCCAGGCCGAACGACATACCATCCAATATGCCGGAAGTTGCCGTATGGTACAGCCAGGCTGCTGACTGATGGCGAGGCACAAAGGCAAGCTCATTGCCTAGCTGGGTGGATGCGCTGGTTTTGGTGATCTCGCTATCTGTGTAAGCATATGATGCCAATGCTTCAACACCATGTCCCAGGCTTGCTTTTCCTTCCAACTCGACGCCCTTGATCTCCACTTCGCCTGTTTGCATGCGGGAGCCGTCGGGGGCTGTGGTGACGATGTTGCGCTGATTAATCTTGTAGGCCGACAAGTTCAATAGCGCATCCATGCCCGATGGCCGATACTTGACTCCCGCTTCGTATTGTTTGCCTTTTGTCGCGTCCAAAGGACTGCCGTTGCTATCTACCCCCGTGCTTGGCTGGAATGAACTTGCAAAGGAGACATAAGGAGTCAGTTGCCCGGCGAACGTGTAACTCAAGGCAATGTTGCCGCTCAGCGCGTTGTCGTCGTTAGTGACGCGGCTAGTGCCGCCTGAGCCATAAGCCAGGTTCTTGTTCGTCTTTCTTGCATCGTCATGACGTACACCCAGTTGTAACCCCCAGTTACTCCACTTGATCTGGTCTTGTAAATAGAACCCGAGTTGCCTTTGGCTGGAGTCGATTTTGGTTGCCCATGCTGGTGCAGTCAGCGATAGCGCGCCGTGGTCAAGGTAGGCGTTATAGTCCATCAGGTTGATGATGTTCAGGTTGGATTCGCGGTAAGTCGCTTCCTCGTACGTATAGTCGACCCCAAGCAGCATGCGGTGCTCCAGCCCTGCCGTGTTGAAACGGGTGTCAAGCTGATTGTCTATCGTCAGCATGTCGGATACTTCGGGGAACGCCCATGCGTAACGGATGAGGTTGGTCGGCAGGCAATTGTTCGCGCTCAAGCAGGTTCCTTGCACCCGTCTGGAGTCTGTATCAACACGTGTATAACGGACATTCTGGCGGAATGTCGATTGTGGGTTGATGATATAGCTGAACATGTAGCCAAGGAACGATTGCTCATTGACATAACGGTCGTAGTTCTTTTCTCCGATAAATGTACTCGTCGGCAGGCGGCCCCAATTGCCATATGGCTGTAACGTTCCTTGAACCGGCAAGGCTGTCGCTGCGCCGCCGCGAGAGTCGATTTTCTGATAATGTGCCAACAATGTCAGGCTGACATTTTCATTAGGCTTGATGGTCAGGCTGGGGGCGATCAGGTATTTGTCATCCTCCACATGGCGGGTTTGGGTGTCCGCATCGCGGCCCAGCCCGATCAGGCGGTACAGTATGCGACCCTCTTCATCAATAGGACCGGAAATATCGAATGCGGCTTGCTGGCGATCATATCTGCCAGATTGCAGCTGGATTTCCCCGCGTTTGATGTCAGTGGGCAACTTGCTGCTCAACGCCAATATTCCGCCTGGTGAAGATTGACCATAAAGACTGGACGCCGGCCCTTTGAGCACTTCAACTCGTTGCAGCAGGTAAGGGTCAATTTTAGTCTGGGAATAACCGTTGGCGCCGAAAGGCAATCGCAAGCCGTCAAGATAGCGTGTGGGAGGGGTGAAGCCACGTACGGTCATCCAGTCATAGCGAGAATCCGTGTTGCTGTACTGCAACACTACGCCAGGGGTGTAACGCAGCGCCTCAGTGATTGTCTGGACTCCCATGTGATCCATCTGTTCCCGGGTGATGACATTGATGGTGCGAGGCGTTTCCAGGAGTGAAGCGTTGCTTTTTGCGGCCGAGATGCTGCGGACGGCGGCATAGCTATGCCGACCATCGTATTCCAGATTATCCGCGTCTTGATTCTGGGATGCAGATACATGCAACTCGGGCAATGTGTCGCCCTTGGCTGGAATTGCCGTGACGGAATATCGCTTTTCGCCTAGACGCTGCAGGTGCAGGCCCGAGCCTTTTAATAAAGCCTCCAGGCCAGCATCCACACTGTACCGCCCGTTCAGCCCGGCGCTGGTCTTGCTGTCAGCCAGCGCGGCGTCCGCCGAGAGCAGGATGCCGGCCTCTGCCGCAAAGCGGCTCAGCGCCTGGCTCAACGGGCCGGCCGGGATATGGTATTCGTGCTGCGCCGCATTGGGCTCCGCCGCGAAGGCGGGCATGGCTGCAACGCTGCCGATGGAAACAGCGAGGATGGCTGCGCGCAGGTGTTGCCTGAGCGGCTTGATTGAAATCTGATGATGCATTGAGGTTCCCTGATGAAGAAGTTGGAATTAAAACGCTTCATCCCTAAACCGAAGCAAACGTGGAAAAGGGAACCTCGGGGATGAAATTTTTTCCTAAGAGCCTGTTCAAAGTCATTTCATAGGGCACGTTGCCCCGGCAGAGTAGGTGATGCAAGACGCAAACCGCAGACGGGCTTATTGCCCGGCGAGGATTTGCAACGCAGCAGCGGCTGCTCTGCCGGGACAATCCGAAGGGCATGGCCCCAATGCGCCCGCTCCGCGTTGCAGCCCTTCGCAAGGCAATGAGCATTACCTGCGGACTGCGCCTTGACTGGGCGCGTTTTGATGCCATGCGTACCCTATGAAATGAGATTGAATAGGCTCTAACGTGCGGACACCAGCGCCATCTCGCCCGGTGCGGTGCGCTCAAGCCTCACCGGCAGGGTCTCGGCGATCGCGTGGAGCACTTGCGGCACATCATTGAAAGGATAAGCGCCCATCAGCCGCAGGTGCGCCACTTCGGCTGCGACGCTGAGCTTGCCGGGGTAATAGTCGCCGAGTTCGGCAATGAAGTCGTCCAGCCTGCGGTTGTCGGCGATGAGGATGCCGCGCGTCCAGGCTTCGCGCGCAGGCAACGCCGGTTCGGGATGGGCGATGCGCCGTGCGTCGAAGCGCGTCTGCCAGCCAGCCTCAATGACGACGGGCTTGCCGTGTTGGCGGGTGATCGCCACTGCGCCCTGGTAGACGGCGAGCAAGGTATGGTCCGCCTGCTGCTGTACCGTGAAGCGTGTGCCCAGCGCGGTGAGGCGGCCGTACCGGCTGTCCACGACGAGCGGGCGGGCCGGTTCCTGGCTGTCCGGCGCGGATTGCACGAGGACTTCCCCCGCAAGCAGGGTGATGCGGCGCAGGCTGAAGCCGTATTCCACCTTGGCCTGGGTGCGGGTGTTGAGCCAGAGCTTGCCGCCGTCGGCAAGCGCCACCATGCCGGTCTTGCCTGCGATTGTGCGGTGGGTTTCTGCACGCGCGGTCAGGGTGGTGGCCCAATCCTGCCATGGGGCGTAGCGCTTGATCAGCATGCCGCCGACAAACGCCATGCCGCCGATGCCGAGCAGCTTGAGCGCCTGCCGTCTTGTCCGCGGCTGGTTCAGCGCGTTGCGCGACGCTTGCCTGTCCGCAACGCTGGCCAATTGCTCGAAAGGCGAGTGGGTCGCCTCGACTTCATTCCAGGCCTGCCGGTGCAGGGGGCTCGCATCCAGCCACGCCTGCCACGCGGTGCGGTCTTGCGCGTGCGCATGCTCGTCGCGCAATACGGCGAACCATTCCGCCGCCTGCTGCAGGGCGAGAAGGTCGCCTTCGCTCTTGCTCGCATTGCTCATGCGCGCGCCTCGTTGAGTTCGCGCCGCAGCAGCAGGCAATGCATCATCGCGGCGGCCATGTATTTTTTCACCATGCGTTCTGAGACATCGAGCTGCGTCGCGATTTCACGGTATGTCAGCCCGTCGATCTGGGCAAGCAGGAACGCCTGCCTGGCCTTGGGATTGAGGCGGTTCAGCATGGCGTCGATTTCCAGCAGGGTCTCGACGATCATGTGTTGCAGCTCCTGCGAACCTGATGTGTGCGTTTCATGCTGTTGCAGGGCTTGCAGGTAGTGCCTCTCCAGTTCCTGGCGGCGCCATTGGTCGACCAGCAGCCCCTTGGCGATGCGCACCAGGTAGGCGCGCGGCGTAGCCAGTCCTTGCAGCGCTTCATGCTTCAACAGCAGCCGTACGAATGCATCCTGGGCGATATCCGCAGCATTGTGCGGGCAACCGAGTTTCTTGTTCAGCCAGTTGGACAACCAGCCGTGATGGGCGGAATACAAATCGGTGATGATGGATGACTCAGGAGGAGCGGACATGAACGTCAGGCCGGAATGTTATGATAACGATTCTCATTTTAGTAGGATTCGGTGGTATTCCACAATGGCAATATGATTTGCTGCCGACAGGCCGGCCAAGTGCTACCCTATCGTTGTAAAAATGCTAGATTGCGGCAATGCCAGTCGTAGGCGTTCAACGGGAGATCGAACATGAAGTGGGATGGATTAAGGCGTTCAGGCAATGTGGAAGACAGGCGCGGGCGTGGCGGCAAAGGTGGCCTCGGCCTGGGCGCCGTAGTCGTGGCGTTGGTGGCGGGCTGGATATTCGGCGTGAACCCGCTGACCATCCTCGGCCTGCTCGATGGCGCCAATGCGCCGGCAACGCAACAACAAGGCGCGGCGCCGCCCGCGGACGACAAGCAGGCCATGTTCGTTTCCGCGGTGCTGGCGAACACCGAGGACGTATGGGGCAAGCTGTTCAGCGAGGCGGGCCGCACCTACCAGGAACCCAGGCTGGTGCTGTTCGGCGGCAGCACCAATACCACGCAGACCGGTTGCGGCGTGGGGCAGAGCGCCATGGGGCCGTTCTATTGCTCCCTCGACCGCACCGTCTATATCGACCTCGGCTTCTATGACACGCTGGAAAGGCAGCTGGGCGCGCCGGGCGAGTTCGCGCGGGCCTACGTGATCGCGCACGAGGTCGGGCACCATGTACAGAACCTGCTCGGCGTGCTGCCCAAGGTGGATCAACTGCGCTCCCGTGCGAGCAAGGCGGAAGCCAACCAGCTTTCCGTGCTGCAGGAACTGCAGGCCGATTGCCTGGCAGGGGTATGGGCGCACCATGCCGATGCGCAGTACCGCCTCGTGGAAGCCGGGGATATCGAATCTGCGTTGAATGCGGCCGCGCAGATCGGCGACGACAACCTGCAAAAGCGCGGGCAGGGCTACGTGGTGCCGGAAAGCTTCACCCATGGCAGCAGCGCCCAGCGCATGCAATGGTTCAATACCGGCTACAAGAGCGGCAAGGTGGAAGCCTGCGATACTTTCAGCAAGGGATGATGTAAAAAGCCGGCAGATGCCGGCTTTTTCTTTTTGACAAGTCGCTCAACGTCCAGGCGCGGGCCTGTCGCCGCCCTGTCCGCGATCGGAGTTGCCCGGACCTCCGCCATGGCCGCCATGCGGGCCGAAGCCGCAGCAGCCGCCAAGCAGCACGGCGGAAATGACGATCAATAGAAAGCTTTTGCGTAACATGCTCGTTCCTTGTTATGCGATTGCGGTACGCTTGATTGTAGAGGCTTGGATACGTCTTGGTTGTTAATCCAGGTAAATCCTATGTCATGGAAAGAGGGCTTCCCCCTTATCTCGCCAAGCCATGAACCATTAACATTGATGGGATTGGATAGTCTTCCAGGTTGTTAATTGATGCTATCCAACAATACCGAACCCCGACATATGGGAATGCCCGGGTTCGGTATCGGGTCTGGCGTTAATCGGATAGTTTAATAATTGATAGTGTAGCTAACCGCCAATGTTCTGCCTTCAGCCGGAATACTTGAAACCGGTGCGAACGTAACAGCGGACTGCTGGGTGTAGACTGTGCGATAGTATTTATCGAACACGTTGTACACACCAACATCGATGCGCCCTTTAGGTGCCGGAAAATGGGCCAGTACATCCACGATGGCGTATCCCTTGATAATTGCAGCATCATTGGGGACTACGTTAGCATCATTGGCGGTGACGAGGGAGTCTTTGTAGGCTCGGTCTGAGCCTTGAATTGCCAGCATTTGTACCCTAACGCCGGAGCCTTGGTCGTTGTTCCATTCGCCAAACAGGGTGGCCTTGACCGGTGAGACTTGGTACGCATTCAATTCACGCCACTCCCCGGCGGCGTCCTTGAATTGGCCGCGAGTATAACCCAATGTGCCTCCCAGCTTGAACTGCTCGAAGACAGGATAGCTTGCATTCAGCTCTATTCCATAGATACGCTGATCCGTGCTGGCAACATTGATTGTTCGGTTAGACTGGAACTGCACTACCTTGTCAGAAGTGTTATAAAAGCCAGTGATTCCGACATTCGGTCCTTGTTCCATGTGTAAGCGCCATCCCAGCTCATAGCTATTCACAGTGATAGGGGTGATGTTGGCCGCAGACAAGTTGTAACCGGATGGTACGTCACGCATGACGCGTTGCACATCAGGATAGCTGAACCCTTGCGAGAAATTGGCAAATACTTGTTGTTGTTCTTGGAGCTTGTAGACTGCCCCAAGATTGAACAATGCCTTGGCATCGCTGCTTGATCCGCTGTCGACAGGAGTCAGGTCGGCAGCAAGCCCTTGCGCGGCCCTTGCAGCTTGCCTTGTCGGGATAAATGCATCTGTTTCAGCCCGGATGTATTGATACCGCATACCTGCCTGCACGTTGAGTTTGTCGCTGGCAACGAAATCGCTTTGCAGGAAGATACCCAAGTTTTGGATTTTTGAGTCTGGACCGGCATCAAAGCTGTTACCTGTGTAGGTATAGGACAAACCGTTGTTACTCGCCTGCATCAGATCATAGTACTGGCTGTCTTTCTCATGGTCATAGTCGAAGCCGTATGTCAGCTTTAAATCCTTGTCTTGAATTTGCAGGTCTGTTTGGATTGTTGATCTGAAGCCAGCGACATCAATATTGGATTGTGACTGATTGGCGAAGGCGGTGCCAGCGTACACAGGGAAGAAGCGCGCTTTCTCTTTGCGATAGTAAGCTTCAAGATTCAATATCTGCCCCAGGAAATCCTTGTGCTGATATTGCGTATTGATTGCATAGCGCTCGGTAAATGGCTGATTGCTTAAATGCAAGCCCCGGACTGCGCGGAAAGTCGGGTTGGTTGAGAAACTACCAGTGTAATCTGGTGCATATGAGGTGTCTTGTTCGTCTTTATAGTACTGAACCCCAAGGCTTAAGGTTTGGTGGTTTTCCAGATTGAAATTCAACCGTCCATGCAGGTCGATAGTATCAGTGTCGGCACGGCTGGTCTGGTAAGGGTCAAGGGCAATCCGGTTCCCATTGCCGTCCAGCTGATCGCCGCGGCTGGTGTAGTTCACTCCCAGGAATCCGTCGATTTTGTCTTTGTTAAAAGAAATGGTTTGCCCAATTTCATAGGCGAGTCCATCACGATTGAGATTGGTGCCTGAGGCAACGCCTATTTTTGACTGATAACTAATCGGTTTGGACTTGTCTGTTCGCTTGGTGATGATATTGATGATGCCTCCGGTCGCGCCTGAGCCGTAAATGCTGCTGGCTCCGGATACAACCTCAACACGTTCGATCATGCTGGGACTAATGCTGTTCAATTGCCGGGAAACATCTCGCGAACCCGTTTGTGAAACGCCATCAATCATGATCAATACCTGCCGTCCGCGCATGGTCTGGCCATAATTGCTGGTGGTGCCGCTGCTTGGTGCCAATGACGGAATCAATTGTGCCAGGGCGTCAGCGGTCTTGCGTCCAGCCGCCGCTTGTTGCGTGATTTGCTCATTGCTGATCGTTTGTACTGTGCCGGCAATTTCAGCAATGCTTTTTGGCGTCCTGGTTGCAGTAACGACTATCTGCTGTAATGCAAATTCTGTTGGCTCATTGTTGGCAGTTTCGGATGCTGCTGAGAATTTTTCTTTAGCGTTAATGATAATGAAGCTATTGTTGCCCTTGTCTTGCAAGCTCAGGTTCGAGCCTGCCAGCAATTTTTCTAATGCTTCGCGAGCAGTGAAGTTCCCTTTGATCGCAGGGGTGGTCAGTCCGCTTGCCAAGCTGCTGGCGAGCAGCACCTGGACGTCGGCTTGCTTGGCGATGCGGTTGACGGCCTGTTCCAGCGGCTCGGCTGGGATGTCGAACGTCAGCTTGCCGGTATCGGCATGGATGGATGTGGCAAATAGCAGGCCGATGGCGACGGCGGCCTGCCTGAGTGCGTAGTGATGTGACACGGTAAAACTTCCCTTCTGTAAAGCGATTTTAATGACCTACAGGGAGTTAGCCGTTTGGTAAGGTCGTTACCCCAACCTGGGAATGAGAATTTTTTTGATTATTTTTCGCTAACTAGCAAACTGCCATCTTTTTGCTGCTTTACCTTGACCGGCAGGATATCCGGCAGCAATTGCAGCAGCTTGTCGGTATTGTCGATGGCGAATACGCCGGAGAAGCGGAGTTTGCCCAGCGCTGCGGATTGCAGGCGGATAGGCTCACGACGGTAGCGTTGGATTTCCGCGATGGCTTGGCTGAGCGGTGTTTGCTCAAACACCAGTTTGCCGTCCCGCCAAGCCAGACTGTTGGCAGGGTTGATGTCGTGTGCCGGTTGCAAGGCGCCGTCTGCTGACATGGTGATTTGCTGGTTGGCAGTGAGCATGGCGCGCATATAGCCATCGGCCGCCTTGCTGGTGACCTGCACCTTGCCTTCTTCCACCGTCACCGTCACATGGTCCTGCTGACGATAGACGTCGAACACGGTGCCGACCACTCTGATGTCCGCCTTTCCCGCCGCCACGGTGAATGGCCGGTATGCGGCCTTGGCGACGGAGAACAGCGCCTGGCCCTGGCGCAATGCCACGCGGCGCGAGCGCAGGTGCCAGGAAACCTCCAGTTGCGTATCGGTATTGAGCGTGAGCTTGCTGCCGTCCGCCAGTGTAATGTCGGCACGCTGCCCGATGACGGTGGCATGCTGTTCGCTCCTGTAGGCCGGGTCCAGCCAGAGCAAGCCTGCGGCGATCATGGCGAGCAGAAGGGTTGCGTTCGCGGCGGTTTTCTTCTTGCGCGGCTTCTTGATTTCCGGCAGCGGGAATAGTTCTTTCAGAGTGTCGCGGTGCTGTGCCAGTGCGTCTTCTGCGCTGTGCTGTTCTTTGCCGGGCGGCGGATTTTGCTGCGACATAGATGCTTAATCGCGTCCGAGTTGTTTTTTGCAGGCAGCTAGCCCCAGGCGGGTATGGCGCTCCACCATCTTGACGGAAATGCCGAGTTGCGCGGCCACCTCGGATTGGGTCAGGCCATGAACCTTGTGCATGATGAACACTTGCTTGCAGCGCGGCGGCAGTTGTTCGATGGCTTGCGCCAGCAGTTGCACCTCGCGCTGGGCATCCAGCGCGGCAGCATGATCGGGAACGCTGGTGGTATCCGGCAGCTCGGCCATGGATTCGATCAAGCGGGTGCGCACGCTTTCGGAGCGGCATTCATTCACCGCCATGTTGTGCGAGATGCGCTTGAGCAGGGCAATCGGCTGCCTGGCCTCGATTGCTGGCTTTTCCATGATATGCACGCAGACATCGTGCACGATTTCGCGCGCAAACCCGCGGTCGCCGAAGCGGCGGCAGATATAGTCCACCAGCTCGTCGTAATGTCGCGTGAGCGAGGCCAGCAGGGTCGGGCGGGGAGTGTCTTGCAGCACGCTTGGCAGTTGCGGAAGGGTTCAAGTAAAGGCTGATTATAAATAATAATGCTTCTTAATTGTGACTTTCTGCGGAGTGTCAATGGAAGAGCTGTGGGCATTGATGGTCCTGGATTTCCTCCATCGATGGATGAGGCAGCCAGTCGGATTGCCTGCTGGCCAGCAGCACAAGATTGCCGTTTTGCAGGGAGGCAAGCCCGAGGCCGAATTCGCCCATATGGCCGCGCGCTTGCGGCAAGCCGTTGGCAAGCAGCAGGAAGGGGCTGTGGTGCGCGAGTTCATCCAGGTCTAGGGTGCGTGCCCAGTACTGGTGGGCGTTCATCCCGTTCGATATGGGTTGCCATTCGGAGCCCAGCTTGGCGGAGAGTGAATCCAGCTGATTTCTGACTACAGGTTTCAGGCAGGATATATGGATGTGCAGCTGGTTTTGCGTGCGCGCACGCTGGGCATTGACGGTGAGTGAAAGCGTTTCGGCAGGAATGGTTTTCCCGTAAAGCACTTCCAGCCAGCGGCGTTCCTGCCAGGCATGCGCAAAAAAGTTGCTGGTGGATGGATTGAGCAAATCAGTAGACTCCATGCCACTGATTTTTTCAGTGGGAATCAGCAGGTACTGCAACGGGCCGACCCTGTCCTTGAATATGACGTATTGATCTTCCAGGTTGACACTGGCGCATGGCGCGGGCGTGTTTTCTGCCAACTGGCGCGGCACGCATTGCTCGTGCGTGATGCGCCACAAGGCATCTGCCGAATGGATGCGGTGGGCTGCGGTCAAGGGTGTCGTTGCTGTGCTGTGGCATCCTGCCATGTGGATGGCTAGCGCTATGAGGCCGGTGCAGTTGAATAGACGGGTGCAATTTAACATGGTTGGTTTCATGTTCATGGCCGCGGTATGGATGGAGCCAATAGAACAAGATAGCCAACGATTAAGGCGGCAGCATGACGCTATGGCCGAGCCCTGTAAGAAGGCTTTATTTCAAACGGAAAATTCGAGATTGTCGATCAGCCGGGTGCTGCCCTGCCGTGCCGCGGCAAGCACCACCAGGTCGCGGTCGTCCGGGCTGGCCGGCATGAGCGTGGCGGCGGAGCGGATGGAGACGTAATCGACGATCCAGCCCAGCTGGGTGAGGTATTGGCTGCTTTGCGCCTCGATCGCGGCATAGTCGCGGTTGCCTTTCTGCACATTGTCGACGATCAGCTTCAATGTGCGGTAGAGCCGTTGCGCTTCCAGCTTCTGCCCGTCGTTCAGGTAGCCGTTGCGCGAGCTCAGGGCCAGGCCGCTTTGCTCCCGCTGGGTCTCGCCCGCGACGATCTCGATCGGCAGGTTGAACTGGCGCACCAGCTCGCGAATGATGAACAGTTGCTGGAAATCCTTTTTGCCGAACACGGCAATCTGCGGCTGCACGATGCTGAACAGCTTCATGACCACAGTGGCGACGCCGTCGAAGTGGCCGGGCCGTGCGGCGCCGCATAGTTCGTTCGCAATCGGTGGCGGGGTGATGCGCATGGTTTGCTCGGTGGGGTACATTTCCTCGACGGATGGCGTGAACACGATGTCCGCGCCTGCCGCCTGCAGTTTTTCGCAATCTTCCGCCAATGTACGCGGGTAATTCGCCAGGTCCTCGTTAGCGCCGAATTGCAATGGGTTGACGAAAATGCTCGCCACCACGCATTCGGCACGCTGCCGCGCGAGCTCCACCAGGTGGATATGCCCGGCATGCAGGTTGCCCATGGTCGGGACGAAGGCGATGCTGTCTTCCTGCGCAAGGCGCGCGCGCAGGTTCGCAATCTGGGGAATTACCTGTAGCGTCATGGGTTACTCGAAGCTGTGTTCCGTATCGGGGAAGGTTTGCGCCTTCACGGCGGCGACATAGTCGCTGATCGCTTGCTCGATGCTGCCGGCGCCTTGCATGAAGTTGCGCACGAAGCGCGGCGATTTGCCCGCGTAAATCCCCAGCATGTCCTGCAACACCAGCACCTGGCCGTCGCAGTATTTGCCCGCGCCAATGCCTATCACGGGAATCTGCACGGCCTGGCTCACCGCGGCCGCAAGCGCTGCAGGCACCATTTCCAGCACCAGCATGCCAGCGCCTGCCTGTGCCAGGGCTTTCGCGTCCTCAAGCAAACGGCGAGCTGCGGCCTCATCCTTGGCCTGTACGCGATAGCCGCCAAGCTGGTGCACGGATTGCGGCGTCAGGCCGAGATGGCCGCAGACAGGGATGCCGCGCTCCACCAGGAAGCGCACGGTCTCCAGCATGATGGCGCCGCCCTCGACCTTGACCATTTGCGCGCCCGCCGCCATCAGCAGGGCGGCGTTCTCGAAGGCCTGTTCGGGGTTTTTCTGGAAGCTGCCGAACGGCATGTCGGTGATGACGAAGGCGTTCTGCACGCCGTTGGCGACGCATCGCGTGTGATATTCCATATCGTGCAGCGAGACGGGTAGGGTGCTGGCGTGGCCTTGCATGGTCATGCCCAGCGAGTCGCCGACCAGCAGCACCTCAACGCCGGCCTTGTCGCTGAGCGCCGCGAAGCTGGCGTCGTAACTGGTCAGCACGGCGATTTTCTCGCCGCGCGCTTTCATCTGTTGCAATGCCAGGAGGTTCATGCCGAACAGGCTCCTATTCCAGGTTGGGGTTGAAAAACTCGCGGCGGCCGCGCATTTGCATGATGCGGTCCAGCAGCATCTGGATGGCGCCTTCCTTTTCGGTGATGTCGAGTTTTTCGTTGTTGACGATGAGCACGGGGGCGCCGTCGTATTGGTGGAAGAAGTTGCTGTACGCATCCGACAGGCGGGCGAGGTATTCGCGCGGAATCTCCTGCTCGTAGGCGGTTCCGCGCTGGTTCACGCGCTCGTGCAGCGTTTCCACCGGGGATTGCAGGTAGATCACGAGGTCGGGCGTGGGCACCTGCACATGCAGGTGCTTGTACATCTGGCGGTAGAGCGCATATTCCTCGTCGTTGAGGTTCAAGCGCGCGAACAACGGGTCTTTTTCCAGGAAGAAATCCGCAATTGTCGCCTGGTTGAACATGTCGCGCTGGCTGAGGTCGCGGATCTGTTCCACGCGCTGGAACAGGAAGAACATCTGCGTCGGCAGGGCGTAACGCGGCGCATCCTGGTAGAACTTGGGCAGGAAAGGATTGGCGCCCGCATTTTCCAGCAGCAGGTTGACCGGGAACATATCGGCCAGCTTATGCGCGAGCGTGGTCTTGCCGCTACCGATGGGGCCTTCGACGACGATGTAGTGGAAGCGGTCGAAAATGCTCATGCATTGTCCTCCTGCCACAATGCCACTCCCTGGTCCCCGCATTGCGCTGCCAGGTCTGCCACTTTGCCCTGGCCGGCAATATGCAGTTCCGGCGCAATTTCCGCCAGCGGCAGCAATACAAAGCCGCGCTGGTGCATGCGTGGATGCGGCAGTGTCAATTCGGCGCTGTTCATGGTCACTTCATCATACAGCAACAGGTCCAGGTCCAGCACCCGGGGCGCGTTGGGAAAAGGGCGTTCCCTGCCATGCTGGTTTTCCAGGCCGAGGATGGCATGCAATAGCGCGATAGGCTCCAGGCTGGTTTCTATTTCGGCGACGGCATTGATGAAGTCGGGCTGGTTGTCATAGCCGACAGGCGCTGTACGGTAGAGCGAAGAAGGCCGCACCAGGCGGGTTCCCGGCAGGGTGGCAAGCTCTGCCATGGCTTGCCTGACTTCTTGGGCGGGATCGCGCAGGTTGCTGCCCAAGGCGATATAGGCGCGCGCCATGATCACTCCTCTGTTGCGGCCGAGGCTGGCTTCTTGGTGCGGCGGCGCCTGCGTTTGCGCGGGGCGGTGTCGGGCAGCAGCATGGCCTGGCGTTTCTCGCCGTCGGCGTTGGCAAACTCAGTCCACCATTGGCCGATGTCGGTGGGCAGTTCGCCTGATTCGCAGCGCAACAGCAGGAAATCGTAGCCGGCACGGTAGCGCGGGCTTTCCAGCAGGCTGTAGGGGCGCTTGCCCGCGCGCTGCTCGAAGCGGGGTTGCAAACCCCAGATTTCGCGCATCGTCACGCTGTAGCGCTTGTGGATGGCCATCTTCTCGGCCTGGATGTCACAGACCTCGTCCATCGCCATATGCAATGCCGGGATGGGTTTATTGCCTTGCTGCTCGAATTTCTTCCAGGCCAGCAGCACCTCGTGCCACAACAGGGTGGCGAACAGGAAGCCGGGCGAAACCGGCTTGTCCGCCAGTACGCGCTCATCAGTGTTTTTCAATGCCAGCCTGACGAAACGCTCGCCCATCGGCTGTTCGAGCACCACGTCCAGCAACGGCAGCAAGCCATGGTGCAGCCCGTGCTGGCGCAAGGCGTTGGCGCTCTCAATCGCATGGCCGGATAGGAACAGCTTGAGCATTTCATCGAACAGCCGCGAAGGCGGCACGTCATGCAGCAGCTCGGCCAATTCGGAAATCGGCCGTTCTGTTGCCGCATCCAGCTTCAGGCCGAGTTTCGCCGAAAGGCGCACAGCGCGCAGCATGCGCACCGGGTCCTCGCGGTAGCGCGTGACCGGGTCGCCGATCATGCGCAATACGCCGGCCTGGATGTCGGCTACGCCATGATGGAAATCCAGCACCTCTTCGGTCGACGGGTCGTAATAGAGCGCGTTGGCGGTGAAGTCGCGCCGCGCCGCATCCTCCTCCTGGCTGCCGAACACATTGTCGCGCAGGATGCGACCGCTGTCCGTCACCTTGGCATCCCCTTGTTCCGCCAGATGGCTGCCGCGGAAGGTGGAAACCTCGATGGTCTCATCGCCGAACATCACGTGCACCAGGCGGAAGCGGCGCCCAATGATGCGCGAGCGGCGGAAAATGCGGTTAACCTGTTCAGGCGTGGCATTGGTCGCGACATCGAAATCCTTGGGACGCTGCTTGAGCAGGAGGTCGCGCACCGCGCCACCCACGATAAATGCCTCGAAGCCCGCCTTTTGCAAGCCGTCAGTAGTCTTGATCGCTGCATTGCTGATGAGCTTGCGGTCTATGCGGTGCACCTTGGCAGGAATGCGCTCGGTGTTGCCCTGAGGACGGACCGTACTGGAGGAGGCAGGTTTTTTGGGGGATTTAAAAACGCGTTGCAGCAGTTTTTTGATCATTTGATAAGTTTTTAGTTTTGGGCGCAGCTTGATAGCGGTCATTATAACTTAAGCTATCACAATGGTTACTGATTGAATAAGTCGTTTCTTCCTCAAGCCAAACAAAAGGCCCGTGCGATATTGCATCACACAGGCCTTTGGGTCAGTCGGCTGGAGTATTCCTAGCCTAGCCTGGGCTGGTATTGCTCTCCAGGAACACTTGCACGCTGCGCGGCTTGAGGTAGACGTGGCTGCCTTGATCGATGGCAAGTTCGCGGAAGCGCTCGCGCGTGATTTCCGCTTCGATGATGTCGGCATCGTTCACAGGTTGCAGTTCCAGACGCACCAGCGGGCCAGCTGCGTGGATGTAACTGACGACGGCTTGCAATGCCGGGTTGCCATTTGGTTCGGTGTAGATATCGATGTCGTGCGGGCGCACGTAGGCGAGCGCATTGCTGTTTTGCACGGCATGGTGCTCATCCAGGCTGAGCGTGATGTTGCCGATATGGGCCTGACCCTGGTCAACGCGGCTATGGAACTGGTTGACGTTGCCGAGGAATTTATAGACGAACGGCGACGAGGGGTTATCGTATACCTCTTGCGGGGAGCCGATTTGCTCGATCTTACCCTGGTTCATGACGACGATGCGGTCCGCGACTTCCAGGGCTTCTTCCTGGTCGTGCGTGACGAATACGCTGGTGATGTGCAGCTCGTCATGCAGGCGGCGCAGCCAGCGGCGCAAGTCCTTGCGCACCTTGGCGTCCAATGCGCCGAAGGGTTCGTCCAGCAGCAATACCTTGGGTTCGACAGCGAGCGCGCGGGCGAGCGCGATGCGTTGGCGCTGGCCGCCGGAAAGCTGCGGCGGGTAGCGGTCCGCCAGCCAGTCGAGCTGCACTAGGCTCAGTAGCTGGTGCACCCGCCGATGGATTTCGGCTTCGCTGGGACGGGTTTTCTTCGGCCTGACCCGCAGGCCGAACGCGACGTTCTCGAACACGGTCATGTGGCGGAACAAGGCGTAATGCTGGAACACGAAGCCAACCTGGCGTTCGCGTACGTCGCGGTTGGTTGCTTCCTCGCCATGGAAGTGGATGCTGCCGGAATCGGGCGATTCCAGGCCGGCGATGATGCGCAGCAGCGTGGTCTTGCCGCATCCCGAAGGGCCGAGCAGGGCAACCAGTTCGCCGCTTGGCACGTCGAGGCTGACGTCCCCCAGTGCGGTAAAGCTGCCGAATTCTTTTTTGATGTTGCGGATTTCAATACTCATGATGTCATCCTTGTGACAGGTATGCTGTTTATACGTTATTGGTCAGAGGCTTTTTCACGCGCGCTGGCACTACGGCTGCTTTGCCATTCGATATACGACTTGAGCGCCAGCGTGATGAGCGCAAGGAAAGCCAGCAGCGAGGCCACGGCAAACGCAGCTGCATAGTTGTATTCGTTGTAGAGGATTTCCACATGCAGCGGCATGGTGTTGGTGAGCCCGCGGATATGGCCCGACACCACCGAGACCGCGCCGAACTCGCCCATGGCGCGCGCATTGGTGAGGATCACGCCGTACAGCAGGCCCCATTTGATGTTGGGCAGGGTAATGTGCCAGAGGATTTGCCAGCCCGACGCGCCCAGCACCAGGCCTGCCTCTTCCTCTTCCTTGCCTTGCGCCTGCATGAGCGGGATCAGCTCTCGCGCGATGAATGGGAAGGTGACGAAGATCGTGGCCAGCACAATGCCCGGGATGGCGAAAATCACCTTGAGGTCATGATCGATCAGCCATTCGCCGAACCAGCCTTGCAGGCCGAAGATCAGCACATAGATCAGGCCCGCGATGACCGGGGAAACGGCAAACGGCAGGTCAATCAGCGTGATGAGGATGCTTTTGCCCTTGAACTCGAACTTGGCGATCGCCCAGGCTGCTGCGATGCCGAATACCAGGTTGAGCGGCAGCGAGATGGCGGCCGCGATCAGGGTGAGCTTGATCGCGGAGACGGCATCGGGCTCCACCAGGGCGGCGATGTAGGTTTCGAAGCCCTTGCGCAACGCCTCGGTGAACACGGCAGCCAGGGGAATGAACAGGAACAGGCTGAGGAACAACAGGGCCGAGATGATCAGGGCCCAGCGAACCCAGGTGGGCTCGGAGGTCGCGCGGCTGCGCGCTACCTTGGCGTTGTAGTGGGCGAGTTGGGAAACGGTGGTCGACATATGCTTGTGTTCCTATCGCGATGCGCTGTTGCGGCGGCTGCTCCACCATTGCAGGCCGTTGATGGTGAGCAATAGCAGGAACGAGATGACGAGCATGACCACCGCGACCGCGGTAGCGCCGGTGTAGTCATACTGTTCCAGCTTGGTGATGATGATCAGCGGGGTGATCTCGGAGATCATCGGCATGTTGCCTGCAATGAAGATGACGGAGCCATATTCGCCAATCGCGCGGGCAAAGGCGAGCGCGAAGCCGGTGAGCAGGGCGGGCCAGAGCGCGGGCAGAATGACGCGGTGAAAGGTTTGCCAGCGGTTGGCCCCCAGGCTGGCGGCGGCTTCCTCGGTTTCCGCCTCCAGGTCCTCGAGCACGGGCTGCACGGTGCGGACGACGAACGGCAGTCCGATGAATGTGAGTGCCACGACGACGCCCAGCGGGGTAAATGCCACTTTCAGGCCGTAAGGTTCGAGCAGGCTGCCGATCCAGCCGTTGGCCGAGTAGACCGCGGTGAGCGCAATGCCTGCCACCGCGGTAGGCAGGGCGAACGGCAGGTCGACCAGTGCGTCGACCAGCTTTTTTCCTGGAAATGTGTAGCGCGTCAGCACCCATGCGGTCAGCAAGCCAAAAACCGCATTGATGAGGGCGGCGAACAGGGATGCCCCGAAGGTGAGCTTATACGAGGCGATGACCCTCGGCGTGGTGACGGTGTGCCAGAATTCACCGAAGCTTAGTTCGGTGGTTTTGAAGAAGGCGGCCGACAATGGAATCAAGACGATCAGGCTCAGGTATAACAACGTATAGCCGAGAGAGAGGTTGAAGCCGGGCAGCACGTTATGCGGTTTGTGTTTTTTTGCCATATTGTGAGTTTAGTTTGTTTGGCTGGAGTTGGGCTGGTGCAATGTAGCAGAAGCGACTGCCGGGCAAAAATAATATGTTTTTATAATGATATGCCCCGACGTTATTTTTCTATGGGCCGCGCCGTTATGCTGCGGCCCGCTTGTTCAGGCGCAGCGCGGGCTTCAAGGCCTCGGCAGGCTGTAATTCCTTGGCGGTGGCCGGCCTGCCGAGGAAATAGCCTTGCAGCAACGTGCTGCCCGACTCGATGGCGATTTCCAGTCCGGCCTGCGATTCTATGCCGGTAATCACCGGTTGTGCGCCGATGTCGTGCACCAGCTGGATCAAGCGGGGCAGGATCTTGCGTACGCGCGGGTTGCGCTCGGCTTCCTTGATCAGGCTGGTATCCAGCTTCACGAACTCGGGCGAGAGTTTCCACAGCCGCTCCAGGTGGGAGTGCTTGTTGCCGAAGTTGCCGATGGCGATGCGGTATCCGCGTTCCGTATAATTCTCGATGGCGTCCGCCAGTTGGTTCTCGTGCTCGACGACGCTTTCCTGTATCTCGATGACCACGCGGTTGGTCGGTACGGAATTCGAGTGCAGGATGCGCTCGAACACTTTGCCGTGCGCATTGACGCTGATCAGCAGGTTAGGGTGCACGTTGAGGAACAGCAAGCCGTTTTCCGCATAGATCTGGCGGAAGTTGAGCACGTGCAGCGTGCGCACGACGCGGTCGAACTTCACCAGCTTGCCTACCTGCCCGGCAAAGCTGAAGGCGAATTCGGGACTGATGCCCTGCTGGCCGCCCAGCGATGGGCGGATGAAGGCCTCGTGGCCGAACAAGTCCCCGGCCTCGCTATCGTAGATAGGCTGGAAGGCGCTGTTGAGCTGCAAGCCCAGGAAGGTGCTGTTGAACTCTCCCGAGGATTGTTCTTCCAGCCCGTACTCGTCGAGATCCAGGTAGAGGGATTCCCGCAACTGGGACTTGAGCTGCTCGATGGCAGCGGAGGTGGGGGCTGTGTTCTTTGTCGTCATGGCTGGCTGCTTATTTATTCACATAAATCTGGTCGAATATTCCACCGTCGGCAAAATGCGTTTTCTGGGCTTTCTGCCATCCGCCGAAGGTATCATCCACGGTAAACAGTTGCAGTGGCTTGAAGTCGGCCTTGTGGGCCGCCAGGACTTCGGCCGAGCGCGGGCGCAGGTAATGGCGGGCGGCGATTTCCTGTCCTTCCGGCGAATAGTGGAATTCCAGATAGGCTTGCGCTATCTGGCGCGTCTTGCGCTTGTCCACCACCTTGTCGACCAGTGAAACCGGATTTTCCGCCAGGATGCTGGAGGACGGGTAGACCACGTCGAAGTTGTTGTTCCCCAGCTCCTTGTTGATGAGGAAGACTTCGTTTTCGAATGTCAGCAATACGTCGCCAATGCCGCGCTGCACGAAAGTCGTGGTTGCGCCGCGGCCGCCCGCGTCCAGCACCGGCACGTTCTTGAACAGCTTGGTGACGAAATCGCGCGCCTTGGCTTCGTCGCCGCTTTTCTTGATGACGGCGCCCCAGGCGGCAAGATAGCTATAGCGACCATTGCCGGAGGTCTTGGGATTGGGGATGACCACCCCGACCCCGGGCTTGACCAGGTCGTCCCAGTCCTTGATGTTCTTGGGGTTGCCCTTGCGCACCAGGAAGACGGTGGTCGACGTGGTGGGCGAGCTGGCATTGGGCAGGCGCTTCTGCCAATCAGCAGGAATCAGCTTGCCGCGCTCGAAGAGGATATCGATATCGTTGCTCTGGTTCATGGAGATGACGTCCGCCTGCAAGCCGTCCGCAACGGATCTGGCCTGCTTGCTCGAGCCGCCATGGGATTGGTTGATGGTGACGGATTCCCCGGTTTTCTGCTTCCAGTATTTGCTGAAGGCAGGGTTAAAGTCTTTGTAGAACTCGCGTGTCACATCGTAGGAAACATTAAGTAGTGTGGTGCCCGCGTAAGCGGTGATGCTGGAGATCAGCAGCACGGTGGTGAGTAGTGCTTTCAGCATAAACCTCTCCAAGTGGAATGTAAGTGATACCAAATTGGTAGGGTGTACTTTAATAAGGGAGTTAAAAAAATTAAAAGAATATGTTTTTATATTTATATAATATTTGGTAATTTTAATGGTGCGGAGTGAGAAATGACACTATCTATGCTGATTTGTAGAGTTTCTAGAGTAATAATGCTGATTAGGCTGAAATACCTGTACCTCGCATACGAGTAATCTGATAGTTGCGCGGAATAAATGTCTGCTAATGGGGGAGTGGATGAGTATCGCAGGAGTACGTTCCAATCGAGGGGACGGTTACCAAACATTGGTAGCATTTGATTGGGCATTGACAGTCCTATCCGATCCGGAATGTCTTTGGCTTGAGATTGATTCGATAGCTTATTCGGTGGACGATGTCGTGATCGGTAAGGCCGACGGCACTCTGATTGCTTGTCAGTGCAAGAAAAATCAGACCGATTTCAAGGCTTGGTCAATATCAGACCTTGCGGACGAACTGGACAAGGCATCCAACTTGTTGGGAAATAACGGAAATGCCGAGGTGCGTTTCTATTCGCGTAACAACTTTGGTGACCTTGCGAAATTGAGAGAACACAGCTCGATTCAAAATGATGAGGTCAGTTATCAAGCAAGTTTAGGCAAGGAGCAGAAAGCGATAGATGCGGCTTTGACGGCACGGCTTGCTGCGTCCTCCCCCAACGTTTCCTCCTACGAATTCCTGCAGCGCACAGAATTTGAGCTTAGTCCTCCACTAGAACGCATGGTCAATCTGCTGCTCGAACGCTTGCGGAGCATGGCGAGCAACCCGAATGCCGCGTTCGATGCTCTCTGGACTCGCCTAGATCAACTCGGGGCGCGCATGATTGGTGACAGCACATCCGCCAATCGGCACCGACTCACCAAAAATGACCTCAGGACTATTATTCATAATGCTGGAGCCATGCTGGCACCTCCCATGGATCTTGCCGAGGTGCGCTTGTCATTTGCCGGCACTTCCGCTATTGGCAGGTCATGGCGGAGAGATATTGCTGGGCAGAGGATTTCCAGCCCGACTGTGAACGAACTGCTTGCCGCAATCGATGCAAAGAAGCGGGCCATCTTGCTCACCGGGCTGCCTGGCTCTGGGAAAACCTGTGTGATGCTCGCGCTACAAGAGGCCTTGGAGCAACGAGCGCAAACCTGTTCAGACATTGCGCCGATCTTCATTCAGTCACGTGAATTTGCCGACCTGGCTACTGCACAAGATCGAAAATCCCAAGGCTTGCCTGAGCAATGGGTCGAAAAGGTTGCCCGCCTGTCCGAAAGCGCACATGTAATTGTGGTCATGGATTCGCTGGATGTGCTGTCCATCGCTCGCGACCATCGTGTGCTGACCTACTTTTTGGCGCAGATAGACCGTTTGCTATTGGTTGCCAATATTACCGTGGTGACTGCCTGCCGCGACTTTGACAGGCATTACGACCGTCGAATTGCCGAAAGGAAATGGGATTGCGAATTGAAGTGTCAGCCTTTGGACTGGAATGCTGAGGTTGCGCCGTTGCTCGATAAGCTGGGGATTGCAACGACACCCATCGATGTGGTTACTCGCGAGCTGATAAAGAATCCACGCGAACTGGCATTGTTCGTCGAGTTGGCGCAGCGCGAGGGCAGCTTTAATGTGGTAACCAGCCAAGCCTTGGCGCAACGCTATCTTGGAACTATCGTGCGGGCCAACAACGCGCTGGGGGATTCGGCAATTCAAGCGATAGAAGCCATTGCTGCGGATATGCTGAATTCACGCAGTCTGGCTGTGCCGTATCAGCGTTTCGGCGCATCGCAGGAAATTCTCCGGGTACTTTGCAGCCTCAATGTGATGCAGGAAACCCAGGACGGGAAGTTGACGTTCGGGCATCAAACCCTGCTGGACGTATTGGTCATCAGTGGGGCGGTGCGCAGTGGCGTCACGCTAAATGGATTCATTCAGGGTCTACCGCCAGTTCCTTTCGTCCGTCCAAGCATTCGCAGCTTTGTAGCCCAGTTGGCGCTGGGCGAGCGTCGCGAATTCAGGAGGCAGCTACGTACCGTATTGACGGGTGGTGGCGCCTTCCATATCAGGCGTTTGGTTGCAGAATCATTTGCAGAGCAGAAGCCCCAGGATGATGATTGGCCATTGATACGCGACTTGCGCGAAAAGCATCGTGACGTGTTTCAGGTGATTTATGGTGCTGGGGCAATTGAATGGCATCACTTCTGGTTAAGGCATCTGGTTCCCTACTTGAGGAGCGTAAGGGATGCCGAAGGGATGACAAGGCATGTTTATCGAGTAGCGCAGTGGGGACGTGCAGACGCTGCCAGCGTGCTGGCGCTATGGTCGGAGGCGCTGTCATTGGATTGGCTGGATGGCAATGGCATTGCAGAACAACTTGGGTTTCATCTATCAGAAATAACATCTGAAAATATTGCGCTGGTTGTTCCGCTACTTGAGCGGCTGCTCGATATGCCACGCTCCAAACACAGCTCACTTGGAAGAGCCATCGCACGTTGTGTGGCCGCCGGTGTGATGGATGATTCCCTGCTTTGGCGCTATATCGCAGATGGCGTTAGCGACGATGACTTACTTAAGTACAGGTTCGATAATAAATTGCGTTGCAACTCCCATGAGTTCGGTGACCGTGAAGAAAATTTTCTCCGTCTACGCATGGAGCAGTCCACGGTATTACTGGATCTAGTTTTGGAATCGATAGAGCACTGGAGCAATGTTCGTGCATCGCGCTACGGCGAAACCCGCATCGGTTACCGCTATGGATTTTTGAGCGAAACCTCATACGACGATGCACACAGTCAGCGCGATATTCGGCATGCAGATAGTATGAATGTGCTGCTTGATGCGGTTGAAGGAGCTATTCTTCACCATGCCAAAGCAAACTCGGACTGGTGGCGGAATAACCGTGAGCGTCTATGTTCTAGTCGCGAAGGGGCGTTGATTTACTTCGCTATCCTCGCATGCATTTCAGCACCTGCAGTCAATATCGATTTGATCGGGCGTATGTTGTGCAACAAGAATTTGCTGGAGTTTGAACTTTCCTACGAATTGGGAACATTGATTCAGTCAGCGTTCACCTTAATCGATACCTCAATGCAAGATTCCGTGATGGCAAACATCATGGCCCTTTGGGGTAAAGAGATTTCAGATGAGTCCGACCATTTCTGGATATTGAGAAAACGAGCCGAATTTATCGTCACGATCCCTTGCCACCAGCGCTCGCCAGAAGCACAAGAAGTGTTGGAGATATATGAAAAGCAGGCTGGCGCGCTGATCCGGCAACCAGATATACGCTCGCGTGGAGGCACGGTAAGTGCGCCGTTTTCATACGAGGTATTTCTCAGTACAGGCAATGACGGGGTGCTGTGCTTGTTGTCCCACTACGCTGGATATGAAAATCATTTCGATGATTTTCTGGTTGGTGGTGAGCGCGAGGTCGGCTGGCAACTGCGAGAGGCATCTTCCCGTCATCCCACGCGATTCCTGAAAATGTTGTCTAACTATTGGGTGGATATTCCAAAGCGGTTCCGGGATGACATTATGGAGGGTGTTGCCACTTATCTGGCTCATCGTTATGGCAATTTGCAAACCAACGGTACATGGGAGCCTATCGAAGAGCCCGATGCTTCTGTCTTGGCTGGGCTGATTCTTGATGAACTGGAAAGGCATCCGAAGCATTGGGATCGCAGCCGCCCTGCAGCCAAAGCGCTGGAAGCCTGTTCTAATGTCATCTACGATGCGCCGATCGCCGAGCGGTTGATTTTTCTGGCCATAGGTTTTGAAGGACTCCACGAGGATGATCCCATTAGAGGAGATAACGTAGGGTTGATCTCCATAGGGATCAATATGGCGAAAGGGGATGTTGCCGAAGCATTAATGATTCTGGCAATTAATCTGCATAAACGTGGTAGTGCATTTCCTGAATTGCTGGTCCCTGCCTTGCATCGTTTTGCCAGTGACGAACATCCTGCTATTCGATCACTGATTCTGCGTCGCTTGCCATACTTGCAAGGCAAAGCTTTTGACCTGGGTTGGGATTTGTTTAACCTCGCTATGAAGGATGCGGAGATGCTTTGGGAGATCGCGGAGCCTTGCCTTTATTATGCCTATCATAGTCATTTTGAGGTGGTGAGGCCTCTGTTGGCTTACCTCCGTGGCGAGGGCAGCGGCAAAGACTTGGAAACATGGGGGCGCATTTCGGCCTTGGCGGCCCTGGCTCGGCGCATCGATTTTGCAGAGTTGTTGGAGGACGTGAGTGTGCTGGATCAAACGGAAGCGTGGCAGGGCGCAGCTACCGTTTGGACAAACCTTGAAAACATTCGGCAGCACACTGAGCAATGTTTTATGGGGCTGGATGCGGGTTTGAATGCTGATGCTACTCATGCCAAAGCAGTTGCGGAGCAAGTGGGACATCTTTTCGACAGGTCGGCGGTGATCTCTGTGCCGATAGAGCTGATTCGACGTTGTTTTGATGTATTCAAGAGCGATCACGATCAAGAGAAAAAGCACCATCGTCTCTTCGAGTTTCACGAATGGCTCAACGCGACCTCGCAGCATGATCCGGAACAAGCCTTGGCTGCAACCGAAATTTATCTGGATTATGTCACCCATTGCAAACCATATTTTTATGACCATGAGGATAGTCTTACTCAACTAATGACGCGTCTCTTTGCTGAAGCAGAGGAACGAGAAGAGTCTGATAGCGGCGCGATGCTGCAACGTGTTGTGGCAGTACAGGATATTCTACTTTCTATGGGAGTTAATGGTGTAGTTGAGTGGCTGAAAGCTGCTGAGCGCCCATGATTATTAACACCTATTAGTCCTGGTTCGTTATGCATGTGAATGCAATCAGCTTTTACCTAGGGGTAAAAATGGTCCAAATGCGTTGTTTCTGCGGTGGTTTTTTGTGGAAACTATAGTAAGGCTGTCATTGGCGCTCTATAACACCTATGCTGACATTGAAATCTGCTAGACATATCACTGGTTTGCAGTGGGCGTTGATAAAGTAAGTAGTGCTGATGCAAAGAAAAGGCCGGGATGTCCGGCCTTTTCTTTTGGCAGCTTGCATTATTAATGCATCGGGCATGATGCCTCAGACTTTCGCTATGGAAACCTCAGTTGCCTTGATCAGGGCCAAGACTTCCGTGCCGACCTGCAGGTTGATCTGGTCTACATTCGTCCTCCACAACGTAATCAGGATCTAGTTTTTGCAGGCGGGTGCGCAATGCTGTTGGACCATTCGGCGTGTAAACAATTCGCACGCCGCGCTTGGCTGCGCTTTGCTTGATCTTGTGGGTGAATGTATGGCTGATCCAGTCGGTGACCAACACGATCAGGTCGGTATCGTGCGGAATGGCTTTCTTGCCGTCGCCGACCTTGCGGCCCGACCAGTGGTTGATATGCGTGACACCGAAGTTGGACAGCTCTTGCTTGATGCCTTCAATCTGGTCGCCGCCTACAATTAACGCAGTACTCATGATGAGAGTCTCCTTTAGCTGCTGGCAGCGCCAAATTGTGCTCGGCGCTGCCTGTTAATCAATGAATCGTCAATTTATTGCTGGTAGATCTGGTCGAAGGTGCCGCCGTCGGCAAAGTGCGTTTTCTGCGCCTTTTGCCAGCCGCCGAAGGCCGAGTCGATGGTGACCAGGCTCAGCTTGGGGAAGAACTTTTCATACTTCTTGGCGACGCTTTCGAGGCGCGGCCGGTAGTAGTTCTTTGCCGCAATCTCCTGGCCTTCCTCGCTGTACAGATGCTCCAGGTAGGCTTCTGCCACCTTGCGGGTGCCGCGCTTGTCGGCCACCTTGTCCACCACCGAGACGGACGGCTCGGCCAGGATCGACAGCGACGGCGCGACGATCTCGAACTTGTCCGGGCCTAGTTCCTTTTGCGCCAGGAAGGCTTCGTTTTCCCATGCCAGCAGGACATCGCCGATCCCGCGTTCCACGAAGGTGGTTGTCGAGCCGCGGGCGCCGGAATCCAGCACCGGTACGTTCTTGAGAATCTTGCCGATGAATTCGCGGGTCTTGGATTCATCGTTGTTGAATTTCTTCTGGCCGTAAGCCCAGGCTGCCAGGTAGTTCCAGCGCGCACCGCCGGAAGTCTTGGGGTTGGGGGTAATCACCTTGATGCCGGGCTTGGCGAGGTCGTCCCAATCCTTGATGTTCTTGGGGTTGCCCTTGCGCACCAGGAACACGATGGTGGAGGTGTAAGGGGAGCTGTTGTCCGGCAGGCGCTTGATCCAGTCCTTGGGGATCAGCTTGGCCTTTTCCTGTAGCGCATCGACATCGTAGGCAAGTGCTAGCGTGACCACGTCGGCCTGCAGGCCGTCGATGACGGCGCGTGCCTGCTTGCCAGAGCCGCCATGGGAAGTCTTGATGGTGACCTTGTCGCCCGTCTTGGCTTGCCAGTATTTTGCAAAGACATTGTTGTACTCTTGGTAGAGCTCGCGCGTCGGGTCATAGGAGACATTCAGCAGTGTGACATCGGCCGCCAATGCAGAGAGCGAGCTGCCCAATGCCGCGATGGCGATCAAGCCGGAAAGGCGGGGAATAAAACGGTTCATGCAAAATCCTTTTTTATATTTACTTAGTGGTTAACAGCGCTTTGCAAGGCTGGCTTGGTTTTTGGCGTGTCGTTGTTGAAGCGTACTTTTTCCCGGCGCTCGATCTGGGTGACGCGGCCATCGTGGACCGTGATCTCGATGGAGCCAAAACGCAGCAGATCGATGGAACGCAGGATTTCCTGAATCACCTCGTTGCTGGTTTTTAATTTTGGTTCTTGTGACATACGTTTGCCCTTGGCAGTGTTCAATGAATGGGTGAACTGTAGCAAGGTTATTAAATAGTTAAAAATAATTTGTTTTTATAATTTTATCGTTTTTTTGAATATCGATAGGCGCAAAAAAACCGGGAAAGCCCATGGCGATCCCGGTTGAAAATGGAGATATACAGAAAAAGGCGAACTAGAAGGCGCTGACCGTCAACTCGACATAGAAGAAGTTGGAGGTGTCCTTGCGGTCTCTCGTATTGTTCTTCACGAAGTCGCCGCCCTTGAAGTAGGCATAACCCACATTGCCCGTGACCTGCTTCACAATCGGGAATCTGACGCGAATATCCCATTCCTCGCCAAGATCCCTGTCTTGGTTGGTGCCGGTGTTGACCAGGTTGTTGCCCGCACCCCAGCGGTCGGTTGCGCTATCCAGCTTGTACCAGCTGTAGCCTGTGTCAATATTGACGCCGGTATATGGGGTGAACTCGGCGCGGATCTTGGTGGCATTGATGTTTTCCATCTGGATGTAATCATTGCTCGACCATGGGCGCGCAAAGCCGAACAGGCGGTCGAAGCGTTCCTGGGTGCCGGTGGTGGAGGCCTTGTTGCCGCTCGCTACACCATAATTGGCGCTGAAGCGCGGCTTCCAGGCGTGGTCTGCGGTGTAGCCGACTTCAGCGATGTAGGAGTAGGCGCGGTGGTCGCGCTTGGTGGTCGGCGTCACGTCTTCCTCGCCCCATTGGCGGTAGTAGCTGACGTCGTAGTCGAAGCCGGTCTTGCCGACTACGCCATAACCGCGCAGCCCGGCAGTGTGGATTTCGCGGTCCTTGAAGTCGTTGATATTAGTGACCCTGGCGCCGGAGGCATTGTATTTGACTTCATCGCCATCCTGCTTAAGGTAAAAGTAGGATGGGGACAGCGTCACGATATCGGACCATTTGCGCCAGTCGAAAACGGCGCCATAGAACCATTGCGCCTTGTCGCGCTGGTTGAGCTGCTCGGTGAAGCGCACGATAGGCTGCAACGCAAACAGGTCCAGCTCCCAGTCGTTCTTGTGCTGGCCGAAAGTGGCACGCACGCCCTGGAATGTATTGGTCGTGTTGCGCCATTCGTTACGGGCGATCAGGCGGCGGTCAAGCTGCTCGAACGCCATGCGGCCGGCCTTGATGCTGATGGGGCGGTCGTTCCCGAGGTCATCCTTGCCCAGTCCGTCCTTGAAGAACAGCTCGCCATATAGCTGGATCGGCTCGGCCAGGTCGACATCCCGGTTGTCGCGGGCGAATTGACTATGGTTGCGGCGATCGTCTTCCAGTTCGAGCGTGAATCTCAAAGGATCAAATTTGTTGCGCACTGCAAGGTAGATGCGAGAGCGAAGCAGGAATGGCTCATCAGTGACATTCCTGTTACGTCGGAAATCATTTTCCCGGTTTTCATAACGGAACCGGTAGTCGGCACCGACGTCCAGCCAGTCGATGTCGGTATATTCCTTGAGCCAGGTCTGGTTGATCGGCTTGGTGAATCTAGGGGGCTCGCTTTCGCGTTGCGTGCCATAGGCGCGCGGAGCAACCCAGTAGCCTTTTTCCGCTTTTTTCGCGAGTGCCGCCTCGGCTGCAATTTCCGCTTTGCGCGCCTTGATGCGTTCTTGTTGGTCTAGCTCCTCTGCTGACAGAGGCGCGTTCGCAGCTTCTTCGGCTGCATAAGTGAGTCCGGCCGTGAGTGCAATGCCGCTGGCAATCAATAGCTGGATAAGCCCAGTTTTCTTGATCAAGATAAATCTCCCTGATGTTTGTTGCTTCCAGTTGACTGGCAAGCGAACCTTGTTTGTTAACAAGTGTTGATATTCAACCGCTGGTGATACAGTAGGTGTTAGGGGTGTTTAAACAGGACAACGAGACGCTGGGATATGACTACGTTGTGCCGCCTGGTGAACCAGGCAAGCGGTCCCCTGCTCACGGATAAGACCTAATGTAAATTCCACGGCTAATATCGACATGATGTAGGGGTTCTTTAAAAACTCAATGAATTGATAGCCCGCACTTTAGCAATAGTTATTAATAGTTAAAAATACTTTTTTAATCTATTTTTATATGCATAATTAATATGCATGCTATGTGCGCCGGTGCTGCCACAATACATCCGCTTCGCCCGCCGCATGGTTAAGGTAGCGCGCCATGACGAACAATAGGTCCGACAGGCGGTTCAGGTAGGGCAAGGCGGCATCGCTGGTGGCTTGCTGGCGGTGCAGGGAAAGCAGTACCCGTTCCGCACGGCGACATATGGTGCGGGCCAGGTGGCATAACGCTGCAGCACGCGTGCCACCGGGGAGGATAAACTCCTTGAGCGGGGCAAGTTGAACGTTGAGCGAGTCCAAGGTGTGTTCCAGCGCCTCCACGCGGCTCGCTTGCAAAAGCCGGTAGCCGGGAATGGAAATCTCGCCTCCCAGGTCGAACAGGTCATGCTGAATCTGCGTCAGGGCTTGGCTTACTTGGAGTGGCAGCGGTTCGGCCAGCAATACCCCCAGCGCCGCATTGAGCTCATCCACGCAGCCCATGGCCTCTACACGCAAGCTGTCCTTCTCTATCCGGCTGCCGTCGCCGAGGCCGGTGGTGCCATCGTCACCAGTACGTGTATATATCTTGCTCAGGCGGTTGCCCATGGTTGCTTATCCTTGTCGCGTGCATAAGGCGCATTGTAAAGCAATGCGCATGCTGGCTCGCAAGCCAGCGCTTGGGTAAACTGCCTAGGTTCTTATTTCTTCTGTCTATCGTGGCCTATTCATCAATTTATCCGCCTGAAAGCCCTTGTGTCGTTCCGGCCATTGGCGTATTCGATTCCGGCGTGGGCGGGCTGTCCGTGCTGCGGCATATCCGTGAGCAGCTTCCTGGCGAGCGCCTGCTGTATTTCGCGGACTCCCTGAACGCGCCATATGGTCCCAAGTCGCAGGCTTTCATCATTGAACGATCCAGGGAGATTTCCCGGTTTTTGATTGGACATGGAGCCAAGGCGATCGTCGTCGCGTGCAATACGGCCACAGCGGCTGCGATCCAGACTCTCAGGAGTGAGCTCGATATCCCCATCATCGGGATGGAGCCGGCAGTCAAGCCTGCCGCGGCTGCAACGCGTAGTGGGGTTGTGGGGGTGCTGGCTACTACCGGAACATTGAAGAGCGCGCAATTTGCCGCCTTGCTTGCGCATTACGGGAAGAATATCAAGGTGGTGACCCAGGCGTGCTTGGGCCTGGTCGAATGCATAGAGCGGGGAGACTTGGATGGTAAAGCCACCCGTGCGCTGGTGGCGGAGTATGTCGCCCCATTAATAGATGTGGGAGCCGACACGATTGTATTGGGATGCACGCATTACCCTTTTGCCAAACCCCTTATCGCCGAGATTGCCGGGCCGGATGTCGTGCTCATCGATACAGGGGAAGCGGTGGCGAGACAGGTTCGCCATCGCCTGGAGGAGGCAGGGTTGCTGGCCGTCTCAGGGACGCCAGGTACCGTCAGGGCCTGGACCAACAGCCCTGCAGGTAATGCAAAACAGCTGATCCGCTTATTGCATGGCGGCGATATAGAAGTCGAGGCGATAGGCGGGCAATCACTCAATTCACTGTGAGCACTGTTGTATCGATCAATGTATGGAAACAATAAAGCCGGACAAGTCCGGCTTTATTGTTTAATGGTGTGCGACGGTTTCGCCGGCTTGTAATCTGTACTTGGTTCCGCAGTAAGGGCAGGCGACATGGCCCGTGGCGGCGATATCAAGAAAAACGCGTGGATGCGAGCACCACAGCGCTACCTCGTCGGTCGGGCAGTGCAGGGGCAGGTCTTTCGCCGTGACTTCGATTTCCTTGGTGTCGGTTGCCATGTCGTGTCCTCTTGCGCTGTGTTATACCAGTGTCAGCCAGCCGATATGCTCAGGGGAGCGGCCGTGCACCACGTCGAAATACTTGGATTGCAGCTTCTCGGTGATCGGGCCACGCGTACCGGCGCCAATGGCGCGATTGTCCAGTTCGCGGATCGGGGTGACTTCGGCTGCGGTACCGGTGAAGAATGCCTCGTCTGCAGAATAGACTTCATCACGGGTAATGCGCTTTTCGATGATCTGGTAACCGAATTCCGTGGCAAGCTGGACTACGGTGTCGCGCGTAATGCCTTCCAGCGCGCTGGTGAGGTCGGGCGTGTAGATCTTGTTGTTGCGGATGATGAAGATGTTCTCGCCCGAGCCTTCGGCGACGAAACCGTCGACATCCAGCAATAAGGCTTCGTCATAGCCGTCCTGGGCGGCTTCCTGGTGGGCCAGGATCGAGTTCATGTAGTTGCCGTTGGCTTTTGCCTTGCACATGTGGATATTGACGTGATGGCGAGCAAACGAGGAAGTCTTGACGCGGATGCCGTGCTTGATCGCCTCGTCGCCCATGTAGGCGCCCCATTTCCATGCCGCCACGATCACGTGGGTGGAAAGCGTCTTGGCGGAGATGCCCATGGCCTCGGCGCCATAGAACGCCATCGGGCGCATGTAGCCCGACTCGAGGTTGTTTTCGCGGATGGCGGCTTTTTGCGCTTCCAGCAGGGTCGCCTTGTCAAATGGCATTTTCATGCCCAGGATATGGGCGGAGCGGAACAGGCGGTCAGTGTGCTCCTGCAAGCGGAAAATCGCAGTGCCCTTGTCCGTCTTGTAGGCGCGCACGCCTTCAAATACGCCCATGCCGTAATGCAATGTATGGGTCAGTACATGCGTAGTGGCATCACGCCAAGGTACCATTTTTCCGTCATACCAAATCAGACCATCGCGGTCGGCCATCGACATCTTTGCTTCTCCGTTACCAAGTGCTGTCAAAAACTTCCATTGTACGCGCAAGGCCTTGTATTTGAATAGCTGGTTTTCTCAAAATTGTTGGCGAGAAGGCGGTACCTGGCGACGGATATGGGCGGGATGAAGTAAATAATTTGGAGCCTAAATAAGTTGAGTAATTTGATCGGATATTAACCACTTTTAAGTTATGGTTAATGGGGGTAGAATGGGTTTCATGGTGTCCTGTTTTGTAGTCAATAATAAAGTGAGAGATATGATGAAACTGAAGCAAAGTGTGTTGCTGGCTTGTGCGTTGATGGTTCCTGCCGCTGCGATGGCCGAAGCTGGCGACTGGGTGATCCGTGCGCGCGCGGTGAATGTGAGCCCGAATGAAGACAGCAAGCTGGGAAATTACACCAATGCCCTGCTGGGCGCTGGCGCTGGTTCCAAGCTGGAAGTCAACGACCAAGTGATTCCCGAGTTGGATATTTCCTACTATGTGACCAAGAACATTGCGTTGGAGCTGATCCTTGCCTTGGGCACCCGCCATGATGTCAGCATCAAAGGCGCTAGCGGTGTGGCGAATGAAAACCTGGGTTCGGTGAATTTGTTGCCGCCAACATTGACAGCGCAATGGCACTTCCGCCCCGACCAGACATTCGACCCTTATGTAGGTGCCGGTATCAACTATACGCGCTTCATGGATAATGGATTGCATACCAGTCAGCTGGGTGGTCAGGATATTCGCGTCGAGCGCAACAGCTGGGGCCCTGCGCTGCAAGCCGGCTTCGATATCAACTTCAAGGATGGCTGGTTGCTCAACGCTGACGTCAAATACCTATGGATCGATACCGACGTCAAGCTCAAGAACGGCCCCAAGATCGATAGCCTGGACATCAATCCATGGGTCATCGGTTTTGGTTTCGGCAAGCGCTTCTAATTGCCCGGCAGCCACGGGCTGCGGTTTGGCATAAACCGCCTGGTGGCCGATAATCCTAGTTTGGATTGTCGGCCACGGGTGGATGTATGTTGAGATGGTTGTGGATTTTCCTAGTTTTCTCCTTGGTTGCATGCGGGCCGGGGAAGCAGGAGCTGGAACTATACGGCGTTGATATCAGCGACAGGGAGTTGGACGGTGCTTTTACCCTGACTGACCATCAAGGCCAGGTGCGGCGCCTGGAAGACTTCAAGGGCAAGGTCGTAGTGTTGTTTTTCGGCTATACGCATTGCCCGGATGTGTGCCCGACCACCATGCTGTCCCTGGCGAACGCCATGAAGCTCATGGGCGACAAGGCGCAGGACGTGCAAGTATTGTTTGTCAGCGTAGACCCGGAGCGGGATACGCGGGAAGTGCTGGCGCAATATGTTCCATTCTTCGATGCGCGTTTTATCGGTTTGAACGGAACGCCGGAGCAGTTGAAGCGGGTCGCGAAAAATTACAAGGTGGTATACGCCAAGCGGCCGGCGGAAGATGGGGATGCTTATACCGTCGATCACAGTACCGGCGTGTATGTGGTTGACCGGGAAGGAAAAGTGCGTGCCTATTTGCGGCATGACGAGACGCCGGAACAACTGGCGCATGATATTACCCAATTTTTTTAGGGTTTTTCTTGTCCAAGGGCTTGGATAAAGAATATAATTTTGCGATTTTTATAAATTAGACTTTTAGATGAGGAGTGCGACCATGGCAACGGCAAGCATTGCGTCTGCTGGTGTTGGTGCTAGCGAACAATATAACTACGATATTATTCGCAAATTCGCCATCATGACCTTGATCTGGGGTGCGATTGGTATGTTCGTCGGCGTGTATATCGCCTCTGAACTGGCCTTTCCGTTCCTGAATTTCGACAGCCCGTACATCACATTCGGCCGCTTGCGCCCTGTGCATACCAGTGGCGTGATCTTCGGTTTCGGCGGCAGCGCCCTGTTCGCAACCTCATACTATGTTGTACAGCGTACCTGTCAGGCTCGCCTGTTCGGGGGCGAGGGGCTGGCCAATTTCACCTTCTGGGGCTGGCAGGCCGCGGTGGCGCTTTCTGCGCTCGGGTACATGTTCGGCTATACGCAGGCACGCGAATATGCCGAGATGACCTGGCCGGTCGACTTGCTGATCCTCTTCGTATGGGTGGCTTACCTGGGCATCTATGTCGGCACCTTGCTCAAGCGCAAGCAGCCGCACATCTACGTCGCCAACTGGTTCTACCTTGCCTTTATCCTCGCAACGGCCCTGCTGCATATCTTCAATAACCTGCAAGTGCCCGTGAAGCTGTTCTCCCTGGAGTCCTACAGCCTGTTCTCCGGCACCCAGGATGCAATGACCCAATGGTGGTACGGCCATAATGCGGTGGGCTTCTTCCTGACCGCGGCCTTCCTCGGCATGATGTACTACTTCGTTCCGAAGCAAGCCGGCCGTCCGGTGTACTCCTACCGCCTGTCCATCCTGCACTTCTGGGCGATTATCTTCCTCTACATGTGGGCGGGTGCGCACCACTTGCACTGGACTGCATTGCCCGACTGGACCGGCACGCTGGCTGCTACCTTCTCCATCATGCTGTTGCTGCCATCCTGGGGCGGCATGATCAACGGCATCATGACCTTGTCTGGCGCCTGGGACAAGCTGCGCACCGACCCGGTGATCCGATTCCTGATCGTCGCATTGTCCTTCTACGGCATGTCCACCTTCGAAGGTCCGATGATGTCCCTGAAGGATGTGAATGCGCTGTCCCACTATACCGATTGGACTGTCGGCCACGTCCACTCCGGTGCGCTTGGCTGGGTTGCTATGATCACCTTCGGTAGCATGTACCACCTGGTGCCGCGCATCTGGAACACCCAGATGTACAGCCTGCGCCTGATCAACGTCCACTTCTGGCTCGCGACGATCGGGGTCCTGCTCTACATCACCGCCATGTGGATCTCGGGCATCATGCAGGGCCTGATGTGGCGCGCTTTCGATGACTTCGGCAACCTGCAGTATTCTTTCGTCGAGTCTGTGGCCGCTGCGCATCCGTTCTACGTCATGCGTGCCGCGGGCGGGGCGTTCTTCCTCGCGGGCATGATTCTCATGTGCTACAACATGTACAAGACCATCCGTCAAGGCAGCACCGAGGCCCATGCCGGCCTCAATGTGGCGGCAGCCTAATCGGCGCTTGATTGTAAAGACGAGTTACTGGAGTTATTCATGAAGCATGACAAAATTGAGCGCAACCTAGGCATACTGCTGGTGTTCACCATGCTGGCAATCAGTGCCGGCGGCATGGTTGAGATCATTCCGCTGTTTTTCATCAAGGAAACAGTGGAAAAGGTCGAAGGCGTGCGTCCCTACACACCGCTGGAGCAGCGCGGCCGCGATATTTACACCCGTGAAGGCTGCTATCTATGCCATTCGCAGATGATCCGTCCGTTCCGTGACGAAGCATTGCGCTACGGCCACTATTCCCTGGCTGCCGAGTCCAAGTACGACCATCCGTTCCAGTGGGGCTCCAAGCGTACCGGCCCTGACTTGGCGCGCGTGGGTGGCAAGTACTCCAACAATTGGCATACCCAGCACTTGATCGCGCCGCGCTCCCTGGTGCCGGAATCCGTGATGCCGAACTACCCATGGCTGGCAACCACCGAGCTCAAGTACGACGACATCAAGGACCGCTTGCTGGCCCTGCGCCGCGTCGGGGTGCCGTATTCCAACAGCCAGGCGGAGTTCGAGCGCAATGTGAAAGAGTTCGGCGAGGATATTGCCAAGCAACTGCACATTCCTGATGCGGACAAGAACCTGGCCGCTCAGGCGCAGTCGGGCAACTACGATACTGACCCAAGCAATATCACCGAAATGGATGCGCTGGTAGCCTATTTGCAGGTGCTGGGCACCATGGTTGATTTCAAGAAATATGATGACGATTATTTCGTCAAATTCCGCTAAGGAGTAAAGACGATGGAATGGCTGCTCTGGTTCACTCGCTTTGAAAATACTAAGCCTTTGTCTTTGTTGATTTTCTTCCTCGTGTTCTGCGGCATCCTGTTCTATGTCTTCGGAAGCAAAAAGCGCGGCGAAAGGCTGGAAAGCCACAAGAATATTCCGCTGCAAGATGACGAAATCTAGTTAGGAAAGCATTATGAGTCAGGATAAGGCTACGACGACAACACCAAAGACCACGGGCCATAGCTGGGACGGTATCGAGGAATATACCAACCCGTTGCCCACCTGGTGGATCTGGGGTTTTTACATCACATTCATCTTCACCGTGGTCTACTGGCTGCTGTATCCGGCTTGGCCGATCGGCGACAAGTTCACCAAGGGCGTTCCCGGGCTGCATACCATTACCTATACTGCGACGACTGCAGACGGCAAGGAAGTGGAAAAGACCTCCCATTGGAACATGCGTGCCAAGTACATGCGTGAAATGAACGAACACCAGGCCGACCAGAAGCAATGGTTCGACAAGGTGGCTGCGATGTCATTCGAGGACGTTTCCAAGGATGCGGAGCTGATGCAGTTCGTGAACTCCGCGGGCAAGACACTGTTTTCCGAAAATTGCGCGGCTTGCCACCAGGCAGGCGGTCAAGGCAAGGTCGGCATGGCTCCTAACCTGACCGATGACCATTGGCAGTTCGGCGGTACCTACGAGCAGATCCACGCGACGATCGAAGGCGGCCGCAATGGCGTGATGCCTCCGTTCAAGGACAGCCTGGAAGACGATCAAATCACCCAGCTTGCACACTATGTATTAAGCTTGTCCGGCGAACCGCATGATGCGGCCCTGGCTACGCAAGGCAAGACATTGTTCAGCGGCGCCGGGATATGCTTTACATGCCATGGCCCGGATGCTAAGGGCAATACGGCAATGGGTTCTGCCGACCTGACCGATAAGATATGGCTTTGGGCGGATGTCGGCGGCAAGACTGGGCAGGAAGCAAAGGTTGCCGAAGTGAAGCGTATCATCGCCGGCGGGATGAACAGCGGCGTGATGCCTGCTTGGGAGGAACGGTTGAAGCCAGAACAAATCAAGCTCCTGACTGTCTATGTACATGACACACTGGGCGGCGGTCGCTAAACCGCATCGATATTGAATAAAGGCTCACGGTTGCGTGGGCCTTTATTTCTAGAGCAGTTGCATTTTTAGAGGGGTGGTGTATCACCAGCGTTATGGAAGCAACCAGTTCGGCCAGCACTACTAAAAAATCCCCGCTTCTAAACCGGCAAATCCCGATTGTCACGCGTTCGGTAAAAGGCAAGTTCCGCACTTTCAAGACTGCGGTGATGGTGATCGCCTACTCCGTTTATTTCCTGTTGCCGTGGATGCCATGGGAGCGCAATACCGCTGCGAGCCAGGCTGTATTGTTCGACCTGGAATCGCGCCGCTTCTTCATCTTCAACCTGGTTGTCTACCCCCAGGATATCTTCTGGCTCGCAATGCTGCTGTTCATCGCAGCCGCGTTGCTGTTCTTTACCACGGGCCTGATCGGCCGTGCATGGTGCGGCTATTTCTGCTTCCAGACCCTGTGGACCGATCTTTTCATCATGATCGAGCGCATGATCCAGGGGGAGCGGCCCGCACGCCTGAGATTGCTCAAGCAGCCCTGGAACGCCGAAAAGATCATCAAGATGGGCAGTTCGCATGGTCTGATGGTGCTGGTGTCGTTCTGGACCGGGGTGACGTTTGCATGCTATTTCGCCTATGCGCCGGATTTCGTGCCGCGGCTATTCGCCGGCACGGCCGCGGAGGCCGGGTACATCACCGTGGTGGTGCTGACCATCACGACCTATGTCGCAGCCGGCTTGTCGCGCGAACACATCTGCACCCTTGCCTGTCCGTATGCCAGGTTCCAGGGCGTCATGTATGAGCCGGATACCCTGGCTGTCGCCTACGATGTGAAGCGCGGGGAAGGCGCCGCCGGCCGCAAGGCGCCGGCCAAGGGACTGCGTACCCGCGAGGAGCGCCAGGCGGCCGGCCACGGCGATTGTATCGATTGCGGCTTCTGCGTCCAGGTCTGCCCGACCGGGATCGATATCCGCGACGGCTTGCAATACCAGTGTATTTCCTGCGGCCTGTGCATCGACGCATGCAACAACATCATGGACTCCATCGGTTCCCCGCGCGGCCTGATCCGCTACGACTCCGAGCAGAATATCGACAGCCCGGCGCCGCACAAGCCGCGCCTGGAGTGGAAGCGCCCCAAGGTCCTGGGATACGCCTCGGCGCTGGTGGTGGCGACGATGGTATTGTTCTACAACATCGGCACCCGGAACGATACCGAAGCCAACGTGCAGCAGGTCAGGCAGCCCTTGTTCGTCATGCTGTCTGACGGCAGCGTGCGCAACCGCTACCAGATCAACATCGCCAATAAGACCGAGCACGAGCAGCGCTACGAGCTGAAAGTACAAGGCATTCCCGCCGGCGCGCTGGACCTCGGCAATATTCCGGAAATCCGCGTGCGTGCCGGCAAAAGCCTGAGCCTGAACGCCAAGGTTGACCTCGCCAGCGATATCGCGCGTAATACCAAAGAATTCTCGTTTGTGATCGTTCCCACGATCGCAGACGCCGAGCCCGTGGTGGTGAAGACCAATTTCAACAGTCATTGATACATGCTTAAGCTGATTCCCGTTTTATCCATCGCCGAAACCTTGTTCGGCGGCCTCATCTTCGCCATCGGGCTTTATTTCCTGCTGCGTGCCGCCCGGGTGGTCAACTTCTGGGCAGCCGTATTGAGCGGCGCCATCCCGTTCCTGCTGTATATCGTCTACAGCACCCAGCATTGGGCGGGCGGCGATGTGCTGGCGATCCACTTCGCGGTGTTCCTTGCCAATGCGGGCCTGCTCGGCGTGTTTGGCAGCATGAAGCAGAAGCAGCAATCCATGCATTGGGGCCCGAAGATCATCATCGGCTTTTTCATTTTCCTGGTGATTTCGAATGCGATCCTGCTTTCCATAGCAGGGCGGGGACTGCCGCAGAGCCTGACATCCTTTTTCCTGCCCAATCCTGACAACCAGCGGGTGCATACCGCGTTTCCAGGCGTGATGCCGCATGACCGCAACAAGAGCTACCAGCCGCACCTCGAGCAGCTGCAGCAGCAGCAAGCCCTGGGTTGGCAGCTCAAGCTGCAAGGAGTCGAGGATCTGAATCCAGGCACCTCGAAGCGCATTGTGGCGCGTATTCTCGACGAGAACGGCAATGCCGTCACCCAGGCCGAGGTAACGCTCAATTTCTGGCGCATGGCGAATAGCCGCGACGACAAGATTTACGTCCTGGAAGAACAGGCCGAAGGGGAATATGGCGCCGATGTCGTCTTGCCCGACTCGGGGCGATGGATTGCCGAAGTATTGGTCAAGCAGGGCGACAAGCGCTACCGCAAGCAGGAGTCGCTGTTCATCGGCGATGAATAGTCCGCAGGCGCTGGAAGCGTCTTGCTACCATTGCGGCCTGCCGGTACCGGCCAGCAGCGAGTTTCACGCGGCCATCCTCGGGCAGTGCCGCCGGATGTGCTGCCATGGCTGCCAGGCGGTGGCCGAGTCGATCGTCGAGAACGGGCTGGAAGACTATTACCGGCACCGTACCGAACTGCCCCAGACAGCCGAGGAGCTGGTGCCGGACGAGCTGCGCCAACTTGAGCTGTACGACCATCCCGAAGTGCAGAAAAGCTTTGTGCACGATGAATCGGGAAACTTGCTGGAAGCCTCGCTGATTCTCGAGGGGATCACGTGCGCAGCCTGCATCTGGCTCAACGAGCGCCACCTGCAGCAGTTGGATGGCGTCGCGTCGGCTTCGATCAATTATTCCTCCCACCGTGCGCGAGTGCGCTGGGATGACGGCAAAATCCGCTTGAGCCAGATCCTGGCCGAAATCCGCAAGCTGGGCTATCACGCTCACCCCTTCAGCGCGCAACAACAGGAAGCCGTGCGCGAACAGCAACGGCGGCAGGATTTCCGCCGGCTGGCGATCGCCGGGCTTTCCGCGGCGCAGGTGATGATGGTGGCCGTGGCATTCTATGCCGGCCCTGAGCAGGGGCTGGAGCCTGCCACCGAGCAACTGCTGCGCTGGTTCAGTCTGGTGATCACCGTCCCGGCGATGATCTATTCGGCCTGGCCGTTCTACCAAGCCGCCTGGCGCAGCATTGTCAACCGCAGGGTGGGCATGGACGTGCCTATCAGCCTGGGTCTGATCACCGGCTTCATCGGTAGCGTCTGGGTGACATTCCAGGGGCAAGGCATCGTGTATTACGACACCCTGACCATGCTGATTTTCTTCCTGCTCGCCACGCGCTACCTGGAGCGCCACGCACGAGAAAAATCGGTGGAAGCGGCGGAGAACCTGCACCGGCTGATTCCCCCGATGGCTACCAGGCTGGATGATAATCAGCAGCCGCAGATGGTGCCGCTGCATGAGCTGCAAGTAGGCGATACCTTGCTGGTGAAACCCGGCGAGGCCATTGCAGGCGACGGCGTCGTGACGGAAGGGGAAAGCCAGGTCGATGAGGCACTGCTCACCGGCGAAAGCCGCCCGGTAGCAAAACTGCCGGGGACCTACGTTTATGCCGGCAGCGTCAATTACGAAAGTCCGCTGCAAGTCAGGGTGACCGGCCTTGGCGAGCAGACCGTGATTGCGGGGATCGCGCGCCTGCTGGACCGCGCCCAGGCGGAGAAGCCGCGCCTCGCGAGGGTGGCCGATCATGTCGCCATGTATTTCACCACTATCCTGCTGATTGCCGTCGTGGTGATCGGCCTGGCCTGGTGGTGGATCGCGCCGGAGCGCTGCTTTGAGATCGTGCTCGCGGTGCTGGTGGTGAGTTGCCCGTGCGCGTTATCGCTGGCAGCGCCAGCGGCATTTGCAGCGGCTGGCTCGCACCTGGTTGGGCGGGGCGTGTTGCTGACGCGCGGCCATGCCTTGGAGTCCCTCGCCAAGGTCACGCATGTGGTGTTCGACAAGACCGGCACGCTGACCATCGGCCGTCCGCACATTATTGCAACCGTTCCCTATCATGGGTACGAGGCTGAAGCGTCGCTGCGCATTGCCGCAAGCCTGGAGCAGGCCTCGGAACATCCGCTGGCACGCAGCTTCACCGACGTGGTGCCTGCGGGCGAGCGTTCCGGCGTGGTTGGCGTCAATAACCAGCCAGGCAAGGGCATCAGCGGCGAAGTGGATGGCGAACGCTACTTTATCGGCAATATGGCGCTCAATCCTCAGGTTGCATACCCTGAATTGTCCGGTTTGGAGCCAGGAGCCAGCATCGTATGGCTCAGCAATTCGCGGCAGGTGATGGCGGCATTTGTATTGGCGGATACGATGCGCCCGGAAGTCGCGGCGCTGGTAGGCAATCTCAAGAGGCGCAACATTGCCGTATCGATATTGAGCGGCGATACGGCCTCCAGCGTGCAGCATTTCGCCTCGGTGGCCGGTATTGACGACTGGCGGGCGGGCCTGACCCCTGAGGGCAAGCTTGCCGCCTTGCGCGAGATGCAGCAGCGAGGAGAGGTGGTTGCCATGGTCGGCGACGGCATCAACGACGCCCCGGTGCTGGCAGGGGCGCAAGTGTCGTTCGCCATGGGCAATGGCACGCAAATGGCGAGGGCCTCCGGGGATATCGTGCTGCTCGGGGAAAACCTGCAGGAGATCGACCATGCCATCACCACGGGACGCTTCACCGTCAGCATCGTGCGCCAGAACTTCACCTGGGCCCTGGTCTATAACGCCGTGGCATTGCCATTTGCCGCCACGGGGCTTATTGCGCCATGGATGGCGGCGATCGGCATGTCCGTGAGCTCCCTGATCGTCATACTCAACGCCTTGCGCCTGCGATAGCGCGCCTGCATTCCAGCTTTTTCTTTTCGATATCTTCTCGCGAAAGTGACGTGTTCTCGTGTAGTACGAAGAATGATTCTTGTTGGTATTTTTCTTTATAAAATCATTAAAAATCAATAATTTACAAAAATATTTTCCTATCCATTTCAGATGGTATTGGGTATGATGCGTGCAATTGGACAAATCATCCGTGGAGGCGCTATGAAAGGCGATAAGAAAATCATCGAAACCCTGAACGAGCTGCTGGCAGGCGAGCTGACAGCTGTTGATCAATACCTGCTCCATGGCGAAATGTATGCCGACTTCGGCCTGGGGCAACTGGCGCAGAAAACCCTGCACGAGTCCGACCATGAACGCCAGCACGCACGCGCCATCATTCAGCGCATCCTGTTCCTGGAAGGCAAGCCAAACCTGGAAAAGCGCCATGGGTTGACGACAGGGAAAACCGTGCCCGAGATGCTGAAGTCCGACCTGGCGCTGGAATACAAGGTCGTAGCCGATCTCAAGGCGGCCATGGCGCAATGCGAAAAGGCCGGCGATTATGTGACGCGCGACATGCTGCTGCTGCAACTCGACGATACCGAAATGGACCATGCCTACTGGATCGAGCAACAGCTACGCCTGATCGGCCTGGTCGGCCTGGAAAACTACCTGCAGAGCCAGATGAAGTCTGAGCCTGCGGTTTGATAAGGAGCATATGATGAAGGGCGACAAAAAGATTATCGATATTCTCAACAAGGTATTGAAGAACGAGCTCACCTCGATCAACCAGTACTTCCTGCATGCCCGCATGTTCCGCAACTGGGGGCTGGAAAAGCTCAACGACTATCAGTACAAGCAATCCATCCGCGTGATGAAGGAGGCGGATGAGCTGATCGAGCGCATCCTGTTCCTTGACGGCCTGCCCAACCTGCAGAACCTGGGCAAGTTGCTGATCGGTGAAAATGTGGTGGAATGCCTGCAGGGCGACCTCAAGTACGAAAGGGAAATCCACCGCCCGTTGCTGGTGGAGGCGATCGCGTTATGCGAGGAGTTGCAGGATTACGTCAGCCGCGACCTGCTGGAAGAACTGCTGGAAAAAAGCGAGGCTGCGATCGATTGGCTGGAAACCCAGCACAGCCTGATTGCCGATGTGACATTGCCCAACTATCTGCAAGCCCATATGGAAGCCGCAGACTAAGCTGGCTTTCATCCAGAAAAAACCGCAGCTTTGCCTGCGGTTTTTTATTGCATGTCGGTCGGGAATTTCTCTTGACAAGACAGGGAGTTAAAACGATAATGGTTATCGTTTGTTAACGCATCTTGATTCAGCAAGAGAAAGCCACTGATCGTTCTATGTACGTCTGTGTTTGTCGGGCCATCACTGATCGCCAAATTCTCCAGGCAGCGCGCGCAGGAGCCAGCAGTCTCAAGGATTTGAGGCGCGATCTGGGCGTGGCCAGCGAGTGCGGCCAATGTGCCAGCTGCGCCAAGCAATGCTTGCGCGAGGCGCATCAGGAAAACGACATCGCCATGCCGGTCGGCTTTGCCTGAGTAGACTCCCATTGCCGGCGAGCATATTGCCCGCCGGTGCCAGAATTTTCCGTTTATTTCTTTGCTTACAGTAAATGATCCAGCAGGTCTGGGCCAAATACCTCGCGCTTGATGCGGTTGGGGTTGACGCCTGCCTGCAATAGCTGCTCGCGCTGCGCTTGCATGAAGCCCAGCGGGCCGCACAGGTAAATATCCGCATTTTGCAGCGCTGCCGGCCATAAGCCGGTGACATCCATCCTTCCGTGGTATACGCCGCCTATGCTGCCATGCGCGCCTTCCAGGCTTTCATAGAACAATGCGGTTGCCAGGTTGGGCATGCGATACCTGGCTTCTTGCAGGTCCAGGCTATGGCTTTGCCATGCCGGGCTGCGCGCCGCATGCGCGAAGAATACCGGGCGCTGCGGTGCGAGGTCGCGCACTGAGTTCAACATGGACAACATGGGGGTAATGCCGACGCCGGCCGAAAGAAGCAGCAATGGCTGGTCGCTGATGACGGTATCCAGCACAAAATCGCCGAATGCAGGCGTGGCCTGGATCAGGTCGCCGACCTTGACTTCGTCATGCAGCCAGTTGGAAACCAGGCCCTGCGGCTTTTCTGCCTCCTGTTCGCGCTTCACCGAGATGCGCCACCAGGGAGCCGCGATCGAGTCCGACAGGCTGTACTGCCTGAGCTGGCGCCTCTTGCCTTGCTCGAACTGCATTTCCACGCTGATGTATTGGCCGGGCAGGAAATCCCCTGGTTTACGCCCGTCCGGGTGCTGCAGGTAAAACGAGACAATGTGCTCTGATTCGAATACCTTGCGCGCGACCTTGAGCGTCATCAAGGCGCCTGCCGTGCTGGCGGTGCTAGCATACAGCGATTTTTCCTCCTCGATCAGGAGGTCGGCCAGCAGCCAATAGGCCTCGCCCCAAGCTGCCAGCAGCTCATCGGTGGCGGCCTCTCCCAATACTTGCTTGATGGCGCCGAGCAGGTGCGTGCCGACGATAGGGTAGTGCTCCGGCGTGATGCCGACGGCGGCATGCTTGTGCACGATGCGCTTGACCACGGGCGCCAGGGCGGCAGGGTTGTCGATATTGGCGGCATAGGCAAAAACGGCAGAAGCCAAGGACTGCTGCTGGATGCCGCTGGCCTGGTTGCCCATATTGAACAGGTTTTTGAGCTCGGGGTGGGTGCCCAGCATATTCTGATAGAAGGCTTGCGTGATTTTCAGACCATGTTCCCTCAGGACGGGAACGCTGGCGTCAATATAGGGACGGGCTGCGGCAGAAAGCATATCGGCTCCTTATGTTGTACATAAAATGAAACAATTGCTGCAAAAAAAGCGCTGCAACGTGGTGCGGGCATTTCAGTGCATTCCCGCCAGATGGCTCTGCTGCAGCTTGATGATGACATGGGCTGTGCTGTTATGAATTACATCCTGCAATGTGTAGGTATCCATATATTCGTAGAACGCATTCAGGCCTTGGTCCAGCGCATGCTTGAGGCCGCATTGCCCTCCCAGCGGACAGGGCGGCTCTTGGCAGTTCACCAGCGATACGCTGCCTTCCAGCACGCGGATCACGTGGCCAAGGCGCAACGAAGCGGGGTCCGTGCCCAGCCTCAGGCCGCCATTGGGGCCGCGCGTAGTCTGGATCCAGCCGGTCTTGTTCAAGAAGGTGACGACCTTGATCAGGTGGTTGCGCGGGATATTGAACTGCGTGGCGATTTCACTGATGGTGATGGGTTTGTTGCGCTCATGCTGGGAAACGTACATCAATACGCGTAAGCCAAGATCAGTGAATTTGGTGAGCTGCATGCCTGCAGTATAGTATTGTTTATTTTTGTATGCAACAATTGTCGGCAGCAAATTCGTATGCGGGTTCCGTCAGCCTAGACGGTAAAGCTGCTGCGAGCAGGCCTTGAGGGCTTGCTCGGCGGCTGGGTAGTCGGGGTACAGCTTGGCTACTACTGCCCAGAACCTGGCTGAGTGGTTCATTTCGCGCAGGTGCGCGAGTTCGTGGGCAATGACGTAATTGATCAGCGCAGGCGGCGCCTGGATCAGGCGCCAGTTGAGGCGGACTTCGCGCCTGGAGTTGCAGCTGCCCCAGCGTGTCTTGGCATTAGAAAGAAACAGGGCGGGGGTGGGTTCGCCTAGCCTGGCTGCGAATATCGGCAGGCGGCGCGCAAAGTCCAGCCTGGCTTCTTTCTGCAGCCATTGGATCACTTTGCGGGCGATCATGGTATGGTCGTGAATATTGGTGGTGGCTATTTTTAACGCATTGCCTTCGAGCTTGGGGCTGCTGTTGCGCGACGATGGCGTGATCCTCAACGTCAGCGGCTGGCCTAGCAGGTGCAGTTCGGCGCCATCGCGCCACTCGAATTCGGGAACGACCGCCGCTTGCCTGGCCTTGAGTTTGGAGGTAATCCAGCGTGCCTTGCTGCGCAACAGGGCTTCGAGGTCGGCATGGCGGATGCGCAGCGGCGCATGCACGATCAGGCCATCCACAGTGATCTTCATGCCGATGGTGCGCCTGGCCCGCCGCTCAAGCCGGTAAGGGATTTGCTCCCCGTCGGGCAGGGCCAGGACGTACTGCATTATTTGCGGTCCAGCAGCAGCATTTCCTGCTCGATCCAGTCCTCGACCCGCTGGTTGAGCTCATCGGCCTTGATGCCTGCGGTTTCAATCGGCTTGCCTATGCTGAGCGTGATCGTGCCGGGACGCTTGAGGAAGGAGTTCTTGCCCCAGTATTCGCCGGCATTGTGCGCCACGGGCACGACGGTGGACTTGGTGTGCGCAGCCAGCCATGCCCCGCCAATATGGTATTTGCCGCGGGTGCCGGGAGCGACGCGGGTGCCTTCGGGGAAGATCACGACAAAGAAGCCCTGCTTGAGGCGTTCCTTGCCTTTGGCGACCAGTTGCTTGAGGGCTTCGCGTCCCGCGGCACGGTTGATGGCGATCGGCGAGGTCAATGCCAATCCCCAGCCGAAAAACGGAATCCATAGCAATTCGCGCTTCAACACCCAGACTTGCGGTGGGAAAATCTGCTGCAAGGCCAGGGTCTCCCATGCGGACTGGTGCTTGCAGAGGATGACGCTGGGATGGTCGGGAATGTTCTCCCTGCCGATGACGCGGTAGCGCAAGCCGCAGGTCAGCTTCAGCCACCAGAGCATGCTCCTTGCCCAGCCGGAGATCAGGATGTAGCGCGTCCTGCGTGGCAACGGGAATGTGAGCAGGGAGAGCGTGGTGAATATGGGGGTGAAAATCCACATGCCCAGCATGTAGAGGGAAGAGCGGATATAGATCATAGATTAAGCAAGTTCGATCAAGCAGGTTGATTAAGCTGGTTCGGTGATGATGCGGCGCGCTGCCTCGGCCAGGTTATCGCATACCCAGGTGTTTTCCGGCAGGCCGCCGGCCGCCAGGGTTTTCTCGCCCTTGCCCGTGAGCACCAGGATAGGTTGTGCGCCGAATACCGCGCTGGCCTGCAGGTCGCGCAATGAGTCTCCCACGCTGGGCACGCCCTTGAGGTCCATGCCGAAGCGCTTGCTGATTTCCTCTATCATGCCAGGCTTGGGTTTGCGGCAATTGCAGTTCGCATCCGCCGCATGCGGGCAATAAAACAGGGCATCGATGCGGCCGCCGAACTGCGCTAGCGCCTTGTGCATCTTGTCGTGGATCGCGTTCAGGGTGGCCATGTCGAACAGCCCGCGGCCAATGCCCGACTGGTTGGTCGCCAATGCCACCCGGTAACCGTTCTGGTTGAGGAGGGCGATGGCTTCCAGGCTGCCCTCGATCGGCTTCCATTCATCAGGGCTCTTGATGAACTGGGCGCTGTCTTGGTTGATTACCCCGTCGCGGTCGAGTATGACAAGTTTCATGGCGGTTCCCGGTCAGGCTGTTATGGCTATTATGCCGCGAGCCTGGACAAATCGGCTACCTGGTTCATGGCCTGGTGCAGAGTCGCCAGCAATGCCAGGCGGTTGGCCTTCAATGCCGGGTCGTCTGCATTGACCATCACGTGGTCGAAAAAGGTGTCCACCGGCTCCTTGAGCGCGGCCAATGCCTTGAGCGAGCCTGTGTAGTCGCCGGCGGCAAACGCCTGTTGCGCCTGCGGCTGAACTTGCGAAAGCGATTGTGCCAATGCTTTTTCCGCATCTTCGTGCAGCAGCGCCGGGTTGATATTGTTCTCGATCGCGCTTTCGGACTTTTTGAGGATGTTGCCGACGCGCTTGTTGGCGGCGGCCAGGCTGGCCGCTTCGGGCAGGCTGGCGAAAGCGCGTACGGCTTCCAGCCGCTTGGCGATATCTCCAAGTAACTGCGGCCTCAATGCCAGAACCGCATCGACTTCCTGCACGCTGTAGCCTTGGTCGCGCAGGCTGCCGGACAGCCGGTCGAAAATGAACTCTTCCAGCGCCTGTAATCCAGCTGCATGGTCGAATGCGTGCTGAAATACCGACAATGTCTGTTCAAGCAGAGTGTTGAGCGGCAGGGACAGGCCGCCCTCGGTGAGGATGCGCAGGATGCCGATGGCATGGCGGCGTAGCGCGAACGGGTCTTTCTCGCCGGTGGGTTTTTCGCCGATGCTGAACATGCCCGCCAGGGTTTCCAGCTTGTCGGCGAGCGCGACCACGAGGCCGATACGGTTGCGCGGCAGCTCGTCGCCTGCGAAGCGCGGGCGGTAGTGGTCCTCAATGGCATAGGCGATGTCGTCGCTCAGCCCCTCGTGCTGCGCATAGTAGCGTCCCATGATGCCTTGCAGCTCAGGGAATTCTCCGACCATGTCGGTGACGAGGTCGGCCTTGGCTAACTGCGCCGCCTGTGAGGCTTGTGCGGCCAGGGTTTGGTCGCCCAGGGCGGTTGCTACGAGGTTGGCTATCGCACTCATGCGGGCGATGCGCTCGCCTTGCGAGCCCAGCTTGTTGTGGTATACCACCTTGGCCAGGCCGGGAATGCGCGACTCCAGCGTTTTCTTGCGGTCCTGCTCGAAGAAGAACTTGGCGTCGGCCAGGCGCGGACGCACCACGCGCTCGTTGCCTCCTATCACGGCGCTCGGGTCTGCCGGGCTGATGTTGGAGACGATGAGGAACTGGTTGGTGAGCTTGCCTTCTGCGTCCAGCAACGGGAAGTATTTCTGGTTGGCCTTCATGGTCAGAATCAGGCATTCCTGCGGCACGGCAAGGAATTCTTGTTCAAATTGCCCGACCAGCACGTTGGGGCGTTCGACCAGCGCAGTGACTTCGTCCAGCAGGGCTTCGTCCTCGATCGGGCGCAGCTTGAGCTTGCTTGCGGCAGCTTCTAGTTGGCGCGCAATCTCGTCGCGGCGCTCCTTGAAGCCGGGAATCACGGCGCCGTCCTGCCGCAATTGCTCAGCGTAGCTGTTGGCGTCACGCAGCACAATGGGATTCTGCGTGGCTTCGAAACGATGGCCTTGCGTCTGGTTGGAGGCGGTCAAGCCCAATGTATTGATAGGGACGATCTCGCTACCATGCAATGCGACCAAGCCATGCGCCGGGCGCACGAAGTTGACGTTGCTCCAGCCGTCCTGCAGCTGGTAGGTCATGACCTTGGGGATGGGCAGCTTGGCGATGGCTTCATCCAGCGCTTTCTGCAAGCCTTCCGCCAGTGTTGCCCCTGCGACGGTGAGGTCGAGGAACAGCACTTCCGCCTTGCCGTCATGTTCGCGCTTGAGCTGGCCGGCTACACTAGCATCGGCGCTGGCATCGACGCCTAGCGCCGCCAGTTTTTTCAGTAAGGCGGGCGTGGCGTTGCCGTCTGCATCCAGGCCTACGCTGACCGGCATGAGCTTCTGCGCGACGGCCTTGTCATCGGCCTTGGCCGCGACCTTGGTAATGTGCGCGGCGAGGCGGCGTGGCGAGGCGTAAGAAGTGACGCTGGAGTCTGCGGCGGTGAGGCCTTGCGCTTTCAAGCTGTCGAGCAGGGTTTGGGAAAACGCCTGCCCGAGTTTGTTTAATGCCTTGGGCGGCAGTTCTTCAACGAATAGTTCTACGAGTAGGTTGCTCATGCTGCTGCTTTCTTTGCCAGTTCTGCCAATACTTCATCCGCCCAGGCCTTCGGCGCCATCGGGAAGCCGAGCCGGGCGCGGCTGTCGAGGTAGCTTGCGGCCACGGCGCGCGCCAGGTTGCGGATGCGGCCGATATAGGCGGCGCGCTCGGTGACGGAAATCGCGCCGCGCGCGTCGAGCAGGTTGAAGGTATGCGCGGCCTTAAGTACTTGCTCGTAGGCGGGCAGGGCGAGTTTGTGCTCCATGAGTTCCTGCGCCTTCTTTTCATGGGCGTTGAAGGCGGTGAAAAGGAAGTCGGCGTCGCTGTGCTCGAAGTTATAGGCGGACTGCTCGACCTCGTTCTGGTGGAATACGTCGCCGTACTTGAGGTCGGGCGCGCCGTTGACGCCCTTGGAGTAGACGAGATCGTAGACGTTTTCCACACCTTGCAGGTACATCGCCAGACGTTCCAGGCCATAGGTGATTTCGCCGGTGATCGGGCGGCAGTTGATGCCGCCTACCTGCTGGAAATAGGTGAATTGCGTGACTTCCATGCCGTTGAGCCAGACTTCCCAGCCCAGGCCCCAGGCGCCCAGCGTCGGGTTTTCCCAATCGTCCTCGACAAAGCGGATGTCGTTTTTCTTCAGATCGAAGCCCAGGGCCTCCAGCGAGCCCAGGTAGAGTTCCAGGATATTGTCGGGCGCCGGCTTGAGCACGACCTGGAACTGGTAGTAGTGCTGCAGGCGGTTGGGGTTTTCGCCGTAGCGGCCGTCCTTGGGGCGGCGGCTGGGCTGCACGTAGGCGGCTTTCCAGGGCTCGGGGCCGAGCGCGCGCAGGAAGGTGGCGGTATGCGAGGTGCCTGCGCCGACCTCCATGTCGTAAGGCTGCAGCAGCGCGCAGCCTTGTTTGTCCCAGTATTGCTGCAGGGTCAGGATGATCTGTTGAAAAGTCAGCATGGTGTGATTAACTATTTGTCTGGATTGGGTTTGCTCACCCGTTGGCGCTGTGTGATGCCTGGTGGCGCATCACGCATTGCGGCAACGTGCAAAAGGGCTTGATTTTACTTCTTTTTACCGCGCGGCAAAAGGCCGGGCGCGACGGCGCCATAAAAGGCCAAGCGCGGTGAACAGCAGGATCAGGACCGGCCAGTTGCCCCAGCGCACATAAGGGGTCGTGCCCTGGTAGCCTTGGGCCTCGCCTTCAAGAATGGTGGTCTGGAAATGCGGCGCATGTGCTGCCAGCGTGCCGTCCGCCCGGATGATGGCAGTGGCGCCGGTGTTGGTCGAGCGCAGCATCATGCGCGCGGTTTCCATCGATCGCGCCTGTGCAATCTGCAAATGCTGGTAGGCGGCGAACGACTCCCCGTACCAGGCATCGTTGCTGGTGTTCACCAGGATGTTGGCTTCGGGCAATTGCAGGATGATTTCCTCGCCGAATACGTCCTCGTAGCAGATGTTGATGGCGACGGCTTGTCCTGCGATCCGCATCGGGCGTTGCTGGAAGCCGCCTCGCGACATGTCGGTGAGCGGGATGTCCAGCCAGTTCTCATAGACCCAGCCAAACACCTGCTTGAGCGGAATGAATTCGCCGAAGGGCACCAGGTGTGTCTTGCGGTAGGATTGCTCAGGCGAGCTGCCCAGGCTCAGCATGCTGTTGTAGTAACGGTCGTTTTCATGCTCGACCGTGCCGATCAGGATGTCGCCGCCGTTTTGCCGCGCATGGTCGGCAAGGTGGTGCAGGTAATCGGCCGGCAACTGGCTGGAAATCAGCGGGAACGCGGTCTCAGGCAGGATGATGAGTTGCGCCTTGGTCTGCAGCGTCATGTCCAGGTAGCGTTGCAACGTTTCGCGCAACGTCTGGTTTTCCCATTTAAGGTCTTGCGTGATATTGCCTTGCAGCAAGGCGACGGAAACTGGCGCACCTGCCGGCGTGCTCCATTGCGGCAGCTTCAACAGGCCGCTGGCAACCCATAGCAGGATCAGCAATGCCGCGCTGCGGAACAAGATGATGCGCTGGCGCCAATGCAAGGCAATGGCGGCGAGCAGGCCGGCGCTGAGGACGGTGGCGAGCGAGACGCCGTGGATGCCGAGTACCGGGGCAAACCCGGCCAGCGGGCTGTCAGGGATTTGCGAATAGCCTGCCAAAAGCCAGGGGAAGCCGGTGAATATCCAGCCGCGCACCCATTCGCTCAATACCCATAGTACCGGGATGCCCAGCCAGGGATTGCCGAGCTTGCGCGCCCCCCAGCCGGTGGCGGCCGGGAACAGGGCCATGAAGAGGCTGAGCATGAAAGTGGCGAAGACGGCCATGACGGCAGGCATGCCGCCAAAATCATGCAGGCTGATGTATATCCAGTAGATGCCGACGCCGAACAAGCCAAGCCCGAAGGCCAGGCCCAGCCACCAGTCCTCGGCCGGGGTTTGCGACTTCTGCCATAGGTAGACCAGGCCGGCGAGTCCTACTATTGTGGCCGGATACCAATAAAAGGGCGCAAAGCCGATGACGCAGAATGCCCCGGCAAGCAGGGCGGCAAAGTGGGGTAAACCCAAGCGCGGAAGTTTCAAGTGGGCCTCAGGGGTATTAAACTGGACGGATATCGCGTGTTTATTGCATTATAGCGGCTCGGACTGGTATCAGGTATGCGGCATGCATGCGCTACTCAAACTGACTGTTTTTGACGGGAGATAATATGTTTAAGGAATTCAAAGCGTTTGCGATGCGCGGCAACGTAGTCGACATGGCAGTGGGTATCATCATCGGTGCGGCGTTCGGCTCGATCGTGAAATCACTGGTCGATGACGTCATCATGCCGCCGATTGGCTTATTGCTCGGTAACGTGGACTTCAGCAACCTCTTCATCGTGCTCAAGGATGGCGCTGAAGTGGCCTCGCCTTACGCCTCTGTCGCGGCTGCACATGCTGCCGGCGCAGTGACCCTCAACTACGGCTTGTTCATCAATGCGGTGGTGAGCTTCCTGATTGTGGCGTTTGCCGTATTCCTGCTGATCCGGGCCATCAACAAGCTCAAGACTGCCGAGGTACCTGAGCCAGCCGCTACGCCAGAGGATGTCCTGTTGTTGCGTGAAATTCGGGATTCGCTCAAGAAGTAGCCTTCACCAGTATCGTTGCCAATCATTGGATTGGCATATGGTCTATGTATCGCAATAAAAAAGCCGGATAAATTCCGGCTTTTTTATTGTGTTGTGACGCTGGGACTATAGGTCGGGAGTAAACGGATTGGGTGAGGACTTGCTGTCGTCCTTGCCATCGTGGTTCATGAATACCACCATGACCACGTTGTCGCCGATGAAATCGAGCTCGGTGGTCTGGTAATAACTGCCCTCAAGATCGGTATTGATGTAGTGGTATTGCCAGACAGAAGCCATAAGCTCGTCCGTGCCCGGCCGGTGATAGTCCTGCTTACTGGCGGGCTCTCCGAACTGGGCGACGATCGTGGCCTTGTCGAACTGATGGATGTTCTGGACAAATTCGGTTTCAGCCGTAGGGATGGCGGTCTCCAACGGCTGCTGGCTTTCTTCCGCCAGGAGCGGGCCGGAGGACAAGGACAATAACAGGGTAAACCACACGATACGCATCACGTAACTCCCTATTCAAGGTGTCAGACAGTTTTGATAGCGATTTTGAGCTGAAGTTCCTGTTGCAACAATGGCTTATTGGGCGTTCTCAGTGAAGAGCTCTCTTGTTACAGCCCGCTTTCATCCTGTACGGGTGGAACGACTTCGACCAGCAGGGAATAAACGCGGCGGCTGTCGGCGCGCAATACCGTGACATTGAGGTTGTCGAAACTGACCTCTTCGCCGCGCTTGGGCATGTGCTGGAACTTGCTCACCACCAGGCCGCCTATGGTGGAGAATTCCTCGTCGCTGAGCTCGGTGCCCAGGGCCTCGTTGAAATCGGCAATTTCGGTGAGCGCCTTGACGCGGTAGCGGCCATGCGCGTCCTGGATGATGTTGTCTTCGTTCTCGTCCTCGTCGAATTCGTCCTCGATATCGCCGACGATCTGCTCCAGGACGTCCTCAATGGTGACCATGCCGGCCACGCCGCCGTATTCGTCGACGACGATGGCGATATGGTTGCGGTTGCTGCGGAATTCCTTGAGCAGGACATTGAGGCGCTTTGATTCGGGGATGAACACGGCCGGACGCAGCATCTCGCGCACGTTGAAGTCCTTGCCGCTATAGAACTGCAGCAAGTCCTTGGCCAGCAGGATGCCAATGACGTCGTCCTTGTTTTCGTCAATGACGGGAAAGCGGGAGTGCGCGGCTTCGATGACAAACGGGATGAATTTCTCGGGCGGGTCGGTGATGTCGATGACGTCCATTTGCGAGCGCGGGATCATGATGTCGCGCACCTGCATTTCGGAAACCTGCAATACGCCTTCTATCATGGCCAGCGCATCGGCATCGAGAACGCTGTTGGCATAGGCGGTGTGGAGTTGTTCGATGAGCTGCTCGCGGTCTTCAGGCTCGCGCAGCAGGAAGTGGGTCAGGCGTTCCAGCCAATGGGGTTTGTCGTTGGCGCTACGTTTGTCGGGTTCTGCCATGATGATGGATTAAGGCTTCCGTTTTTCTGATAAATAAGGGTCTGCATAGCCAAGCCGGACCATGGTGGCGGATTCTATCGATTCCATCAGTTCGGCCTGGTGTTCCTCTTCGTGGTCATAGCCGTGCATGTGCAGTATGCCATGCACGGTGAGGTGTGCGTAATGCGCTTCCAGTGTAATGTTTTGTTCATGCGCTTCCTTGGCGACCACCGGGGCACAGAGGATGATGTCGCCGACCAGCCATGGCTCTTCCACCAGGGGGAAGGTCAGTACGTTGGTGGCGTAATCCTTGCCGCGGTAGTCGCGGTTGAGCATGCGGCCTTCCTCTTCATCGACGATGCGCAAGGTCGCTTCGGTATCCACGCGCAGGGTGGCGCGCGCCCAGCGGCGGAATTGCTTCTCGCTGGGAAGGCCGTCGTTTTCGCTAGCGTATTGAACACTCATGGCGAGCTTGGGCATGGCGGTTATTCCTTGTCCGTGCCGGGTTTGCCGTCGGCTCCAGATTTGCCTGCATTGGGCTGCGCATGCCGTTCGCTGTCGTAGCGTTCGTAGGCATTGATGATTTTTTGCACTAGCGGATGGCGTACCACGTCCTCGGAAAGGAATTGCGTGAAGGCGATGCCGCGCACATCCTTGAGTACCTTCTGTGCTTCCACCAGCCCGCTTTTCTGCCCGCGCGCGAGGTCGATCTGGGTAACGTCGCCGGTGATGACGGCCTTGGTGCCGAAGCCGATGCGGGTGAGGAACATCTTCATCTGTTCCGGCGTGGTGTTCTGCGCCTCGTCTAGGATGATGAAGCTCTGGTTGAGGGTGCGGCCGCGCATATAGGCGAGCGGGGCGACTTCGATCGCGCCGCGTTCGAACATCTTGTTGACGCTGTCGTAGCCTGCCAGGTCATACAAAGCGTCATAGAGCGGGCGCAAGTAAGGGTCCACTTTCTGCGAGAGGTCGCCCGGCAGGAAGCCCAGGCGCTCGCCGGCTTCCACTGCCGGGCGCACCAGCACGATGCGCTTGACTCGGTCGCGCGTCATGGCGTCGATGGCGCTGGCAACCGCGAGATAGGTCTTGCCGGTGCCGGCGGGGCCGATGCCGAAGGTGATGTCGAAATCCTGGATCTGCTGCAGGTAGCTGACCTGGCGCGGGGTACGGCCATGCAGGTCCTGCCGCCGGGTCATCAGGGTAGTCATAGGCGTAGCGACCTCGTCGGGCGACAGGCGGTCAAGTTCGACCAGCCCCAGCTGGATTTCCTCCAGGCTGATGGGCTTGCCCGCGCGCTCGTAATAATTCTCGACTAATTGTGCGGCGAGGCGGGTATTGCCTTGCTCCCCGGAAAAGCGGAAATGCGCGCCGCGCCGCGAGATGCCGACATCCAGCGCATCTTCGATCTGCTTGAGGTTCTCGTCCAGCGCGCCGCACAGGTTGGCGAGGCGCATGTTGTCTTCAGGTTGTAGGGTAATGTCTACCGGCATATTGTTAGACCAACTCTCCTCGCAGGGTATGTGAAAGGGCTTCGGTGATTCTTACGTTGACGAACTGGTTGATCAAGGCGGCATCGCCAGGGAAATTGACGATGCGGTTGTTGTCGGTGCGCCCGGCGAGTTCGCTGTCGCTCTTGGCGGAAACGCTTTCGATCAGCACGCGCTGTACGCTGCCTACCATGGAGGCGCTAACGGCCTTGCCCTGCGCTTCATTGAGCGCCTGCAGGCGTGACAGGCGTGACTGCTTTTCCTCTGCACTGCAATCGTCGGGCAGGTAGGAGGCAGGCGTGCCGGGACGCGGACTGTAAACGAAGCTGAAGCTGAAATCAAAGCCGACATCGCGCATCAGCTTCATGGTGGCTTCGAAATCCTGCTCGGTTTCGCCCGGGAAGCCGATGATGAAGTCCGAGGTGATGCAAATGTCCGGCCGCGCCGCACGCAGCTTGCGGATGACGGACTTGTACTGCAATGTAGTGTAATTGCGCTTCATGTTCATGAGCACGCGGTCGGAGCCAGCCTGAACCGGCAGGTGCAGGTGCGACACCAGCTTGGGAATGCGGGCGTAGCAATCAATCAGCGCAGGGGTCATTTCATTCGGATGCGAGGTGGTGTAGCGGATGCGCTCGATTTCCGGGATCTCGGCCAGGTACTCGATCAGCAGCGCCAGGTCTGCGGTTTCGCCTTCCGCAGTTTCGCTGCGGTAGCCATTGACGTTCTGCCCGAGCAGGGTGATTTCCTTGACGCCCTGCTCGGCAAGCTGGATCGCCTCGGTGAGGATGTCATCGAACGGGCGCGAGACTTCGTCGCCGCGCGTGTAGGGAACGACGCAGAACGTACAATATTTGCTGCAGCCCTCCATGATGGAGAGGAACGCCGCGGCGCCTTCCACCCGCGGCGGCGGCAGGTGGTCGAACTTCTCCACTTCCGGGAAGCTGATGTCGACCTGCGAAATGCCGGTCTTGCGCTTGGACTGGATCATGTCCGGCAGGCGGTGCAAGGTCTGCGGGCCGAAGACGACATCGACATAAGGCGCGCGCGCCACGATGCTTTCGCCCTCCTGGCTTGCAACGCAGCCGCCTACGCCGATCACCAGGTTGGGGTTCTTTTCCTTGAGCGGCGCAAAGCGCCCCAAATGGCTGAACACCTTCTCCTGGGCCTTTTCGCGCACCGAGCAGGTATTGAGCAGGATGACGTCGGCCTCTTCCGGGTTTTCGGTGGTCTGCATGCCTTCTGCGGCATGCAGCATGTCGAGCATGCGCGACGAGTCGTACTCGTTCATCTGGCAGCCAAAGGTTTTGATGAAAATTCTTTTCGGCGGATTCATACAGCAGGTCAGGCTGCGCTCGAGGCGCGGGAGGAGTAGAAGGTGGACGTCGCAGGCTGCAAAATAGCGTAAGAAAAACAGTAGGGTAAGGCCTCATTTTAGCTTAGCTGCTGCGGAAAGCCAATCGCAGAGTAATCCCATTTCCAATTAATCCGATACGGTGTTGCTCCTCCTTGCCGTGTAATTGCACTGTCCGTGTCGTCGCGCCTAGTCTCGTATTAAGTTGGAAATGGAATAAAATGCCATGCATGGAAACACTGCCTATCTTCATGAAACTGCGCAATCGACCCTGCCTTGTGGTCGGAGGAGGCGATGTTGCAAGCCGCAAGGTCAGCCTGTTGGAAAAAGCCGGGGCTGATATCACGGTGGTGGCGCCTGAGTTGCACCCTACGTTGATGCAATGGCTGGCAGAAGGGCGGATACGTCATTTTGCCTTGGTATTCGAGCCATCGCAGATGGATGGCGCTGCGGTTGTGATTGCCGCGACGGACGATGCCGAGGTAAACCGCGCCGTTTCCCAGGCGGCGCAGGCACGCAATATTCCTGTGAATGTGGTGGATGCGCCTGAACTTTGTACATTCATCGTGCCTTCGATCGTGGACCGCTCTCCACTGCTGGTGGCGGTGTCCAGCGGCGGGGCTGCGCCAGTGCTCGCACGCCTGCTGCGCACCCGGATTGAAACCATGATTCCTGCCGCCTACGGCCGTTTGGCAGCATTTGCCGCCGAGTTCCGCGAGGCAGTGAAGCGGCGGTTCAGTACCGGGCAGCAGCGGCGGATTTTCTGGGAAGATGTGTTCCAGGGAGCGATAGGCGAACAGGTATTGTCCGGACAGGAGTCTGCGGCGCGGCATGCCATGGAGCAATTGCTGGCAGGGAGTGGCGAGCTGAATCATGGCGAAGTCTATCTTGTCGGCGGCGGCCCGGGAGATCCAGACCTGCTGACTTTCCGCGCCCTGCGCCTGATGCAGCAAGCGGATGTGTGCGTCTACGACAAACTCGTGAGCAAGGAAGTCATGGAGTTGGTACGGCGGGACGCCGAGCTGATTTATGTGGGCAAGTCGCGCGACCAGCATACCTTGCCGCAAGAGGACATCAATCAGCTATTGGTACGCCTTGCCCAGGAAGGCAAGCGCGTATTGCGCCTGAAGGGCGGCGACCCGTTCATTTTCGGCCGTGGCGGCGAAGAGATAGAGACGCTGATGGAGAACGGCGTCCCGTTCCAGGTGGTGCCCGGCATCACGGCGGCGAATGGGGTATCCAGCTATGCCGGAATCCCGCTGACCCACCGGGACTATGCGCAGTCGTGCCTGTTCACGACCGGGCACCTCAAGGACGGTTCGGTCAACCTGGATTGGCATGCCCTCGTGCGCCCGAACCAGACAGTCGTGATTTATATGGGATTGGTCGGCTTGCCCGAGATATGCCGGCAAATGCAAGCTCACGGCGCTTCCGAAAGCCTGCCCATCGCCATCATCCAGCAAGGCACGACGCAGCGGCAGCGGGTAGTGGAGGGCACGCTGGCGACATTGCCCGGGCTGGTGGAGCACGCAGGGTTGCGCGCGCCTTGCCTGATTATTGTCGGCGAGGTTGTGCGTTTACGCGAAAAGCTTGCTTGGTTTGCGCCGTCACCTGAGGCTGTATCGGCAGGGTAAGCCTGGCTTCCAGGCCTCCCTGCGGGCGGTTGAGCAGGGTGAGCTGGCCCTTGTGCAACTTGGCGATGCGGTCGGAGATCGCCAATCCCAGGCCGCTGCCGCTTTTGTTGCCGCGCGCAGTGTCCAGGCGCTCGAATGGCCGCAGTAGGCGTTCCATCTGCGAGGCAGGGATGCCTGGGCCGTTATCCAATACGCTGAGAATGATGTTGCCTGCCGTGATGCGCGTGCTGACCGTGACTTCACCGCCGCCATAGGCAAAGGCATTATCGATCAGGTTGGTGAGCAGCCGCTGCATGGCTAGCGGGCGCACGGGAATCAGATGGGTCGGCGCCAGGGACATGGTCAATTTGCGGCCTGCGCGGATATGGCGGTCTGCAATCGAGGTAAGCAATGCATTGAGGTCCATCATCTGCGTCGGCTCGCCTTCGATCCCGCGCACAAAATCCAGGAACTGGTGAATGATGCTGTCCATGTCGCCGATGTCCTGGATCATGCCGGTCTTGAGGCTGGCGCAGTACTCGTCAGGCAGCATTTCCACGGAGAGGCGCAGGCGCGCCAGCGGCGTGCGCAGGTCATGCGAAATACCAGCTAGCAGCAAGGTCCGTTCGTTGTCCAGACGTACCAGCGCTTCGGTCATTTCATTGAAGGTACGGCTGACTTCGCGTAGCTCATGTGCGCCTTCTTCCGGCAATGGCGGGGGATATTCGCCGCTGCTCAGGCGGCCTGCTGCCTTGACCAGCAGACGCAAGGGATGGTGGATATTCGATGCGATCAGGTAGGCGCCGAGCAATGACAGCATGATAACCAGGGCGCCCCAGCCCAGCCATTGCCAGGGGAATGGCCGGTCTACCTGGATACGAGGAATCACTACCCAATAATCGTCTTGTCCCAGGCTGAAACTGACCCACAGGCCGGGTATGCCGAAGTGGTTCAATACGACGAGCGTGTCCTTGCCCAGGCGCTCGCGGATTTTTTCCGCGATCAGGCGGATGAGGTGATCGTTGGGAAGCGGCTCGATTTCCTCGAGCATGTCCGCGGCGTAAATCCGCACGCCTTCGCGCCCGGATAGCTCCGAGAGCAAGGCTAGCCTGCGGTTTTCATGCGCGGCGAGCAGGGAGGCGCGGGTATAGTTGACGACCGTGATCGCCTGTAGCGCCGCCGCCATGGCGCGTGGCTCGCTTTCGAAGTAGTCGAACAGCTTTAGCGCCGCGAACTGCCCTGCTGCGAGCAACAGGGCGATCAGCAGCATGACGCGTGCGAGAAGGGTGCGGGGCAACAGGCTCACGGAGGCGCGACACTAGCTTTTCTGAGTTTCGCCATCGGGAACGAAGACATAGCCGAACCCCCACATGGTCTGCAGGTAGCGCGGATGGGATGGGTCCGGCTCGATCAGGCGGCGCAGGCGGGATACCTGCACGTCGATACTGCGGTCAAATACATCCAGTTCGCGTCCGCGGGCCAATTGCATGAGGCGGTCGCGCGACAATGGCTGGCGCGGATGGTCGACGAATACCTTGAGCAGGGCGAATTCGCCGCTGGTAATGGTGACGGGTTCGCCGTTCTTGGTCAGCGTGCGTGTCGAGGGGTCGAAGATGAACTCGCCGAAGCTGATGTGTTCCGCCTCTGCCACCGGCGTGCCGGGCGGGAGCCGGCTGTGGCGGCGTAGGACCGCATTGATGCGGGCGAGCAGCTCGCGCGGGTTGAACGGCTTGGGCAGGTAGTCGTCCGCTCCCATCTCCAAACCGATGATGCGGTCTATCTCGTCTCCGCGTGCGGTGAGCATGACGACTGGGATGGTGCTGCCGTTGGCGCGAAGGCGGCGGCAAATGGCAAGACCGTCCTCTCCCGGGAGCATGAGGTCGAGTACCAGCAAATCCACATGCTCATGGGCAAGCACTTGGTCCATTTCTCCGGCATCGGAGACGGCTTTTACCGAAAAGCCCTGTTCGCCCAGATAACGTTGCAACAACTCGCGCATGCGCAAGTCGTCGTCCACCATTAATATTTTTTTCGAAGGTGTCTGCATAGCCATATTTTCTGCGGAAATGAGGGTGGATGAAAAGTATTATTTACAGGTTCCATCGTCTTTGTGCTGATTCTCTTTATTGCCAGCTTATGGGTTTGCATAAGGTGGAAAATCCCACACAATAATTGTTACAATTTTTTACAATGAGAAGCCGATATGAAACACTCAGTTTACATCAATGAGGGATGATGTCGCCTCATTCAACTGCTTGCCAGTACATTTTTACATCAATGGCGAGGTTGAATGGTTCCTGAGCCACGCATGTTGTTAGCCGCTGGCGAGGGCGCAAGTAAGCTTAAAACAGAGGCGAGCGAATCATATGATCTTGCAAGTGTACGGTTTAGCTTTATGTTGATGGTAACTGATCTGGTTTGGCATCATAAGCTGGTAATGACGGCAGTATTGCTGGGCGTTGCCGGCGTCGTCCATGCTGCGAACGTACGTTATGCAAATGACGATATGGCGGCCGATGCGCAGGAAGTGCCGACGGCACATATCCATCAAACCCTGGATGCAAAAATTTCTGGTGAGGATCGCCAGCGCTTGCGGCGCGATCTTTACGAATACTCCCGCAGCGTCGATGCTGCCCATGCTCAGATTGAAGAACGTAGGCGCATGATGCGCCAGCGCATTCTGGAGCGTTTTCAAGAAGCTGACAAAGACGGCAACGGGGTGATTTCACGTGAGGAAGCGGTGGAAATGCTTCCCCAGGTGGCTCGTCATTTCATACAGTTCGACCTCAATGGCGACGGCGTGATTACGATGAACGAGCTTGAGGTCATGCAGGCTCAGATTGCCGAGCGTCAGCACAAGGCGCTCGAGAAGAAGGACAAAGAATTGCAGGATGTGGCTGAACCAGCGCCGCTGCACGATGTAAAGGATGTGAGCGTTGCCGTTCCCAAGCGGGCGCTATGACTGAATTCCAATAATAAATCTTCCTTGTGAAACCTTTAAGCACTGCCTTGCCGGGACAGTGCTTTTCTTTTGTCTTTTATTGGCGACAATTTTTCAACTTTCCCTCTCCCTTGGTTGTGAATTTTCTAATCAACTAATTGATTTTAATTTAAAAATCATTAATGGCCTAGTTTTTGCAATCTGAACAGTACCGGGTGAATACCTGGAATTTGAAAGGAAAATGAAATGAAGAAAACGATTGCAGGGTTATTGTTGCTCGCCATGTTGAGCGGTTGTTCCGGATTGTCCACGCGCCAAAAGAATGCGGCTACGGGTGCCGCCATTGGCGGCGTAGCGGGAGCGGTGCTGACGGGCGGGAGTTCGTTCGGCACCGTGGGCGGGGCAGCAATTGGCGGCGTCATTGGTCATGGCGTCGATTCAGCGGGCAAGCGCAAGTAGTATTAAGCCACAAGTGTTAACCACGGGTGTCGCGATTTTGCGACGCCCATGGCTGCCAATATTTCAACCTCTCCTCCGCTTCACCACTATCGCGTCAACCGGCGGGTAGTGGTGTTTTTTCGCCTGCTTCCGCCGTATTATCCTGATACTCTAGAGTGTCGCCAGTATTGGAGAGTAAGGTGTCTTTTCTCATTCGGTGCAAAGTCAGCGCATATGGAATTGCCGCAATTCGGCCATGGCGGTTCTCACCGGTTGAGACGCCATGAACATCGAGCTTGAAATCGCCGCAGGCGTGAGCGAGCTGGATAGTGCGCAATGGAATGCGCTGACGGATGGGTCTCCCTTGCTCAGCCACGCTTTCCTCAGTGCGTTGGAGCATAGCGGTTCGGTTGGCGAGGGCACCGGCTGGCAACCCATGCCGTTGGTATTCAGGCGCGACGGCAAATTGGCAGGGGCCGTGCCCCTCTACCTCAAGCATCATTCCTACGGAGAATATGTATTTGACTGGTCTTGGGCGGACGCTTATGCCCAGCATGGGCTGGAGTATTACCCCAAGCTGGTGGCGGCAGTGCCTTTCACGCCGATTACGGGTGCGCGGCTATTGTCGCATGATGCCGTGCTGCAAGCGCGGATGGCGGATATCCTGCGCGATACGGCGCACCGCTTGCAGCTGTCGTCTGTCCATGTCCTGTTTCCCGACGCGAAAAATGCAAGTATGTTGTCAGGTCAAGGCTGGCTCAGGCGCCAGGGAGTGCAATTCCGCTGGCAGAATCAGGGGTTTGCCGGCTTTGACGAGTTCCTCATGACCCTTACGCATGACAAGCGCAAGAAAATCCGCCAGGAACGCAAGAGGGTCGGTGCGGCCGGGGTGAGCTGCCGGCGCCTGCGCGGGTGCGATATCAGCGAGCGCGAGTGGGATTTTTTCTACAAGTGCTATCTCAATACCTATCTCGAGCACCGTTCTAGCCCTTACCTGACCCAGGCATTTTTCCACGAGCTGGGCGAGCGCCTGCCGGACAACGTGATGCTGGTGTTGGCGGAGCGCGATGGCCGACGTATCGGTGCAGCGCTCAACCTGTACGATGCGGATTGCCTGTATGGACGCTATTGGGGCGCATTGGCTTATGTCCCCAACCTGCATTTCGAGCTGTGCTATTACCAAGCGCAGGAGTTCTGCATCGAGCAGGGCATCCGCTTCTTCGAGGGCGGCGCCCAGGGGGAGCACAAACTGGCACGCGGATTCGTGGCGCGGGAAACCTGTTCATTCCATCATATCACCCATGCCGATTTCGAGGCCGCGGTCAGGCGCTTTGTCTCACGCGAAGGCGTTGGCATCAGCCACTACCAGCAAGAGCTGGACGAGCGTGCGCCGTACCGAAAGCCTGGCTAGCGCCAAGTTCCAGACGCCAAGTCACAGGGCTACCATTCCACGCCGGCACGCACCCAGTTCGCCATGCCCTTGGCGATTTCCCTTTCTCCCATGATGGTGTAGGACGCGCCATGTTTTTCCAGGTGCTCGATCTGGGCGTCGGAATGCGCGCGCGCCACGACTTCGATCTGCGGGTTGATCTTGCGGGCGTGCTCGATGATTTGTCCTGCTTCCAGCGCGTCAGGGATGGCGACCAGCAGCCAGCGCGCGGACTTGAGATTGGCAGCTTCCATCATGCCGGGCGCCGCGGCATTGCCGCACAAGGCCGGGGTACCCTGCTCGCGCAGGGCCTGGACTGTTTCAGGCTGGTCTTCCAGCACGATGAACGGCTGGTCTTGCTGGCGTAGCGACGCGCCTACCAGCTTGCCGACGCGTCCATAGCCCACCAGGACGGCATGGGCGTGCAGGTGGGGATACGAGATGGTGCGTGCGCCGCTTTCGCCCTTGAGGGGACGCTTCTCTTCGCGGTTGAGCAGCCACGGCTTCAGGCGGTCAAGCCAGGCGAACAGCAACGGATTGATCAGGATGGAGAGAATCGCGCCACTCAGGATCAAGTCGCGTCCGGTGTCTGACAGCAGGCCCAGCGAGCCTCCAAGGGAGGCCAGGATGAATGAGAACTCGCCAATCTGCGCCAGGCTGGCAGAAATCGTCAATGCAGTGCCCAATGGATGGCGGAAGGCCAGCACGATCCCGAAGGCGGCCAATGATTTCCCGATGACGATGATGAAGAGGGTAGCGAGAATGAGCCAAGGCTCGCGAAAGAGGATGGAAGGATCAAACAGCATGCCGACCGAGACAAAAAACAATACGGCAAACGCATCGCGCAACGGCAGGGATTCTTCCGCGGCGCGGTGGCTGAGCTCTGATTCGCTCAGGATCATGCCGGCAAAGAACGCGCCCAGCGCGAACGATACGCCGAAAATATAGGTGGCACCCAGCGCGAATCCGAGGGCAATCGCGAGCACGGCGAGCCGGAACAGCTCGCGCGACCCGGTGGCGGCAGTGCGTGCCAGCAGCCAAGGGATGATGCGGCGTCCGACCAGCAGCATCACGGCGACAAAGGCGATCACCTTGCCTATGGTCAACGCCATGGTGTTGAGGAGGGCGCTGCCGTCCAGGTTGTTGCTCTCGCCGCCCAGCATGCCGCTCAACGCAGGCACCAGCACCAGGGTGAGCACCATGGCAATGTCTTCCACGATGAGCCAGCCAATCGCGATCTGCCCGCGCTTGGTTTCTAGGATGCGCCGTTCCTGCAAGGCGGTGAGCAATACGACGGTGCTGGCTGTGGACAGCGCCAGGCCGAAGATCAGGCCTTCTCCCAGCGGCCAGCCGATCGCCAATGCCATTGAAAGGCCGAGCAGCGTGGCAATGGCGATCTGCACGATAGCGCCGGGAATGGCAATCGATTTGACCGAAAGCAGGTCGCGCAGCGAAAAATGCAGGCCTACGCCGAACATGAGCAGGATTACGCCGATTTCCGATAGTTCATGGGCAAGGTTGGCGTCAGCGACAAACCCCGGGGTATGTGGGCCCACGACGACCCCTGCAATCAGGTAACCAACAAGCGGCGGCATCTTCAGGCGGTTGGCCAGCATGCCGAAAATAAAAGCCAGTACCAGGCCTCCAACTATGGTGGCAATGAGTGGCGTGTGCTCCATCCGGGGGGAAACCTTTCAAACTTGGCGAGAGATCAAATTGCGAGCCATGCTGCCTAGCATTCCGGCATGGACAGTATGGGTATTCGAAAATTAACTCAAGATTGTGTCAGCGCGCAACTTTTTATATGAATTTCTCATGCAGTGGCAGGCCTTTGGCACGTGTCAGTATAAAACCGTTGGTTTTTCCGACATGGTTTTAGGAATAAGCCAGCTCTTGCGCGGATAACACGGCGATTACACTGGTTTTCATTCTTGTAAAGTGTGCATGGAGTCTGATATGCCGACCATTGAAAAAACCATAGACGTCAAGGTTCCTGTGAATATTGCCTATAACCAGTGGACCCAGTTCGAGACCTTTCCCAACTTCATGGATAGTGTAGTCAATGTAAAACAGCTGGACGACAGGCATGTCTGGTGGCTTGCGCAGATCGGCGGGAAGGCCGTCGAATGGGAAGCCGAGATTACCGAGCAGGTGCCGGACGACCATATCGCGTGGCGCAGCGTTTCCGGCATACGCAATACTGGAGTCGTGTCCTTCCAGCATGTAGATGTCCATTCCACCCGCGTGCGTCTAGAAATTGAATATGAAACCGACACCGTGGCTGAAACGGCCGCCAGCATGATGGGTGTGCTGGAGCTCAAGATTGCGGAAGACCTTGAGCGTTACCGTCAGTTGCTGGAATCACGCAAGGCGCCTGCGGGCGGCTGGCGCGGCCATATTCCCTCCGATGCGGACAACGCGTTGCGGCATTGAGAAAAGGGCGATCCGTGATGGCATTATTTACGGTCAATGTGCGCTATAAAGGACACTCGGCTGTCGAGCCGCCGTTATGGAGCAATGACGTCGATGCGACCGATGTGGAGGAGGCGTATCGCATCGGCAAAGCCCAGTTCGAGGCGGAGCGTCCAGACCTTGCGAATGCATCTGTCTCTATAGAGGCTGCATCAGGGTACGTGGAGAAGTGAGGCAAATGAAATGGAAAGCTTGATTGCCAAGCTCAAGACGCCCTCGCCCCATCATGAGGTGGAAATGGAAATAGACGGTTTCACCATACGGCCACTAGATGAGAGCGTGAGTGCGCTTGAGGATTTTCAGCCAATAGCGGAAGAGGCGATCCGCTATGCAGGCGATGATTATAAAGTGGTGGCTTATCCTGCGGATAATCCGGACAGCGCACGTGACGGTTACGGCAAGGTGTTTTTCAATAAGGTTAAATGCCCCTAGGTCGAGCCCTTTTAGGCTGGCTCATTGCTGGCAGAGATCCAGCCATTTTTCTATATATTCATTGAGATATTCGCGGTCCCCCTCGACGATATTGCCAATGATGCCTTGCTCGACAAGCCGGTCCCGTTGTTCTTGAATGCAGGACGATAACGTATCCTTGTCGGGGTGGGCCGCGACGACAGCCTTCATGAGAATGCGGTATTCCAGGCTTTCCAGCGTGCGTTGGTTCAACTGTCTTGCCATTGCTTCAACCTGTGCTTGCAATAATGGAATTCTTTCCATGTGCGTTCTTTCCCAAATAAATTCCCCGATACGATCAACTTCTGTTGCTTACTGATAGTGCGGCGATATGCTTCGCTTTTGTTCATTATTGTCACAAAATAGATGTTGTCTGCCAACTGGCCGCCCGCCACCTAGTGTGCAGTAAATTCACAAGGTGCGTTTCACAAATGTTTGTTCATCAGCGCGCTGCATCCGGCATTTGCCAGCCGGGAAGCTTTACGCAGTAGATGATGAAGGGAGGCGGGCAGATGCACCGTGCGTTGTTATTTTTTCCTTTAGTATTCAGTCGTTTTTGAGTGCCCCGATATATGCCATGTGGGGTGGCGGCTGTGATTCTGAATCAGGCCCCTGATCAGGGGTTTTGCCGGTATTTCAGGACAAATTCGTTTTCCATGAATTCGCAGGCTTCAGCGACATATTTCAGTTCCGTGGGCGAAAGCGCGGAATTGGCATGGCGCTTCCAGCAATCCTGTATCGCCGCACGATCATTGCGTTGCTCCGCACTATCAGGGACTGCCGGCCCGCCGAAAATGTAGTAAAGCAGCGCCGCGCTGATAAAGACAACAATAAACAGCCAAAGCCAGGATTGCGACCCCCATTGCCGAGTGTGGCTGGTCATAATGCGGTTCTCCTTTTCCATCGAATAGTGAATTGCTGGTGTTTGTATTTGTATTATGCATTGATTATAGTCTGCCAGGATTGTTCCAATCTTCCCTGCGAGGCTTAATTTTTCTCATGATGCGCAAAGAACCCGAGAGGCAATTCATGTGTCACACAGCGAAGCTCATCCGGCTTATTCTTACAGAGAACCAGAATATGAAGAAGATGGCAGCATGAGGGCCTCCCCGGCCAGACGATTGAACAAGCTGGATTGGCTGCATGCTGGCATGGCCTGGTGCCAGCGAGGCATCATGCTGATGTTGGTCGTGCCATTGTTCGCATGCGGCTTGCCTCAGGTGCGTGAGAGCGACAAGCCGCCTTCCATGGCGCTCCGGGTGGAGGAGGTGGCGGACACGCAGTTGGGCCAGACCATGCGGCCGCTCAAGGCCGCCCATCCGGGCGAATCCGGCATCATGCCTTTGCTGGATGCCTACAGTGCTTTTGCAGCGCGCATGCTGTTAACCCATTCCGCGCAAAAGACCCTAGATGTCCAATATTACATCTGGCGCAACGACAATACGGGCATACTGTTCCTCGAAGCATTGCGCAAAGCGGCGGAGCGTGGCGTCCGGGTAAGGCTGTTGCTGGACGATAACGGCATCAGCGGTCGTGAAATGGATGCCAGGCTGGCTGCGCTCAACAAGCATCCCAATATCGAAGTCCGCCTGTTCAATCCTTTCCCTTTCCGAACATTCAAGCCGCTGGGCTTTCTCACGGATTTCTCGCGCCTCAACCGCCGCATGCACAACAAGTCGTTCACTGCCGACAACATGGTGACCATTATCGGCGGACGCAATGTCGGCGATGAGTATTTCGGCGCGACGGACGGCATATTGTTTGCAGACCTCGATGTCATGGCGATCGGCGCTGTAGTGGACGACACCTCTCAGGATTTCGACCGCTACTGGGCCAGCGCATCAGCCTACCCCTTGAGCGTGCTGATTCCCGCCCCAAGCGATGAGGAGTTGCAAGCATTGAGCGCTGCGGCAGACAAGGCGGAAAAAACCGTCACTGGGCAAGGCTACCTCAAGGCATTGAAGGAGAGCCAGTTCATCCATGATTTCATCAAGGGCCAGCATGCATTCGATTGGTCCAAGGTGGAGCTGATCAGCGATAGCCCTGACAAGATTACCGGAGAGGCAAAAAAGGATGAGCTGATGGTGTTCAACCTGGCCCGCATCCTGCGCAACCCGAAAGAGAGCGTCGACCTTGTCTCTCCTTATTTCGTGCCGACCCAGGCCGGGGTCGATGGGTTTTCCGCGCTCGCCAGGAAGGGCATCAATATCCGCATCCTGACCAATGCGCTCGAATCTACCGACGTGGTGGCGGTGCATGCGGGCTACGCAAAGTGGCGTAAGCCGTTGTTGCAGGCCGGCATACGGCTGTACGAAATGCGCAGCCAGGTGGCTGGAAGCGGCATGGCTAAGTATCTGGGGGCACTGGGCAGTTCGGGTTCCAGTTTGCATGCCAAGACTTTTACCATTGACCGTTCGCGCGTATTTATCGGCTCGTTCAATTTCGACCCGCGTTCAGCGCAGCTCAATACAGAACTTGGCTTCATGATCGAAAGCCCGGGACTGGCCCAGCAGATGGAACAGGCATTCAAGGCGGATGTGCCGGAGAGCGCTTATGAAGTCCGGCTGGATGAAAATAACCGCTTGTATTGGCTGTCATACCAGGACGGGGTGGAGCAGCGGTACAGCGTTGACCCGGGCACCACCCTGATGCAGCGTTTTTTTGTGAGAATATTGTCGATAATGCCCATCGACTGGCTGTTGTAAAAACTGTTATCAAGGGCAATAAAAAAGGCGGAACCCTGTCCGCCCCTGGATAAAACTGACCTGGATTAAGCCTTTTTCACCAGCGTCAGCCCGGTTCTTTTTGCCTTGAGCAATACTTCGAATACGTCGACCGCGGCAACCTTGTGCGATTTGACTACTGCGTCAAATGCGGCGATCAGTTCTGGCATGCCTTCGCTTTGACGGTTCAATTCCACTGGTTTTTTTTCCAGCGCTTCCAATTGCTCTGTCAGAGCAGAAATCTTTTGCTTCAGCTTTTCTCTTTTTGTATCAATAGTTGCCATGAGTCAGTCCTGTTTGTGGTCATGTGGAAATAAATTCAAGATACCGCCAGTGAAGAAATGCAGCAATCATTCTTTGAAATCATCTGAATTAATTCACTTCGATCCGGCATTATATTCAAATTAACCTTAAAAATAAAACAATGAATATATCAATACAATGAAAGAAAAATGATAACACTACCGCTTCGGGAAGCCAGGTTGGCGATCATATCAATTCATATTTAAATCAAGGCGATCACAACATCGCCACTTATTCAGAAACAATATGGTCGAGGTCAAAAATAGAAAAAATGGTAATCGTCAATATGTCAGGATAATATTGGTTATTGCTTGGAGCTTACTGTAACCAGGAAGTTTAATTTTTGTGAAAGCCGCCGCTTGCAGCATGCATGGCAGTAGCTGCTCACGCCCTTAATTTTGAATGTGGTCTATTAAATAGGCGATCAAAATTCTTCCGCTAATTGGGAAAATTACCCCTCGCTTTTGCATTGGAAACGGCCGGGATAAGATCAAATAATGGCTGTGCAAGAGCTGGAGTTTTGTCAGAGAAGATGACTGAGCATCCCAAGAATTTGCAGCCGACGCTTGCTGAGCGGCGTTGTCCGATCTGCTATCTTGATAGACGATTCAAGCCCGTCTGGATAGGTAGTGATCCAAGCCGAACATGTCAGCGAACTGGATGGCAGACAAAGGGCGGGAGAAAAGATATCCCTGGCCTTCGGAGCAGACAATTTCAAGCAAGGCCTTTTGTTGTTCCGCAGTTTCAATGCCTTCCGCAATCGTATCCAACGAAAATGCGTTCGCCATCTCAATCACGGCATTGACGACGGCATTGTCCTGTTGCGACTCCAGCATTCCCTGGACAAAAGAGCGGTCTATCTTGATACGGCTTAAGGGGTAATGTTTGAGCAGGCTGAGCGACGCGTATCCTGTGCCGAAATCGTCAAAGGCGATGCCGACGCCGACCTCCCGCAAACGGCGTATGGATTCGAGTGCCAACTCGTCATGCTCGAGCACGTATTTTCCGTGATTTCCAATTCCAGCGCCGAGGGCGGCAATCCGTGGCGCTCAAGCATAGAGATGACCGTCTTCGCAAGGTCGTCCACCCGGAACTGTGCGCCGAACAGGTTGACCCCCATGCGGAAGTCCGCCAAGCCTTGACGCCGCCATTGCGCCACTTGGGCACAGGCTTCATCCAGCACCCAGTTGCCTACCGTTGCCGCCAGCGGTCCGTTTTCCAACACAGGCAGGAAAGCCGCCGGTGACAGCAAGCCGCGCTCGGGGTGCCGCCAGCGGATCAGCGCTTCGGCCCCAGCCAACAATCCGTCGGACAAGCGGACCTGCGGTTGGTAGAAGAGGACGAATTCGCCATCGTGCACCGCCCGGTGCAATTCCAGGCCATAAAGATGGCGCGCCACCGCCTCCATCCTGAGGGCTTGGACGAATACATAGGATTGCGCCCCGCCGAGGCGCTTGGCATGGAACAAGGCCAAGTCTGCGTTACCGATTAACTCCAGCGCCTCTTGCGCGTGTTGTGGCGCTATCGCTACGCCGCAGCTGGTCGTGATGCGAATTTCATGATGGTCGATCACAATCGCATCGACCAGCGCCTCGATCAAGGCCTGTGCAACAGCCTGTGCTTCCGCAGGGTCCTTTAATTCGTGCAATAGCAGCGCGAATTCGTCGCCGCCGATGCGGGCTGCCAAGCCGGAGCCTGCCAGCGCATGCTCCAGTCGATGGGCGATTTCGCGGAGGATGCTGTCTCCTACCGCGTGCCCCAGCGTATCATTCACATCCTTGAATCCATCGAGGTCGAGCATCAAGACGGCGATCGGTTTTGCAGCGACCAAGGCTTGTTCCACTTCACGATAAAAGCGGCCGCGGTTCGCCAGGCCGGTCAGCAGGTCGGTAGTGGCCAAGCGGTGCAGCTCCGCTTCCTCCCGCTTTTTTGCCGTGATGTCCTGCAGGTGCGCATTGAAAATAAGCTGGCCATGCTCTTGCCAGCAGAAGAGGGAAAGCCCCAGTTCGAATTCGCTTCCATCCTTGCGCAGGCCATGAGTGGCTTCCGGCATGGATATGCCGTCGAAGGTGCCGGTGGTTACCGCTTGTTACCGTTTGTGCGACCAATTGATGGAAAATGGGGTGTTCCCGTTCCGGAATCAATTGATCGACGAGCAAGCCTTCGCCTTCATCCAGGCGATAACCATGCAGCGCTGCGGCGGCCTGGTTCCAGGTCACAATGTTGCGATGGGCATCAAACCAGACAACTGCTGTGGGCGAGTTGCGCGCGAACTCCTCGAACGGCTGGCGAGATTGCTCTGTCGAGATTTCCAGGCGGCGCAGCTCGAGGCGATCCACTGCCATCTTGGCAAGTTCGCGTAGGCGCTCGCAATCTTCCCCGGAAAACTCCCTGGGCTGGCCGTCGATCACACATAAGGCTCCTAGCGCATGACCGTCAGGTGAAATCAACGGGACGCCTGCATAGAAACGCAAATTGGCAGGCCCGAGGACTAAGGGATTATCGTGAAACTGCTCATCGAGATGGGAATCGGGCACGACCATCACATTGGTCTGGTTAATGGCATGGGCACAGAAGGAAACGTCCCTTCTCATGTCCACATTCCCGACCCCGGTACTGGCCGCGAAAAATACATGGTCGCTGCCGATCATGTTGATGGCTGCCACTGGCATGTTGAACATGCGGGCAGCGATTTGTACCACCGGTTCAAGTGCCGGAAGCGGCCGGTCCGAACCTAATCCATAGGCTGCTAATGCTTGCAAGCGTTCGGTTTAATCTGGCGGAATCATGGGACATTTCATTAGAAATTCCTATTAAGCAGTATGAAAAAGCTAGAGCAGGTAACGATAATTTTAATTGTCGAACAACATCACATATACGAATATTTTATATAGATCGTATTATGCATTGCAGGAGTTATGCAATGCCATGATTGCGGTCCATAACGTTGGTTAATATCTGTGATTTTTTGATGAATGGTACGGCGGCATGAGAGGCAGGCGCTATGTCATTTATCATTAAAAAGACACTTTCAGGCATGATGGAGAAAGGTGTTGTGTAAGGCGATAGAGGACATGCTAGATGTCTTGCAGCGACCGTTTTAGGTAACTCGAGTTCTCCATCTGGTCAATGGCGCGATGAAGCTCAAGAATCAATGCCACGGCTTGATCGGCAGTGAATGCGTAGTTCGGCCCCGTGATGGCATCTTCCGGCTGTTGTCCTAATTCGCTCAGGTAAGCCGGGGAAAACACGATGAGCCCATTTTCAGGGATGGGCGTGGTGGTGAACGTAATGACCGGGAATAAAGGCGCTTGGTTTTCTTGCCCCATCATTTTTCCTTTCTGGATTCCGTTGGAAATAGTTCGAACCCGGAATGGAGGAGAGGTTCAAGTGCCAGCGAAGCCTCAATATTGCTTAAGTGGCAGCGACGAGGAAGGGTGATGGCCGCATTGCCTTCGAGGTTTCCGCAAGCGGCTGCGTTAACGCAGCAGGTTTTTTACTGCCGTGTGTATTGCAGCGATGGTGATGGGTTTGGATACGACATCATTGAAGCCCGCCGAGTATAATTTGTCGCGGCTGCCTTGGAGGGCGATGCCGGTCACTGCAATGAGCGGTGTCGCCGCAGTCTTCTCGTGCGCGCGCAGCAATCTGGCCAACTGAAAACCATCCATGCCGGGCATATCGATATCGGAGAGAATAAGGTCATAGCCGTGCTTGGCATTGGTCGCCTGCTTCAGCCCGCTCTGGCCGTCGAATGCAACATCCACTGCGTAACCCTCCAGGGTGAGCAATTGCGCTAGCAACTCGGCGGAATTCCCGTTGTCTTCCACCAGCAGGAGGCGAGTGGGTCGTTCCGGTCCGGGTTTCGCTTGGCTGGTTTCCTGGGTGGCTGAGTGACTCAGCGGCAAGAAGATGCGAAAGCTTGCGCCCATGCCCTTGCCCTGGGAGAAGGCCTCCACTCTCCCTTGATGCAACTCCACAATCTGTTTGACCAGGGCTAGACCGATGCCAAGGCCGTTGTTGATCCGCGAGGAAGAAGAGTCTTCCTGCACGAACATGTCGAAGACATGCGGCAACACATCGGCAGGGATACCTTGGCCGGTGTCGGTCACCTCCAGCATCGCCCATTCGTCGCGTGTCGACAAGGAAATATGAATGGCGCCGCCTGATGGCGTGAATTTCAATGCGTTGGAAAGCAGGTTCCATATCACTTGCTCGATCCGTGTCGAGTCGGCGTAGATCACAATCCCGGGTTGCAACTCGAGGCTTAGCGGGACGGCGTTCTGGCTGGCTTCATCCTGGAAGGAGGTGGCCAGCCTCTCCACCAGGTTCTCAAGGTGGTAATGGCTGCGTTGCAGCGCCAGCTTGCCGGTATTGATGCGCGACAAGTCCAGCAGGTCATCCACCACGGTGGCGAGGTTCTTGACAGTACGGCTCAGCGTATCCGCAACGCGTTGGATGATGGGCTGAGAACTGGCCTCGGGCAGGCGTCCCAGCAGCTCCGCATTTAGCAGGATCAGGTTCAGCGGATTGCGCAATTCATGAGACACCACGGCAAGAAAATCATCCTTTGCCTTGTTGGCCTTGATGAGCGCTTGCTCGGTAGTTATGCGCGAGGAAATATCCTTGAACAAGACGCCGAGCGTGTGCTGTTCCGGTTCGTCGATGCGGAATCCGTAAACCTCGTAAAAGCGCTTTAACGCTTCCGCCCGGTGCTCAAAACGTTCCGGCACGCCGGTTCTGTCGATGCGCGCATAGGTGTCAAACCAGATTTGCTCATGTTGGGGGGCCAACTCGCGCATGCCTTTCCCGATGACGTTGACAAGGCCGGTCTGGTTGGCGAAAGCGGCATTGGTATGCAGGAAGATATAGTCAATCGGATTGCCTGCGCCATCATAGACCATCTTGATAATGCACATGCCTTGATCTATGGAATCAAAAATCTGCTGAGAGCGCATCTCGGTGAGGCTGAGGGCACGCTCCGCGCGTGCGCGCTCCACCGTTTCCCAGGTACGTTCCGCCGCTTTCTGCAGCAGAAGCACATCGTGCGCAGACCACTGCCGGGGAGCGCTGGCATTGATCGAGAGCATTGCCATGAGCGTGGATTGCTTGATCAAAGGGACGGCAATATAGCTTTGCACCCCGACGGAAGCATAGGCATGGCGCTCTTGTTCGCTTAACGAATCCTCATGCTTGATGTCCCGCATGACGAGCGTCTCTCCCATGCGCAGCCGATCCATCAGGCCTTTGCCGAACTTGTCGAGCTCGAAGCTGCCGTGGATTTCTGCAATGCCCGGACGCTGATAGGAGATGTTGATCATGGCATCACCGACGGCACTGATCTCGGCATAGCTGGCACGTTCGGCCGGCATCGCCTCGCACAGCATCTTACAGACGCATTGCTTGATTTCTTCGGTATTGACGAGGGGACGAATGGAATTGCTGAGCTTGAGCAGGAACTGGTACTCTGCTTCTCCCATAGCATCTGGAGCGTGGTCACGCATGGTCGGTGCTTTCAAGGAAGTCTTCCTCTCTGCATTGTCGGGGGGGATGCGGGCCGTAGGGTTTAATTAATGCTAATCGATAACCTGCCTCTGCATTATGCCATGACTCTTAAAAAAAGAGAGTCACCGTTTCTGCCAGTCATATTGCTTGCGTTGGGGTTGGAGTTGGCTTCCATCTTCGTATGCGTCGTTGGGAGTGGGCTGAGGGGGATTGCCGATGCGCTCACGCTCCCCACCAAAAGGCTCGCGGTGCCCGCTGCGCTCGTATTGTCTGATAGCCTCAACCTGCTGTCGCTGTCGCGCTTCCTCTTTGGATTCATCTATTGTGTCGGCATGGGCAAGCATTGCCACCGCCAGCAGAGCAAATGCAAGTAACGATCTCATATGGATAGCGCCTCCTGGGAGGGAGACTTGTCGATCAAGTGAAAGTTTCCTGAAAAGGCCAAGCCCCTTGCGGGGCTTGCCGGAAATAAAAGAATCAATGCAAGGCGTCGGATTTGCCTGACCCCATCCCTAACTCCGCCCCGGTCAAGGGGTTTCCCTCTGGGTTGGACTGGGTGCGCAGTGCCATCTGCAGGTTCAGTGCTTCTTCATCCGTGCTCAGTTCAACGCTAGCCAATCCGCCGCCTTGGCCAAGCGAGCCTGGATCCTGAACATATTCCCATTGCTCTCCTTGGTTCCATGGCCCCCGCATTTCATCTCCCTTGGACATGTTCAGGTAGAGATTGGTGAAGCGGGGGTCTCCGGGCGTCTTGCCTGGAGGGAAATTATGCTGGATAGCATACAAGGCTTTTTCGAAGGATTTCTGGTGAGCAATCTCCCGGGTCATCAAAAAGGTGAGCGCATCTTTGACTCCCGAGTCTGTGGTCAAGTTGATCAAGCGTTCATACACGATCTTGGCGCGAGCCTCTGCAGCGATATTCGAGCGCAGGTCGGCAGTCGGCTCGCCTATGGTATCAATGTAGGCCGCCGACCAGGGCACGCCTGCAGAGTTGGTCAAAGGCGCTCCTGCGCCATAGAGCAGTTGCGTGATGTGGCTATCGTTGCCGCCGCCCGACAATGAACGATAAATTTCAGCTTCGCTGTCGATCCCTTCCGCCAGTTTTCCTTTGGCGCCCTTGTTTAGCATGCAAACCATCGTGCCGATGATCTCGAGATGGCTTAACTCTTCCGTGGCGATATCGAACAGCATATCCTTGCGCCCAGGATCATCCTCGGCAATCGCTTGCGTGAAGTATCGACAGGCGGCGGCAAGCTCGCCTTGAGGGCCTCCAAACTGTTCAAGCATCAAATTTGCCAACCCGGGATTGGACTCCGAGACATGGACGGTGTATTGCAAACGCTTATTATGTGAAAACATGACTTTCTCCTTTGGTAATGTATGACATTGAATTCAAGCCAAGCCGGTTCAATGTACCTAATCGGAGAAAGGACAAACATGAGACGATATCTGGCAAGGCTGTGAGAAGACATTAACGGAGAAAAGGAAGTGAGGCTAAGCGTTGTCTTGCAAGAAGGCCTTGGGCCGAACTTTTAAGGCTTAGCAAGGTAATGGCAATTGATGTTGGGATCGCCAGTGCGAAAGCAGTGGGCATTAGCAGGCGTTTACTCAGAAGGGCATCTTGATGCGCTAATCTTAATTGTTTGATCTGATCTAAGCGTTTGTCAAAGTCGAGCCATGCTGGGTATTGAATTGTCCCGGCAACCGAGGAGGCAGTTTGGTTATAGCAAAGCGTTCATTGTTGCTGCGTCAGGTGCTTTTGCAGCTATATCATTCAGCTTCATAGGGCATTTTTCCTCATTTGGGGGCATCAAATATCCCCTGTTGGGTACATGCCCCCAATTATGCCCCCATCGAGTGATGGATTGCAATGGACCGGACTGAACGCCAAAAAACAAAAAAGCCCATAATCTTTAGGATTTACGGGCTTTGATGACTTCAGTTGAACCGCTTTGGATTGTGTTTTGGTGGTGATGGGGGGACTTGAACCCTCGACCCCAGGATTATGAATCCTGTGCTCTAACCAGCTGAGCTACATCACCAGAACCCATAGGATTCAACCAAGCCCGCTATTTTATTTTCTTGTTTGCTTAAAGTCAAAGCCAATATGTGTTTTATAACGAGTAAGAGGAGCAGAGCTTGGGGAGAAGCGGGTCCTGAAAAGGTCGGGAGTTTTTCATTGAACGCCTTAATTAATTGAAAGATAAAGGGAATGTATGCTTTTCTCGTGATTGTGTTGATTTTCCTACGAAAACCGGCGGAATTGTCTGACGGTATGCGGGTCTACTTTTCTAGATAATTCCCTATATCTTAATCTTACTGGCTTGTAATGCGGGGGGGTGTATCATGAAAGAGGTTACGCTGGATCGGGGCGTCGTGTCAGGCGCTATTCCAAGCTTGGTATTCAGGCGCGATGTTTCTTCGATAGTATTCAAGCGTAATCCTCCGCAGCCGCTTTCTCAAGCGGCCTCTGCTCCCGCCCGTGATTTATTCCATGCCTTGGTTCGCCGCGCTGATGTTGATGGCGCATATAAATCCGCACGAACGTTTCTTAATGGGAAATTGGCCGAAGCAGAGTCGCTTGAGAGCGATTTGCCAGACGAGATGGCAGCATTACCTCAATGGCTGGAGCAGCGTTGTGCGCGGGTAAAAGCTGGTTACCGGGCGTATTTGGCCGACAGGCATGCCGGGCAGAAAGCGCGATATTTCTCCTGCAAGGCGCATGCATTGCACTTCCTGCAGTCTGTTGCTCCCAGCCGTATGGTAGAGGGTGCCTGGCTATATGGTTTTCTCAGGCATTGGCGCGAGGCCAAGTTTGCGCCGTTGTGCAAGATTTATCTCCGAAACCTGGGTGATGGCGACGAATGTTGCAACCAAGTCAAGCTATACCAGAAGCTGCTTGACCAAAACGGTTGTTCAGATTGGTATGGTTTGGATGACCAGTATTACGTGCAAGGAGCGATCAGGTTGGCATTGGGGCGCCATGTCGACGATTACTTGCCGGAAATCATTGGATTCAACTTGGGATACGAGCAAGTCTCTCTGCCGATGCTGATTGCGGCTTACGAGTTGAGCGAGCAAGAGGTTCAGCCGCATTACTTTACGCTGCATGCCACAGAGGATGACGCTTGCGTTGCCAGCGCCATCAAGTTGCTGAAATCACTTCTTGATGCGGCGGATGATGATGAAGAAAGGCAAGCTTTGCTTCATCGGGTCAACAACGGCTACAAATTGCATCAATTGGGACTGGATATCCCCAAGATTGTCGCCTCATTCGATCTGCAGAAGGCCTTCTTGGCAACAATACAGCCTTATGCTGCTTATCTTGAGCGGGCCTACCGGATTGATTGCATGGAACGGGGTATTCGCGGCCATTGGACGAATAGCCTGCCATTGCCTTTGTTATTGCAGCAGTTATGCAATGAAGGCTGGATGCAGCCAGACGACAAAGGCAGGACCAGATTATGGCATGTGCTGGAGCGCGAAAGTCTGTTACCCGCACAAGGGTACCAGCAGCAGGTGCTGCTGGATTGGTTGGCATACAGCCAGGAGTATGGCAAGCATTTGCAGTATGCTGATGTCTCAGATCTGGTCGCCGCCCCGTCTGCACTTGCCCTGACAAAGCTAGAGACCCCAGAGGAAAGCTTGGCAGGAGGGGTAAATGAGTCGAGCAATCAAATGGATGTGATGGATTACGTGATCCGTCTCATGTCTCCGCTGGTGCATCACACGCAGGAAGGGTTAAAAGCGGCGCGGGTGTATAAATCCATACTGGAAAAAGGCAGCGAGCTTTATTCCCAGCATTATGCTTTTTTCCTGGAGCGCGACCAGGTGTAGAAAATCGGAGATAAATAAAAAGCCAGGAATTTCTTCCTGGCTTTTTTGTATAGGCACCCATGAGAGATTAGTCATGGCTGCCTTGAAGGCCTATGAACTGCGGCGGCCGCCTTTGCGGCCTGCAGCGCGTGCCTCCTTGGAAGTAAATTGGTGCGCCGTGCCTTTGGCGTGGGCGGCTTGTCCGCCTTTGCGGCCTGCCAGCCGGGCGGAGGCGGAGTCGAATTCGTGGGCTGTGCCTTTGGCGTGAGCGGCTTTACCGCCCATGCTGGCGATCTGTCGTTGTTTCTCAGGACTCATTGCGGCAAAGCCGCGCGGACTTGCAGTCTGTACCATGATAAACCTCCATAACGAAGTTGATAGAGTGAGGCAGTTAGTCTTGCAACTCTCTCAAATGAAAAGAAAGTGTGTTCATTATTGGCCGGCCTAGAGCGTCTCGTTATAAGCCAGCGTCTTATATCCGTGTCAGAAAACTCGACATTCGCCTTGCTTGAACTCAGTCGTCTTCCGTGGCCTTGATAACGGCGAGCAAGGCTTTGGCTGTTTCCAGATTCGATGTCGCTGGCGATAACTGCTGCAGGGCAAATGTCTTGATATCGGGGTCTTCGGTACGGTTGGCTACTTTGCCCAGCAATTTCACGATTTCCTCCTGGGACTTGACGCCGATAGTCTTGGCATAGCCCAGGTCGAATTCGGCACCGTCCTTGGAGGACAGGCTCCTGAACTTGGCTTTTTGCCAAAGCGATGGCTCCGTCGGGAGGTCGGCGCGTTTCTGGCTGGCCAGCTGCTTGAGCGCTTCGCCCATCTGGGTCTGTGCCTTGAGCATTTCCCGCGCGAAGTCCCGCACATTTTCATTGCTGGACTTGATCACGGCCAGTTCGCTGGCTTCGGTCTGTAATATCTCCAGGCGCGTAATGTCTTTCAGGTAACCTTGATCTTTTGCAGACAGCACCTCTGCCGCCGAGGCGTCATTCAGGATGAACATGGGGGAGGCGAGCAGTGATATTGCGAGCAGGTTAAGGCATTGCTTGCGTAACCATAATCCAGACATCATGTCGGGCTCCATTGGTTCGTGAACTTGCATAATGGTGCCAGATCGTCGTCAATGGGAATCGGACAGTGCTGATTCTTTTGTAGGAGTAGCGGGGACAAGTTGGAAGAAGCGGGATATTCGGTATTTTCCTACTTTTCCTACACTCTTTTGCGCAATCGGACTACACATGCCTCCCGTAAGACATGCTTAATATTGCGGCAATAGACTTGTTCGCGAGGCGGTAATGGAATTATTCACCTTCAGCGTTCCACCTTTGGAAATCATCATCCGGGGATCGTTGGTGTTCTGGTTTTTGTTCTTCATCTTCCGTTTTGTATTGCGGCGGGACGTGGGCAGCCTGGGAATAGGCGATTTCCTGTTCGTGGTGATTGTTGCCGATGCGTCCCAAAATGCCATGAGCGGTGATTCCAAGACGTTCGTGGATGGAGCGTTGCTGGTGGCGACCTTGTTAAGCTGGAACCTGCTGTTCGATTATCTGGGATACCGCTTTCCATTGATCCGGCGGTTTACCGAGTCGTCCAGCATGATGTTGGTACGCAATGGCGAAATCCAGTGGAAAAACCTGCGGCGGGAATGGATCACCAAGGAAGAGCTGATGTCCAAAATCCGTGAGGAGGGGCTGGAAACCCTAGACCAAGTCAAGGAAATGCGGCTGGAGGCGGACGGCAGGATCAGCGTCATCCACTTACCTTCCTAATTGATGGGAGACATAAAAAATCCGTGCTTGCGACACGGATTTTTTTGAGTTACGGAGTGGATGAGTGTTAGACGTTGAAGCGGAAGTGCATCACATCTCCATCCTGCACGATGTAATCCTTGCCCTCCAGGCGCATCTTGCCGGCTTCCTGCGCGCCTTTCTCTCCCTTGTGCTTGACGTATTCGTCATAGGCAATGACCTCCGCGCGGATGAAGCCGCGCTCGAAGTCGGTATGGATCACGCCGGCAGCCTGCGGGGCGGTGGCGCCTTTGCGCACGGTCCACGCGCGCACTTCCTTCACACCGGCGGTGAAGTAGGTCTGCAGGCCGAGCAGGTCGTAGGCGGCGCGGATGACGCGGTCCAGGCCCGGTTCTTCCAGTCCCAGTTCAGAGAGGAACATGGCCTTGTCCTCATCTTCCAGGTCGGCGATCTCGCTCTCGATCTTGGCGCAGATGGCGACCACGGGCGCGCCTTCCTTCTTGCCGAGTTCCAGCACTTTTTCCAGCAAGGGGTTGTTCTCGAAACCGCCTTCGTCGACATTGGCGAGATACATCACGGGCTTGACCGTGATCAGGCACAGCGGCTTGATCAATTTGAGCTGGTCTTCATCCAGGCCCAGGGTGCGAACCGGATGGCCCTGGTCGAGGTGCTTCTGCACCCTCTCCAGCACTGCGCACAATGCGATCGCTTCCTTGTCGCCGGACTTGGCTTTCTTGCTTTCGCGCTGCAGGGTTTTTTCCACGGTCTCCATGTCGGCGAGCGCGAGCTCGGTGTTGATGGTCTCGACGTCGGCCAGCGGGTCCACCTTGCCTGCGACGTGCACGATATTACCGTCGTCGAAGCAGCGCACCACGTGGGCAATCGCATCGGTCTCGCGGATGTTCGCGAGGAACTTGTTGCCCAGGCCTTCGCCCTTGGAGGCGCCAGCCACCAGGCCGGCGATATCGACGAATTCGACGATCGCGGGCTGGATCTTCTGCGGGTTGACGATCTCGATCAGCGGCTTGAGGCGCGGATCGGGCACTTCAACGATGCCGACATTGGGTTCTATCGTGCAGAACGGGTAATTGGCGGCTTCGATGCCTGCGCGGGTAATCGCATTGAAGAGGGTGGACTTTCCTACGTTGGGTAGGCCAACAATTCCGCATTTCATGGTGATCTGCCTGTTCTTGGTTAAGGGTTAATTCTGCTTGTTCTTGGTGTGCAGCTTGAGCATGGCTTCCTCGAACTTGCCTTCGAGCAGTTGCGGCAATACGAGCGTACTGTCGTCCATGGCATATTCTATCTGCTGCAATTCGTCGCGCAGCGGCGCGTGCAGCACATAATTGACCACCGCGCTGCGGTCGCCTGGATGGCCGATGCCCAGGCGCAGGCGCCAGAAGTCATTGGTGCCCAGTTGCGCGGCGATGTCCTTGAGGCCGTTATGGCCGCCGTGGCCGCCGCCTTTCTTGAGGCGGGCAGCGCCGGGGGGCAAATCCAATTCGTCATGGATGACCAGGATTTGCTCGGCCGGAATCTTGTAAAAACGCGCCAGTGCCGCCACGGCGCGGCCGCTGGCATTCATGAAGGTAGTCGGCTTGAGCAGCCAGGTGTCGGCATGGCCGTTGAGCCGGCCGCTGAGGCCGAAGAATTTGGCTTCCAAAGCGGTTTTGCTGGAAGTCTGCGCGCAGACCTGGTCTATCCACCAGAAGCCTGCATTGTGGCGGGTGTCTTCATATTGGGCGCCGGGATTGCCGAGGCCAACAAAAAGGCGGATACCGTTCATTATGATGATGTGACTCTTTAAAATGAATACGCGCGCCCCGGTCGCCCGGAGCGCGCGTTCAAGCATTGACGCCGGTATTACTCGGCTGCAGCTTCGCCTTCAGCATCCGCTTCGCCTTCAGCAGCAGCGCCGCCGCGTGGCTTGGCGATCGATGCGACAGCCGAGTCGTTGTCATGTGCCAGCTGGACGAACTCAACGCCCTTGGGCAGCTTGATTTCGGACAGGTGGATAGAGTGGCCGGCTTCCAGCTTGCCCAGGTCCACTTCGATGAACTCCGGCAGGTCCTTAGGCAGGCAGCTCACGTCCGCTTCTGTCAGGATGTGGGTCACAATGCCGCCGCCCAGCTTCACGCCAGGTGCAACGTCGGCGTTGATGAAGTGCAGAGGCACCTTCACGTGCACCTTCTCGCTCGCGCTGACGCGCTGGAAGTCGATGTGCTGAATGGTGTTGCGGACCGGGTGCAGTTGGTAGTCACGCAGAACGACTTGTTCCTTCTTGCCGTCCACTTCCAGGTTCAGGATGGAAGCGTGGAATGTTTCATGACGGAATTCGAGGAACAGTTCCTTGTGGTTGAACTCAAGGCTGACAGCCTCCTTGTCGCCACCGTAAACAACACCTGGAACGTTGCCAGCGCGACGGAGACGGCGGCTCGCACCCGTACCTTTGCCTTCGCGTTTGGCTGCTTTGATTGTAATTGCCATTTTACTACTCCTAAAAAAGGCCTGTCGGCCTTGGGTTTGCCTGTTATCCGCGACCAGATAACAGAAAGGGCGGGTGGGCATGCCCATCCGCCGGAACCGTGCTCCCGCCTAATCTACGAACAGGGAGCTCACTGAATCTTCATTGCTGATGCGGCGTATGGTTTCCGCAAACAGCTCGCCCGCGCTGACCACGCGTATCTTCGGCGATTGCTGCGCATTCGGGCGCAATGGAATCGTGTTGGTGACCACCAGTTCGTCCAGTTCGGAATTGGTGATGCGCGATACAGCCTCGCCGGAAAGCACAGGGTGGGTACAGTAGGCCACGACTTTCTTAGCGCCTTGCTGCTTCAACGCAATCGCGGCCTCGCACAAGGTATTGGCGGTATCCACCATGTCATCCATCAATACGCAGGTGCGGCCGGAAACATCGCCGATGATATTCATCACCTTGGCCACGTTGGGCTTTGGGCGGCGCTTGTCGATAATCGCCAGGTCGACGTTGAGGTGCTTGGCCGCAGCGCGGGCGCGTACCACGCCGCCGACGTCGGGCGATACCACCACCAGGTCGTCATGCTTCTGCTGGGTCAAGTCATGAAGCAGGATAGGGGTGGCGTAGATGTTATCCACTGGAATATCGAAAAAGCCCTGGATCTGGTCGGAGTGCAAATCCATGGTCAGCAGGCGGTTGACGCCTACCGTCGTGAGCATGTTGGCGATCACCTTGGCGGTGATTGCGACCCGTGCGGAACGCGGGCGCCTGTCCTGGCGTGCATAGCCGAAATAAGGAATCGCTGCGGTGATACGCGCGGCGGAGGAGCGGCGCAGGGCGTCGACCATGACCATCACTTCCATGAGGTGGTCGTTGGTCGGCATGCAGGTGGATTGCAGGATGAACACGTCCTTGCCGCGGACATTGTCCAGCAGCTCGATCATCACTTCGCCGTCGCTGAAGCGGTCAACGGTGGCCCTGCCCAGCTCTATGCCCAGGTGGCTAACCACCTCTTCGGCAAGCGCACGGTTGGCGTTGCCGGTAAATACCATCATGTCGCCCTTGGCCACAGTTGGAATCCTTATCTCTAACATAAACCGCGAGAAGTCGCTTCTATAAAAACCGCGAGATATCGCTTGTATAAATCGCGTGCAAAAAACAAAAGCGTGTAATTTTTAAGTTACACGCTTTTATTCTGGCTGGGGAGGAAGGATTCGAACCTTCGCATGCCGGAATCAAAATCCGGTGCCTTAACCAGCTTGGCGACTCCCCATTTGATCGTTGTTTCCATCAGGCTGCAAAACTGCGCAGGGGATGTTGATCCAGCCCTTTTGCATAGAATCCTGAAACCTCGCAACCCGCATATTCTTGCAATTCGCGCGTTTCATTCATTCTTGCCAGCACAGCTTCCGCAGCTTCCTGGTCGTCGAATGCTGCGAATACCGAAGCGCCAGAACCGCTCATGCGAGCCTTGGAGAATTGAGACAGCCATTGCAGGCATTTTTCAACTTCCGGGTACTGCCGTCTAACCACGGTTTCGAGATCGTTGTGAACCAAGTCCCTCAGAAAGGCCGCTATTGTCGTGGGATTCGTGTCCCTTGTCAATTGCTTCGATGCAAAAATTTCTGCGGTCGAAATATGGACGCGCGGGGTGATGACCAGGTAATGGGTTTGAGGCAATTGAATTGATTGCAGTTTTTCGCCAACTCCCTCCACCCAGGCGTTTTCTCCGAAAATGAAGAAGGGGACGTCCGCTCCCAGTTTCAGGCCCAGGGAGATAAGCTCTTCGCGGCGCAACCCGAGACTCCACGATCGGTTGAGGGCCAGCAAAACGCTGGCAGCGTCGGAGCTGCCTCCGCCCAGCCCGCCTCCCATGGGAGTGCGCTTGGTGACGTAGATATCGGCTCCCAGCTTGCAACCCGAATGCTGTTGCAGCAGTTTCGCCGCGCGGATGCACAAATCGCTTTCTTCAGGCACGCCGGGCGTATTTTCCGTGCGCCGGATGATATGGTCGGTTCGCGGCCTGATATGCACGGTATCGCCAAAATCCAGCAGGCGGAACACGCTTTGCAGCAGGTGGTAGCCGTCGGGCCGGCGGCCTGTGATATGCAGGAACAGGTTGATTTTTGCCGGTGCGGGGTAAGCGTGGAAATCTTGCATGGTCTTGAGGAGGCTGTTGCTTAACGCGATGGCAACTGCCATTGCTGCACGATCAGCTTGAGCGTGAGCCTGCTGGCATTGCGCAGGGTGATGCGCATAGGGAGCTGGTAATGGTTGACGGTGGCGTATTGGCCGTACTCGATATCCCAGCCGTCCTGCCTGAGCTTGACCAGGCGCCCGGCATCGTCCCATTGGGCGGCTTCTACCGGCTCTTTGCCTGGGCGCCCCAGCACCCAGTCCGACAGCCCGTTCATGGGCAGGCGCCAGCCCAGGTTCTGCTCAGTCAGGGTTTCGGCGTCCACGGCTTCGTAGCGTTTGTTGTCATTGGTCACCAGGCTGACATTCCCGCTGGTGCGCTCAATGGCGGCGACCTGGCTTCCCAGCGGAGAAAACAGCGAGATAGTGTCATGCCGGGGAGTATGCTGCCATTGCGTCGAGCCTGAGAAGCCCTTGGCTTCGGTCTGTACGCCGATACGCCCGTTCAGGCTGAACTGGTCGATTCCGGCAACGTTAGCCAAGTGTTGCTGATGAACCTCGGGCGCGCTTGGGACGGTGGTGGTGGGAATGCTGGCGCAGCCCGGAGCCGCCAATATGGTGCCCAGCAGCAGCCAGCGCTGTGCAGCTTGCATCTTAACGATTGAATTTCCTGTTGGTGCTGATTAAGACTTCGTTTTCAGGAAAGGCTGAAAGCGCTGCCTCCCAGGTCTTGACTGCCTCGTCGCGCTTGCCTTGCTTCCACAGCACCTCGCCGAGGTGGGCGGCGATTTCCGGATCCGGTTGCTGCGAATAGGCGCGGCGCAAGTATTCCAGGGCCTTGTCCAGGTTGCCCAGGCGGTAGTGCACCCAGCCCAGGCTGTCGAGTATGTAGTGATCCTCGGGGCTTAGCTCGTGCGCTTTTTCAATCATCACCCTAGCTTCCTCGAGGCGGACATTGCGGTCTGCCAGCGAATACCCCAGCGCGTTGTACGCCTGCGCAAACTCAGGCTGTATTTTGATCAGCTTGCGCAGTTCGCGCTCCATCACGTCCACCTTGTTGACGCGTTCCGCCGCCATGGCAAAGTCGTAGACCAGCTCGGGCGAGTTGGGCAGGGTGTTGATGGCGTTTTCCAGGCGCGAGTAGGCTTCCTGGTGGCGCTTGGCCTGGGTCAGGACGTTGGCTTGCGCGTGCACGACCGCTGCGCGCTGCGCATCGGTCAGGTCCGGCAAATTCTCCAGCGATTGGATGGCGGCGTCGATGCCTTCCCGGCGCGAAATGACGTTGGCAACGCCGAGCTGCGCGTCGACATAGCGCACTTCTCCAGGGGCGACCTTGCTATACCATTGCAACGCTTCGTCGTCGTTGCGCTTCTTCTCGGCAATCTGGCCGAGATAGATGTAAATCTGGTCCTTGTCCTTGAATCCCTTGCCCAGGGCGTCCTTGAAATATTTTTCGGCATCGGGCAGTTCGTTCGCCTGCAGCGAGAGCAGGCCCACCACCACCAGGATTTCCGGGTTGCCGTTGGAGGCCTCGATCAGCTTGATGAACTCGTTCTTGGCTTCGTCGAATTTCTTTTGTCCGGCCAATATCCGGGCCAGGGCTAGGCGCACTTCATTGGCATCCGCGTGCGTGGAAAGGAAGCCGCGGTAAAAATCCACGGCCTGTTCGGGAGACTTGCCCAGCAGCACCTGGCCTTGCATCAGCGCGGCCATTTCCCAGCCCGGGCGCAGCTTGTTCGCCTGGTTGAGTTCATTAAGGGAAAGCTCGGTATTGCCTGCGTTCCAGGCGGCATGCGCGATTGCGAAATGCGCTTCGGGAAGGTCCGGGTAATCGCGCGCGAGTTCCTGTACCAGGCTCAGCACCGCGGCCTTGTTCTGTTGGCGGGAAAGCAGGTTGTTGAGGAACATGAAGCCGCTGGCGCGGCCTTCTTCATTGGCAAGCAAGGCTTTGAGGTGCGGCTTGGCCTCGTTCAGCTTGCCGGTGTTGATCAGCATCTGGGTCAGGGCCTGGTGTGCCTCCGTGGAACCGGGGTCAAGCTGCGACCAGAGGTTGGCCGCATCGATCGCGGTACGTCCGTCGTTGCCCATCACGGCGGTCTTGGCTGCACGCTCCGCAAGGCGCGAGTCCTGGTTGGTCTGGGCCAGGTCGAGGAACAACGCGCTTGCCAGGTCGAATTGGCCGCGTTGCCCGGCAATTTCCCCGATCAGGTATTTATAGACGAATTCGCCCGTGAGCGCAGGCGAGGGGCTTTCTGCCTTGTTTGCCGCAGTGGCGGCATTCCCCATGCCCAGCGTCATTGCTGCGCAGGCAACTGCAATTGCGATCTTTTTGCTAATAAGCATTTTCAAGGAAATCTCGTAGCGGGTTGATAATTAGCATATTGAGGCCTGCTGAGCTTGTTTTCAATGGGGTAGGCGCAAGTTTTGCACGATTTTGCACCGTCTTTCTTAGTCCGTGACAGTGTGCACAAGTTCACCCATAATGCGCGATGCTATCAACCGGATGCCGTATGGTTTACGTACCTGTATGCTTTAGGACGCGGCCTCATGTCCGGCTATAGCGGTTTTAAACATGATAATTCAACAGCGTCGGGCTTGTTCTTGCGTTTTCGCGATGCCGAAAAGGCGAGACAAACTTGACAGGCGAGTGATGTTTTTCTAACTTAGCACCCCTTAAAACCGGATAATTCACTCACATATGACGACTATTACCGTAGAGGCTTCAGAGTTAACCCGTAAATATGGCAGCCGTGCAGCGGTCAACGACGTCAGCTTTACCCTGAACAAGGGCGAAGTGCTGGGTTTCCTCGGGCCGAATGGCGCAGGCAAGTCCACCACCATGAAGATGCTGACAGGCAACCTGGCGCCTAGCAACGGTTCGGTGAAGATTTGCGGTATCGACATGATGGAGCGTCCCAAGGATGCCAAGGCATTGATCGGCTACCTGCCCGAGCAGCCTCCCTTGTACCGCGAGTTGACCGTGGACGAGTTCCTTACGATTGCGGCCCGCTTGCATCGCGTCAGCCGCCAGCATATCAGGAAGGCGGTCGACATTGCCAAGCAGCGCTGCGGCCTGACCGAAATGGGCAAGCGCCTGATCGAGAATCTCTCCAAGGGTTACCAGCAGCGCGTGGGTATCGCCCAGGCCATCATCCACAACCCGATGGTGGTGATCCTGGACGAGCCGACCGTGGGGCTGGACCCGATCCAGATCCGCGACATCCGCGCCTTGATCAAGGAGCTGGGCGGCGAGCACAGCGTGATTCTTTCCACCCATATCCTGCCGGAAGTCGAAATGGTCTGTGACCGCGTGCAGATCATCCACAAGGGCAGCCTGGTGTTCAATGGCGGCATCGATGTCCTCAAGCAGCAGCGCCACGGCAACCGCCTGCTTCTCGGGCTCAGGCAGCCGCCCCCCCATGAGGCATTGCTGGGCATTCCCGGCGTGGAATCGGTCGAGGCGCTGGAAGGCAACCTGCTGCGCATCCGGCATACGCCGGGCGAGGCGCCGTCCGAGGCGCTGGTGCAGGCCGCCGTCAGCCAGAACTGGGGCCTGTTCCAGATCAATCCTGACCAAACCTCTCTGGAAGAGGTCTTCGTCCAGCTTACATTCCAGGAGGCTGCCGCTGCCTGATGGCAGGCAGCCTGAGTTTTAAGGACTTCTTATGATCGTCAATATCGCCAGAAAAGAATTGAAGGGCCTGTTTTCCTCGCCCATGGGCTGGGTGATCCTCGCCCTGCTGCAATTCGTCTTTGCTACTTTCTACTTGATGGGGGTCGACCAGTACTTCCTCACCATGTCGGGCGCCATGCGGCCCGACCAGCGCATGGGCGTGACCGAGTTCGTTGGCGGCAGCGTGTTCGGCATTGCGCCTTTCATCATGCTGTTCGCCGTACCCTTGCTCTCGATGCGCCTGATCAGCGAGGAGCGCCGCCAGCAAACATTGCCTTTTCTGTTCAGCGCGCCCTTGTCGCTGACCGAGATCGTCCTCGGCAAGTTCGTCGGCTTGCTGTCGTTCCTGTCCCTGAGCGTATTGCTGATCGGCGCCATGGTGTTCTCGCTCAACTTGTGGGCGGATATTGATTTTGGCTATTTGCTCGCCAATCTGCTGGGCCTGTTCCTGCTGGTGGCAAGCTACTGCGCGTTGGGGACTTATGTATCCAGCACCACGCAGCAGCCGGTGGTCGCCGCGATCATTACCTTCGTCGCATTGCTGGCCTTGCAGTTGATCGAGTATTTCCTCGCGGGCGATCCGAGCAATACGATCGCCAACCTGTCCCTGATGCGCCACTTCGAGCCTTTCTCGCGCGGCATGCTGGATACCCGCGACATTGCCTATTTCCTGTTGTTCATCATTACCTTTCTGACCCTGACTGTTCGTAGGCTGGATGCAGATCGCTTGCGTGGCTGATCGAGAGACTTTATGAAAACCAATCGCAAACTACGCTTTCAATTATTCGTGCAGAACAGCTTCTTCGTGGTGCTGTTCCTGGTGCTGGTGTTCCTGCTCGGCTTCCTGACGTATCAATACCACGTCAGCCGCGACGTGACGCAGGGCGGCCGCAATACCCTGACCGAGGGCAGCGTCAATGTCCTCAAGGAGATGGAAGGGCCGATCAATATCACGGCCTACGTCGTCAAGGACAACGACACGCGCAAGTACATCAACAAGTTCGTCGAGCGCTACCAGCGCGTCAAGCCGGATATCACCCTGAGCTTCGTCAGCCCGACCGAGGAGCCCAAGGCGACGCAGGAAGCCGGGGTCAAGGCAGAGATCGAGCTGGTGGTGGAGTACAACCAGCGCACCGAGCACATCGTGCCACCGCAAGCATTCATCGAGCAGGACATGACCAACCTGCTGGTGCGCCTGTCCCGCACCAACCAGAATGCCGTGATGTTCCTGGACGGGCACGGCGAGCGCAGCCTGATCGGCGTCAAGAACCACGACCTGGGCGACTTTGGCCGGCACCTGGAAAAGAAGGGCTTCAAGCTGTCCAATCCCGACCTGCTGATCGCGCAGGAAGTGCCGAGCAACGGCGCCATGCTGGTGATCGCGAGTCCAGAGGTGGACGTGACCGAGGTCGAGGTGCAGAAGATCAAGCAATACCTGGAAAAGGGCGGCAACCTGCTGTGGCTGATCGACGACGAGGTCAACCTGCACGGCTTGCAGCCGATTGCCGAGTATCTGGGGTTGCAACTGACGCCGGGCATGGTGGTGGACCTTTCCGCGACCCGCTATGGCGCGGATGCCAAGGTGGCGTTCGCCAACCAGTACGGGGTGCATGCGATCACCAAGAACTTCATGCTGCGCACCTTGTTCCCCGAGGCGCGCATGATCCATGCCGAGGATTCCTTCGAGAACGGCTGGCGTTCGTCCAACCTGGTGGAAGTGGCGCCCAATGGCTGGCTCGAGACCGGCAAGGTGGACGACAACGTCAGTTTCGACAGCAAGAAGGACTTGCCTGGACCGATCAATATCGCGGTGGCGCTGGAGCGCAAGTACGGCGAAAAAGGCCAGCGCGTGGTGGTGGTGGGTAACGGCAACTTCCTTGCCAACACTTTCCTCTCCAATGGCGGCAACCTCGACCTGGGCCTAAACATCGTCAACTGGCTGGCGGGCGACGACAGGCTGATCACCATCCAGCCCAAGCCGCGCAAGGACGTGAATATCGTGATTCCTTCCGAGGGCTGGGCCAACCTGCTGGCGCAGTTTGTCTTCATCGGCTTCAGCCGCATCCTGCCGCTGGGCTTGATCGTGATCGGCGTGGTGATCTGGTGGAGGCGTCGCAAGGCATGAGGTCGAGATGGATCGTAAACCTGGTGCTGCTGTTGCTGGTGGCGGGAATCGTGGCGTTCCTCTACCTCAAGCCGCAGGACCAGGAAGAGCAGGCGGCTAGCTATGAGGTGTCCAGCCTCAAATTGTCGGATTTCGACAAGCTGAGCATCGAGTTTCCCGCCAAGGCGCCGGTGGTGTTCGAAAAGACCGACGGTTTCTGGTACCTGGCCCAGCCATATGCCGCACGGGCCGACCAGGTGACTGTGCAGCGGATCGTTTCGATCGTGGCCGGCACCAGCCGTGAAAAATTTTCCGCCGAGGACCCCGCGCGCTTCGGCCTGGACAACCCCAGGCTGAGAATCAGGCTCAATGACGAGGAGTTCATTTTCGGCCTCTATAACCCGGTGACCGCCGAGCAATATGTGGCCTACAAGGATTCCGTGTACCTGCTGTCCGGCTTGTATTCGGAAACGGCGGCGACCCAGTTGCTGGAAATGCTGGACAAGAGCCCGCTCAAACCCAAGGAGGAGATTGCAGGGTTCGACTTCTCGCGCCTGGAGCAATGGGAAGAGGTTCGCCTGCAGCTCGACCGCGATGCCGGTGGCAAATGGCAGGTGTCCGTGCCTAATGACAAGCCCAAGCAGGAAGAGCTTAACGAATGGTTCGACGAGTTCTGGACAAAAATCCGCGCATCTTCTGTCGAGCCATACACTCCCGACCGCAAGAATCGCTATCCCTCGTTCTCGGTCAAACTCAAGGATGGTAAGCAAGTGCATTTTGAGAGGCTGCAGGAATCTCCACAGCTGATCCTGGGACGGCCTGATGAAGGGATGCGCTACTATTTCCCGCCTGATATCGGTTTTACCATGCTCAACCCGCCCGTGGGCCTGGGCAAGTAGCTCATGAGCTGATGCCGGAATTACCAGAAGTCGAGGTCACGCGTCGCGGCTTGGAACCCTTGGTCGGCGCCACTGTGACGCAAGCCGTGATTCGCCAGCCTGCCATGCGCTGGCCCATTCCTGCCCATTTGCCGCAGACTTTGCATGGCTCCAGGCTGCTGGAGCTGACGCGCCGCGGCAAATACATTATTGCCCGTTTTGAAAGCGGCTGCCTGATCCTGCACCTGGGTATGTCCGGGCGGCTTTGCCTGCTGGAGCGGGATACGTCGCCTGAGAAGCATGACCACTTCGATCTGCATTTTGCCGATGGCCGCGTGATGCGCTTGCGTGATCCGCGCCGCTTTGGCGCGGTTTTGTGGGCGGGTGAGCACCCGGAAGCGCATAGCCTGCTCAGTGTGCTGGGGCCCGAGCCGCTTGATGAGTCTTTCAATGGTGAGTTTCTTCACCGGGCCATACGCACTCGATCATCTCCGATCAAGATCTTGATTATGGACAGCCACCTGGTGGTGGGCGTGGGCAATATTTACGCAAGCGAGTCCTTGTTCCGTGCCGGCATTCATCCGCAGACACCGGCCCGGGCGCTTAGCCTGGCGCAGTGCGAACGGCTGGTGCAGGAAATCAAGGCTACCTTGCACGATGCCCTGCAGGCCGGGGGCAGCAGTTTGCGCGACTTTTTCGGGGCAGATGGCAACCCTGGCTATTTCCAGCAAACCTATTTCGTCTATGCCCGTACCGGCGAGCCTTGCCGGGTATGCGAGAAGCCAGTTGAAACGTTGCGCCTGGGACAGCGTTCCACCTTTTACTGCCCCTCTTGCCAAAAATAATATTGATATAATTAATTTAATATTTCAATAAAAATAGTCTATCTGGACTATATTTGAATATATCTTTATTGCTTATGATGGAAATCCATTTATCAATAGGGAGTCATCATGAGAGCAATGATCGCGACATTGGTACCTCTTCTTGTCGTAGCGGGGATGGCAGCGCCTTCGGCGCAAGCGGCAGAGCCGGCATTGGCCGAGATATTGCAGGGAGTTGAGGCGACCGGTTGGACCCAGATAGATTACGCTGATTTTATCGGTGGCAGCTGGAACCAGATCGACCAGAAGCTGACTTTCACCTTTGTGGCAGAGCATACTGCCCATGCGGCAACCCAGGAATTCTGGCTGGACGCAACCTTTACGCCAGATCCTTATGGATATTCCTCGGTGATTTTCAGTGGCGCGGATGTTCCTGGCGCCACGTTGACCGTGACGCTGGAAAGCGTAGCCAGCCGAATTCTGTTCAATTCCAGCATCAATGCTGATCAATTGGCTCCGGGAGGAGCTGCTGGCGATTTGCAGGTTTGGTTGAGTGCTAGCGGCACTTATGCATTGGCCTATGAAGATTGGATTTACGATGGGGCTGACTATAACGATTTTGTCGTGACTGTCTCCGCGGTGCCTGAACCAGAAAACCTTGCAATGCTATTGGCAGGGCTGGGATTGCTGGGGGTTGCCGCAAGGCGCAAACGCAATTAACCTGGATCAATCTGCGTGAATAAAAAGGCTCGAAAGAGCCCTTTTTATTGGATGTCGCTGCGTTTGCAGTTTGGCGTTTTAATAGTGTCTTGGCCGGTTATATGCCTTTTTACTTCAGTTCCTTAACGGTATTTTCTGGACGGAAACGCTGAGATGTTTTGGGCATGGACGCCGGGAGTTTTTCTAAAAACCATTGCCAAAAGTTAATTTAATCCTCAGAATATACAGATCTGTATATTTATTGACGCGGGTTGAGGATGGATATGGCAAGTACAGCAACGGATGGCCAGTTAGCGGACTGGAGAATGCGCGCCTTGAGGCTCGAGGAAGAGGTCAAGAGCGTGATTGTAGGCCAGGATGCGGCCATACGCTTGATCAACATCGCGATTTTCGCGCGTGGGCATGTCATGCTGGAAGGCGGGGTGGGTGTCGGCAAAACCACATTGCTGCAATCGGTGGCGCGCGGCATTGGCGGCGCTTATGAGCGCATTGAAGGCACGGTGGACCTGATGCCGAATGACCTTGTCTACCATACCTTCCTCGGGCCCGAGGGCCGTCCGCAGATCGACGAGGGCCCATTGCTGCGCGCTGGGGAGAATCTCTCGGTGTTCTTCTTTAACGAGATCAACCGTGCCCGCCCGCAAGTCCATGCCTTGATGCTGCGCGTGATGGCGGAACGTCATTTGCATGCGTTCAAGCGTGAATACCGTCTGCCACATATGATTGTGTTTGCTGATCGCAATCAGGTAGAAAAGAATGAGACGTTCGAGATTCCTGCTGCGGCACGCGACCGCTTCATGATGGAAATCCCGATCAATGTGCCGGAGGACAAGGCGCTGCGCAAATCGCTGGTGTTCGATACGCGCTTCCAGCATGCCGAGCAATTGACGCGCACTGTCGAGACCGGCCTGCTGCCGTTCAACATGCTCAACGATTTTTCCGACGTGGTGCAGAACCATGTGCAGTCTTCCCAGGCGCTGGAAGACTACGTGATCGACCTCTGGGATGCCACGCAAAAGCCGCAGGACTTCGGCATCACGCTCGAGGGCGTCGACATGCAGCGCCTGATCCAGGCCGGCGCTAGCCCGCGCGGCATGGGCATGCTGCTCAAGGCGGCCCGCGTGCATGCGTGGCTCATGGAGCGGGAATATGTCTATCCCGAGGATATCCATGCGGTGTTCCACGAGGTGATTGCGCACCGCCTGGTGTTCAACTCCATGTACGAAAGCCGCCGCACGGTGCTGGCCCGCGAATTGACTGCCAAGATACTGCAAACCGTGGCGGTGCCGTCCTGAGTCATGCTGCCGTCATATATCAAGCCGTTTTCCTACCAGATCCCCTGGAAGTCTGTCAGCGTCCATGCTGGCGATCACCTGGGGATACAGCGCGGGCTGGGGTTCGAGTATAAGGGTAACGCCTCGCTGGTCGATTATCCCGACCTGCGCCGCATGGATTTGCGCCAGAGCCTGCGCGACCCCTATGAGCAGGTGCAGGTGCGCCTTTTCTACCATGACTCGATCACGCCGGTGTATGCGGTGTGCGACCTGTCCAGCTCCATGCAGTATAAGGGCGGCCGCCGCAAGATCGAGCTGGTGCAGGAGGTGGCGGCATCGATCGCGTATTCGGTATCGGCCGAGAACGACGTATTCAGCCTGATCGGCTACGACCAGCATGTGCTTGATGACTACGTGCTGCCGCTTGGCTACCAGGTGCATGAAGCGCTGGAGCGTATCGATGCCTTTACCGGCATAGACGCGCTCGGGCGAGGCTCGACCGGCATCCTGGAGGTAGGACCCCTGTTGAGCCAGAACAAGGGGCTGGTGTTCTGGATATCGGATTTCCATATGCCGTTCGACACCATTATCCAGGCCATGAACATGTTTTCCCGTCACCAGGTGGTGCCGGTCGTGCTGTGGGAAGAAGAGGAATACCGGCGCCTGCCACGCTTCGGCCTGGGCACGATGCTGGACCCCGAGACGGGGCGCGACCGCACGATTTTCTTCCGCGAGTCGGTCCGTGCCAAATTTATTACCGCGTTTGAACAGCGCCGGGCGGCGCTGGAAGACCTGTTCCTGGCTTTCGAGAGCCCGCCGCATTTCGTCAGCGGGGTGTTCGAGGCCGAGGCAATGACGCATTATTTTGAAAAATACCTGACAGCATGAAAAAACTGACGACCTTGTTTTCCATCTGCCTGCTTCCTATCGGCCTTTGCGCGGGAGCTATGGCACATGCAGCGGAAGCCGCCCTGGTCAGCCTGGACAATCCTCGCATCGCGACGGGCATCATGATAGGCGACGTACTCGAGCGCAGGCTGGTGATCGAGGCCAGCCCTCCCTATGAGTTGCCCAAGTCATCCCTGCCTCTCAAGGGCGAGCGCGTCGACGGCATAGAGCTGGTGGGCGTCGCGCTGCAGGGCGAAAAGACGGCAGGCATCCAGCGCTATGAAGTCAAGCTCAGCTACCAGGTGTTCGCCGCGGCAAGCAAGCCCAGCGTCATGCGCTTGCCCGCCGTGACGTTGGCGCTAGGCGGCGGCGATACGCCAGCGGAGGTGAATGTGCCTGCCTGGCATTTCTGGAGCTCGCCGCTGACGGCGGGCAACATTCATACCGCGCGCAGCAATGCGCAGCCGCAACGCAAGCCGGCCTTGCTGGATACCGGGCCGGAGCGGCTGGCGCTTGCGTTGGCCGTGTTCCTGGTAGGCGCAGTCGGGCTGGTCTATATCAATGCCGACCGTCGCTGGCTGCCGTGGATGGGCGGCAGCTTCGCCCAGGCTTATCGCAAGCTGCGCAAGACGCCTGCGCAAGCCGGGCACCAGGCGCAGGCGCTTGGCTACGTGCACCATGCATTCAACCAAGTGCATGGAAGCACCTTGTTCCGGCCGCAATTGGGCGAGTTCTTCGCGCAGCATCCGCAGTACCAGCCGCTCGCAAAAGATATCGACAGCTTTTTCCAGCGCTCCGAGACTTTGCTGTTCACCGGCGCAAACGCAGGTAGCCCAGCCCTGCTCAAGGAGCTGCAGCAGCTTTGCCGCCGCCTGAGGGATTGTGAACGGGGAATCGCATGAGTTTGCTCAATCCCTGGGCCTTGCTGCTGTTGCCGCTCGCACTGGCGCCTTTCTGGCTCAGGAGCCTGCAGGGGCAGCGTTACTCCTGGCTGGAGATGGTGCCGGAAGACCCATTCTCGGACAATATCGTCTTGCTGCTCAAGGTGGTGACGGCCGTCATCATCGCTAGTCTCGTGCTGGCCCTGGCAGCACCGCAAGGCAGCGACAAGGTCGTGAACCGCGTCGGCAAGGGCGCGCAGACTGTGATGGTGATCGATCGCAGCGTGAGCATGGATCATCCCTTCGCTGGCGACGCCACCAGCGGCCGTGCCGGGGAAATCAAGTCCGGCGCCGCACGCCGGCTGATCACGCAATTCATCGACTCCAGGCCGGACGACATGATGGGCGTGGTGGCGTTTACCAATTCCGCCTTGTATGGCGTCAAGATCACGGCCAACCGCGATGCCATCCATGCCGCGATCAATGCCGCGACCAGCGCCGGCATCAACCAGACCAATATCGGTGCGGGCATCACCCAGGCGGCCAGCTTGTTCGACAGCATCCAGAGTTCGGGCTCGCGCGCCATCATCCTGTTGTCCGACGGCGCGGGCAAGTTGAGCCCCCGCGTCAAGGCGCGCATCAGGGAAGAGCTCAAGGACAAGGATGTCAAGCTCTATTGGATCGTGTTGCGCGAACCGGACGACGTGAGCATATTCGGCGACCGCGTGTTCGAAGAGGACAGGGGGCCTGCGGCGATCCAGCTCGACCGTTTCTTCAAGTCGCTCAAGATCACCTACAAGGCTTACGAGGCGGATAATCCCGTCGCGCTGCAGATGGCGATCCAGGATATCGACAGCCGCGAGAAGAATACGATCCAGTATGCCATCACCGTGCCAGGGCGCGATTACGCGCGCGACTTGATTGTAGTGGCCCTGGTGTTGAGCCTGGGCATGTTCGTCATTAAAAATTTCAGGGTAAAAGCATGGGAATCCGCATAAAAGGCCTCAACCTGCTGTTTGGACTGCTGGCGGTTGCCGGGTTGGCGGGCAGCGTCTACGAAGGCAATACGCTGATGCAGCGCCATGATGCCAACCGGCAGATCCAGGCCGGAGCATTGGTCACTCACGACGGCTATGGTTTCGAACAGAAGTTCATGGCGGCTTACAAGCTGGGAGAGTCCGGGGATTACAAGCACGCGGTGCAAAGCTACAGCCAGCTGCTCGAAACCGGCTTGAGCCAGCCGCAGCAGGCGCTGGTGCAGTACAACATCGGCAACAACCTCCTGCAGTCCGGTTTGAAGCGCCGCCTCAATGACGACGGCAGCCTCAAGGACGAGGCGAAATACGACTTGTCTCAGGCACAGATCGCCTATGAGCAAGCCTTGCGGCTAGACCCCGCATTCAGGCAGGCAAAGTTCAACCTCAGCCTAATGCTGCTGGTGCAGCCCAATGGCATCGAGGGGTTGAAAAAGGAACAGGAAGGCATGGAGCTCAGCAACATTCCGGTGGGCCTGCCATGAAGTGGCAGTTGAGGCTGCGCCATGGCTGGCGCTGGGCCAGGGATCATTACGAGTCCGGGTTGTACCTGTTGGTGGTCGTGTTGCTGCTGCTGGCGATCTTTAAGCCGGAAATACAGCTCAAGCAGCGCGTGCATAACTACCTATTGCTCGCCGATGTCTCGCAAAGCATGAATGCCGAGGACGTCAGCCTCAACGGCAAGCCGGTGAGCCGCATGGCCTACACGCGCCACCTCATGCGCAAGCTGGTGGAGAATTCGCCCTGCGGCACTTACTTCAGCCTGGGCGTGTTTGCCGCGGAAGATGTCGCGCTGTTGTTCACGCCGCTGGAAACCTGCGCCAACTACGACATCATCGTCGATGCGATCGAGCACCTGGAGTGGCGCATGTCCTGGCGCGGCAACAGCCGCATCAGTTTTGGCGTCAAGGGAGCGGCCAAGGCCTTCGACTCGCTCAATGCGCCTGCGCGCCTGCTGTTCTTCACCGACGGCGACGAGGCGCCCAAGGTGAACGCGATCAACAAGCTCAAGCTCGATGACGTGCAGATCGGCGAGAATATCGTCTTCGTCGGCGTCGGCGGCAACGAGGACGTGCCGATTCCGCGTTACAACTCCAGCAACAAATGGGTGGGCTATTGGTCCTCCGATGCCAAGGAGAACTCCGCCGGTGCGGTCGGCGTCACCTACAACGATACCAGCCGCGACGATCCGGATCCGGTGGTAGCTTCTGCCGACTACGACCGCTATCTTTCCAAGCTGGAAGAGGCATATCTGAAGGAACTGGCCGAGGAGATCAATGCCCAGTACGTGCTGGCTCAGGACAAGCCCGATTTCTATACCTTCGTGCAGAAGCAGAAGCCGGTCGCCAGCTTTGTTACCGCCTATTCATTGCGCTGGATCTATCTCTTGCTGGCGTTGGCATTGATTCTCGCCAGCTATTGGCCGTATGTCCGCCAGCGGTTGAATACAGCAGCTTCCTGAGTCTTATCAGGATGGTTGTTCATCCCCGGCTAGGCGTTACAAAGTAATAAGGCTCAACGCCTACAGGATTGTTAACTGCCTTTATGCGGCACGTGAGGATGCGCCGCATGGCCATGCAGGTAGCTTGGTTGCTCATGGCGGCGCTGGGGGGCGATCTTCTGCGGCAATAGCGACCCCGCCACCATGCCGATGATGCTGACGCCCAGCCCCAGCAATTGCGGCGGGATCAGCCCTTCCTCGCCCGCCAACACTTCCACCAATATCCAGGTGCTGATGCCGCCGATGATGGCGGCCAGAGCACCCTGGTTGGTCGCGCGTTTCCAGAACACGCCGAAGAACAGCGGCACGAAAGCGCCTGCGAGCGTGATCTTATATGCGGATTCCACCATGCGGAAGATGGAGAGCTCGGTGTTCAATGCATAGACCAGTACGCAGCTGGCGAAGCCCACCAGGCAGATGCGCATGATCTTGAGGAAACCGCGGTCGTTCAAGTGCGGGAAATAGCCGCGCACGATGTTCTCGGCGAACGAGATGGACGGTGCGAGCAAGGTGGCGGACGAGCAGCTCATGATTGCTGACAGCACGGCGCCGAAGAAAATCACTTGGGCGGCGATCGGCATATGCTGCAACACTAGCGTAGGCAATACTCGCTGCGAGTCCTGGTCGATCAGGGTGTTGAAGAAGCCTGGGTCGATCAGGGTGGCCGAGTAGGCGATGAACATGGGCACGAAGGTGAAGCAGAAGTAGACCGATGCGCCCAGGACGGAGCCCCAGATGGCAACCTTGGCGCTCTTGGCCGAGGTGATGCGCTGGAACACGTCCTGCTGCGGGATGGAGCCCAGCATCATGGTCATCCAGGCGCCGATGAAGGTGACCCAGAGCCAGGGATCGGCAGGCGGGAAGAAGTCCAGCTTGCCGGCAAGGCGGGCATGCTCGATGACGGGCGCGACGCCGCCGGTCATGCCGGAGACCATGTAGGCGATATAGAGCATGCCGCCGATAATCACGCTCATCTGCACGAAATCCAGGATGGCGACCGAGAGCATGCCGCCCAGCGTGGTATAGGTGAGCACGATGGCCGTGCCGAGGATCATGCCGGCTTCCTCGCTCACCGCGCCGTCGGTGATGATATGGAAGATCAGGCCTAGCGCCTTGATCTGCGCGGCAACCCAGCCCAAGTAGGAAATGACGATGGCAATCGTAGTGAGCACTTCCACGGTGCGGTTGTAGCGCATGCGGTAGAAGTCGCCCAGGGTGATGATATTGAGCTTGTAGAGCTTGGTCGCGAAGAAAAAGCCTGCAATGACCAGGCACATGCTGGAGCCGAACGGGTCGGCGACGATGCCATTGAGGCCATCCTTGACGAAGGTGGCGGAGACGCCGAATACGGCTTCCGCGCCGAACCAGGTGGCGAACACGGTCGCCATCACTACCGGCAATGGCAGGTGGCGTCCGGCTACGGCGTAATCCTTGGTGGTCTTGACCCGGGTGGCGGCAAACAGGCCGATGCTGATGGAAACCAGGACGTAGAGAATGACAAACCAGATCAGCACTAAACCAGCCCTTTGCTATGAGGTTGAAATTGGATAAAAGTGGTGCCTTTTCAAAGGAAGGCAGATTTTAGCAAAAACTTGTCCTGAAAGTAGGCTTTATCTCTGAAAATCAATGGCCTTGCAGAAATAGTCCGGGCTCGTATCAATGGCGGGCTAGCCACCAGAACAGGATAGTCGTGCTTTGCAACAGCACCAGCAAGATCAATGCCACGGTGATGAGGCGCAGCCAGCGGGTCTGGCGCTGGTGTTCCTCAAGCATGCGTTGCAGCTCGGCATTGGTGGGAGGAAGTTGCAGGCCGCGCTCCAGCTGCTGGTGGATCAGGCGCGGCATTTGGGGAAGAATTTTGCCCCAGTAGGGCAGCTCGGCTTTCAGGTTGTCCAGCGCGCTGCGCCAGCCTATCTGTTCCGACATCCAGCGCTCCAAGTAGGGGCGTGCGGTTTTCCAGAGGTCGAGATTGGGGTCGAGGTCGCGTCCCAGGCCCTCGACGTTGAGCAGAGTCTTCTGCAGCATGGCGAGCTGGGGTTGGATTTCGACGCCGAAGCGGCGCGATGTCTGGAACAGGCGCAGCAATACCTTGCCGAACGAGATTTCCTTGAGCGGCTTGTCGAAAATGGGTTCGCACACGGCGCGGATCGCGGTCTCGAATTCGTCGAGCGGCGTATCCTTGGGCGCCCAGCCGGATTCGATATGCGCGCGTGCGACTTCGCGGTAGTCGCGGCGGAAGAAGGCGAGGAAGTTGCGTGCCAGGTATTGCTTGTCCTCGTCGTTGAGGGTGCCCATGATGCCGAAATCCAATGCGACATAGCGGCCATCGTCCGCTACCTGCACATTGCCCGGGTGCATGTCGGCATGGAAGAAGCCGTCGCGGAACACCTGGGTGAAGAATATTTCCACGCCATCGCGCGCGAGCTTGGGGATGTCGACGCCGATTTCGCGCAGGTAGGCCACCTGGCTGACCGGCGTGCCGTTCATGCGCTCCATCACCATCACTTGCTCGTGGCACCAGTCCCAATAGACTTCGGGCACCAGCAGCAGGCGCTTGTCGGCAAAGTTGCGGCCTAGCAGGCTGCAGTTGGCTGCTTCCAGCATGAGGTCGAGCTCGCTGTGGATATGGCGCGCGAATTCGGCCACCACTTCCCGCGGCTTCAGGCGCTTGCCGTCGGAGGAAAGTGTCTGCAGCAGCCATGCTGCGCCATCCAGCAGCTTGAGGTCCTTCTCTATGACCTTGCTGATGCCGGGACGCAGGATCTTGACCGCCACCGGCCTGCCGTCGGGCAGTTGGGCGAAATGCACCTGGGCGACCGAGGCGCTGGCGATCGGCTCGACGTCGAAGCTCTGGAACACTTCCAGCACCGGCTTGCCGTAGGCCTGCCTGAGGATGGTTTCAACGTCATCGTAGCCAAAGGCCGGCACCCGGTCCTGCAGTTTCGCCAGTTCGTCGGCGAGGTCCAGCGGAATCAGGTCGCGCCGCGTGGAGAGCATCTGGCCGAACTTGACGAAGATGGGGCCCAGCGATTCGAGCGCCAGGCGCAGCCGTTCGCCGCGCGGGCGGGACGTGTCGCGCCAAAACAGGAGGATTTGCACCGGGCGTTGCAATGGGCGCAGGCTGGTGTGTCCGAGGACAAATTCGTCCAGGCCGAAGCGAAGCGTGACGAAGATGATGTTGAGCAGGCGCAACCAACGCATGGGAATTCTTTCTAGTGGTCCGCCTGCAGGCGGGATTTCAGCTTGTCGATGCGCTTTTGCAAACGCTCGGTGTCCTCGCGCAGCGTATCCACGTCGCGCACGAATTGTTCGATATGACGTTTCTTGGCAATCAGCGGTTGCTCTTCCTGCCAATATTCCGCCAGCATGCCGGCCACATTCGCAGTCTGGCGTTTTGCCTGCGAAACGGCGGCGCGGCCTAGCTTGACGGCTTCATGGGCCGGAATGTCGCCGATCACCCGGCTCAAGTCCTCTTCATATTCCCATGAGATGCCTTGCAATACCCTTGCCAAAGCCGCAGCGAACTCGGTATCGCCCGAGACGGACGCGGCCGCGCCGGCCGATTCGTCGCCGGCCAGGATACGCAGTGCCACGGAAGGCGGCACTGTGATGGTGGCGTCGGTATTGGCGGTTTCGCCCGCGATCGCCAGGCCGCCATCCTCAAGCACGGCCAGCGTGGCGCTGAACGGGGGCAGGATCAAGCGGGCGTGCTTGCCGCCGAAGGGTTGCAACTGGCCGGCAGTCCAGCTGTTCTGGGCCAATAGGTGATTGAGCAGGCGGGTGAGGAGTGGCTTCAGCATGGTGGTTCGATTCCAGCGCGTTAAGCAAGGGCGGTCAGGTTTTCCAGCCTTTGTGCAGGGCGACCACGCCGGCTGCCAGGTTGTAGTAGTCGACCTTGCCGAGGCCGGCATCCAGCATCATCTGTTTCAAGGTTTCCTGGTCGGGATGCATGCGGATGGATTCGGCCAGGTAGCGATAGCTGTCCGCGTCGTTCGCAAACAGCTTGCCCATGATGGGCAGCAGCTTGAATGAATAGGCATCGTAAATCGGCGCCAACGGCTTCCATACCTGGGAGAATTCCAGCACCAGCAGGCGGCCGCCGGGCTTGAGCACGCGCTGCATTTCGGCCAGCGCCTTGTCCTTGTGCGTCATGTTGCGCAGGCCGAAGGCGACGATGACGCAATCGAAATGCTGGTCAGGGAAAGGCAGTTTCTCCGCGTCGCATTGCAGCGCGGGAACAGCCTTGCCGTCGTCGATCAAGCGATCACGCCCCACTGCCAGCATCGAGGCGTTGATGTCGGTCAGGATGACCTGGCCTGTGGGGCCGACCTTGTTGGAGAACAGGCGGGACAGGTCGCCGCTGCCTCCGGCCACGTCCAGCACGCGGTCGCCGGGCCTGACGCCGCTGACCTCGACGGTGAAGCGTTTCCAGGCGCGGTGCAGGCCCGCGGACATGACGTCGTTCATGAGGTCGTATTTGCGTGCCACGGAGTGGAATACTTCACCGACCTTGCGGGCTTTCTCGCGTTCATCCACAGTCTGGAAGCCGAAGTGCGTCTTGGCGTTGTCGCTCATGGTGTTTGCCTTAAATCAATTGTCAGTGTCGCGGCTGGCGCCTGCCTGTGCGAGCCAGTCAAGGTATTGTTGCCACAGTGCGTCGTGCCGCTGCAGCAATTCATAAAGATAATCCCAGGAGTAAAGTCCGGTGTCGTGGCCATCGCTGAACACCAGCTTCACGGCGTAATGGCCCACCGGTTCTATGCCGGTGATGTTCACGTCCCGCTTGCCGGTTTGCAGCACCGGATTGCCATGCCCTTGCACTTCTGCAGAAGGGGAGTACACGCGCAGGAACTCGCACGGCAGCATGCCGCTGACGCCGTTGTCGAAGGTGATTTCCAATGCGCGCGAAACCTGGTGCAAGCGGATATCGGTGGGACGTGGAATCTCTGGGCTCAAGCCGCTCATCTGCCAAATGCCGGAATTTACTCAAAAGGCGATGATAGCAGAATGTATTCGCGCGCTTCAAAATACCGTCACGCTGATGATGCATGATAGGTGGCGGCAAGGTTCAGAAAAGGGATTTAGGCGGCTGATTCATTTGTGAATTTACATAAGCATGCTAGAGTAGCGCTTAAATAATAAGCATCGGGGGGTGCTATGGCCGACAACAAGCTTGAACGTCACTTTCAGGCATATTCCGAGTGGCGTAAAGCCTTGGTGGAAACAATCTGCGACTACCGCAACTGGTTGAACGAGCAAGAGCTCAACGATGCACAGATAGACCTACGGCTGCAGCAGTTGCTGGAGCGCCTGCGCGAGGACAAGCTCAACGTGGCGTTCGTGGCGGAATTTTCCCGCGGCAAGTCCGAGCTGATCAACGCCATCTTCTTCTCGGCTTACGGCCAGCGATTGCTGCCCTCGAGCGCAGGCCGCACCACCATGTGCCCTACCGAACTGCTGTACGACCCTTCCAAGCCCACCTCCCTGCAGCTCCTCGCGGTGGAAACCCGCACCTCGGACGCCACCACTACCGAATACAAGCGTTATCCCGAGGAGTGGACCGTCCTGCCGTTCGACGTGAGCGACAGCGATAACATGGTGGAGGTGTTCAAGGAAGTCAGCCGCACCAAGCGCGTGACCGTGGAAGAGGCCGAGCGTTACGGCCTGTTCGATCCCAATAGTGCCGACGATGCCTTGGCGGTCAACGCGGACGGCACCGTGGACATTCCCTGCTGGCGCTATGCCGTCATCAACTTCCCGCATCCTCTGCTGGAGCAGGGATTGGTGATCCTCGATACGCCGGGGCTCAACGCCATCGGCACCGAGCCGGAACTGACCCTCAACATGCTGCCGAATGCGCATGCCGTATTGTTCATCCTGTCCGCAGACACCGGCGTGACCAAGTCCGAGATCGATGTCTGGCGCCAGTACATCAGCGGCACGCGCTGGAAACAGAAGGGCAGGCTGGCGGTGCTGAACAAGATCGACGGCCTGTGGGACGAGTTGCGCAACGAGACCGAAATCAGCCGCGAAATCGCCAAACAGATCGCGTCCAGCGCGGAGCTGCTGGGGCTGGAGCAAGGCCAGATCTTCCCGATTTCGGCCCAGAAGGGTTTGCTGGCGAAGATTGCAGGGGATGACGCCCTATTGGAGCGCAGCGGGCTATCCACCCTGGAAAGGGCGTTGTCCGAGGAGTTGATCCCCTCCAAGCGCGAGATTGTGCGCGACAATACCATCAGCGAAGTCGACGACTTGGTGAAGAACTCCAACATCCTGCTCGATGCCCGCCTGTCCAGCCTCAATGAGCAATTGGACGAGCTGCGCGGCTTGCGCGGCAAGAATGAAGACGTCATCGAACACATGATGAACAAGGTCAAGGTGGACAAGGAAATCTTCGAGAAGGGGCTGCAACGTTTCCAGGCCCTGCGCAGCGTGTTCTCGCAGCAAACCAACAAGCTGTTCACCTTGCTCGGCATGGAAGCCCTGCGCGTGCAGGTGACCAATACCCGCAGCACCATGGTCAACGCCAGTTTCACCAAGAGCATACGCAGCGCGATGGACGGCTTCTTTGCCGACCTGCGCGACCGCCTGCTGAAATCCGAAGCGCAGATCGACGAAATCAAACGCATGATGGACGCCATGTATGAGAAATTCGCGCAGGACCACGGTTTGCGCAAGGCTGAGCCGCCAGCGTTCTCCACCCTGCGCTACCAGAAGGAGCTCGGCAAGCTGGAGCGCGCGTACCGCGAGCAGTTCAATACGACATTAAACATGCTGACGAACGAAAAGATGACATTGACGTCTAAGTTTTTCGAGACACTGGCCAGCCGCGTGATCCATGTATACGAAGTCGCCAACCATGATGTCGAGAACTGGCTGAAGGCGGTGATCGCCCCGATGGAGTCCCAGGTGCGCGAGCACCAGCTGCAACTGCGCCGGCGCCTGGAAAGCATCAAGCGCATCTACAAGGCGACTGATACGTTGGAAGACCGCATCGGCGAACTGGAGGCCATCGAAAAAAACATCCTGGCACAGATGGCCGATCTCAAGATATTGCGCCAGCACATGCACAATGCGCTGATATTCGACAACAGGATAGTAGAGGAAGAAGCGGCATGAGTCTTACCAGCCTGCTGCTGCAACTTGGCCTGACATTCGTGTTCATCGGCTTTGCCGCAGTGGGGATTCTATGGGCGATCAAGAGCGGTCAGTATGACGACCTGGAAGGCCCTGCGCAGCGTATCCTGATGGACGACGACGACCCCCTGATTCCATTTAACCACTTGAAGACTGGGGCTAATCAGAATAAAATCAAGAAATAACTTGCTGGGGAATTTGAATGGCTACTACCAATAAAGCGGACGAAGGTTTCAGGTCCTATTTCACTTTCGAGAATCTGCCGCTCACTATCACGATCGCCCTCATCGCCGTTTCGTGGCTGAGCGCGTTGTCGGTGATACTGTTCGGTTAAGAACGGATTCAATAAAAAAGGCTGCAATTGCAGCCTTTTTTATTTGGGTGTCGCATTGAGGTTAGGCAGAAGCCAGGAAGCCCTTCATTTGCTTCATGGCTTTTTGCTCGATCTGGCGGATACGCTCGGCAGATACGCCAAACTCTTCGGCCAGGTCATGCAAGGTGGCGCTATTGCCTTCTTGCAGCCAGCGGGCTTCCACAATGCGGCGGCTACGATCGTCCAGCTTGGCCAGGGCGGTTGAAAGCCCCGTCGTATGCAGTTGCTCGACTTCCTGCTCTTCCAGGATTTCGGAAGGCTCGGCATGGGTCGCCTGCAGGTAGGAGATGGGGCTGAATACATCCTCGTTCTCATCGTCCGCATTGCCTTCAAGCGCAATCTCGTGCCCGGACATCCGGGCCTCCATCTCCAGCACCTCTTCAGGCTTCACGTTCAGCTCGCGCGCAATATGCGCCACTTCGTCCGAATGCAGGCTGGCGGATTGTCCTTTTTTCATGCTGCGCAGGTTGAAGAACAGCTTGCGCTGGGCCTTGGTCGTGGCTACTTTCACCAGGCGCCAGTTGCGCACGATGTATTCATGGATCTCTGCCTTGATCCAGTGCATGGCAAACGACACCAGGCGCACGCCGCGCTCCGGGTCGAAGCGGCGCACCGCCTTCATCAGGCCGATGTTGCCTTCCTGGATCAGGTCGGACTGCGGCAGGCCGTAGCCCGAATAGTTGCGGGCAATGCTTGCCACCAGGCGCAAGTGGGACACTACCAGGGTTTTGGCAGCCTCAAGGTCGTTTTCCTTTTGAAGGCGGGTTGCCAGCTTCAATTCCTCTTCGGCGCTGAGCACGGGAAAGCTCTTGATGGCACGCATGTACTGATCAAGGCTGTCGAAAGATGAAATTGCAGGTAATGTCATGCTGTTGGTCATATTTGAAACCTCCGTCATGGAAACGATTCTAGCACTCACTGTTTGAGAGTGCTAGTGGTGAAAAGTTTCGCGTTGAGAGGGAAGAATATTCCATCGCACATTTCTTCGGCGTGATGACAATTCTTCTCCCCAGCAGTGACTTGCTTCTTTCCTATGACGTCTTAGTTTGTTTTTAGTTTATACGGCATGAGGCGCTCGGCCTTGATGCGGTACCCGGCGAAGCCCATCGCGGTATTGCTGGCGACGGTCTCCATCAAGCCGCTGACGGAGACTGGGCCATATTGTTGCGCCGCCTGGTTCAATGTTTTCTGTTGGTCCTTGGGCAGGCTCTTGGGCAGGACGATATGGATCACCTGGTTGCTGGGCGGCGGCGGCACATGGATGCATGCGCCGAAATAAGGCACCAGCAGGAATTCGCGCACCTGCGTTCCGTTCATGTCCAAGGGCACGACGAATCCCGGAATCTGCACGTGCTGCTTGTCCAGCTTTTGTACGATGGGAGCGTCGTTCCAGGCGCTGCGCATCTGTTCCAGCGCCTCGATTGCGCGCGGATCAGCGTCATCCAGCTTTTCCAGGTCCAGCCCCTTGAGCGATTTCATCGGGTCCCAGTCCGCGGGCATCATGTCGTCCCAGTCCAGGGTCTTATAGGCCGGGTTCGCTTTCGAAAGGGCCTTGGCCTCGCCAATGCGCTCGCCCACCTTGTAGTCGGCGGCCAGCGACGGGGTGTGGCTGATGATGGTGGCAATCATGCCCAGCATCCAAAAAGTTGCTTTCATCCTCTTACTCCGATTGATTGATCCTGCTGTGCGTTTACAGCCTGGGCGTGAGGCCGTCCGCCAGCGAGAGCCTGTAGGCCATCCAGGCCGGGAACAGGCTCGCCAACAGGCCGACCAGGGCCATGGCGGCAAGCAGGCGAAGTTCTTCCAGGCTGGGCCAGCCGGCCGTCATGCTGATGCCGAAATGGGATTGCATGATGGGGGCTGCGCATAGGGTGGCGATAGTCAGCGCGATCAGGCCGGTCACGATGCTGACCAGGATGACGAATATCCCTTCATACATCAACAGCAGCAGGATTTCCCTCGGCTGGGCTCCCACCGCCCGCAAGATGGCGAGCTCCCGGCGGCGCTCGTTCAAGCCGGCCATGATGACGGCAACCAAACCGCTCAGGCTCACCACGACCACGATGGCGGATACCGCCATCAGGCTTTTCTCCGCCACCCCGACCACTTGCCACAATTGTTCCAGCGCCAGGCCGGGCATGACGGCGAGCAAAGGCTCGTCCTTGCTTTCATTCACCATCCGTTGCACGCGGAACACGGCAGCCCGGCTTTTCAGGCCGATCAGCACGGCGGTGACGTCCTTGGGCTGCAGGTCGAATTTCTGTACGTATTGCGGCGGAATCTGGAAGCCTGGGGCTCGCGCTCCGCCCACCCAATCCAGATGGATCGCACTGATGGCTTCCAGGCTGACATGGACGGTACGGTCGACCGGTGTGCCTGTGGGCTTGAGGATGCCGACGACGACAAATGGCTTGTCGCCGTGCTCCGCCAGGCTGTTTGTGCTGTTGCCCATGCCGTGGCTCAGGGTGATGCGGCTACCCACCTCGTAACCGAGTTGCTTGGCGACATCGGCACCCAGCACGGCGTCAAAGGTGGCATTGAAAGGCTTGCCCGAGGCAAACTTCAGGGCCAGGCGGTCGCCGTAACGGTAATGCCTGAAATAATCCTGATTGGTGCCCAGCACGGCGAAGCCGAGATGCGAATCACCCAGCGAAATGGGTATGCTCCAGGCCACCATGGGATGCTGTTTCAGTTTCTCGTAGCTGGCCCAGCTGATGTTGTTGGTGGCCTCGCCGATGCGAAATACCGAATACAGCATGAGCTGTACCGGGCTGGTACGCGCGCCTACTACCAGGTCGGTGCCGGACACGGACAGGCCAAACCCCTGGTGCGCCTGATCGCGCAGGCGCTCGACCCCAAGCAGCAGAGTAACGCTCAGGGCAATTGCCATCACGGTCATGCCCAGCGTCAGCTTGCGGTTCCAGGCGCTGTGCAGCGCCATTTTCAGCAGGTATCGCATATTCATGCCGTCACCTGCGTGGCAACGCGATTGAGTTCGGCGAGCGCAATGCTGCGGTTGAAGCTGGCGGCCAGCCGGTGGTCGTGGCTGACGAATATGAGGGCGGTGGTAGAGGCAAGGCATTCCTGCATCAGCAGGTCAATGAATGCCACTTGATGCTCCGCGTCGAGCGCGGAAGTGGGTTCGTCGGCGATGATGATTTCCGGCCTGCCGATCAATGCCCTGGCTGCGGCGACGCGCTGCTGCTGGCCTATGCTCAAGGCCGTGACCTTGCGGGACCAGAGCGCGGCATCGATACGGAGCGCCGCAAGCAGGCGCTGCGCTTCCTGAACCACGTCGCCAGCAATGTTGTTGCGCCGGTATGGCGAAAAGCGGCAGGGCAGCAAGACGTTGTCCAGCACCGAGAGATAGGGAATCAGGTTGAATTGCTGGAACAGAAAGCCGATATGGTCGGCGCGGAAACGGTCCCGTCCAGCGCCGTTCAGCGCGTCCAGCCGTTGGCCGAGGATGGTGACAGTGCCAGCTTGAGGGAGATGCACCCCGCCGAGCAAACCCAAGAGCGTGCTTTTGCCGCCGCCGCTTGGCCCGTGCAGGAAAATATGCTCCCCCGGCGCGATGATCAGGGACGGGATATCCAGGCAAGGTTGCCCTGGCGACCATTCAAATTGCAGGTTCTCGATCTCGATGACCGGAGAAATCATGCCTACCATGCGACCTGGTTTTGCCCTGGGGTGAGTCTGGTAATTTTCTGGATTTTCCCGGCCACGATCTGGACGTCGATCTTGTGCAGGTGGGGAAACCGCTCGAACAACTGCACGCTCAGCCTTTTCAATTGGCCTGGCTGTTTGCATTCATAGGCAAACTCGGCATCCAGGTCGGCATGATGGCTGTCATGCTGGTGGATATCATGTTCGAACAACGGGGACTCCAGGTCGATTGCAGTGCTTTCGCATTCTGCCTTGGCCGGCAACTCGAACAACTGGGCAGGCTTGGAAAGCTGTTTTTTTAACGCATCCACCGCTGCCTGCTCTTGCGGGTTGCGGGGGGCATGTTCAAAGCCCAGCAAGCTTTCCATAGGGCTTTCCAGTGCAAGAATCAATGACTTGCCCTCAATGGCGATGTTCAATTTGGCGGCGCCGTGCACATGTGCATGCTGCTCGTGCGCGTGCGCAGGCGTTGTGATGAGCAACAGGCTGCCGACGCCATATATGAATAATCTGGAGTATGAATGCATAGGGCTCCTTCTTGATCCTGTCCACGCCAATAACGTGGTTAGTGGTGGTGAAGATGCTGGGCTGCCAACGACACGGCAACCCCGCCGAGTATCAATGCAATCTGGACTGCGCCATCCTTCAATGAACGTTTACGCTGCAATTCCGGCACCAGGTCCGCGACGGCGATATAAACAAAGCTCGATGCCGCGATGACTAACATCACAGGAATTGCGGTTTGCATGGTACCCAATGACAGCCAGCCGAGAAAGCCGCCCAGCACCATGGCCGCGCCCGACAAGGCATTGAGCAATAGGGCACGGCTTTTTGACAGGCCGGCATTCAGCAATACCATGAAATCCGATACTTCCTGCGGTATCTCATGCATCATGACCGTCACCGCCATCGTCCAGCCCAACGCGGGATCTGTCAAAAACGCGGCGGCGATCAGCATGCCATCGACAAAGTTGTGCAATCCGTCCCCGATCACGATCATGGACACCGTTTGATCAAGGATGACCGCGCCATGCGCATGCTGATGGTCGTGTCGCCATAATGCCATTTTTTCCAGCAAGAAGAACGCCAAGATGCCAGCCATCAATATCCAGCCGGCATCATCGGGCGATAAGCCCGATTCGATCGCCTCGGGCAAGATGTCGGTCAAGGCAAAGGCCAGCAATATCCCGACGGCGAATGCCACCATCTTGTCCGCGACCCGAGCCAGGACGGTGAGCGAGACGATAGATGAAATCAGGACTGAAACGACGCCACCCAATAGCGTGGCAATGAAGATGGAGAGCAGAAGCATTGAGTGACGGAGCTGATTAAAGTGTAGAGAATGAGATTGAGTGTTCGTTGCCTTGGTTCGTGCGATGTTTTGGGCAGGCCGTCAAAGGTCGATCCGCATGCCGATCTCGATATTGCGGCCCAGCTCCGGTGTGTAGTAACGCAGGAACGAGGTGCTGTTGCGGATTTCCGCATTGGTGATGTTGCGCATGTTGATGAACAGGTCGCCGGTGAACCAGTTGGATACTTCAATACTACGGCGTAGCGCGATATCGACCTTGTTGTAACTGTCGGTGCCGGGTTCCGGCATCATTTCGTCGCCTTCGCCTGTTGGCATCGTGCCAGTGCGCGTCTGCGCGCGAACATGGGTCAGGCGGATATCGCCATCCCATTTCCCTATGGCTGCCTGTATCAGCAAGCCATGGCGGGCTGGCGTGAGGCGCGGCACGTGGGTGTTGTCGTCCAGCATGCCGCGCACCTGATCGGCAAACACGCTGGCGCGGAATTTGCGCATGCCGGGGATCTGCAGGGGTAAGCCAACTTCAGCCTCGTAACCGTAAAAGCGCGCATCCTGCTGTTCGTATCGCATATTAAACATGTTGCAACCAGGAGTAATTGTTGCCCCTCCTTTCGGGTAATAGAAGCCATTCCGGTTACACATAAACCCATAATTTTGTTGGTAAATATAATTGTCGGCAGAGTATTTGAACAGGTTGAGGTTGGCATCCAACTTACCGAGTGTTTGCTGTAGGCGAATATCCCAGCCATTCAAGGTCTCAACCTCTAGATCTCTTGAACCGATGTCATAGGTCTTCGTGGCTAAATGCGGGCCGAAGGCAGCAAGCTCTTGAATGTCTGGCGCGCGTCTGGCAACCCAGCGATTAATGGTGATGCTTCCGGTTTTATGGGCGTACTTCAATGCCAGTGTATAGCTTTCGGGGCTAAAATCTTTTTTTGCTGCAGGGATAACCCCTGGAAAGTTACCAATATGAATAGGCTGCGCATTGGCATTAACCTTACTTTTCTCTTTGCGAAAACCAAATTCCAACTGCCAGGGATTGAAATCGAGCGTTTCAATTAAGTAAAAGCCTTTTGTATCTATTTTCGATTCGGGTACGAATGCCTCTATGCCCAAGGCAGCAAAATCACGATTGATACCATGGAAGCCCAAGGTGCCGGAAAGGTTGGGAAATAGCCGGTGATTGAATTCCAGCCGATGTTCAATCACATCATTGCTGAAGCGCGTTTGTGCTAAGCCATTACTAAGTTCATCGTGATGGTAGCGAGACTTTCCGATACGCAATGCGATGCTCTCCAGCCATTCATACGGCAGAAACAATTCGCCCTTAAGGTCAATGCGCTCCTGCTGCATATCGATGCGCACGCGCTCCGCTTGCCCCACTGGACCGCCATGGCTGTGAGGAAGACCCAACGGGATACCATAGTTGTTGGCATAGTGGCTGAGCGAAACGCCCATGTAGCCCATCTCGCCAAAGATACTGGCGCCGACACTGCCCCCCTTGCTGCGGGCATTGGTATTGCCTGTGTATCCATGAGTATTTTTGTCGCCTGGAGGTTCCATCCACATATAGGCGAGTGCAGCTTCATCAATGGCCATGCCTGGCACGTGAATATCGTTGCTCTCCCGCCCGTGCACATCGGCATGGAAAGCCACCTGGCCTGCCTTGGTGAGCAGTTCGGTCGCCATGATGCGCTCGTCATGGTTGGTATTGAAGCGCAACTGCGTAGTGACCTTGGTCTTGGCCGGCAAGCGCTCGGGAATGCGGCCATCCGTGATTTCCACCGCGCCGCCGATGGCGCCGCCGCCATTGCGTATTGTGGCCGGGCCGCGCAATACCTTGATCTCCTTTGCCAACAGGGATTCCACCGTGGTGCCGTGGTCCGGGCTCATGGCGGAGGCGTCATGCGTGCCTACGCCGTTGACCATGACCCGGGTGCGCGAGCCATGCTGCCCGCGGATCAGCGGCAGGCCCACGTTCGGGCCGAATGTGGCGTTGGCCACGCCCAGTTCGTCCTGCAGGGTGGCCCCCAGCGTCGCCGCGCTTTTCAGCATCAGCTCCTTGCCGGAAAGCGTGCTAGACGGATCCAGCGAGTTGGTCAGTTCTTCCGGCGCAGCCTGTACTTCAATGGCGTCCAGCACAATGGAAGGGCCTTCTTCGCTTGCCTTTTCTGCCGCGAATGCCAGTACCGATAGAAAAGCGCCGGGAAAAGCCAGGGAAATCAGTGCGGCAAGGCGGCAGGAGCGTGAGGGGTCGACAGGGGGACGCACATCTAAACCAATAAATTATCTGAAGTTTTCATGATTGCAATCATTGTAATGCTACTAAGTTGCATTGTGCAACAGTGTTGTATATCATGGATTACGGTTCAGATAGTGTATCTGGATGGGAATTTATATCTTCTTGTTTATAAAGGGAGTAATGCCATGCGTCATTTGATCGCAACTATGTTTGTAAGCGCGAGCTTGTTCAGCGGGGCTGTATTTGCAGAGGACCTGCATGCAGGTGATATCATCGTGACACTGAACAATGGCCAGTTCGAGGTGGGTAGCGCTGACTCAGGGCTGCACTATCAGGAAGGCACCGGCTATGCCATTTTCGAGGGCGATTTCCGCGATTTTGCCCGCGGTCCTTACGCGACAAGCAATCCTGGCTTCGATAGTCCAACCAATAGCTTTGCCCCTGATACCATCATCGGTTATCAGGCCATTGGCAACTTGTGGTCTTGGACTGGCGATGTTTGGACCAATGTGGTCAACAATGGTGAAAGCATCAGCGTTGCAGGTGCCTATGGCGAAACCACCACATGGGATGTGAATGGTATCAATGGTGATACTTTTGGCCTGATTGGCCAAGCCGGTTCCTCAGGCAAGATTCACTCTCATCTCGACTTTAGTATCAGTTCAGCTTCAGGTTCTCCAACTGATGGCATTTACTTCATTACCCTGCAATTGGTTGAGCTCGAGTTGCAAGGCAACCAGTTGGTGCTTTCCGATAACGGCTATCTATCTTCCAATCCCTTCTATCTCGTGCTTAACAACGGCTTGAGCGCCAGCGATGCCCACCATGCGCTCCACGACCTGCAAGACAATCTGGTTGTAGCGGTGCCGGAGCCAAGCACTTATGCCATGTTCCTCGCCGGTCTGGGCTTGATGGGTTGGCAATTGCGTCGTCGTCAACAGGCTTGAATCCTTTGAGAAAAGCACCCCCAGGGGTGCTTTTCTTTAAGTCATGATTGGGGAGTAAGCAATGATCAAATCTTCTATATTGGCACTCGCCATGTTGGGCTATGCCACCTTTGCCCAGGCTGTGCATTATGATGTGCGGGTCGATACCAGCAACGGTCCGGTTGCCGGCAGCAAAATCGACATCGATTTTTATGGTGATTTCGACCTAGCGGGCAAATTACCTGTCGATACCCAAACCGGTTACAAGATTTTCCCGGGATATTTTGACGATCTGGAAGGCGGGCCACGACTGACTGACGATCCGGGGTTCCAATCCTTTGCCAATACTTTTAAGTATGGTGAAGAGGTGCATTTCAGGGCGCTCGGAACCCTTTCATACTGGGATCCGAGCATCGGGCTCTGGGGCGATGCTGCCAGCGGCGCAACGGTGACGCTTTATGGTGCCATTCCAGCAGATGTTTTTGTCAATTACATGTTGAACCCACGTAATCCCACTTATGCGGCACAGTACAACTACTATGCAGGAGGCACTGTTTACAGTGCCGACGGCATCAGTGGGCCGCAAACGGCTGCGATCGATGCCGCCAGCCAGAATGGGACTTTCCATTCCCATCTGGATTGGGCGCTATCCAGTTCCGCACCGGCAGGGGCTTACCTTCTGACGCTGCAGATATGGTCGCCGGCCATGGAAAACGGCGAGCAGAAATACATAGACTCGGACCCTTTCCATGTATTGTTCAAGTCTGCCGGCATTACCCAGGCGCAATATGATGAAGCCTTCAACCTGCGCATTGCGGCGGCAGTGCCTGAGGCCGATACTTGGGCGATGCTATTGGTTGGCTTAATGCTGATGATCGGCTGGCGGTTGAAAGCAAAGCGATAGCTGGTTTGTGTATTAAACCCACGCCTGATTTCAAAGGTGTGGGTGTTCGTGCTGAATGCTTCGTCCTATTTTATCTGGTATTTTGCTGCGCCAGATCGAGCAAAATCTCTCCTTACGTTCGTTCACTTGCCTAGCTTTCCAGGCCGCTCCTTTACCCCATCTTCAGACATAGTATAGGCCGCATCGTCTTCAGCATCTGCCGCAATAAATTTGTAGGGTGGGGCTATGTTCATCATCCGGTCTGTTTTGTTCGCCGTTTATAAACGGGGCAAAATAATAGACTAGTTCTTATGACATATTATTGTCATGTAAATGACATCAAGCTAGGTTACCTTGTTTGACGTTCAAGGATGAGCTTCGTGTCGTTCAAAGGGAGATTGATCATGAGAGCTTATATATACCAGGCAGAGTATTTCACCAAGGCATCGGAGCTGAGCGACAAGAAGGCCGAACGCCTGTTGTCCCGGATGAGCGTGCATTTGCATTCCCAGTTGGTGCAGGAAGGCTATTCGCGCCAGGAGATCATGGCAATCCAACTGCAGATCGAGGACGAGCAATTGCGAGATTGGCGGGAACGTGTGGCACAAGTGCGTCGGCAAGATCAGTTATGGCTAGAGCAAAATGCGCATTTGGCTAATAGAGCCTCTCTCAACTGAGTTTTATTTCTATCCTAAATGTTGGATAGTCATCATATGATGTTGCGTTTCATTTTGACGTCAGATCTATGTCTCTTTTGGGAGACATGATATTGTTATTTAAAAACATATAGTTAATTTTGTTTCGTAAAGCAGGTTCAATGGATTGCGTCTCTTTTTGGAGACATCTTCGAGCGGGCAATGTTAGATAAATAATATTTATTATTATTTTAATCAATAACTTATTTAATTTGGCATAAAAGGTGCTTACTAGTGAAGTGAAGTACCAGCCTGTTTTTAGGCTACCTAGAGTCCATGCCATCCCCCCCTGGCGGAAGACTCAAAATCCGACGCCGGGCTTTTTGCCCGGCGTTTTCATTTCATATGCTCGACATCATTCCGGTTGCATGCTTGGGATAAGCGGTTTGGAAAGCCTGGCAAGCGGATTATTGCGAGCGCAAAGGCGTGAGTAGGCCGGAGAGGCCGTTGTGGTCCAGCTCCTGCATCAACGCCAATAGACGTCCAATTTCACCAGGGGGGAAGCCTTCGCGGGCAAACCAGTTGAGGTAGTTCCCGGGCAGGTCGGCGATCAGCCGCCCTTTGTATTTGCCGAAAGGCATGGTGCGCGTGACCAGCAGTTCCAGGTCGCGAGTATCCATTGGTTAGGCTTCAACCAGGCTGGAGAGCACGGTCATGGCCGAAGGAATATCGGGTGCGCCCAGTTTTGGCGTGCAGCAAACACCTTCCAGCAAGGCGTGCGCGCGGATCAATCCCAGGATTTCCTCCAGTGAGGCATAGCCTGCCGCTCTCAAGTGCTTATCCCTGTCGATTTCAAATATCCTACCTTCTGTATCTATCAGCTTTGCTGGCGTGGATGATGTTTGCCATCTATCAAATGCAGTTGCGTCAGGGATGAACTCAAGTTCGGCATCGCCATGATGTTGGAGCAATGCTGGCCATGCAGGCAGGTGTGAAGTCGTGAGCGTCATCGGGGTGATCCTGGGTTATTCCGGTCCAGATATAGGGACTTGCTGGCATTGTAAGGACATGGGCGTTACCATAATGCCTTTTGCTCCTGTTATCCAGGAACATGATTTTAAAACGCCCCTGCAGCATATTGAAAGGGGCAAAGACTGAAAGTATATCAATGAGCAAGATCGTGATCGAAAGCAACCCATCCGCTACCCGCCTGGAGCAATTAGGAGTCGGCAAGTGGCCGACCTGGTCCAAGGAAGTCTCGACATTCCCATGGGTGTTCCCCGAACAGGAAATTGCCTATGTGCTTGATGGGGAAGTGGTGATTACGCCTAACGATGGCAGCGCTTCCGTGACTTTCCGCAAGGGCGACCTGGTCACTTTCCCTGCAGGCCTCCGCTGCACCTGGGAGGTCAAGCAGCCCCTGCGCAAGCATTACCAGTTGGACGGCACGCTCGTTGGCCGTATCTATCGCCGCATCAAGCTGTTTTTTACACGTTAAGCGACTGTGGACCAGCCTTAATTCGAAGCAGGCTGGCACCATTTCTTTTGTCTACAGCCATGTGGCGCTTGGCTGGAAAACGCGAGTCCGGCCTGGGTGATAGCTTAGCATGGCAGAAAACGTCCGGGCGTGTGATACCCGCCTGCCCAAGGATGAGCTCAAGGCCGCTCTCATTCATCGAGGCGCTGCCAGCACAATTGCATACCGAAGGCATACGGCAGTATGGACGGATGCAGCCCAACTATATTTTGCCTAGCTCATGAGCTTGTCGTGATGGATAACGGGAAAATGCAGCGTACGCATAGGCCGCCGTCATCGCAATTGCTGAGCGAAATGCTTCCCTGATGGTGTTCGATGGCGCGCTTGGCAATCGCCAAGCCCAGACCATAGCCGATATGGCCTGCCTTGTCCGTGCCGCGCACGCGGTAGAACGGCTGGAAAACCGACTCAATTTCCGTTTCCGGCAAGCCTGGGCCATGGTCGCGCACTTCCACCGTCACGGAATGATGCTCCTGCCTGATGGATACCTCGATCGGTTCGCCGGCCTGGTTGTACTTGAGCGCATTGCGGATGATGTTCTCGAACGCGCGGCGCAGCAATTCGTAATGGCCGTGCAATATCACTTCGTTCGACGCATGGAACGCGATATTGCTGCCGACGGCTTGCGCCTCGAAATTGGCGTCCTGGACAATGGTGGCGAGCAGGTCATTGAGGTTGAGCTTCTCGCTGCTTTCGCTGCTGATGCCAGATTCCAGGCGCGAAAGCGTCAGCATCTGGCCGAGCAGCTCGTCCAGCCTCTCGGTTTCACGTTCGATGCGGCTGAGCGCCGAGGCCAGCTTGTCCGGCTGCTGCTGGGCCAGGCCCACCGCCAGCCGCATGCGGGCGACCGGCGAGCGCAGCTCATGCGAGACATCGTGCAACAGCAGGCGTTGGGCATCGAGCAAGGTTTGCAGCCGCGTTGCCATATAGTCGAAATCTTCGCCCAGCTCTATCAGTTCATCGTTGCGATTGCCAAGCTCCGGGCTCACGCGCGTGCTCAGGTCGCCCTCGGCAAGCCTGCGGCTGGCCTGGCGCAGGAGCTTGATTGGGCGGCTCAGGTAGAGCGCAAACCCCGCGCTGAACAGCAGGCTTGCAAGCAGGGCGATGAAAATCTGCAGCTGCAGGTTATAGCGAGGCGGGCCTGCAGAGTCTGCGCTATCGGCCGGGATGAAGAGGATGTATTGCTTGCCGTCGCTGGACTGCACGCGCCGCACGCTGGGGATGGGCGGCGTTTGGTCCAGCGCATGGATAGCTTGCTGCAGGGTTTCGGGCCGGACCGTGCGGTTGAGGATATCCTCATGGTCCTGGCCTATTACCAGTACGGTCGGCACCTTGTGCCCGGGCCAGTTATCGAACAAGGCCTTGGCGCCCGCTTCCCCGCCGTATTGCAGGGCATTGGCGGTGATGCCGACAACGAAATCCGCCCTGCGGTCGCGCAGGAAGCCTTCTTCGCCGGAAGGGTTTCTTTCATTCAGGTAGATTGCACCGCCAACGCCTGCGACAGTTACCAGCAACGTCAGTGAGAATCCAAGAAATATTTTCCAGAATAGCTTGCCCATGTGTATGGCCCGGTCAGGTTAGCCCGCGATGAACTGGTAGCCGACGCCGCGCACGGTCTGGATCGGCGAGCGCCCGTCTTCCAGCAGGCCCAGTTTCTGGCGCAAGTTGCTCACATGCACGTCCACGCTGCGGTCATAGCGGCTTTCCGGCCGCCCCAATGCCTGGGTGAAAAGGTCGGCCTTGCTGACGACGCGCCCGGCATGGCGGGCCAGGACTTCCAGCAGGGCGTATTCGCTGGTGGTGATGTCCAGCGGTTCGCCTTTCCACTCGATAATGCGCTCGGAAGGGTAGATGGCGATTTTGCCGACGCGAGTGATGTTGGGCGTGCTCTGGCTGTGCAGGGCCTCGTCGCGCACAACGACGCGGCGCTGTATGGCGCGCAGGCGCGCCACGAGCTCGCGCGGGTTGAACGGCTTGGACAAGTAGTCGTCCGCCCCCAGTTCCAGGCCCACGATACGGTCTATCTCGTCGCCCTTGGCCGTGAGCATGATGACCGGGATCTGGCTGCTGACGCGGATCAAGCGCAAGGTGTCGAAGCCGTTGAAGCGGGGCATCATCACATCCAGCACCACGAGATCGTATTCGCCGGAAAGGGCGAGGCGCGCACCTTCTTCCCCGTCATGGGCGATCGTCAATGTGAAGTCCTCGGCCCCCAGGTATTCTTCCATCATCTGGCAGAGTTCGACGTCATCATCGATGAGCAGGATACGTAGCACTGTGTTTACCTTTCACTTCTTTAAAATTGCAAACGGCATTCTGCCGCAGGCTTTATAGCAGGAATCAGCATCTTACAAAGTTTTACGCACAATTACACCGATTTGACCAAAGGCAACAAACATTTAGCCGAGGTCTGGATCATAGTATGCAGACAAGCTTATTTGTCGTTCTTCACAACCAAAGGAGCATTCATCATGATCAAGCCACGCAAATTCCTGGTTCCATCCCTTATCCTCGCTTCCTCCTTGCTGGCAATGAATATTGCAGTGCATGCCGAGTCGGGGCATGGCGACAAGAAATGCGACAAGGATAAAAAGCATGCCGCGTTTGGCGAGCATCGCGGTTTTTCCGAAGGGCGTTTCCTGGAACGCAAGCTCAGCAAGCTGGACCTGAGCGGCGAGCAGCAAACCCAGGTGAAGCAGATCGTCGATAAGCAGAAGCCGGTGCTGGCTGAAAAGCGCCAAGCTTTGCACGCTTCATTCAAGGCCCTGGCTTCAGCTTCCGCGAATGATCAATACGATCAAAAGAAAGTGCAGGAGATCGCCAGCGAACAAGCCAAGCTGCAAGCGGATTTATTGGTGTTGCGCAGCAATACGCTGCATGAGGTTTACCAAGTGCTGACGCCCGAGCAAAAGCAGAAATGGGCCGAATTCCAATCCAAGGTACGTCCCAAGCATGATGAAAAGGCTTAAGAAGAGGTGGCAAGATAACACTCTTAAGCATCAATTCACTATGTAATAAAAATGCCCGGTCTGCGCCGGGCATTTTTATTGAGCAGGGCAACCTTGGAGCGGCTAACAGAACTCAGCGAAGCGATCCTGGCTAGGCGCTCTGCCGCAGGCAGTACAAGCAGTACGGTAAGGCAGGGCAACGACGCGAGGAGAGTTTTGTTGGCCGCTCTTAATGAAGATGTTCCCTGATGGCGCTTGATACCAGGGGATTGAGGCCGCTATCCGGATGCTCGCCGATATGCTGCAGGATCTGCTGGCGCATCTGGGGCGCCCAGAAACGCTGCAAATGGCTCGCAATATCCTTCTTCGCCTGTTCATGGTCAGGATAGGAACGGAAGAAATCCCCGATTTGGTTGGCCATCTTCACCAACTGCTCGATGTTCATGCTCATGCCAGCTCCTTGTGTAACAAACGTTCCGCGACGCTATAAACGACATGCTGCTCCTTGCGGGCGAATCCTACCAGGGTCATGCCGCAGCCCTGGGCCATGCGGATCGCCAGCCCGGTGGGCGCGGAGATTGCCACCAGCATGGGAATATCCGCGCTGGCGGCTTTCTGCACCATTTCGTAGCTCGCCCGGCTGGAAGTCAGCACAAACCCCTCGCGGGACAGCTGCCGCTCGGCGAGGGCGCCAATCAATTTATCGAGGGCATTGTGCCGCCCGACGTCTTCCCGCACCAGCAGCACCTTGCCCTCCCGGTCCGCCCATGCCGACGCGTGGGTCGCACCTGTCCTGCCCTGCAATGCCTGCTGGGCCTGCAATTCGCGCTGGGCACGGTATATGGCTTCGGCATCGAAAGTGATATCCGCAGCCTGTATCCTGCGGGGCACCCTGATGGCCTGGTCCAGGCTTTCCGAACCGCAAAGGCCGCAGCCTGTGCGGCCGGCCATGCTGCGCCTGCGTTCCTTCAGGTGGACGAAATTCTCGCTGGCGATCTCCATTTGCAGCTCGATGCCATTGACGCGCTCGACGATGTCGATGCCGTACAGCTCTTTCGGGTCGGACAATATGCCCTCGCACAGCGAGAAGCCGAGCGCGAAATCGGTCAGGTCGTCCGGCGTGGCCAGCATGACGGCGTGCGATATGCCGTTGTAGATCATGGCAATAGGTACTTCCTCGGCGACCTGGTCCTGCAACTCATGCAGTTCGCCATGCTTGTACTTGAGCACCGTCACACTGCTGTCGGTCGCTTCCGCTTCAATCAAGAACTCTGATGCATTCATCCTTATTCCACACGGGCTGTATCCCGTTGTTTGACCAGGGCAATCTGCTCGTCGCTGAATTCCTGGTAGTGGCGCTGCCAGTCTGACAGCTGCGACACGCGGGTGACCTGCACCGCAGTGACCTTGAATTCAGGGCAATTGGTTGCCCAGTCCGAGTTATCGGTGGTAATGACGTTGGCGCCAGATTCCGGATGGTGGAAGGTGGTGTAGATCACGCCGGGCTGAACGCGCTCGGTAATCTTGGCATGCAGCACTGTGTTGCCCGCACGGCTGGTGATTCCCACCCAGTCGCCATCCTTGATGCCGCGGTCTTCCGCATCCTGGGGATGGATTTCCACCACGTCCTCGGGATGCCAGGCGACATTGTCGGTGCGGCGTGTCTGGGCGCCCACGTTATATTGCGACAGTATACGCCCGGTGGTGAGGATGAGGGGGTACTTGCCGTTGACCTTTTCCGAAGTCGGCACGTATTCCGTGATCATGAAGCGGCCCTTGCCGCGCACGAATTCATCCACGTGCATGATGGGCGTGCCGTCGGGATGCTCTTCGTTGCATGGCCATTGAACGCTGCCCATTTCATCCAGCTTCTTGAAGCTGACGCCATGGAAGGTCGGCGTGAGGCGCGCGATTTCGTCCAGGATTTCCGAGGCATGCTGGTAAGGCATCGGGTAGCCCAGCGCTTCGGAAAGCAGGGCGGTGATCTGCCAGTCCTCGTAGCCGTTCTTCGGCGTCATCACGCGGCGCACGGGCGAGATGCGGCGCTCGGCGTTGGTGAATGTGCCGCTCTTTTCCAGGAAGGAGCAGCCGGGTAGGAACACGTGGGCGTACATCGCGGTCTCGTTGAGGAACAGGTCCTGCACGATCACGCATTCCATGGAGGCAAGCGCATGGGTGACGTGCTGGGTGTTGGGGTCGGACTGGGCGATGTCCTCGCCTTCGCAATACAGCGCCTTGAAGCTGCCGTCGATCGCGAAATCGAGCATGTTGGGGATGCGCAGGCCGGGTTCGTTGTCGAGCGGCCTGCCCCAGGCGGCCTCGAACAAGGCGCGGGTAGCGTCGTCCGACACGTGGCGGTAGCCCGGGAACTCGTGCGGGAACGAGCCCATGTCGCAGGAGCCCTGCACGTTGTTCTGGCCGCGCAGCGGATTGACGCCCACGCCTTCGCGCCCGATGTTGCCTGTAGCCATCGCGAGGTTGGCGATGCCCATCACCATCGTCGAGCCCTGGCTGTGCTCGGTGACGCCCAGGCCGTAGTAGATCGCGGCATTGCCGCCCGTCGCGAACAGGCGCGCGGCGGCGCGGATGTCGGCGGCGGGTACGCCGATGGCTTCCTGCATGGATTCCGGCGAATGTTCGGGCTGCGCGACGAATTCGCTCCAGTACTGGTAGGAATCCCACTCGCAACGCTCCCTGACGAAGGCTTCGTCGGCCAGGCCTTCGGTGACGACCACATGCGCCATGGCGGTGATCAGCGCGACATTTGTGCCTGGGCGTAGTTTCAGGTGGTAATCTGCCTTGACGTGCGGGCCGGATACCAGGTCGATCGCGCGCGGATCGGCGATGATGAGTTTCGCGCCTTCGCGCAGCCTGCGCTTCATCTGCGAACCGAATACCGGGTGGCCGTCGGTCGGGTTGGCGCCGATGACCATGATCACGTCGGATTTCATGATGGAGTCGAAAGTCTGCGTGCCGGCGGATTCGCCCAGGGTCTGCTTGAGGCCGTAGCCGGTAGGCGAGTGGCAGACGCGGGCGCAAGTATCGACGTTGTTGTTGCCGAAAGCGGCGCGCACCAGCTTCTGCACCAGGTAGGTTTCCTCGTTGGTGCAGCGCGAGGAGGTGATGGCGCCTATGGAATTGCGTCCATGCTTGGCCTGGATGCGCTTGAGCTCGCTGGCGGCGTAGCCGATCGCTTCCTCCCAGCTCACTTCCTGCCATGGGTCGTGGATGCTCTTGCGTATCATCGGCGTGGTGATGCGGTCGCGATGGGTGGCATAGCCCCAGGCGAAGCGGCCCTTGACACAGGAGTGGCCGTGGTTGGCGCCGCCGTTCTTGTCCGGCACCATGCGCACCACCTGCTCGCCCTTCATCTCGGCGCGGAACGAGCAGCCGACGCCGCAGTAGGCGCAGGTCGTGATGACGCTGTGCTCGGGCTGGCCGTGCTCGACCACGGTTTTTTCCATCAATGTCGCGGTGGGGCAGGCGGCGACGCAGGCGCCGCAGGAGACGCATTCCGAATCGAGGAAATTGTCGAAATTGCCTGTGGCAACCTTGGAGTCGAACCCGCGGCCCTGGATTGTGAGCGCGAAGGTGCCTTGCGTTTCCTCGCAGGCGCGCACGCAACGCGAGCAGACGATGCACTTGGAGGCGTCGAACTGGAAATAGGGGTTGCTGATATCCTTGCCGGCGGCCAGGTGGTTTTCGCCGTCATAGCCGTAGCGCACTTCGCGCAAGCCCACGGCGCCGGCCATGTCCTGCAGTTCGCAATCGCCGTTGGCGGAGCAGGTGAGGCAGTCCAATGGGTGGTCGGATATATAGAGTTCCATCACGCCGCGGCGGATGTCGGCCAACTTGGGCGTTTGCGTATGCACCTTCAGCCCTTCATCGACCGGGGTGGTGCAGGAGGCGGGATAGCCGCGCCTGCCTTCGATTTCCACCAGGCAGAGCCTGCAGGAGCCGAACGGCTCCAGGCTGTCCGTGGCGCAGAGCTTGGGAATGCTTACCCCTGCCTCCATCGCGGCGCGCATGATCGATGTGCCTTTGGCGACCGTCACTTGCATGCCGTCAATTTCCAGCGTGACTTGCTGCTCAGTTGTCCGGCTCGCTGGGGTGCCGTAATCCGCTTGCTTGTCCATCACTTTCTCCTCTTGACCACTTTGGCAAACCCCGCTTTTTATGTGGGGCAGGGTGGTTTGCCGGATGTTTGCTGCGTTAACTCATGCCGCGCGTTCCTTCTTGCTCACGCCAAAATCCTCGGGAAAATGGTTGAGCGCGCTCAGAACGGGGTAGGGCGTCATGCCGCCAAGCGCGCAGAGCGACCCGTTCAGCATGGTATCGCTGAGGTCGCGCACCAATGCGATGTGCTTGGCGTGATCGGTGCCTGCCATGATCTTGTCCATGACTTCCACGCCGCGGGTGGAGCCGATGCGGCATGGGGTGCACTTGCCGCAGGATTCCACGGCGCAGAATTCAAAGGCATAACGCGCCATGTGCGCCATATCCACCGTATCGTCGAAGGCAACGATGCCGCCGTGGCCTAGCACGGCCCACAATTTGCCGAATTCCTCGTAATCCAGCGGGGTGTCGAATTGCGACTCCGGCAGGTAGGCGCCTAGCGGGCCGCCGACCTGGACAGCCTTGATCGGCCTGCCACTGGCGGAGCCGCCGCCGTAGTCGTACAGCAATTCGCGCAGGGTGACGCCAAAGGCTTTTTCCACCAGACCGCCATGCTTGATATTGCCTGCGAGCTGGATTGGCAAGGTGCCGCGGGAGCGGCCCATGCCGTAGTCGCGGTAATAGACGCTGCCCTTGTCGAGGATGATGGGCACGCTGGCGAGGGAGATGACGTTGTTGATGACGGTCGGCTTGCCGAACAGGCCGGAAATGGCGGGTAGCGGCGGCTTGAAACGCACCAACCCGCGCTTGCCTTCCAGGCTTTCCAGCAAGGCGGTTTCCTCGCCGCAGACATAAGCGCCCGCGGCACGGCGCACTTCCAGGTAGAAGTCATGCTGGCTGCCGAGAATGCCCCGCCCGAGATAACCTGATTCATAGGCGCTCTTGATCGCCAGGTTGAGCGCGGCGATCGAGTGCGGGTATTCCGAGCGTACGTAGATATAGCCTTGCGTGGCGCCGACGGCAATCCCTGCGATCGTCATGCCCTCGATCAGGACGAACGGGTCGCCTTCCATGATCATGCGGTCGGAGAATGTCCCTGAGTCGCCTTCGTCTGCATTGCACACAATGTATTTTTGCTCGGCTGGCGCTTCCAGCACCGTCTTCCACTTGATGCCGGTCGGGAAAGCGGCGCCGCCACGCCCGCGCAGTCCGGAATCGGTGACCTGCTGCACAATATCTTGCGGCTCCATGTCAATTGCGTTGCGCAGGCCTTTGTAGCCGTCATGGGCAATATAGTCCTGCAGCGACACCGGGTCGGTGATGCCGACGCGCGCAAAGGTTAGGCGCTCCTGGTGTTTCATCCAGGGCAGCTCCTCCGTTGGGCCCAGGCTCAGCGCGTGCTGTCCGCCATCAAGAAAGCCTGCGTCAAACAGGGATGCCACCTGGTCAGGCGTGACGGGGCCGTAGGCGATGCGCCCCGCACTCGTTGCTACTTCGACTAACGGCTCTAGCCAGAACATGCCGCGGGAGCCATTACGGATGATATTCAGTGGAATATTGCGCGATTCGGCTTCTTTGGCGATGGCTGCGGCCACCAGGTTGGCGCCCAGTGAAAGGGCGCTGGAATCGCGGGGAATGTAAACGGTATTCATGGATTGTCCCTCCGTGCGTTGGCGAGAAGGGATTCGACTTGCTGGGGGCTGACGCGGCCGTAGATTTCGTCGTCGAGCATGATGGCGGGAGAGCAGGCGCAGTTGCCTAGGCAATAGACGGGTTCCAACGTAATGCTGCCGTCGCTGGTGGTTTCATGGTAGTCGATGCCCAGCGAGGATTTCACATGGTTTTCCAAAGCGCCGCAGCCCATGGCCTGGCACGACTCGGCGCGGCATACCTGCAGGACATGCCTGCCTGGCGGCTTAGTGCGGAAATGGTGATAAAACGTCACCACGCCATGGACTTCCGCCACAGAGAGGTTGAGCGCCTTGGCAATCAAGCCGTAGCACTCTTCCGGGATATAGCTTAAATCGTCCTGAATCGCATGCAACAAGGGCATTAACGCACCGGCCATATGTTGATGTGATTCGATGTGCGATTTAATGCGTGCCATCTGGTCATGCATTACTTTCTCCTCGAATCCACCAGAACCTGTTCAAGGTCTTTTTATCGGTACGCATGACTTCAAAACGCGCCCGATCAAGACGCAGTCCGCAGAGGATGCTTACTGCCCTCGTCAAGGACTGCAACGCAGAGCGGGCGCGTTTTCAAGCCATGCCCTGCGGGTTGATCCGGTAAGGTAGCCGCTGCTGCGTTGCAAATCCTCGCCGTGCTATCAGCACGCCTGTGGTTTGCGCCTTGCTTCGGCTGCCTTACCGGATCAACGTATCCCATAAAAAGACCTTGAACAGGTTCTAACTACGACTACGTTATTGTTATGCTTGCTTTGCTTATAGTACGAACTATATACCGAATTGTACACAGGTAGACAATAAAAACTACCATGCACAGTAGGGCTATTTTCAACCGTAAATAACGGCTTTCAGGTCAATTATTGCGGTGATTCCAGCGTTATCTCGTGAAATCCATCCGCTAAGCCCGCTATACCCGACCGTGTAAATATAAGACAGCAATATTCGGCAATGGTTTGAAATTGGCTTGCGTCAGTATGCTGATGCTGTCACAGCTTCTGCACTTCCGTTTCGCTCGGCATCAGGACATTGCCGTCACCGGCTTGCGGGGCCATATAAGCGATAGGCTGCTTGTTTTTTCTGTCGATCAGCAGGGAGTGATGTTCACCTTGTGCAAACAAATGGCGTTCCCCCCATTGCCGCAAGGCCACCACCACCGGAAACAGGCTTTCCCCCTTGGGCGTCAGTACATATTCCTGGTAGGCAGTGCCATCTGAAGCCGGCCGGGTTTGCAGGATGCCTGCATCGACTAGCCGGCGCAGACGGTCGGACAGGATGTTGCGGGCCACGCCCAGGCTGCGCTGGAAATCGCCGAAGCGGTGCATGCCGTCGAAAACGTCACGCACGATGAGCAGCGACCAGCGGTCGCCAACCACATCGACGGAGCGTGCTACGGGGCAGGTTTCAGGTTTTTTCGGGTTGCGGCGAGGCATGGTGTTCCCTTCGTCGGGATATCTGAATTCAAGTTGCATTTTAAAACTAGATTATCTACCATTCAATGAGTTTTATTTTGAAACTAGATTGATGGTAATGAAGCATCCCGTCTTAATTCCCGCATCGATGCGCCATGGCAATACGATGGAACCGCCAGCGCGCATGTCGTCGAGCATGGTCTTGCTATTCGCTATCGCCAGCGGGCTGAGCGTAGCCAATGTGTATTATTCCCAGCCGCTGCTGGATGCGCTGGCCCTGGAATTCGGCATCATCCATGCGGCGGTCGGCGGCGTGGTCACCGCAACGCAAGTCGGCTGCGCCCTGGCTTTGCTGTTCCTCGTGCCGTTGGGCGACTGGGTGGATCGCCGACGTCTCATGATCGTGCAGTTGCTATTGCTGGTGGTGATGCTGGGCATGGTGGGGTTGGCGCAATCTGTCATCGTCCTGTTGGCGGGCATGCTTGGCGTCGGCTTGCTGGGCACGGCAATGACGCAAGGGCTGATTGCCTACGCGGCTTCTGCCTCCGCTTCACATGAGCAAGGGCGAGTGGTCGGCGCGGCGCAAAGCGGCGTATTCATCGGCCTGTTGCTGGCCCGCGTATTCGCTGGCGGTATCAGAGACCTGGCCGGCTGGCGAGGTGTGTATTTCTGTGCTGCGGCGTTGATGCTGGTTCTCGCATTGCCGTTATGGCGGGGGCTGCCAGCGCTGCCTGTTATCTCTGGTACCTTGAGCTACCCGCGCCTAATTGCTTCAATGCTGGTTTTGCTGCGGGATGAGCGGGTATTGCAGATTCGCGGCATGCTTGCGATGCTGATGTTTGCCGCCTTCAATATCTTCTGGGTTGCGCTGGTGCTGCCGTTGAGCGCGCCGCCTTATGGTTTTTCGCATACCGTGATCGGCGCTTTCGGGCTGGTAGGCGCAGCGGGCGCCCTGGCTGCTGCCCGTGCCGGCCAATGGGAAGACCGTGGATTCGGCCAGCGTACCACTGCCGCCGCGCTGGCGGTATTGCTGCTGGCATGGTGGCCGCTGTCGTTGATGGAGTGGTCTTTGTGGGCGCTGGTAACCGGCATTGTGCTGCTGGATATCGGCGGGCAGGCGCTGCATGTCACCAATCAGGGCATGATCCTGCGCACCCGCCCGGAGGCGCATGGCCGGCTGGTCGGGCTTTATATGCTGTTCTACGCGGTCGGCAGCGGGCTGGGGGCGATCGGCACGACCGCCATATATGCTTCTGCAGGCTGGCAAGGCGTGTGCATCCTCGGAGCCGGGGTCAGCTTGCTGGCGTTGGTGTTCTGGGCCGCAACGCGGCGCTACATGCCGGAGGCGCCCCGTGCTGAGCCGGGTTGCGCTACAGGTCGAAGATCTTGCCCGGATTCATGATTCCATTCGGGTCAAATACCTTCTTCAGTTCGCGCATATAGCCGATCTCGACCGGGTCGCGGGTGTAGGCGAGGTAGTCTTTCTTGGTCATGCCCACGCCATGCTCGGCGGAAACCGAGCCGTTGTATTTCTGCACGGTCTCGAAGACGAACTGGTTGACCACCTTGCATTTTTCGAAGAACTCGTCCTTGGTCAGGTCGGCCGGCTTGAGGATGTTGAGGTGCAGGTTGCCGTCGCCGATATGTCCGAACCAGCAGACTTCGAAGTCCGGGTAGTTGTCGGCCACGATCGCGTCGATGTCGGCAATGAACGCGGGCACGTGGGTGATCAGCACCGAGATGTCGTTCTTGTACGGTGTGAACGGCGCAATGGTCTCGGAGATGCCTTCGCGTAAATGCCACAGGGCCTGTGCCTGTGCCTGCGATTGGCTCATGACGCCGTCGAGTATCCAGCCTTGTTCCATGCAATGTTCGAATATCTGCATGGCGTCGTCGACCACGGCCTCGAAGCGGCCCTCGAATTCGAGCAGCACATATAGCGGGGATTCGGTTTCAAAAGGGCGCGCCGCGTGACCGTGAGCGAGGACTTTCTCCAGCGCTACCTGGTTGAAAAACTCGAAGGCGGTGAGGTCTATGCGCTGCTGGAACGCATGCAGGATAGGCATGACCGCTGCAAAGTCTGGCACGCTCAGTACCAGCACCTTGAGGTCCTGTGGCTGCCGCGTGAGCTTGATCTCGGCCTCGGTGACGATGCCCAGCGTGCCTTCGGAGCCGATGAACAATTGGTGCAGCGCGTAGCCGGTGGCGTTCTTGATCATGCCCTTGTTGAGGCGCAGGATGTCGCCCTTGCCGGTGACCACGGTCAGTCCCAGCACCCATTCGCGCGTCATGCCGTAGTGGATCACCTTGATGCCGCCGGCATTGGTACCGATGTTGCCGCCCATCTGGCTTGAGCCGGCAGCGGCGAAGTCCACGGGGTAGTAAAGGCCTTGTTGCTCGGCATATTGCTGCAATTGCTCGGTGACTACGCCTGCCTGTATGCGCACCAAACGGTCGGCATGCAGGAAGGACAAGACCTTGTTCATGCGGTCCAGGCTGATGACGATCTCGCCATTGGCGGCGACTGCCCCGGCAGAAAGCCCGGTGCGGCCGCCGCTCGGTGTGACGGGGATATTATATTGGTTGGCCAGCTTGACGATGGCCTGCACTTCCTCGGTGCTGCCGGGAAAGACGATGGCGGATGGACGGGGATCGAAATGCTTGGTCCAGTCCACTCCCCAGCTTTTCAGGCTGTCTTCATCGGTCTTGACGCGTTGTTCGCCTACGATGGTCTGCAATTGTTCCAGAAGGGAGGAGGGAAGGCTGGCGGGTGCATTCATCAAACATTTACCTGTGAAAATGGCATTAAAAACGTCAATGTAAAATAGTCAACGGTCAAGCGACTTAATCAACTATTCTAGCAGTTTTATAATTGATATTGATTCCCGATCTCAGTTTTATCCGTGCTGCCTGCATTTGCGCTCGACGGGGCCGTATCCCTGATTTGATAGGGGTTTAATAAGTTTGCCGGTATGCTACGATCACTGATTTTTGGCCTTTTACCGGAGCCGTAATGACCCAACAACTTTCCCTGCCAAAAGACAAGATCCGCTTTTTGCTGCTTGAAGGCGTGCACCAGAACGCCGTGGACGTGTTGAACGCCGCGGGTTACCGCAACATCGATTACCGTAAGACCGCGCTGGACGAAGACGCGCTGATCGAGGCGATCAAGGATGTGCATTTCCTTGGCATTCGTTCCCGCACCCAGGTTACCAGCCGCGTGCTGGATGCCGCCAACAAGCTTACCGCCATCGGCTGCTTCTGCATCGGCACCAACCAAGTGGACCTGGATGGCGCGCTGGAGCGCGGCATCCCGGTATTCAACGCGCCTTATTCCAATACCCGCTCGGTGGCGGAACTGGTGCTGGCGCAGACCATCCTGCTGCTGCGCGGCATTCCCGAGAAGAATGCGCTGGTACACAAGGGCGGCTGGACCAAGTCGGCAGAAGGTTCGTTCGAGGCGCGCGGCAAGACATTGGGCATCGTGGGTTACGGTTCCATCGGTTCGCAATTGTCCGTGCTGGCCGAAAGCCTGGGTATGAAGGTGATCTACTTCGACGTGATCGCCAAGCTGCCGTTGGGCAACGCACGCCAGGTCGGCACGATGGAAGAGCTGCTGTCGCAGGCGGATGTCGTCTCCCTGCACGTGCCGGAACTGCCTTCCACCATGAACATGATGCGCGCCGAGCAGTTCGCGCAGATGAAGAAGGGCGGCATCTTCATCAATGCGGCCCGCGGCACCTGCGTGGATATCGACGCGTTGGCAACGGTGATCGAATCCAAACACTTGGCAGGGGCGGCGATCGACGTGTTTCCCGTTGAGCCCAAGAGCAATGACGAAGAGTTCCTCTCCCCGCTGCGTCCGTTCGAGAACGTCATCCTCACCCCGCATATCGGCGGCTCGACCCAGGAAGCGCAAGCCAATATCGGCATCGAGGTCGGCGAGAAATTCGTGCGTTATTCCGACGCTGGCTCCACGATTACGGCCGTTAACTTCCCCGAAGTCTCCATCCCGCAGCAGCCGGGTACCCACCGCCTGTTGCACATCCACCGCAACGTGCCGGGCGTGCTGTCGGCCGTGAACAGCCTGTTCGCGCGCAACAACATCAACATCGCTGCGCAAAGCATGATGACCAAGGGCGATATCGGCTACATGATCATGGATGTGGAAGCCTCGGCTTCAGATGCCGCGATCGAGGCGTTGCAGACGGTTGAGGGAACATTGCGCACCCGTGTGCTCTATTAAGCTGTGAAACAGCACGCTTGAAGCGTGTAGTATTTTGCAAACCCTTGGCTTTTGCCAGGGGTTTGTTGTTTATGGGGTTTTAGCTTGTTGTTCAGTGGAGTGCGCACCTCTTAAAACCAAGGGCGAGCGTAGCGAAGCCAAGTATGGGTTTGACGTTGTTCCCGTCTGGCTGCGCCGAGTAGCGGAAATCTGTCTGGAAAAAGAGCTTGCGTCTGTCTGAGCGCAGCGAGTTCAGCAAGCTCCCAGACAGATTGAGCAACGCAGGGAACCGGGAGCTTGCTCCCGGCGCAGACTCCGGGGTCGCCTTTTGTTTGGTTACTTTATTTTGGCGAAGCAAAATAAAGGGACTCGCTGACAAGCGAAAGGCAATGGGTCAATCACCTGCGATAGGAGTCAAGACCATTGTTCCTTCAACAACCCAAATCCAATCCCATCAAGCTCAACGATTTTCCGTCTTCATCAAAACTGCGATTGGCGCGAGGATGGGTTTCGCCCCTGACGGGCGAGTCACTTTCCTTTGCTTCGCCAAAGGAAAGTAACCAAAGGAAAGGCGACCCGATTGTCTGCGACCCGGAACGTTGTTCCGGGCAACCTGCGTTGCTCGCTTTTAATGGGGACTGGCTGAACTCGCTAGCGCTCAGACAGACGCCAGTCCTTAATCCATTAAAAGCTGCGCTACTCGGCGCAGCCAGACGGGGAATTCAAACCCAACGTCAAAAGCAACAGCGACTTGGCTTCGCTGCGCTCGCCCTTGGTTTTGTTGTTTATTTACATGCTGATGTAGTTCGGTCCGCCGCCGCCTTCCGGCGTGCGCCAGTTGATGTTCTGCAGCGGGTCCTTGATATCGCAGGTCTTGCAGTGGATGCAATTGGACGCATTGATCTGCAATCTCGGGTTGCCCTCGTTGGTGACGATTTCATAGACCCCGGCCGGGCAATAGCGCTGTTCTGGCGCGTCGTACTGCGGCAGGTTGATGTCGACCGGGATGCTCTGGTCGCGCAGCACCAGGTGGCAGGGCTGGTCTTCCTCATGCATGACGTTGGTGAGGTAGACCGAGGAGAGTTTGTCGAAGCTCACCACGCCGTCAGGCTTGGGATAGGCGATTTTTGGGCTGGTGGCTGCGGGCTTCAGGGTTTCATGGTCGGCCTTGCCGTGTTTGAGCGTCCATGGCGTGGTGATGCCGAACGAGGCCAGCCACATTTCCATTCCGCCGTAAATGCTGCCCAGGATGTTACCGAAGCGCGAGAGGGCAGGCTTGACGTTGCGCACGGCCTGCAGGTCTTTCCATATCCAGGAATTGCGGACTTTTTCCGGGTAGCTTTCCAGCGTGGCGCCGAATGTTTCCTGCGCCAGGGCTTCCACCACGGCTTCTGCCGCGAGCATGCCCGACTTCATGGCATTGTGCGAGCCCTTGATGCGCGGTACGTTCATGAAGCCGGCGGTGCAGCCGATCAGCAAGCCGCCGGGGAAGGCCAGTCGCGGGATGGATTGCAGGCCGCCCTCTGTCAGCGCGCGGGCACCGTAGCTCAGGCGCTTGCCGCCTTCCAGCAGCGGGCGGATGGCGGGGTGGGTCTTGAAGCGCTGGAATTCGTCGAACGGGCTCAGGTGTGGGTTGCTGTAGTTGAGGTGCACCACGAAGCCGACGGCTACGGTGTTTTCCTTAAGGTGGTAGATAAAGGAGCCGCCGCCCGTGCTGTTGTCCAGCGGCCAGCCTTGCGAGTGCATCACCAGGCCGGGCTTGGATTTCTCCGGCTCGATCTGCCAGAGTTCCTTGAAGCCGATGCCGAATTTCTGCGGTTCGGACAGAGCGCGCAACTGGAAATGCTCAGTGAGGTTCTTGGTGAGCGAGCCGCGCGCGCCTTCGGCAAACAGGGTGTAGTGCGCACGCAGTTCCATGCCCAGCGCAAAGCCCGGCTTCTCGTTGCCTTCCTTGTCGCGGCCCATGTCGCCGGTGATGACGCCCTGCACCACGCCGGCTTCGTCGTAGATCACCTCGGCGGCGCTGAATCCGGGGTAGATTTCCACGCCCAGGGCTTCGGCCTGCTCGCCCAGCCAGCGGCAGACGTCGCCCAGACTGACGATATAGTTGCCGTGGTTGTTCATGAGCGGCGGGATCAGCTTGGCGGGGATGTCGAAGCTCTTTTCCTTGCCCAATAGCAGGAAGTGGTCGTCAGTGACGGGGGTATGGAGCGGGGCGCCTTTTTCCTTCCAGTCGGGAATCAATTCATTGAGGGCGATCGGGTCGATCACGGCGCCCGAGAGGACATGCGCGCCTACCTCGGCGCCTTTTTCCAGCACGCAGACGTTGATTTCGCGTTCCTGCTCCAGCGCCAGTTGCTTGATGCGGATCGCGGCGGAAAGCCCGGACGGGCCTGCGCCGACAATCAGTACGTCATAATTCATTACATCGCGTTGCATGCTAAAACTTTCATGGAATATACGGTATGTTGATTTCGTCGCTGCGCCGCACGTCGCGGGTCAGCAGCCGACAATGGTTGAGGAATTCGCGCACGGCGGCGGTCTGGTATTTCTTCTTGTGCCAGACGAACATGAACTGGCGTTTCAGGTCGAGCTCGGGCGTCGCCAGCGCTACCAGGTTGCCGCGCGCGATATCGTCCTTGAGCGCGAGGCGGGAGATGCAGCCCAGGCCGATGCCGGATTCCACGGCGCGCTTGATGGCCTCGGTATGCTCCAGCACCATGCGCACGTGCAGGCGGCTGTGATGGTGGCGCAAGGCATGGTCGAACGTCTCCCGCGTGCCCGAGCCATGCTCGCGCAACACCCAGCTCTCGGCAAGAATGGCCTCCAGGCTGGCGCTGCCCTGTTTGGCGAGAGGATGCTGCGGCGAGCAGAACACGGTCAGTTCGTCTTCGATCCACGGTTCGACCTGCAGATCGGGGTGGTGGCAATTGCCTTCGATCAGGCCGAGGTCGAGATCGTACATCGCCACCTGCTGCATGATGGAGTTGGTGTTCTGCACATGCAATTGCACCTGGCAATCCCGGTGCTGCTTCATGAACGAGCCGATCAGCAGGGTGGCGAGGTAGTTGCCTATCGTCAGCGTGGCGCCTACTTTTAGCAAGCCAAAGGCGGATTTTCCCTGTAAAATGCTCTCTATTTCAGCGGCGCGGTCCAGCACGGCGGCTGCCATTGGCAGCAGGCTACGGCCCAGTTCGTTGAGTTTCAGCACTTTACCCATGCGGTCAAACAGTTTGCAGTCAAACTGTCGTTCCAGTTCGGCAAGTGCAGTACTGGCGGCGGATTGCGACAATGACAAATCCTCGGCCGCTCGTGACACATTCTCCAGGCGTGCAATGGCAACGAATACTTCGAGTTGTCGTAAGGTGTGCTTCACCTGAGAATGATTCTCATATCGATGTGATAGATATGTGATATAGTGATAATTGATTTAACAGATATTTTACCGCTGATTAAAATGTGCGGCAAATGATGGAGTGGGATCACAATATGAAAGTCTTAGTTGCTGTAAAACATGTGGTGGATTACAACATCAAGCCCCGCGTGAAGCAGGATGGCTCCGATGTCGATATCGCCGGTGTCAAGATGGGCATCAACCCGTTTGACGAAATTGCCGTGGAAGAAGCGGTGCGCCTTAAGGAACGCGGCATTGCGACCGAAGTGGTGGCCGTGACCATCGGCAAGACCAATAGTCAGGATACCCTGCGCCATGCATTGGCGATGGGTGCCGACAGGGTGGTGCTGGTCGAGACTGACACCGAACTGCAGCCATTGGGCGTCGCCAAGCTGCTCAAGGCCGTGGTGGAACGTGAGCAACCTCGGCTCATCATCCTCGGCAAGCAGGCCATCGACGACGACCTGGGCCAGACCGGCCAGATGCTCGCCGCATTGATCAATGCAGGCCAGGGCACCTTTGCCTCCGTGATCGAAGTCAAGGGCGATGAAATCGAAGTCACGCGTGAAATCGACGGCGGTACCGACGTGGTGGCGCTCAAGCTGCCTGCAGTGGTCACCACTGACCTGCGACTGAATGAGCCACGCTTCATCAAGCTGCCAGCGATGATGATGGCGAAGAAAAAGCCGATCGACAACATCAAGGCGGCCGACCTCGGCATCGATATCGCCCCGCGCCTCAAGCAACTCAAGGTTGCTGACCCCGAGCCACGCAAGCCCGGCATCAAGGTGGCGAATGTGGCTGAACTCGTTGAAAACCTACGTCTTGCGGAAGTCCTGTAATGAGCATCCTGATTCTGGCCGAACACGACGGCAAACATATCAAGCAATCCACCCGCCAGGCAGTCAGCGCTGCTGGCGCATGGCAACTCCCGGTTCATGTCCTGGTCACCGGCTCCAATAGCGCAGCCCTGGCTAAGGAAGCCAGCGAAATCGCCGGTGTCGCCAAGGTGCTGCATGCAGATGCGGCGCATTTTGAGCATCCGCTTGCTGAAGACGTAGCCGCCTTGCTGGTGCAACTGGGCGCTGACTACAAGGTCATCCTTTCAGCGCATACCGCATTCAGCAAGAGCGTATTGCCGCGCGTCGCTGCTTTGCTCGACGTAGCGATGATCTCCGACGCGATTAGCATTACCGCGCCATCTACTTATGTGCGCCCAATCTACGCAGGCAACGTGCTTTCTACGGTTGAAAGCAGCGATGCCATTCAGGTGGTGACCATCCGCGCAACTTCTTTTGCCGCTGCTGCAAACGGCGCCAATGCGGAAGTGACGGCAGTGAACGTGCCAGCGAGTGCCGGCCTCAGCCGCTGGATCAAGGAGGACAAGACCGTGTCCGACCGTCCTGAACTGTCTTCCGCGCGCGTCGTGGTTTCCGGCGGCCGCAGCCTGGCCGAGCGCTTCAATGAACTGCTCGAGCCGTTGGCGCACCGCTTTGGCGGCGCATTGGGTGCGACCCGTGCCGCAGTCGATGCCGGTTTCGCCCCCAACGACATCCAGGTAGGGCAGACCGGCACCATCGTGGCGCCCGAACTGTATTTCGCAATCGGCATTTCCGGCGCGATGCAGCACTTAGCCGGCATGAAGGACAGCAAGATCATTGTCGCGATCAATCACGATCCCGATGCGCCTATCTTCCAGCATGCGGATTACGGCCTGGTCGCCAACCTGTTTGACGCCGTGCCCGAGCTGACCGCCGCCTTGAGCAAGTAACCAAAAATTTTAAAGAGAATCGATATCAATGAGCGCATTTAATTCCGAGAAAGTATTGAGCGTTAAGCACTGGAACGACAGCCTGTTCAGCTTTACCACCACCCGCAACGAATCCTTGCGTTTCGAGAACGGCCAGTTCGTGATGATCGGCCTGCAGGTGGACGGCAAGCCGCTGATGCGCGCTTACAGTATCGCCAGCCCCAACTACGCGGAAAACCTCGAGTTCTTCAGTATCAAGGTGCCGAACGGCCCCCTGACTTCCCGCCTGCAACACCTGAAGGTGGGCGATGAATTGCTGGTCAGCCGCAAGCCGACCGGCACGTTGCTGCTGTCCGACCTGAAGCCCGGCAAGCACCTTTACTTGCTCTCCACCGGCACTGGCCTGGCGCCGTTCATGTGCCTGATCCAGGACCCTGAAATCTACGAACGTTTCGAGAAAGTGATCCTGGTGCACGGCGTACGCCGCATCAACGACCTAGCTTACGAAGAGTTCATCACCAAGGAATTGCCGGAAAACGAATTCTTTGGCGAACAGGTCAAGAACCAGCTGATTTACTATCCCACCGTGACCCGCGAAGAGTTCCGCAACCAGGGCCGCCTGACCGATCTCATGGAAAACGGCAAGCTGTTCCAGGACATCGGCTTGCCGCCGCTCAACCCCGAGACCGACCGCGCCATGCTGTGCGGCAGCCCGCAAATGCTGGTCGATACCTGCAAGATTCTCGACGCTGCAGGGCTCAAGGTATCGGAGCGCATTGGAGATGTGGGCGATTACGTGATCGAGCGGGCTTTTGCCGAGAAGTAATTCTCAAGGTAAGCAGTTGTCGTTTTATGAAATGCTGGCATAGCAATGCCAGCTTTTTTATTGAGCGCAATCTGGCGCCCATATATGCAAAAGAAGCGGAGGGATTGAGTAATTGGACTATGAGCAGAGTCATTATTCTTTCATTTGATGGTGATTGAATGAGCAACTCATAAACTAGAAAAATAGTTCTCAATGAAACACTACAAAGCATTGATTGCCGTTCTGATTTGGATCGGCGCTATGTCGGTCTCTACCGTTTCCCATGCAGGGGTGACTTTATGTGCTGAAGGGGGCTGCAATACAGAAGTTATCTATCCTGTAGAGGTGATAGGGATAGGTCCCATTGCTGAGTTTCCTGTACATATCAGGCCCAGCCTATTCCAACTTATCCCATTCAAAAATGAGGACGGGTGGAATTATGCGTTCGCGCTTTCTACACAGGCTGTCGCTAGTTTGAAGCTGCCTTATTTTGGTGATTGGTCGCTTGAGCAGGCGGTGATGCCAGAAAATTGGTCTGTGGCGATCGGTTACGACGACGAAGCGTTGTTGCCTGTAGCCTATTGGAACAGAACAAATGAAAAGGCTGATACCGGAACAATTTTACTAAGCTATGTATCGCAATATGCACCTGCGCTTGCTGGTCTCACTATCTTGACGACATACGACAAGCAATTTCAAGATGAATTATGGATTCCGTTATCGCCGGAAGCAATGCTGGCTGGATTTGGACCAGCCACTTTACCAGTCCCTGAACCGTCTAGTGTCGCGTTGCTATCTCTTGGTTTGATATTGCTTTTCGCACGCCGCCGCCAAGCTGCTTGGCAGCGTTAAGGCACCGGATACCTAGGCGGTCCAGGCGGCGGCCTGCGGCGCTGCATGTCCAGGTAGCGCATGTCGCCATCTCCGAAGAATTCCTTGATCAGGAAGTCCTCTAGGCCGGCGCTGTCTTCCATGCGCGCGGACAATACCACCACGCGGCCCATCTGCCTTGATTCCCAGTTGAAATCGCCTGAGTAGTGGCGGCGGATCAGTTCTATCATCTTGCGCACGGTGGCGCGCTGGATGTCTTCGCCCGCCTTGGCCTCGATCTGGAATACTTCGCGCTTGGCGGTGCTGAAATCGTTGATCCAGCCGCGGAACTCGAAAGTGGAGGTGTAGTTGCTCATGCTGAGGATGCGGAAGACGCCGCTGGCACCTGACGACAGGTTTTTCTTGATGGTTTCATCGCGCTTTTCTTCATCAGACAGCGAGCGGCTGCCGGATTCGCGCTGGGCGCGCTGGTTTTCCATCATCGCGGCATAGTTGTTGTCCGTGGCGCGGCGGTATTCGCGCATGGCGGCCATATAGGAAGACATGTCAGAATATTGCGAGGGGTCGGGCTCCTGCGGGCGCGGCGGCGCTGGCGTCGGGGCAGGCTGCGGCTCAGGTCGGGGAGCCGGTTTTTGCTCGGGCTGGGGCAGGGGCTTGCTCTTGCCGGTCACGACGGGAGGCGTAGGCTTGCTTTGCTTGGGCTGCCTGGGCGTGGGTTTGCTGGCGGCAGGCGGCGGAGGCGGGGGGGCAGCAGCTGGCGGCGGCGTCATTTCAGGTTGCGGTTTTTTCTCCGGCTGTGCCAGGCTCACGACCAGCTCTTTTTGCCCGCCATCCTGCTCGGACTCTTCTCCTTGGTCCATCGTCGGCATGATAAAGCCGAAGAACAGGATCAAGTGCAATATCAGGGAGAATATCAGTGCATACAGCGTGCGGCGGCTGATGCGGAATTCGATGTATTGCTCCCGGTCGGCCGGCGATTGCCAGGGGAGGTCGGAAGGGTCCGGCTGAGTGGGCGCCTTGCCTAAACGGCTCGCGATCAATGCGTGGAGATGGCGAAACAGGCGCGGTGCAGCCACGGTAAATTCAGTCCGGGGTTCTTAGGTTGGTTAGTTGGGGTTGAGGCGCGCCAGTGAGCGGTTGACGGCAATATAGGAACCCAGCCAACCCAGCACCACAGCGCATGCGATTACTCCCAGGCTGATTTCCCAGCCAGGTAACACTAAGATGAAGCTGCTACCATAAAGTTCTGCCAAATCTGCTACCGAGAGGTTAAAGATTGTAAGAATGCCGTTGACGAACCCCAGCGCAAGCAAGCTACCGCCGAGGCCGTACAGCGTGCCTGCATAGAGGAAAGGGCGGCGGATGAAGCCGTCGGTGGCGCCTATCAGCTTGCTGACTTCGATTTCTTCGCGCTGGGTGGCAATCTGCAGGCGGATGGTGTTGCCGATAATCGCCACCAGTGCAAACCCGAGCAGGCCGGAGAGCACCCATACCGCTTTCTTACCTAATTGCAGCAGCGCATAGAGGCGTTTAGCCCAGTCGGCGTCCGCCAGCACGTGCTCTACGCCAGGCAGGCCCTCGATTTCATGCTGCAAGCGGGCGATGCCGTCGGGCGAGTGGTCCTTGGGTTCGATGAAGAAGGCATCGGGCAGCGGGTTCTTTTCCAGCTGGCTCGCGACGTCCTGTTCTTGCTGCATTTCCTGCCAGGCCGCTTGCTTGCTGACGAATTGCTGTTTTGCAATGCCCGGGTGCTGTTGCAGTTTTTGCTTGAGTTCCTGAACCGCGGCCGCCTCGGCATCCAGTTTCATGAAGACGCTGATCTGCGGCTCGTTCCTGACCCCGCCTGCCAGTTGGTTGAGGTTGTCGATCACGACATACAGGATGGCGGGCAGGCTCAGCGCGATGCCGATGACGCTCCAGATCATGAGGGTGGAAAGCTTGTTGCGCATGATGCGCGACAAGACGAGGCGCCAGACCTGGGTGTGCTGGTTGATCCAGTGTTTCATGATACCGAGAGCTTTCCGTGGTCGAGGTGCAGGACTTTCGCCGGGATGTTCTGGATGCTGTGCGCATCATGCGTGGCGATGATGACAGTGGCGCCTACCTGCTGGAACGCGCGGAACAGCGACATGATATCGGTGGCATATTCCTCGTCGAGATTGCCTGTAGGCTCGTCGGCAATGAGGATGGCCGGGCGGCTGACCACGGCGCGGGCAATGGCGAGCCGCTGCTGTTCCCCGCCTGACAGCGTAACGGGGATGGCCTTCTCCTTGGAAAGCAGGCCAACCTTGTCGAGCGCCGCGCGGATGCGCTTGGCGGCCTCCTGGCCGGTAATGCCGTTGATGTAGAGCGGCAGGGCGACATTCTCGAAGCAATTGCGGTCGTAGAGCAGTTTGTGGTCCTGGAACACCAGGCCGAACTTGCGGCGCAGGTAGGGGAGCATGCGCGGGCGCAGCTTGCTGATGTTCTGGTTGCCGATGAGCACGGTGCCGCTGGTCGGACGCTCGATCCCGGCCATCAGCTTGAGCAGGGTGCTCTTGCCCGCGCCGGAATGCCCGGTGACGAACACCAGCTCGCCTGCCGCGATCTCGAAAGTCACATGGCGCAAGATCTCGTCGCTGCCGCGGTAACGCTTGTTGACCTGGTCAAAACGTATCATGCGCGGGTGGTTTCCTTATTCGAGCAAGGCATGTGATTCAAGTAGCACATTATTCGAATAATGCCTCTATGAACTCGCTGGCCTTGAACGGGCGCAGGTCGTCAATGGATTCGCCCACACCGATGTAGCGGATGGGCACGGGGCGCGATTGGGCGATCGCCGCGATCACGCCGCCCTTGGCGGTGCCGTCCAGCTTGCTCAACACGAGGCCGGTGACGCCCAGGGCATCGTCGAACGCCTTGACCTGGGTGACGGCGTTCTGTCCGGTGTTGGAGTCGAGCACCAGCAGGATCTCATGCGGCGCGCCGGGCAGCGCCTTGTCGATGACGCGCTGTACCTTGCGGATTTCCTCCATGAGGTTGAGCTGGGTGGGCAGACGGCCCGCAGTGTCTGCCAGCACGATATCGATGCCGCGCGCCTTGGCCGAATTGACGGCATCGAAGATCACGGCAGCGGGATCGCCGCTTTCCTGCGCGATGACATGCACGTTGTTGCGCTCGCCCCAGGCCTGCAATTGCTCGCGTGCCGCGGCACGGAAGGTATCGCCCGCCGCGATCAGCACGGATTTGCCTTGCGCCTGGAACAGGTTGGCAAGCTTGCCGATGGTGGTGGTCTTGCCTGCGCCATTGACGCCGGCCAGCATGATGACGAAAGGTTGCGCGGTGGCGGTATCCAGCGGCTTTTCCAAGGGTGCGAGCAGTTCCAGCAAGGATTGCTTGAGCGCTTCCCTGAGCTGGGTGGTGTCGTTGAGGTTCTGGCGCTTGACGCGGGTGCGTATCTGCTCAAGCAATGTCTGGGTGGCGGCGATGCCGACGTCCGAGGTGAGGAGGATGGTTTCCAGTTCCTCGTAGACATCCTCGTCAATCTTGCCGCCGCCGAACAGGCTGGCCAGTTGCAGGCCCAATTGGCTGCGGGTCTTGGCCAGGCCGCGCTTCAAGCGTTCCGTCCAGCTCAAGGTCGGTTTTTCCTGGGTGGGGACCTGGGGCGTTGCCGGCGCTATGTTCTCCGGTTCGGGAGTTGCGGCAGGCGGATTTTTGTCTTTTTTGAAGAAATCGAACATGGAATGTGTTTTTAGCGGTAAGCGGATATTTTAAAGCAAAACAAGGCGCTTGCAGCGGCTTAAACTGGTTATTCTGACCATATCTTCAGGTATTTTTACCTATCGGCAACATTACTGCCATATATCGCATGCATATACCTGCCCTATGAAAAGATCGTGAACAGGCTTTAAGAACTAATGTTGAAATGGCTGTGTCAGAGCATCGTTGCATGGCATGTCGCCCAAGGTGCGGCCAGGCAAGCGCATTGGTGCAGGCAATCGGGCACTACCGCTATAATGCATGAATAATGCGGCTAAAGGAGAATCGCAAGGTGTTTATTCGAGGAATGTGGCTCGCGCTGGCGTTGATGCCGATCGCAGCCCAGGCAGCAGATACGCACGAGTTCAAGCTCGACAACGGCATGCGGGTGATCGTGCAGGAGGACCACCGGGCGCCGGTGGTGGTGTCGCAAGTTTGGTACCGTGCCGGCAGCGTGGACGAAGTCAACGGCAAGACCGGCGTCGCGCACGTGCTGGAGCACATGATGTTCAAGGGCACCAAGGCCGTGCCGCCAGGACAGTTCTCGCGATTGATCGCCGCTGCAGGCGGGCGCGAGAACGCCTTCACCGGCACCGACTACACCGCCTATTACCAGCAGCTGGAAAAATCGCAATTGCCGTTGGCGATCAAGCTGGAAGCCGACCGCATGGCCAACCTCCAGCTGACCAAGGAAGAATTCTCCAAGGAAATCAAGGTGGTGATGGAGGAGCGCCGCTGGCGTACCGATGACAAGCCGCAAGGCATGCTCAACGAACAGTTCAATGCGGTCGCCTACCAGGCCCATCCTTACGGCCGCCCCATCGTCGGCTGGATGAACGACCTCGAGAACATGACCGTGGAGGATGCCCGCGAGTGGTACCAGACTTGGTACACGCCGAGCAACGCCATCCTGGTCGTGGTGGGCGATGTCGATCCGCAGGGCGTGCTCAAGCTGGCCAAGCAGCATTTTGGCGCCATCAAGCCGCATGCATTGCCCGCGCGCAAGCCGCAGCTCGAGCCTCAGCAGATCGGCGAGCGCCGTACCGTGGTGAAGGTGCCTGCCGAACTGCCTTACGTGCGCCTGGGCTTCCATGTGCCGGTATTGCAGGATGCGGACAAGGACTGGGAACCGTACGCGCTTGAAATCCTCGCCGGCGTGCTGGATGGCAACGCCTCGGCACGGCTCAACCAGAACCTGGTGCGCCAGCAGCAGCTGGCAGTGGACGTGGGCGCCGGTTATGACCTGATCCAGCGCGGGCAGGTCGGGCTGTTCGAACTGGAAGGCACGCCCAGCGAAGGCAAGACCGTGGCCGAGCTGGAGGCTGCCCTGCTGAACGAAGTGGAACGCATCAAGCAGGAAGGGGTGACCGACGAGGAGCTGCAACGCGTCAAGGCGCAGGTGATTGCGGCGGACGTATACCAGCGCGATTCCGTGTTCTACCAGGCCATGCAGATCGGCCGCCTGGAAACCACCGGTTTCTCATGGCGCACGCTGAAAAGCTACCCTGCCAAGCTGAAGGCGGTGACGCCGCAGCAGGTGCAGGATGTCGCCCGCAAGTACCTGGTCAGGGACAGCATGACGGTTGCGACCCTGGACCCACAACCGATTGACCCCAATGCAAAACCAAAAGGCAAGCCACATGCGCATTAATCTCTCTTTTGTCCGGCGTGCGCAGCAGGCGCTCGTCATTGCAGCCGGGCTGCTGTCCGCCCTCCATGCACAGGCCGCCCTCAACATTCAGCACTGGCAGACCGGCAACGGCAGCGCGGTCTATTTCGTCGAGAACCATGACCTGCCTATCATCGACATCAGCACCAATTTTGCCGCAGGCAGCGCCCGCGACGGCGGCAAGCCGGGCCTGGCGGGCATTACCCGCTATCTCATGACCTTGGGGGCCGGCGGCCTGACCGACCAGCAGATTTCCAACGGCATGGCCGATGTCGGCGCGATACTCGGCGGAGAACTTGATGCGGACAGGGCGGCGCTCAAGCTGCGCACCCTGAGCAGCGAGCGCGAGCAAAAGGCGGCGCTGGATATCTATACGAAAATCCTGCATCAGCCGGATTTCCCCGAGGCAACGCTCAAGCGTGAAAAAGCCCGGATCATTGCCGGCCTCAAGGAAGCTGCCACCCAGCCTGCGAGCATTGCCAACCGCACCTTCCTCAAGGCCTTGTACGGCAACCATCCCTATGCCGTGGAAGAAGACGGCGAGCCGGAGTCGGTGAATGCGCTTACCCAGGCGGACCTGCAACAGTTCCACCGCCAGTACTACGGCGCGAAAAACGCCGTGATCGCCTTGATGGGCGACATGACGCCGGAGCAGGCGCGTGCGATCGCCGAGCGCATTTCCTCGGGCTTGCCGGACGGCCCCGCTGCCGCAGCCCTGCCCGAGGTGGCTTACCCGCAAGCGGCGGTGGAGCGCCGTATCGCGCACCCGGCGAGCCAGTCCCACATTATGCTGGGCTATCCTGGCAACAAGCGCGGCGACCCTGATTATTTCGCCCTCTATGTCGGCAACTACATCCTGGGCGGCGGCGGTTTCGTTTCGCGCTTGACCGAGGAGGTGCGCGAGAAGCGCGGGTTGGTGTACAGCGTCTACAGCTATTTCATGCCGATGCAGCAGCTCGGGCAGTTCCAGATCGGCCTGCAGACCAAGCGCGATCAGGCCGAGGGTGCGCTCAAACTGGTGCGCGAAACCCTGGCAAAGTTCATCAGCAAGGGCGTGACCGAGGCGGAGCTCAAGGCCGCCAAGCAGAACATCATCGGCGGGTTCCCGTTGCGTATCGACAGCAACAGCAAAATCCTCGACTACCTGGCCGTGATTGGTTTCTACAAGCTGCCATTGAATTACCTGGATGAATTCAACGCCAAGGTGGAAGCGGTGACGGCAGCCCAAGTCAAGGATGCGTTCAGCCGCCGCATCGACCCCGACAAACTGGTGACAGTGGTGGTAGGCGGCACCGAGAGTGGCGGCAAGTAACCGCGTACGCATCAGCGGCGGCGAATGGCGCAGCCGCCTATTGAGCTTCCCGGATGCGCCGGGCTTGCGGCCCACGCCCGATCGCGTGCGCCAGACCGTCTTCAATTGGCTGGGCCAGGACATGCATGGGCGGCGTTGCCTCGACCTGTTTGCCGGCACCGGCGCGATGGGGTTCGAGGCATTGTCGCGCGGCGCCAGCGCCGTGGTGCTGGTGGAGAAATCCGCGCCTGCTGCGAAATCTTTGCAGCAGAACCAGTCCCTGCTCAAGGCAGGCGCCGCACGCATATTGCAGCAGGATGCCGTACAGTTCCTGGCGCAGAACCGCGAACGCTTCGACGTGATCTTCCTTGACCCGCCCTACCAGCAGGGTTGGCTGCCCAAGCTTCTGCCCCATCTGCCAAGCCACCTGGCTGAGGACGGCGTGGTCTATGCGGAGGCCGAGTTCGCCCTCGATGACGAGCCGCCGTGGCAGGTCGTCAAGCATGGCAAGGCGGGCAATGTTTTCTATCACCTGTTAAAATTGGCAGACAGATCAACCGATTGACAGGCAGCTTGCCTGCTTCGCCTTGCAAGGATTGTGCATTTGAGCCAACTGAAAGTCGTCTACCCAGGCACCTTCGACCCGATTACCCGCGGCCACGAGGACATCGTGCGCCGCGCCGCCGGGTTGTTTGACCATGTGATTGTGGCGGTCGCCAGGAGCCCGGGCAAGCATCCCATGTTTACGCTGGACGAGCGCGTGGAGCTGGCTTCCAGCGTCTTGTCCGATTGCCCCAATGTGGAGGTGCTGGGGTTCTCCGGCCTGTTGATGCAGTTCGTGCGCGAGCAGGGCGCGCGCGCCGTGGTGCGCGGGTTGCGGGCGGTATCGGATTTCGAGTACGAGTTCCAACTCGCCGGCATGAACCGCCAGCTCTTCCCAGAGATGGAAACCATCTTCCTCACCCCGGCCGAGCAGTATATGTTCGTCTCCGCCAGCCTGGTGCGCGAGATTGCCCAGCTCAAGGGCGATGTCAGCCAGTTCGTCTCGCCGCTGGTGCAGGAGCGCATTGCGCTCAAGCTGGCGTGAGCGAGGCAGGGAGTCCGCCATGGCGCTGATGATCACCGATGAATGCATCAATTGCGACGTTTGCGAGCCGGAATGCCCGAACGGCGCAATCTACCAGGGCGAGGAAATCTACGAGATCAATCCCAGCCTCTGTACAGAGTGCGTAGGCCATTTCAACAACCCGCAGTGCCAGGATGTTTGTCCTGTGGCTTGCATCCCGCACGATCCCGACTGTGTGGAGACTCAAGAGCAACTACACCAGAAATACCTGCGGATCATGCTGGTGAAGCAGGCTTGAGCTTGCCTGTAACCAAGCCGTACTTTTCATCCTGGTAAAGATAGTTTCCTTCCAGGCATATTTTTTGCCTGTCTCGGATGTCTATCGTTTCCCATGCAGCCTCTTCGCCAGGCTGTTCTTCTACCATGAAACTGATTACTTCCTTGCTGGCCTGGATATGCCCGGCCTTGTCAGAACCCGCACAGGGCGAGGGTTTGCAACCGCCGCCGCCAGCAGTGGGGGCGGGCCAGGCGAGCCGGCATCTGACTGCATTGGCCTTGCGCCTCGGGCATTTGATGCGGCAATTGCTGAATACCGAAAGCACCCAGTCGGCGCGTTTTACCGAGGTGGAGAGCCGACTTGGTGCAATGACGGCGGAAGTCGGGCAAACCACTGCCCGCATGCAGCATAGCCTGGAAGAGGCCGAAGCCTTGCGCAGCAAGTCGCAGGAGGATTTTTCCCTAGCCAGCAGCGAAATTTCCCAGGGCTTGCTGGGGCTGGAGCAGGCCCTGGCCAGCAAGTTGTCGCGCGTCAACGAGGTGGTGCAGGGGCTGGAGCGTATCGGGCGCGAGCTGGAGCTGATCGCGATCAATGCCGCGATCCAGGCTGCGCATGCAGGCGAGGCCGGGCGCAGTTTCAGCGTGGTGGCGGAACATGTGCGTGAACTGGCGCGGCATACTGTCAGCAATTCCAATGAAGTCTCGCTGATGCTGGATTTCAGCGATTTCCAACAGCAATTGATCGGCTTCGGCCATTCCAGCCGAGACAACGTGGAGCGGGTAGACAGGGATACGGCGCAGGCTTTTGGCACCGTGCAACAAGCCTTCCGCGAGATCAGCGCTTCCATGCAGACCTTGCTGGAGCACGGCAATGTCATCGAGACCATGCATCAACTGGATTGCGGCAGCTATGCGGCACAACGCCGGAAAGTCGGCTGGGCGCAGCAGCTCGCCACTGACCTTGCAGGGCTGGAAACCTGCCCTGACCTGCAATTGGGCGATGCGCTGTCCTCGTTGTTGCGCGCTGATGGCGGCTACAAGCCGCCAGGCTACGACCGCCTGGCGGATATCCAGTCGCGAGGCGTGTTGCGGGTGGCGATAGAGCCTGCCTTCAAGGGATTGTCGTTCCGCCTGCGGCCTGGGGAACCCTTGCGCGGGCTGGATGTGGAATATGCCACGGCCTTTGCCCGCGCGATAGGCGTCGAGGTCGAATTTATCGAGCACCCCTGGGACCAGTGCGTGGAGTTGCTGCATATCGGGCGCGAGCGTGGCGAACCGGAGGCCGATGTCGTCTGGAGCGCGCTGCCGCCGAGTGCCAGCTACCACCAGGTGGCATATTCCGAGGCCTATACCTACCTGCATTACATGCTCGCCAGGCGCAAGGGCGACCAGCGCATCGGCGGGTTGTCCAGTCTGGAAGGAAAGGTGCTGGGCTGCATCAACGACCCGGCGGCATTTGCCACCCTGGAGGCGGCAGGCTTGCGCTGGAGCAAGCACGGCAAGGCCGAGCGTGGCGCCGTCAGGCTGGCCAACCTCATCGGCTATACCGACCAATCCATCATTCACGATGCGCTGGCCAGCGGCAGGGTTGATGCCTTTGCCGTCGATCAACCCATATTCGCCTGGGCCTGCAACGGGCAAGACAGTCCTTGGCATGGCCGTATCGAGCTGTTGCAAGGCAATCTTGCGGCCAGTCCCTGGTACTACGTGGCGGCGGTGGCAGATGACCCATCCAGCTATACCTTGTTGCGCGAGATCAACCGGTTCATCCGGGAATTCCGCAATACCCCTGAACGCCAAGCGCTCGAAAAACGCTGGCAGTTTCATGTGGTCGAAGGCCATGCGGGCTACCGGGACGAACCGGGGAAGCTGAGAGGGGAGGAGGAGCTATACCAGGATTGGCTTGCACGCATGAACCCTCAGGCGGCATCGCCGGGGGCGCGCGTCGAGGCCCATGCATGAATCAATCCTGCCTGGAAGAATTGCACTGGAGTCTCGAAGCCTCCTGACTCGATCATTGACGCAATCCTGCCCGGCGCAAGCACTCCGACATCATTGGCATAGGCTTGGCGCATGCGCTCCATTCCCTCAGGCGAAATGTCTGCCGCCGCCATCATGTTCATCCACGCACGCAGCAAGACCTCATATTCGGGCGACTCCACATCCGAAGCCAGGTCGGAGCTTGCCAGCATCCCTCCCGGCTTGAGTTTGCGTGATATCTCTCGAAAGAACCCGGAGCGCGCGGTTTGATCGAGAATGAATTGCGAGACCAAGAAACAAGTGGCTGCGTCATATAGCCCGGTGTCCGCAAGCGAATCCAGATAGCCTTTGTGGAAATGGCAACGGGACGCGACTCCCTCCTGTTCCGCCCGTTGCCTGCACACGTCCAGCATGGGGCCGGAAGGCTCTACCGCAGTGAACCGCCACTGAGGGTTCTTCTGGGCAAGATGAACCAGTTCCGCCCCTGTGCCGACGCCGACACAGAGGATGAGGGCGTCTTCAGGCAGCCCGGCAAACAACGAGTCCAGCAGCAAGTGCAAGCAGTTGCGGATAGGCAAGGTCTTTACCCATTGCGCGTCGTAGCCTGCAGCCTGCTGGTCGAATATTGCCTTGATCTCGTCTTGGCGCATCCCGCTCTCCATGTCATTGCCGCCTAATATCCAGGCTCAACTGGCTGACCATTTCTTTTCTGTTCCGCCAACCTCAAGCGCATTGGATATTGAATGAATCGCTACCCGTCAACTGGCGCATGCGGAGTTTGCAGCACAAGCTGGTAGAACGCCAAATCAAGCCAGCGACCGAATTTGAAGCCGGCTTGCTTAATGGTGCCGGCGTGGCTGAACCCGAGCCTTCGATGGAGCATGACGCTAGCGCCATTGCTTTCATCAATGCCTCCGATCATGACGTGGTATTGCTGCTCCATGGCTTTTGCGATGAGTCGCTCCATGAGGATTCGTCCCAGGCCCTTGCCGCGATGATCTCGGCGGATATAAACCGAATGCTCAATAGAGTATTTGTATGCAGGCCAAGCGCGAAAGGTACCGTAGCTTGCAAACCCAAGAAGCTCGCCATCCGGTGAAATTGCGCCAATAACGGGAAAGCTGGACGCTTGCTTGGCCTTGAACCACTCCGACATATTTTCAAGGCTGCGCGGCTTATAATCGTATAGCGCGGTGGAGTTTGCAATGGCCTCGTTGAGTATCGAAAGGATGGCCGAGGCGTGTATTTCTTCGGTACAGGTCACGAACTCCACGAAATTTCTCCTTGACTGAAAGGTTGAGCTCCCTTAGGGCATCAACCATGACAAACCACAGGTGACCAGCAAAGCCGTAAGAAAGAATAGCGGGATCAGGAATATTGCAAAGACCAGACAATGAATCAGCACATGAAGACCATGTGCGCTTCGCAGATGTAAGGACTCGGCTACCTGAAAGGCAATGGCGCTGGATAACTCCTAGGGAATGGCCCCTGCGGCTGAAAAAAGAACGTCACCGATCATGATGCCGGCTCCAAGACCGTACTATATCAAGATCGCAGCATCGTATGAGAGCATGGCGGGACAAGTCAATTTCTTTAACCCGCAATAGGTGAAAATTCATTGCGGTTATAATGAGTTTTTCATCATCGATCAATGGAGGAAAGCGCCGTGCGCATATTGCATACCATGTTACGGGTCGGCGACCTGGAGAAGTCGCTGGCGTTCTATACCAATGTGCTCGGCATGAAATTATTGCGCCGTCACGAGTATCCCGATGGCAAGTTCACGCTGGCCTTCGTCGGCTATGGCAGCGAAAGCGACCAGGCGGTGATCGAGCTGACCTATAACTGGGATACCAGCAGTTATGACAAGGGCAATGCCTACGGCCATATCGCCATCGAGGTGGACGACGCCTATGCCGCCTGCGAGGCGGTCAAGCAGGCGGGCGGCAAGGTGGTGCGCGAGGCCGGCCCCATGATGCACGGCACGACGGTGATCGCCTTTATCGAGGACCCGGATGGATACAAGGTGGAATTCATCCAGAAGGGTACCTGGACTCCGGCTTGAACCAAGCCTTTGCGGACGAATCCCGTGACTGACGGAATGAGATTCCTTCGATAGGTTGGCAGCACGCCCAATGATTGTCTGCAACAGCGGGATACTGCCGGAGGCAGTCAGTCACATGCATCGATAATAAAGGAGCAGCCGATGTCACCAGCCTTACCCCTGGCCCGTCCAGGCCAATCCCAGGATTTGTTGCAGGGCCTTATCCGCTACGCACAAGGCTTGCCCGCTGTGCGTACGGGCGTGGTGCATCCTTGTGATGCCGTCAGCCTGGCAGCGGCACTGGAAGCGAAAGCGCTGGGGCTGATAGCGCCTGTGCTGATCGCTCCGCGCAGCAAGCTGGAGTCGGTGGCGCAGCAGGAGGGGCTGGTGCTGGGCGATGTCGAGATCGAGGATGTGCCGCATAGCCATGCGGCTGCGGCAAAAGGGGCGGAGCTGGCGGCTGCGGGAGAGGTGCAGGCGCTCATGAAGGGCAGCCTGCATACCGACGAGCTGATGTCCGCCATCCTGCCTTCCAGCGCGGGGTTGCGCACCAAGCGCCGGGTGTCGCATTGTTTCCTCATGCAGGTGCCGACCTATCCGCGCGCGTTCATCATCACGGATGCGGCGATCAATATTGCGCCCGATCTCTTGGCCAAGGCGGACATCGTGCAGAATGCCATCGACCTTGCCAGGGTGCTCGGCGTCGAGTCTCCCAAGGTCGCCTTGCTGGCGGCGGTGGAGACGGTTTCCCCGCACATGCAGGCGACGATGGATGCGGCCATCCTCTGCAAGATGGCGGATCGCGGGCAGATCAGCGGCGGCGTACTCGACGGGCCGCTGGCGTTCGATAACGCCATTTCTTCCGAAGCTGCGCAGATCAAGGGCATCCATTCCGAGGTGGCAGGCGCGGCCGACATCCTGGTGGCGCCGGATTTGGAAAGCGGCAACATGCTTGCCAAGCAGCTCGAGTATCTTGGCAATGCGCATAGCGCCGGCATCGTCGTCGGCGCGAAAGTGCCGATCGTCCTCACCAGCCGGGCCGATCCCAAGCTGAGCCGGCTGGCATCCTGCGCGGTCGCCGCCATCCTCGCACAGCATTACCGGGGGAATCCGCCATGAGCAAGCTGGTGTTGGTGTTGAACTGTGGTTCCTCCAGCATCAAGTTCGGCCTGTTCGACATCGGCCATGCCGAGATTCCGCGCAAGCCGCGCTGGAACGGTAAGGTGGACGGTATTCTCGGCCCCAATCCCAGCTATGGGGACAGCCTGACCAAGCCCCACCAGGTTGAGCTCGGCAGCGAGCATCCCTATTCCGAGGCATTGCGCTACATCATCGACCGCATGCAGGCGCAACTGCACGGCGACAAGCTGGCGGCGATAGCGCACCGCGTCGTGCATGGCGGCAGCCGGTATTTCAAGCCGGTGCGTGTGGATGAGGAAGTCTTGCGCGACCTGCGCAGCTACATTCCCCTCGCCCCGCTGCACCAGCCTTTTGCGCTAGAGGCGATAGAGCGGCTGCTGGAAACCGCCCCCGGCCTGCCGCAGGTCGCCTGTTTCGATACCGCCTTCCACCATACGCTGCCCGAGGTCGAGCAAGTGCTGCCGTTGCCTTATGCGGCGTTCGAACGCGGCATAAGGCGCTATGGTTTCCATGGCCTGTCCTACGAATACATGGCTGTGCACCTGCCCGAATTGGCTGGAGACCGGGCCAGCGGGCGGGTGATCGTCGCGCACCTGGGCAGCGGCGCCAGCCTGTGCGGCATGCAGAACCTGCAGAGCGTGGCGACCACCATGAGTTTTTCCGCGCTGGACGGCCTGATGATGGGCACGCGCTGCGGCGCGCTCGACCCCGGCGTGCTGCTGCATATGATGGAGGTGGAACATCTCACGCCTGCTAGGGTAGGGGAGATGCTGTATCACGAGTCAGGGTTGCTGGGCGTGTCCGGCATCGCTTCCGATCCGCGCATCCTCCTGCAATGCGAGGCAGCGGAGCCGCGCGCGCGGCTGGCGCTGGAAGTGTATGTGCGGCGCATCGTGCGCGAGATCGGGTCAATGACAGCTGCGCTGGGCGGGCTGGATATGCTGGTGTTCACGGCCGGGATAGGCGAGCACAATGCGGCAATCCGCGAGCGCGTGGCGCAGGGGCTGGCGTTCCTGGGCGTGCAGCTCGATGCTGCGGCCAACCAGTCGCATGCCACGGTAGTTTCCTCTGCCGCAAGCGCCATACCGGTGCTGGTCGCCCTGACCAATGAGGAGTGGCTGGCAGCACGCCACGCCCAGGCAGTCCTGCAATCGGGATTGTAAGGCTTTGTAAGCTGCCGCAAAAGTAAAGCGACCGGTATGTAGGGTTGTGTAAATTAGTTTGCGGCAAGCGAAACGGGCAAATAATATTATGCGCAAGAATACAGCTTGATCGTGGCGGTTAAGGTATCGCCAGACTGCTTCCATTTTCCAATTTATGTCTTAAATTCCTATGTCCAGCCCATTATTGAAAACCCTGCGTCCCTGGTTAATCTTGTCTATCGTATTGGCTGCTGTTGCGTATGCATTGTGGAAATATGTGCCCTTGTCCTCTTCCAGCAACCAGGGACCTCCAAGGATGGGGCAAGGTATGCCGCCGGGCGGCCCCGGGGCAGGCGGTCCGCGGCCTGGCGGCGGTTTTCCCGGCGGTGGTCGGCGCGGCATGTTCGGGGAGAGCATGCTGGTGAGCGTCGGCGAGGTGGCGCAAGCGCCGCTTTCCGTGCAGCTGGATGCGGTGGGCACGGTGACTTCGCTCAATACCGTGAATGTTACTGCGCGCGTGGAAGGGCAGTTGAGCCGGATATTGTTCACCGAGGGCCAGGAGGTCAAGCAGGGCGACGTGCTGGCCGAGATAGACGCCCGTCCGTATGAGGCCGCGCTCAAGCAGGCCGAGGGCATCGTCAGTCAGTATCGCGCCCAGCTCAAGAATGCCGAGATAGACCTGGCTCGTTACCAGGAGTTGAAGGACGAGGACTCGATCGCGATCCAGACGTTGGATACGCAGGCGGCGCTCGTGCGCCAGTATCAAGGCAACCTGGACAATGCGCTGGGACAGTTAGAGGCAGCCAAGCTGAACCTCGACTTCACCAAGGTACGGGCGCCCATCAGCGGGCGCATCGGCCTGCGCCAAGTCGATGTCGGCAACCAAGTCACCGTTAACGCCACCACCCCGATCACAGTGCTGGCGCAGACGCGTCCGATCAGCGTGGTGTTCAGCCTGCCCGAACAGCAGCTTTCCACGGTGAGGCGACAGTTGAAGCAGAACCCCGACAAGCTGGTGGTCGAGGCGCTGGATCGCCAGCGCCAGGTGCGCATCGCCAAGGGCAAGGTGGCGAGCATCGATAACCAGATCGACGTCACCACAGGTACGTTCAAGTTGCGTGCGTGGTTCGATAACGACGACGACAGCCTGTACCCCAACCAGTTCGTCAATGTGCGCCTGCATGCCGCGGAAGTGACCAATGCGCTGCTGATCCCAAGCGGTGCCTTGCAGCGCGACGACCAAGGGACCTACGTTTATACGATCGATGCCGAGAAAAAGGTAGCCAAGCAGCGTGTCACCGTCGGCATCAGCCAGGCCGAGCAGGTGGAAATACGCCAAGGGCTGAATGCCGGGCAGCGCATCGTCATCGACGGCGTGGACCGGCTGTCGGACGGCATGGTGGTGCGCGTTGCCGGCGAGGATGACGCCCAGCCTGCGGCAGGCGCCCCTGGCGAGCGCAGGCGAGGCCAATGGCAGGGTGGCCAGCCTGGGCAAGCCGGCGGAGACAACCAGAACAGGGCAGGTGCCCAGGGCCCGCGTTCATGAATCCCTCCCGGATTTTCATCGAAAGGCCGGTCGCGACTACGCTGCTGATGCTGGCCTTGCTGATCTCCGGCATCCTGGCCTACCGGCTGCTGCCTGTCGCCTCGCTGCCGGAGGTGGAGTATCCGACGATACAGGTCAAGACGCTGTATCCGGGCGCGAGCCCGGAGGTGATCAACTCCATGATCACGGCCCCGTTGGAAAGCCAGCTCGGCAAGATAGCCGGCCTGGACGAGATGTCGTCCAGCAGCGCGGGCGGCGCTTCGGTGATCACGCTGCGCTTCAATCTCAACACCAGCCTTGGCATTGCCGAGCAGGGCGTGCAGGCGGCGATCAATACCGCTTCCAACCTGTTGCCTAGCGACTTGCCGAGCCAGCCGGTCTACAGCAAGGTCAACCCCGCGGATGTGCCCGTGCTGACCTTGGCGGTGACGTCGGACGCCTTGTCCATGCCCAAGGTGCAGGACCTGGTCGATACGCGTCTGGCGCAGAAAATCGCGCAGATTTCCGGCGTCGGCATGGTGAGCATCAGCGGCGGGCAGCGCCCCGCCGTGCGCGTGAGCGCCAATTCCACGGCATTGGCCTCGTACGGCCTCAGTCTTGAATCCATCCGTACCGCGATTGCCAGTAACAACCTCAATGGCTCCAAGGGCAGCTTCAACGGGGCGACCCGTTCCACCACCATCGATGCCAATGACCAGATGCGCAGCGTGGAGGAGTACCGCAACCTGATACTGAGCTACCAGAACGGTGCGCCGATACGCCTCAAAGACGTAGCGCAGGCTTACGACGGCGCCGAGAACGAATACCTTGCCGCCTGGGCGGACGACAAGCCGGCCGTGATCGTCAATATCCAGCGCCAGCCGGGCGCCAATGTGATTGACGTGGTCGAGCGCGTGCGCGAGCTGTTGCCGGAGCTGGAGGAAAGCCTGCCCGAGAATGTGAAGGTTTCCATCCTGAGCGACCGCAGCCATACCATCCAGGCCTCGGTCAAGGATACGCAGTTCGAGCTGCTGCTCGCGATCGCGCTGGTGGTGCTGGTGACTTTCCTGTTCCTGCAGGATGGCCGCGCGACCCTGATCCCGTCCATCGCCGTGCCCTTGTCGCTGATCGGCACCTTCGGCGTCATGTACCTCTCCGGCTTCTCACTCAACAACCTCACCTTGATGGCCTTGACGATCGCCACCGGCTTCGTCATCGATGACGCCATCGTGATGCTGGAGAACATCGAGCGCTACATCGAGCAGGGCGACAATCCACTGCAGGCGGCATTGAAGGGTTCCAAGCAGATCAGCTTCACCATTATTTCGTTGACGATTTCGCTGGTCGCGGTGTTGATTCCGCTCCTGTTCATGAGCGACATCGCGGGGCGCTTGTTCCGCGAGTTTGCATTGACCCTGGCGATCGCCATCCTGGTGTCGATGCTGATCTCCCTGACGTTGACCCCCATGCTGTGCTCATTGTGGCTCAAGCATGTGCCTGATACAGAGAAAGGCCGGTTCTCCCTGGCCGGCGCGCGCATGATGCAGGGCGTGATCGACCGCTATGGCCGCGCATTGAAATGGGTGCTGGCGCACAAGCTGCTAACGTTGCTGGCGGCATTGGTGACGCTGCTCATCACCGTCTTGCTCTACCTCTATCTGCCCAAGGGGTTCTTCCCAACCCAGGATACCGGGCTGATCCAGGGCATCAGCGAGGCGCCGCAGTCGGTGTCCTTCGCCGCCATGGCGAAGAAGCAGGAGCACCTTGCGCGCGTGATCAAGCGCGACCCTGCGGTGGAAAGCGTATCTTCCTATATCGGGGTGGACGGCACCAATGAGGCGCTCAATACCGGGCGTGTGCTGATCAACCTCAAGCCGCATGCGGATCGGGACGTCAATGCCAGCGAAGTGATCGCCCGCCTCAAACAGGCCACGGCGGACATCCCCGATTTCAAGCTCTACCTGCAGCCGGTGCAGGACTTGACCATAGAGGACAAGACCAGCCGCACGCAGTACCGCTTCCTGCTTACCGATCCTGACATTGCCGTATTGCAGTCGGCGATGCCGCGCGTGATGGAGAAGCTGCGCCAGTTGCCGCAGATCACCGACGTCGCGAGCGACCTCCAGGACAAGGGCCTGCAGGCCTATCTGGTGATAGACCGCGACAATGCCACCCGGCTCGGCGTGACCGTTTCCAATATCAATGCGGTGCTGTACAACGCCTTCGGCCAGCGCCTGATTTCCACCATCTATACCCAGGCCAGTCAATACCGCGTGGTGATGGAAGTGCCGCCAAACTTCCGCAGCGGTCCCGAAGCGCTCGCCAATCTCTATGTGCCGGGCAGCAGCACGGATAGCGCGGGCAATACCGTGACCACCCAGGTGCCGCTCAATGCGCTGGTGCGGGTGGAGGAACGCAATACCCTGCTTACCATCAACCATATCAGCCAGTTCCCGGCAGCTACCGTGTCTTTCAACCTGGCGGACCGCGTCGCGCTCGGGGATGCGGTGAGTGCCATCCGCGAGGCGGTTGCCGAGCTGCAATTGCCGGGCAGCGTACAGACCCGTTTCCAGGGCGCCGCATTGGCGTTCGAGGCATCTCTGTCCAATACCCTGTTCCTGATCCTGGCAGCGCTGGTGTGCATGTATATCGTGCTGGGGATACTCTACGAGAGCTTCATCCACCCTGTCACCATCCTGTCCACCTTGCCTTCCGCAACGGTCGGGGCCTTGCTGGCCTTGTGGGTGCACGGGCAGGAGATCGGCATGGTGGCGATCATCGGCATCATCCTGCTGATCGGCATCGTCAAGAAAAACGCCATCATGATGATCGACTTCGCCCTCGCTGCGGAGCGCGAGCAGGGGCTCAAGCCGGTGGACGCGATCTACCAGGCCAGCCTGCTGCGTTTCCGCCCGATCCTGATGACGACGATGGCTGCATTGTTCGGCGCCTTGCCATTGATGTTCGCGACGGGCGCCGGGGCGGAATTGCGCCAGCCCCTTGGTATCACCATGGTGGGCGGCCTGCTGCTGTCGCAGTTGCTGACCATCTTCACCACGCCGGTGATCTACCTGTTGTTCGACCGCCTGGTGCGCCGCCGTACCAGGGTGGAAACCCGCATCAGCGATGCGGACGAGGAACTGGCGTGATGCTGGCGGAAGGTCGCATATGAAGCGCATCATTTCCTGGTCCAAGCTCAGGAGCGACGAGCGCGGGCCTGCCACCCTGTTCATTCTGCGGCCGGTGATGACCTTATTGGTGTCGCTGGGCATGATGCTCGCAGGCTGGCTGGCTTTCGGCCTGCTGCCGATCGCGCCGCTGCCGCAGGTGGATTTCCCCACCATCAACGTCACAGCGTCGCTCGCAGGCGCCAGCCCGGAAACCATGGCTTCCTCGGTGGCGACGCCGTTGGAGCGCAGCCTGGGACGGATCTCCGGCATCAGCGAAATGACCTCGTCCAGCTCGCAGGGCAGCACGTCGATTACCTTGCAGTTCGACCTCGACAAGGATATCGACGTGGCCGCGCGCGAAGTACAGGCCGCGATCAATGCCGCTGCGAGTATGCTGCCCAGTGGCATGCCGAACCGGCCCAGTTACCGCAAGATGAACCCAGCGGATATGCCGAGCATGGTGCTCACCATGACCTCGAAGACCAAGAGCATGGGCGAGCTGTACGACCTGGCGTCCAATATGGTGTCGCGCAAGATTTCACAGGTGCAGGGCGTGAGCCAGGTCAATGTCGCCGGGAGCTCGCTGCCTGCGGTGCGCGTGGATATCAACCCCGACGCCCTGGTGCAGCAAGGGCTTTCACTGGATTCGGTGCGCAACGTCATCAGCGCCGCCAACGGTAACGGTCCCAAGGGCTATCTGCAGAACGACGAATATAGTTGGCAGCTGGATGCGGACGACCGTTTGCTGCGGGCCAAGGATTACCGCTCGCTCATCATTGCCACCAACAATGGCGCGATCACGCGCCTGAGCGATGTCGCCAAGGTGTACGATTCGGTGGAGGACATCCGCAACGTGGGTTTCCACAACAACCAGCGCGCGATTTTGCTGATGGTGAGCCGCGAGCCGGGCGCCAATATCATCGAGATGATAGACCGCATCCGCACGGAGCTGCCGAGCATCCAGAGCAGCCTGGGCGAGGACATCAAGCTTGCCGTGGTCGAGGACCGCAGCCCGAATATCCGCGCCTCCCTGCATGAAGCTGAATTGACGTTGGTGATCGCTGTGGCGTTGGTGATCCTGGTGGTGTTTCTCTTTCTACGGAACGGCCGAGCGACATTGATCCCTGCGCTGGCCGTGCCGGTATCGCTGATTTCGACGTTTGCGGCCATGTATCTTTGCGGTTATTCGCTCAACAACCTCACCTTGATGGCCTTGATCATCTCCACCGGCTTTGTCGTGGATGACGCCATCGTGGTGGTCGAGCATATCAGCAAGCGCATCGAGCAGGGCGAAACCCCGTTCAGGGCGTCGCTGCGCGGTGCGCGCGAGGTCGGCTTCACCGTGATTTCCATGAGCCTGTCGCTGGTGGCGGTGTTCATCCCGCTATTGTTCATGGGCGATATCACCGGCCGCCTGTTCCGCGAGTTCGCGGTGACGCTCTCGGTCGCAATCCTGCTTTCGCTGTTCGTCTCGCTGACGCTGACGCCGATGCTGTGCGCCTACCTGCTGCGGCGCAAGGACGCCATGGCGATGGAGGGCGAGAACGCTGCAGGCCAGCCCAGGGAGGGCTTGTTCCAGCGCGTGCAGCGCCGCTATCGCCGGAGTCTGGCCTGGGCACTGAATCATTCATTGTGGATGATGGTGATTTTGCTATTCACCATTGCGGTCAACGTCTATCTGTATATCGCAATCCCCAAGGGGATGTTCCCAGACCAGGATACCGGCCGCCTGTTCGGCAACGCCCGCGCTGACCAGGGCGTATCGTTCAATGAATTGCAGAGAAAGCTGGAAGCGTTCCGCAGCATCCTGCTCACCGATCCCGCGGTGGACCAGGTGATGGGGATGTCGGGCAGCGGGCGCGGCCCGGGCGCCTCCAGCAATTCCGGCAACTTCATCATCATCCTCAAGGACATCCATGAGCGCGAACCTGCGGAAACCATCATTGCACGTTTGAGGCCCAAGCTGGCGCAAGTGCCCGGGGCCTCCATGTTCTTGGTCAACATGCAGGACCTGCGCATTGGCGGCCGCTCTACTGACTCCAGTTACCAGATGACGCTCAAGAGCGACGACATCAAGGACCTGCGCAAGTGGGAAAACAAGGTGCTGGAAACCATGCAGTCCGTGCCCGAGATCACCGATGTCGGCGGGGGAGGCCGCAGTCGTGCGGTGCAGGTGTACCTCAATATAGACCGCGAGGCGGCCAAGCGCCTGGGCATCGACGTGGAAATGGTGATCGCGCTGTTGAACAACTCCTACGCACAGCGCCAGATTTCCACCATCTACGAGGACCAGAACCAGTACCGCGTCGTCATGGGCGTGGACGACAAATACATGCAGAGCCCCGATATCCTGTCCAGCCTCTATGTGCTCACTACCAGCGGAGCGCGCGTGCCATTGTCCAATTTCGTGACGCTGGGATACAACACTTCTCCTGCATCGGTGCAGCACGAAGGCCAGTTCGCCTCTATTACCTATTCCTTCAACCTGCCTGAAGGCGGCAACCTGGAACATGCCAAGCAGCAGATCAGGAACGCGCTGGCCGACCTCAAGATGCCGCTCAACGTGCAGGCGACCTTTTCCGGCACGGCCAGCGCCCAGGGCAAGGTGCTCAAACAGATGCCGTGGCTGATTTTGGCTGCGCTGGTCTCGGTCTATATCGTGCTGGGCATGCTGTACGAGAGTTACGTGCACCCGCTCACCATTCTCTCGACCTTGCCTTCCGCCGGCGTGGGCGCCTTGCTGGCCCTGATCCTGTTCGATACGCCGCTGACCCTGATCGCCTTGATCGGCATTATCCTGCTCATCGGCATCGTGAAGAAAAACGCCATCCTCATGATCGATTTCGCGCTGGTGGCGGAGCGCGAGCGCGGCCTGTCGTCCAAGGATGCCATCATGGAGGCCTGCCAGCAGCGCCTGCGCCCCATCCTCATGACCACCATGGCGGCATTGCTGGGCGCCTTGCCGCTCATCATGGGCACTGATGGCGATGCGCCATTGCGCCGGCCGCTCGGTATTGCCATCGTCGGCGGCCTGCTCTTGAGCCAACTGCTCACGCTATACACCACGCCCGTGGTCTACCTTTATTTGGATCGTCTACGCTTGTGGGTGTTGCGTCGCAAGCCCCAGGCTGCAATGTTGGAGAAAATGGAATGAGTCCCTCTTCTGCCAAGCTCGGCATCATCAGCTTGTCCGTACTATTGTCCGCCTGCATGGTCGGCCCGGATTACCATAGGCCGCAGACCGTGGTGCCTGCCGCATTCAAGCACCAGGAGGGCTGGAGCATCGCCGCTCCAGCGGACGAGGCGCCGAAGGGCGAGTGGTGGGAGCGGTACGGCGATAGCGAACTGAACCAGCTTGTGGCACGGCTCAACGACAGCAACCAGACCGTGGCCCAATACGAGGCGCAGTACCGCCAGGCATTTGCCCTTGCGCAAAGCGCCCGCGGCGCCTTATGGCCGCAACTGGATGCAACCGTGGGCAAGACCAGGGCGGGGCAGGGTACCGGCAGTTCGACCTCCAGCCAGGCGGTGCAGACCAGCGGCATACGCACGACGTATAACGCCGCCCTTAACGCGAGCTGGGAAATCGATATCTGGGGCCGCCTGCGGCGTACCCTGGAGGCAAACAAGGCAAGTGCCGATGCCAGCTTCGCCACCCTGGCGGCGATGCGGCTCAGCATGCAGTCCGAGCTGGTGCAGAACTATCTGCAGATCAGGGTGATGGACCAGCAAAAGCGCCTGTTGACGGAAACCGTGGATACCTATCGCCGTGTGGTGCAACTGACCGAGAGCCAGTACAAGCGCGGCGTGGTGGCGAGCGCCGACGTGGCTGCGGCCACCACGCAGCTCAAGAATGCGGAGGCCGACCTGGTCGACCTGGTCTGGCAGCGGGCGCAGCTGGAAAACGCCATTGCGGTGCTGATCGGGGAGGCGCCGGCGAATTTCAGCGTGGCTGAAAGCGACCAGATGCCGCAATTGCCCATCGTACCGGCATCGGTGCCCAGCCAGTTGCTCGAGCGCAGGCCGGATGTGGCGGCAGCGGAGCGCTCGGTCATGGCGGCCAATGCCAATATCGGCGTTGCCAAGTCCGCTTATTATCCTAGCCTGACCTTGTCCGCGACCGGCGGCTACCGCAGCAGCACGTTCAACGACTGGATGAGCATGCCGAACCGCTATTGGTCGGTCGGGCCGCAGCTTGCGATGACCTTGTTCAACGGCTTGCAGAACAAGTACAACGTCGTGCAGTCCGAAGCCAGCTACGATGCCGCGGTGGCAACTTACCGCCAGACGGTGTTGACCGCATTCAAGGAGGTGGAAGATTATCTGGTGGCTCTGCATACTCTGGGCGAAGAATCCGCATTGCGCGAGGAATCGGTAACGGCGGCGCGCAAGGCGCTCAAGCAATATACCAACCAATACCGCGTGGGCCTGATCGGCTTCCTGGACGTGGTGACCGCGCAAACCACCGCGCTCAACAGTGAGCGCACCTTGCTTACCTTGCAGCAAAGTCGCCTGATCAGCAGCGTGCAGTTGATTGCCGCGCTGGGCGGAAGCTGGGAAGGCTTGCCGGTACAGGACTGAGAGGCTGTTTCCTGGCTTTGGCCTGGCCGCTAGCCATGCTGATCCGGCGAGCTGAATCATATGCCGGCTTGCCTGTCTGACTTCCGAGAAGGAGGCAGATGGTTACAATAGGTATGAATACCGGCCATTCATTCACGGATGGGCTGGTCCTGGACGAGCTGGCGGCTGGGATACGCCAGTGCAGACTATGCTCGCCCTATCTCCCGCTTGGGCCGCGCCCCGTGCTGCAGGTCGGCGCTACGGCACGCATCCTGATCGCCTCACAAGCGCCTGGCCGCAAGGCGCATGCATCCGGGCGTCCTTTCACCGATGCGAGCGGCGAAAGGCTACGGGCATGGCTGGGCATGCCGCGCGATGTATTTTATGACCGCAGCCAAGTGGCGATTGTCCCCATGGCATTCTGTTATCCCGGCACCGGCCGGGCCGGTGACCTCCCGCCCAGGCCGGAGTGCGCGGCAGCATGGCGGGCAAGGCTGCTGCAATATCTGCCGCATCTGCAACTGACGCTGGTCATTGGGCAATATGCCATGGCGTACCACTTGCCCCATGCCGGGAGAACCGTCACCGACATCGTAGGCAACTGGCGGCAATATTGGCCCGACACCGTGAGCTTGCCGCATCCCAGCCCGCGCAACAATCTATGGCTGCAGCGCAATCCGTGGTTTGAAACGGAGTTGATTCCGCAGCTGCAGCAGCGCGTCGGCGCCATTCTGCAACAGGGTTAGACGCTTCTGACAGAGTTGTCAGCGATTGGCTGACAGACTGGAGCCGACAGGGTTGCTAGAGTCAGGATTCACTACAATCTGAGCCGGAGATATATCGTGAATATCCTTGACCCGATTATGCATACCCTGATGCCCGAAACGGACCAATACAGTGGCGTGGAGCCGAAAACCCGGGCATTTCTCGAGGAGCTGGCGGCATCCGATAGCAAGCCGGTGGAAGAGTTGAACCCGGAAGAGGCGAGGAAGGTGCTTAGCGACCTGCAGGCCGGCGTGGATGTCGAGCTGGGCGGCGTGACCGTCGAGGAACGGGAAATCGCGATCGAGGGCCACTCCATCCACCTGTTCATCGTCAAGCCGGCGGATATCGCGATTGACCCGCCCGTGGTCATGTTCTTCCACGGCGGCGGCTGGGTGCTGGGCGACTTTCCTACCCACCAGCGCTTGGTGCATGACCTGTGCGTAGCCTCAAACTGTGCGGTGGTCTTCGTCGACTATTCCCGTTCGCCGGAGGTGAAGTACCCTACTGCGATTATCGAATGCTACCTTGCCACCAAATGGGTTGCGCAAAACGGCGCGGAAATCGGTGTTGACCCAGCCCGCCTCGCGGTTGCCGGCAATAGTGCCGGAGCCAACATGGCGACTGTCGTCTGCATGATGGCCAAGGAAAAACGCGAGCCATTCATCAAGCACCAGACCCTGTTCTGGCCCGTGACCGACGCCAGGTTCAATACAGATTCCTACCAGCAATTCGACGATGGCTATTTCCTTACCCGCAACATGATGAGATGGTTCTGGGACAATTATCTCGAGAACAAGGACGCACGCGAGGAGGTTTATGCGTCGCCGCTCAATGCCAGCCTGGAACACCTGGCAGACCTGCCGCCCGCCTTGATCCAGACTGCGGAATTCGATGTCCTGCGTGACGAGGGCGAAGCTTACGCCCACTTGTTGACGGATGCCGGCGTGAGTGTGACCTGTACCCGCTACCTGGGGGCGATCCATGATTTCGGCCTGCTCAACCCGCTTGCCAAGACTCCGCAGGCATATGCCTCCATCATGCAGGCTGCGGGGGAAATCAGGAAGCATATTTAACAGCACAGTCTTGGACGGAGGGCATCGGCTGTCGGCTGGTTTTAGCCAGAGGTTTGACAGGGACGGCGCCTTCTGTTTATGATTAACCCCATTATGCAATTCCAGCAGCCCACATCATTTTTGTTTTCTTCCTTGGCTTTCCTTAGCCTGGGCCTGCTGCTGCGCTTCGCGCGCATCTAATCCTACCTCTTCCTGCCAGTTAGTTTGTTTTGTCCTCGCCGTTGGAGGGCGGAACGATATTGTTTGAACTCCGGTTTATTCCAGAAAGTATTTGCATCATGCGTCACACGCCATATCATTTCCGGCAGTTCCGACTGCCCCGCGGTTGTCAGGCCTTGCGTGAGCGGTAGCCTGCCAGCCCTGGATATTGTCATGCCGCTGACCAGAGTGATATATCGAACTGAGATCTTGAGAGAATAATGATGTTAAAGAATCCAAGCAGCAAATACCGCCCGTTTACCCCGATTGATTTGCCCAACCGGCAATGGCCGGCCCGCACCATCACCCAGGCGCCGATTTGGATGAGCACCGACCTGCGCGACGGCAACCAGGCCTTGTTCGAGCCCATGAACGCCGAACGCAAGATGCGCATGTTTAAGATGCTGGTCGAGATCGGCTTCAAGGAAATCGAGGTGGCATTCCCTTCCGCCTCGCAGACCGATTTCGATTTCGTGCGTACCTTGATCGAGGAAGGGCATATCCCGGATGACGTGACTATCGAGGTATTGACCCAGGCGCGCGAAGACCTGATCCGCCGTACGTTCGAATCCTTGCGCGGCGCAAGGCGGGCAATCGTGCATATTTATAACGCGACTTCCCCCGTGTTCCGCGAGACGGTGTTCCGCACCGACAAGGCGGGGGCCAAGAAGATTGCCACCGATGCCGCCCGCCTGATCAAGCAGCTTGCGGACGAGCGCCCGGAAACCGAATGGGTGTTCCAGTACAGCCCGGAAACCTTCACCGCGACCGAGCTGGATTTCGCCAAGGAAGTCTGCGATGCCGTTACCGATATCTGGCAGGCCACGCCCGAGCGCAAGGTGATCCTCAACCTGCCCGCGACGGTGGAGATAGGCACGCCCAATTATTACGCCGACCAGATCGAATGGATGCACACCCACCTGGCGCGCCGCGACAGCGTCATCATCAGCGTGCACCCGCACAACGACCGCGGCACCGCGGTGGCGGCGGCGGAGTTGGCCGTAATGGCGGGCGCGGACCGTATCGAAGGCTGTCTCTTCGGTCACGGCGAGCGCACCGGCAATGTCGATTTGGTGACCTTGGCGCTCAATCTCTATACGCAGGGTGTCGATCCCGGTTTGGATTTCTCCCAGATCAACAGCATTGCCCGCACGGTGGAGGACTGTACTCAGTTGCCGGTGCATGCACGCCATCCCTATGCAGGCGACCTCGTGTTCACGGCATTCTCCGGCTCGCATCAGGACGCGATCAAGAAAGGCTTTGCCGTGCAGCAGCCAAACGATCTTTGGCAAGTGCCTTATCTGCCGATAGACCCGCATGACGTGGGCCGCACCTACGATTCCATCATCCGCGTCAACAGCCAGTCGGGCAAGGGCGGCATCGCCTATTTGCTGGAATCCGGCTATGGCCTCGCCATGCCGCGCCGCATGCAGGTCGAGTTCAGCGGCGCCGTGCAGCGCCTTACCGACAGCAGCGGGCAGGAAGTGAACGCCGAGGGCATCTGGCAATTGTTCAACGAGGAATATATCGCGGCGGATGAGCCGGTGCGCTATATCGACCATGTGCTCGACGAGCAGGACGATATCCAGCACATCAAGCTCACAGCGCGCATCCACGGCGTGGAAACCGTGCTAGAAGGCCGGGGCAACGGCCCGATCGACGCCCTGGCGCATGCCTTCGGCAGCAAGTTCCGCATCCATGACTACGAAGAGCGCGCGCTCGGCGCAGGCGCTGCCGCCAAGGCCGTGGCGTTTGCCGAGCTGGAGAGGGACGGGCAGCCGGGCACCGTGTATGGCGCGGGGATACACGAAAACCTGGTCACGGCATCCATCCTTGCCGTGATCAGCGGCATCAACCGTTTGAATCAGCGCCTCGATGCGGTTGCGCAGCAGGCGTTCCTGCCGCGATGAGCAGTTAACGCTGACATCGAAATAAAAAGCCCGCGAATAATCGCGGGCTTTTTGTTATCTGCTGTGTCGCCGGATGTAGCGCACGATGATCAGGCGGTGCGCCAGCCACGCCCCTATGCCGCATGCCGCCATGACAGTCACCATCGGGAAGGTCGTGCCGTCGTGCAACAAGTTGACGAGACCGCCTGCAACGGTGGCCAGGCCGAACTGCAGCGATCCCATCAGAGCGGACGCCGTACCTGCCTGCTGGCCATGGGTGGCCAGCGTGGCAGCGCCCGCATCGGGGCCGATATAGCCGATGCTGGCGACAAAGAGGAAAATGCCGATCAGCAATAAGGGTAGCGTGATGTGCCCGGTGAGCGACAGGCCCAGCAACAGCACGCCGATGCCGCCAGGCAGCCACAGGGCGCGTGAGAGCAGCACGGTGGCCTTGTGCTTTTTCAGGCGCCAGGCGTTGATCTGACTGACCAGGATCAACCCCGAGGCGTTCATCCCGAAAATCCAGCCGTAATGCTGCGGCGGGATGTGGTAGTACTCGATGAAGACAAAAGGCGAACCGGCAATATAGGCAAACATTCCGGCGCGTGCCAGGCCACCGCTCAGCGTATAGCCGATGAACCTGCGGTCTACCAGCAGCTTGCCGTAGTTCCGTATGATGCGGCTCAGCGCCAGCGGCGGTTCGTGACGCGTGTCATGGGTTTCCTCGAGCTGGAAATACACCGCAATCAAGCCCAGGATGCCAGCTACGCCCAATGTAATGAACAGGGCACGCCAATCGAACACTGTCACAATCCAGCCGCCGACGAGCGGCGCGAGAATGGGCGCTAGCCCCATCACCAATATCAGCATGGAAAATGCGCGCGCCGCATCATTCGCGCTACAGCGGTCGCGGATGACCGCCATCGCCACCACCATCCCCGCACAGCCGCCCAGCGCCTGCAGAAAGCGCCAGAAAATCAGTTCGGGGATACTGCTTGTGAAGGCGCAACCGAACGAAGCCAGGATATAAATCACCAGCCCGACGAGCAGGGGAGGACGCCGCCCGAAGCGGTCGCTGAGCGGGCCGTAGAACAACTGGCCGATTGCCAGCCCGACAAAATAACTCGCCAGCGTCAGCTGTGCGCTGCCTGCCTGAGCGAGCAGGCTTTTCTCGATCGCGGGAAAGCCTGGCAGGTACATGTCGATCGACAGCGGTGCAAGGCCTGTGAGGGCCCCCAATAGCAGCAGCCAGCCGCTCATGAGGGAAATGTTGGAGTTAGAGGAGGCAATATTTTTGTTGGACATGGAATATAGGCTTGTCTTGGCAGATGACAGGCTGCAAATGCAACAATCTGCTATGGATATAACAGATGACAAGCAAGGATGAATTTAGTTTGGGGCCGAATGAAAATTATTTGGTGCTGGACTCTTGCACATGAATATGGACGTTTTGTCCAAGTAATTTATGTTATGCCGAGTACTGAATAATTAAAAAGAAAAAGCACGGGTTGTACCGTGCTTTTTCTTTCATTTCAAGGTTTACTGAAAGAAATCCTTCACCTTGGTCATCCAGGATTTGGCCCGTGGGCTGTGTTTCCCGGAATCCTGCTGGTTGATGTCTTCCAGTTCGCGCAACAGCTCCTTCTGACGCTCGGTCAATTTGACAGGCGTTTCCACCACGACATGGCACATGAGATCGCCCATGTCGCTGCTGCGCAATGGCTTGATGCCTTTGCCGCGCAGGCGGAATACGGCGCCGGTCTGGGTTTCCGGCGGCACCTTCATCTTGGCGTGGCCGTCCAAGGTCGGGATTTCGATCTCGCCGCCTAGCGCCGCGGTGGTGAAGCTGATCGGCATTTCGCAATGCAGGTTGGCGCCGTCGCGCTCGAAGATTTCGTGCTTCTTCAAATGCACCACGACATAGAGGTCGCCCGGAGGGCCGCCGTTGACGCCAGCTTCGCCCTCGCCAGAGAGGCGGATGCGGTCGCCCTCGTCCACGCCTGCCGGAATCTTAACCGACAGCGTCTTGTGTTGCTTAACGCGGCCACCGCCATGGCAGGTCGGGCAGGGTTCCTTGACCATCTTGCCTGAGCCGTGGCACTTGGGGCAGGTCTGCTGCACGGAGAAGAAACCCTGCTGCATGCGCACCTGGCCGTGGCCGCCGCAGGTGGTACAGGTGACGGGCTGCGTGCCTGGGCGTGCACCCGAGCCGTGGCAGGTCTCGCATTCCGCCATGACGGGAATGCGGATCTTGGTCTCGGTCCCGCGCGCGGCGTCTTCGAGCGAGATTTCCATGTTGTAGCGCAGGTCTGCGCCACGGTAGACGTTGGAGCGTCGGTTGCCGCCGCCTCCGCCGCCGAAAATATCGCCAAAGATGTCGCCGAACGCATCGGCAAAATTGCCGAAGCCGCCGGCACCTGCTCCAGCACCTGCGCTCGGGTCCACACCGGCATGGCCGTATTGGTCGTATGCCGCGCGCTTCTGGTCGTCGGACAGGATTTCGTAGGCTTCCTTGGCTTCCTTGAAGCTTTCTTCGGCCTTGGGGTTGTCCGGGTTGCGGTCCGGATGGAATTTCATCGCCAGCTTGCGGTAAGCCTTCTTGATGTCATCGTCCGAGGCATCGCGGTTGACGCCCAGTACCTCGTAATAATCTCTTTTTGCCATATTTCTCTACTAACAATAAATGAGGCACAGCAGGGAAAACCTGTGTGCCTCATGAGGTTACATGGTAAAGGATTTACTTCTTGTCATCCTTGACTTCCTCGAACTCGGCATCCACCACGTCGGCGTCCACGGTCTTTTCCTGTGGTTCGCCTTGCTCGGCAGCGGTCTCGGCTTGGCTCGCGGCATAAACTTTCTCGCCTAGCTTCTGCGAAGCCTCGATCAAGGCGGTGGTCTTGCTCTCAATGGCGTCCTTGTCGTCGCCCTTGACGACGTCTTCGAGCTCCTGCACGGCTTTCTCGATGGCTTCCTTCTCGGCGGCGTCGAGCTTGTCGCCGTGTTCGGACAGGGACTTCTTCACGCTGTGGATCGCGCCGTCAGCGCTGTTGCGCGCGTCGACCAGTTCACGCAGCTTCTTGTCTTCATCTGCGTACTTGGCCGCATCTTCTTCCATGCGCTTGATCTCTTCATCAGACAAACCGGAGTTTGCCTTGATGGTGATTTTGTTTTCCTTGCCGGTCGCCTTGTCCTTGGCCGATACGTGCAGGATGCCGTTGGCGTCGATGTCGAATGTGACTTCGATCTGCGGCATGCCGCGCGGTGCCGGCGGAATATCGCTCAGGTTGAACTGGCCCAGGCTCTTGTTGCCGGAAGCGACCTCGCGCTCGCCCTGCAGCACGTGGATGGTCACGGCGGACTGGTTGTCGTCGGCTGTGGAGAACACTTGCGATGCCTTGGTCGGGATCGTGGTGTTCTTCTGGATCAGCTTGGTCATTACGCCGCCCAGGGTTTCGATACCGAGGGAGAGTGGTGTTACATCCAGCAGCAATACGTCCTTCACGTCGCCTTGCAGCACGCCGCCCTGGATGGAAGCGCCTACGGCCACGGCTTCGTCAGGGTTCACGTCCTTGCGTGGTTCCTTGCCGAAGAATTCCTTCACCTTTTCCTGCACCTTGGGCATACGGGTCTGGCCGCCGACCAGGATCACGTCCTGGATGTCGGAAACCTTGACGCCTGCGTCCTTCAATGCCACTTCGCAAGGCTTGATGGAGCGCTCGATCAGGTCTTCCACCAGGCTCTCGAACTTGGCGCGGGTGATCTTCACCACCAAGTGCTTGGGCCCGGAAGCATCCGCCGTGATGTAAGGCAGGTTGACTTCGGTCTGTGTGCTGGAGGAAAGCTCGATCTTGGCCTTTTCGGCAGCTTCCTTCAGGCGTTGTTTTGCCAGCAGGTCGTTGCGCAGGTCGAGGCCGTTTTCCTTCTTGAACTCGTCGGCCAGGAAGTCGATCAGGCGGTTGTCGAAGTCTTCGCCGCCGAGGAAGGTGTCGCCATTGGTGGACAATACTTCAAACTGGTGCTCGCCGTCGATCTCGGAGATTTCGATGATGGAGATGTCGAAAGTACCGCCGCCCAAGTCGTAAACGGCAATCTTGCGGTCGCCTTCCTGCTTGTCGAGGCCGAAGGCCAGCGCAGCCGCAGTCGGCTCATTGATGATGCGTTTGACTTCCAGGCCGGCAATGCGGCCGGCGTCCTTGGTGGCCTGGCGCTGTGCGTCGTTGAAGTAGGCCGGCACGGTGATGACGGCCTCGGTGACTTCCTCGCCCAGGTAGTCTTCCGCAGTCTTCTTCATCTTGCGTAGCACTTCCGCGGAGATTTGCGGAGGCGCCAGCTTGCTATCGCGCACTTCCACCCAGGCGTCGCCATTGTCTGCCTTGGTGATGGTGTAGGGCATCAGGCCGATGTCCTTTTGCACTTCCTTCTCATCGAAGCGGCGGCCGATCAGGCGCTTGACGGCGAACAGGGTGTTCTTGGGGTTGGTCACCGCTTGGCGCTTGGCTGGCGCACCAACCAGGATTTCACCGTCTTCCTGATACGCAATGATGGATGGCGTGGTGCGGGCGCCCTCGGCGTTCTCGATCACGCGCGGCTTGCCACCTTCCATCACGGCTACGCAGGAGTTGGTGGTGCCTAAGTCAATACCAATAATTTTTCCCATTGTCTTGATTCCTTGTGTTCTTTTGACTCTATAAAGTGGATAACTATGTTGCCAAAGTGGGGATAGGCGATGCGATTTCAAGCCTGTATGCAAAAATCGCCTGCAAATATCCTGTTGGCAACCGAAGGGGTTTATTTCGCGACCATGACCAGTGCCGGGCGCAGCACGCGTTCGTTGAGGGTGTAGCCCTTCTGCAGCACGTTGACCACGGTATTGGCCTCGGCATCGCTTTCAACCGCGCCGATCGCCTGATGCTTGTTGGGGTCGAATTTCTCGCCGACCGGGTTGATTTCGACAATGCTGAATTTCTCGAATACGGAAGTCAGTTGCTTGGCAGTGAGCTCAACGCCGTCGCGATAGCTTTCCAGTGTGGCGGAACCCACGTTCAGTGCGGCATCCAGGCTGTCCTTGACGGCGAGCAGCTCGTTCGAGAACTTTTCCAGCGCGAACTTGCGCGCCTTGTCGATATCATCCGCTGCACGGCGACGGATGTTTTCGCCTTCCGCCTTGGCATACAGCACGGCGGCTTGCTGCTCGGCCAGCTGGGCTTCCAGTTCGGCAATCCTGTCATCAATCGAACCTGCTGCACCAGCTTCTTGCGCTGGGGTGGCGGCATTTTCCTGCAGGTCGGTTTCTGGCGTCTTGTCTTCGTGTTGCATGATAGTCCCTGTTGGTGATGATGTAACAACGAAGCAAATGGGGGTATATGCCCGGATTACAAGAGGGGCGGAGTAATTTTATTCGAACGGGATTGGATGAACCGGCTAGCGTGCTATTGTGCCGTGACCTGCGCCAAGGCCTCCAGCACGGCATCGACTGCCGGAACCTGGCCTTGTCCGCCCAGGTTGCTGATCTTGTGCTTGTCTTGCGCAAGCACCCCCGTCAGCCGCGGGTCGGTGTCGGTATAGATCGCCACGGTGGGCCGGTTGAGCGCAGCGGCAAGATGCACCAGGCCGGTATCGACGCCGATCGCGGCATGGCTGCTGCCGATCACGGCAGCGAGCCGGGTGAGGGACAGCCGCGGCAGCACCACGCAGCCGGGGACGGCGCTGGCAATGCGCTGCGCGCGGGCTTCCTCACTGGCATTCCCCCAGGGCAACGCCAGTTTCAGGTCCTGCTGGAGCAAGGCGTTGCCCAGCTGGATCCAATGGTTTTCCGGCCACAGCTTGGAGTCTCGGCTGGTGGCGTGCAGCCCGGCAATATAACGGCTGGGCAATCCCAGCGCGGCGTCGGGAGCTACGGTATGAATCCCGTAGTCCGGCGGGCTGGATGGAATGGCATAGCCCAGCGCGCGTGCCGCCAGTTCGCGGTTGCGTGCGACTGCGTGCTGGCCGAGTGCCACGGGATGGCGTTGCTGGTAGAGCAGGGCCGCCCAGGATTCCCGCGCGGATGCGCTATCCTGTCCATGATAGGCGCCGCGGGCTTGCCAGCCGATCAAGGCGCTTTTCAGCAGGCCTTGGGTGTCGATGACATAGTCGTAATAGTGCGCGCGTAACTGGCGCCGCATGTGGCGGATTTCCTGCCAGGTGTTGGCCTGGAGCAAGTGTCTGCGCCAGCGCCGGACTGCGACAGTAATGACTTCGCTGACGCTCGGATGCAGCCTCGGGATGTCGGCAAAACTTTCTTCCACCACCCAGTCTATCTCCATGCCGGGCAACATGGCCTTGATGTCCGTAATGACGGGCAGATTGTGGATGACATCACCCAAGGAAGTGGTTTTGATCATGAGCAAACGAGGCATGGGCGGCATTTTCGCATACAATTCAGCTTCTTTTCCCAATTGAAGGCTAGAGCCATTGAAGTTTGCTTTCCTGATCTTCAAGTATTTCCCTTATGGCGGCATGCAGCGCGACATGCTGCGCACTGCCACCCGGCTTGCCGAGGCCGGGCATTCCGTGGATATTTTCACCATGTCGTGGGACGGCCAGATGCCAAGGGAAGACCTGCCGGAAGGCAATATCCGTGCGCACATCATGCCGGGAAATGGCTGGTTCAACTTCCAGAAATACCAGGATTTCATCGGGCAGGTCCAAGCCCGCATTGCGCGCGAGTTCAGTTTCGACTTGGTCGTGGGGTACAACCGCATAAGCGGCTTGGACGTATATTTTGCCGCCGACCCATGTTTTATCGAGCGGGCTCACAAGCAGCGCAATTGGCTTTATCGACTGACGCCGCGCTACCGCTGGTTTCAGAAGATAGAGCAGGCCATTTTCTCTCCGCAGGCGAAGACGCAGATGCTGATGGTGGACATGGCGGAAAAAGCCGTATTCCAGCGCTGGTACCAGACCCAGGACGACCGCTTCCACTACATTCCGCCCTATCTTTCCGGTGAACGCCTGCAATTGCATGACCGTGCGGAAATGCGCTCCTATCTGCGTGATGCGTTCAACCTGCCGCCGGAGACGAAGATTGCCCTGCTGGTAGGCTCGGGGTTCTACATGAAGGGGCTGGATCGCGCTGTGCAGGCATTGGCAAGTTTGCCCGCCGACATGCGCAAGGATTTCAAGCTGATCGCGATCGGGCAGGACAAGCCTGCGCCGTTCATCAGGATGGCAAATAAGCTCAAGGTGGCGGACAACCTGATCATTTCACGCGGCAGGCCCGACATCCCGCAATTGATGCAAGGCGCGAATTTCTACCTGCATCCGGCCTACCGGGAAAATACCGGGTTGGTTATCTTGGAGGCGCTGGCAAGCGGCTTGCCCGTGCTGGCGACAGCCAGCTGCGGCTATGCGGTGCATGTCCAGGAGGCAGATGCCGGGCAAGTGGTGCCGGTGCCGTTCGAACAGGCGACGTTGAACCGGATGCTGCAGGAGATGGTGTCGCTTGTGCATGCAAGGGACACCCGGTTGGAGAAGTGGCGCGACAACGGTTTGCAATATGCGCGCAGATTAATGATGGAAAACGACGGCAGCGCCGAGGCAGCGATCATGCTGCGTATTGCCGGGCAAAAGCAGGAGGCGGCGATATGACGTGCGAGGTGTTGCAGTTGTCCCCGGAACTGGCGCAGGCGCTGGGGGCGGGCGACATATTCTCCCGCGTCATGGCGCTGGATGGGGAGGTTTTCCGCGATGTGCCGGGACGCAAGACCATCCGTGTTCAGCTCGCCGGCCAGCCCTATTTCATCAAGCAGCACTTCGGCGTGGGCTGGGGGGAGATTTTCAAGAATCTGCTGGCGCTCAAGGTGCCCGTGGTCAGTGCAAATACTGAGAAGCAGGCGATAGAAAAGCTGGGCGAGATCGGTATCGCCACCACGCCGCTGGCAGGTTTTGGCAGCCGGGGGTGCAGCCCGGCAAGCCGGCAATCTTTCCTTATCACCCGCGACCTAGGCGAGATACTGTCGCTGGAAACCCTGGCGGACCAGTGGATGCAGGCGCCGCCCGAGCCGCGCTTTAAGCGCCGCTTGCTGCTGGAAGTCGCCGCTTTGGCAGCCCGACTGCATGACAGCGGCCTCAATCACCGTGATTTCTATATCTGCCATATCTGCCTTGACCTGCCGCGGCTCAGGCACGGAGATATCCATTTGTATCTCATAGACCTGCACCGGGTCGGAATTCGTGAGACAATCCGCCCCCAGGATCGCATGAAGGATATAGCAGCATTATATTTCTCTGCGATGAATGCGGGACTAGTCCCCAGGGATTATCTGCGTTTCCTGCGCCGTTACCGTGGTAAGCCGATCAGGCAGGTCATACGCGAGGAGCGTGATTTCTGGCAGCAGGTGCAGGCCCGCGCAATCAAACTTTATATCAAATTACACAAGGTTGAGCCTGGGCTGCACCAGATTGGCGGTATGATCGGCTAATGCATGGCAGCTCTGGCGTACAGCCGGAAAATCTATGCAAATGCCATTCAAGTTCGCCTGGAAGCGTTCCGACTGGAGCGCTTGGTTCAACTACTACCTGTTCTTCTTCTATTTCTCCGGCATCACGCACATCTTGCTGCAAATCAGCGGGGCGACCATCTTTGTCGGCATGCGTCAAGCGGTTGTGATGAGCCTGCTGTGGCTGATACCGGTCATGCTGGTGCCGCGCCACGCACGCAAGATAGCCGCCGTGATCGGGCTGGTGCTATGGGTGTTCTCGCTGGTCAGCCTCGGGTATTTCTGTATTTATGGGCAGGAGTTCTCGCAAAGCGTGATGTTCACGATTTTCGAGTCCAATCCGGCCGAGTCCAGCGAGTTCATTGCCCACTACTTCGTCTGGTGGATGATCCCGGTATTGTTATTGCATAGCGGAGTGGCGTACTGGCTCTGGCGCAGGCTGGGACCGCTCCAGATCAGCGCACGCGCGGCTTGGGCAGTGACCGCCGGCATCCTGGTCTTGCTGTTCGTGCAGCCGATGTTCAAGTCGATGGTGGTCAAGGGATCGAATCTCGACGATGCCGTGGAGAAATTGCAAACGCGCATGGAGCCTGCCGTGCCCTGGCAGATGGTGATAGGTTACATCCATTACCGCAAGCAGCTTGCCAATATGGAAACCTTGCTCGAGCAGAACAGCAGGATTCCGCCGCTATCCAACCTGCAGGACGCCAACGCCGGCCAGCCTGCGACTTTGGTGCTGGTGCTGGGCGAATCGACCAACCGCCAGCGCATGAGCCTGTACGGCTACCATCGCAAGACGACGCCCAAGCTGGACGCCCTGCGGCAAGAGTTGAGCGTGTTCGACAATGTGGTGACGCCACGGCCCTACACGATAGAAGCACTGACCCAGGCCCTGACTTTTGCGGACCAGGAACATCCCGAGCTGTATCTCACCAAGCCTTCGCTCATGAACATGATGCGCCAGGCGGGTTACAAGTCGTACTGGATCACCAACCACCAGACGATTACCAAGCGCAATACCATGCTGGCCAACTTCTCCAAGCAGACGGACGAGCAGTTCTACATGAATAACAGTCGTGCACAGAACTCCCGCGAGTATGATGCCAATGTATTTGCCCCGTTCGAGGAAGTGCTGCGTGACCCTGCGCCCAGGAAATTCATCATCGTGCATTTGCTTGGTACGCATATGAAATATGAGTACCGTTACCCTGCGGAATTTGACGTCTTCAAGGGGCGCGAGGGCGTGCCCGCGATACTGAACGAGGGGCAGGCCAAGGTCTATAACCAGTATGATAATGCCGTGTTTTACAATGATTACGTGATGTCCACCCTGATTGAAAGCCTGCGCGAGCGCGCCCCGAACAGCCTGCTGGTCTATTTCTCCGACCACGGCGAGGATGTCTACGATGCACCGGGCCATGGCATGCTGGGGCGCAACGAGGCCAAGCCCACCCTGCCTATGTATACGGTGCCTTTCATCATATGGGCGTCCGAGCAGTGGAGGGCCGGGCATGACATGCGCTTCGACGGCATACTCGAGCGCCCCTACAGTAACGCGCATTTCATCCATACCTGGGCGGATCTGGCCGGCTTGAGCTTCGACGGCTTCGAGCCGTCGCTCAGCATTGTGAATGCGCAATTTAAGGAGCACCCATTGCTGGTTGGCGACCCGTATCAGCCTGACACCATCCGTCCGCTGGACATTCATGCCCATGACTGACCCCGCTGCGCCCTCCATCCCTGATTTGCAGCAATATGCAAAAGGGGCTGCTTCTGCAACATTCGGCCTGGTGCTGGATGACGGCAGCGAATTGCAGTCGTTGGAGGTCGTGCGTCGTGTCCCGGGCAAGCGCCTGGTTTGCCGCGGCTTGCTGAACGGGCAGGCCATTTACGCCAAGTTTTTCATCGGCGGCCAGGCGGCCAAGTATGCGGCGCGCGACAAGCGCGGCTCCCTCTGGCTGGCGCAGGCGGGGCTTGCAACACCTGCCTTGCTGCTTGAGTCCCGTGTGGCGGATCAGGGGTGCGAAGTCCTGCTCTATGCAGCCGTTCCAGCCCGCAATGCCGAGCAGGTTTGGCAAGATATGGATCCTATGGACAGGCTTGCGCTGGCCCAGCGCCTGGTTGCGGAGGTTGGCAGGCATCACCGCGCGGGACTGCTGCAAACGGACTTATACCTAAAAAACTTTCTGGCGGATGCGCAGGCTATCTATACCCTGGATGGTGACGGCGTACGGCAGCTGCGCGCCTTTGGCAGGCAGCGGCAACAATGGGACAACCTGGCGCGGCTGATCTCGAAGTTCGATGTCGATGCAGTGTCTGCCTGGTTGCCCGGCCTATTGCAACAATATGCGGCCACGGCAGGCGAGCAGCCGCCCGATATCGGCAGAATGCAGCGGCTTATCGCGCGGCACTGGCAATACGAGATGCGCCAGTACGCGAGGAAAGTGCAGCGCCCGTGTACCGATGTCTATGTGGAGCAGACATGCCGGCATTACCTGGCGGTCAATCGCGCCAAGGACAGCCAGGTGTTGCGGCAGGTATTGGCCGCGCCCGACGGTTTGCTCGATGCCGCAGGCGCATTGCGGCTCAAGAGCGGGAATACCTGTACCGTGGCTGCGATTGAAATTGATCAGCGCAACATGGTGATCAAAAGGTACAATATCAAGAATTTCTGGCATGGCCTGGGCCGTGCTTGGCGGCCTTCCCGGGCTATGCTGTCATGGGCCAATGCCTTCCGCTTGCAGTTGAAAGGCATTGCTACCCCGACGGCCGTGGCCGTGCTGGAGCGCCGGTGGCTGGGTTTGCGGCGCGAGGCTTATTTGCTGACCGAGTTCGTGCATGCCTGTGATGCGGCGGAGTTCTATGCCGATGCGTCAATCGATCAGGAAGCGCGCGAGCAGGTAGCGCGGCGCATCGCCAGGCTGTTTTTCCAGTTATTTTGCCTGCAGCTGGAGCACGGCGATTTCAAGGCGACCAATGTCTTGATACATGACCAGCATCCGTTGCTGATCGATTTGGACAGCATGCGGCAACATAGGTGCAGAAAGCGGTTTGAGCGCAGGCACGTGCGCGACCTGCAGCGGTTCTTCAAGAACTGGCAGGCCGACGCCGAGACCAGCTGGTTGCTGACAAAGGCCTTCAGGGCGGTTTATACGGATGGTCGCGTGCTGGACCAGGCGGGCATCGTAGTTAAATAAAGCGAAAAAGACGAATGATCATTCTAGGTTTATCAGGTGCGTTGGGGCATGACGCCTCGGCTGCCATTATTGTGGATGGAAAAATTGTAGCGGCTGCGGAAGAAGAGCGTTTCATCCGCGACAAGCATGCCAAGAACAAGTTTCCCCTGGAAGCGGCAAAATACTGTCTGCGCGAGGCCGGGGTGCGGCCCGAGCAGGTCGATATCGTCGCGTTTCCCTATGGCGAGATTCCATTGAGCAGCGGCGCGCGCTGGCATTATGCCAAGCGCTACTGGTATGCGCCCGACCGCGCGCTCGATGCCATCTTCAACGGCAACCGCCGCTTCCGTCGCAACCGCGACAAATCCCTGGACCTGATGCGCGAGCTTGGCCTGACCAAGGCGCGCTTCGTGCCGGTCGAGCACCACCTGGCGCATGCCAGCAGCGCCTATCACCTGAGCGGATTCAAGGAAAAGACCGCGATTGTCGGCATTGACGGCAAGGGCGAATACGCCACGACCTTCTTCGGCTACGGCGAGAACGGCAAGATCCACAAGATCAAGGAATTCTACGATCCGGACTCCCTGGGAGGCATGTACGGCGCGATCACCGAGTACCTCGGCTTCGAGATGCTGGACGGCGAATTCAAGGTCATGGGCATGGCGCCCTATGGCGATCCCAAGCGTTACGATTTGTCGCGCCTGGCCAAGTTCGAGAACGGCGAACTCGAGATCAATACCGATTACGTCAACGTGGTCGGCCTGCGCCGCTACAAGGAAAAAGGCAAGGGCTTCTACTTCACGCCCAAGTTGATCGAGTGGCTGGGCCCCAAGCGCCAGGGCGACGAGATCGACGACCCCTATATCCATTACGCCGCCTCCGTGCAGCAGTTGCTGGAAGACATTGCGCTGGAAATGATCGAGTACTATCTCGGCGACATCATTCGCGAGACCGGCCGCATTGCGATGGCAGGCGGCGTGGCGCTCAACGTCAAGCTCAACCAGCGCATCATTGCCTTGCCGCATGTGAAAGAGCTGTTCGTGCAGCCTGCATCCGGCGACAACGGCACCTCGCTGGGTGCCGCCAGCTATGTGGCTGCGGAGATGGGCGAGCCGCTGGAGCCGATGCGTCATGCCTACCTCGGCCCATCTTTCACCACAGAGGAGTGCCTGGCGGCCTGCGAGGCGCATCCTGCCAAGCCCAAGTTCCAGCGCATTGAAAACGCGCCGCAGAAAGGCGCCGAAATCCTGGCAGCCGGCAACCCGCTGGCCTGGTTCCAGGGCCGCATGGAATTCGGCCCGCGCGCGCTGGGCTGCCGCAGCATCCTCGGCGATCCCAGCCATCCCGGCGTGGCCGACCGCATCAATGCGCAGATCAAGTACCGCGAGCGCTGGCGGCCGTTCTGTCCCAGCATGCTGGACCGCGTTGCGGCGGACATCCTGCAGACCGACCATCCTGCGCCTTACATGACGTTTACTTTCGATGTGGCCGAGCACTGGAAGCCGCGCATTCCAGAGGTCGTCCATGAGGACGGCACTGCACGCGCGCAGATCGTGACCAGGGAAACCAATCCGCGGTATTACACCTTGATCGAGGAACTCGAACGCCTGCGCAATGTGCCTGTGGTGCTCAATACTTCATTGAACCGGCGGGGCGAACCGATGATTTGCAGCCCGACGGATGCACTCAATATGTTCTACGGGTGCGATCTCGAATATCTTCTGATGGAAGATGTCCTCGTGACCAAAAACTAGGCCGGGCAGGGCTTGCAGCGAGAGAACAGATGTTGCAAGCCCATGGTTTTTTTACCTTATCCCAGTCGTGGTTAATTTGACGATGCCCGGCGCTTTCAGCGATAATTCCCGGCTAAATTCAACTTTTCAGCAGTACACAATTAATGACACAAACCCTGATAGAAGTCACCGAGCGCATTCGGGAACGTAGTGCGCCGACCCGCAAGGCCTACCTGCAACGCATCGACCAGATCATCAACCGCACGCGCGGCGCTGATCGCCTGGGCTGTGCGAACGTGGCGCATGCCTTTGCCGCCCTGCCTAACAACGACAAGTTCCGCGTCGTAGCGGAAAAGGCGCCGCATATCGGTATCGTGACGGCTTACAACGATATGCTGTCGGCACATCAGCCATACGAGACCTATCCCAATATCATCCGGGACGAAGCGCGCAAATATGGCGCGACCGTGCAGGTGGCAGGCGGCGTGCCCGCGATGTGCGACGGCATTACCCAGGGCGAACCCGGCATGGAGCTGAGTCTGTTCTCGCGCGATACCATCGCGATGAGTACGGCGGTCTCCCTGTCCCACGATGTGTTCGATGCGGCCTTGATGCTTGGCGTGTGCGACAAGATCGTGCCGGGGCTGCTGATCGGCGCCTTGCATTTCGGCCACTTGCCGACCGTCTTCGTGCCTGCGGGCCCGATGGCGACCGGCATAGACAATACCACCAAGTCCAAGGTGCGCGAGAAATACGCCCAGGGCCTGGTTGGCCGTGACGAGCTGCTGGCATCCGAGTCCGCCGCCTATCATGGCGCCGGAACCTGTACCTTCTTCGGCACCGCCAACAGCAACCAGATGCTGATCGAGGCGATGGGTCTGCATGTGCCGGGCGCCGCCTTCGTGCATCCGCACGACGATATGCGCGAGCTATTGACCCGTGAGGCGGTCAAGACCGTACTGTCCATCACCAAGGGCCAGCGTTTCACGCCGATCGGCAAGCTGGTGGACGAGCGCGTCATCGTCAATGCGATCGTGGCACTGCTGGCTACCGGCGGCAGTACCAATCACCTGATTCACTGGGTGGCCGTGGCCCGGGCGGCTGGCATCATCATCGACTGGTCCGATTTCTCCAAGCTGTCGCAGAACACCCCGTTGCTGGCACGTGTTTATCCTAACGGCACAGCCGACGTGAACCAGTTCCAGGCGGCTGGTGGCCCAAGTTTCGTGATCCGCGAGCTGGTGGATGCCGGCTATATGCATGGCGACGTGAGTTCCGTCGTGATCGGCGGTTTGCGTGATTTCGGCAAGAAGCCGGTCAAGTCCGACGACAGCCTGATCTGGGTCGACTTGCCGAAGGAAAGCCCTGATGAAACGATCGTGCGTAACGCCTCCAAGCCGTTCAGTTCCTCTGGCGGCCTGCGCCTGTTGACCGGCAATTTGGGCCGTTCCGTGATCAAGAGTTCTGCCGTGCCGGAAGACCGCCAGATCATTGAAGCCCCTGCCATTGTGTTCAACGGCCAGGAGGAATTGCTGGCAGCGTTTGAGCGCGGCGAGCTGGAAAAGGATTTCATCGCGGTCGTGCGCTTCCAGGGACCGCGCGCCAACGGCATGCCTGAACTGCACAAGCTGACCCCGCCGTTGTCCGTGTTGCAGGGCAAGGGTTTCCGCGTCGCGATCGTGACCGACGGCCGAATGAGCGGCGCCTCCGGCAAAGTGCCGGCTGCGATCCACTTGAGCCCGGAAGCCGTTGCCGGCGGCGCGATCGGCAAGATCCGCACGGGCGACATGATCCGCCTCAATGCGATTGTCGGCACGCTGAATGCGCTGGTCGACGATGAGGAGTGGCAGGCACGTACCGTGGCGGTGATGACCGAAGCCCAGCGTAACAACAATGGCCATGGCATTGGCCGCGAATTGTTCGGCGGGATGCGCAAGAATGTGCACAGCGCCGAAGAAGGCGCCGTCACCTGGCTCTAGCTCATTTGAAAATGCGCGGGGGACTGCGTTGTTTTTTGCTTGCCGTACTAGCTACTGTCTGCGCTCAAACGCCTTGTCCGCCGCGATTTTGAAATGGCAATATAGTTTGCCTTCCCACTTGTAGATTTTTAATAATCAACCATAGGTATATAGAACATGAGCACACTCGATTTAGCCAACCATGGCCCGGTAATCCCGGTCATTGTCATCAACAAGGTGGAAGATGCCGTGCCTATGGCGGAAGCATTGCTCGAAGGCGGCATCAAGGTGCTGGAAGTGACCTTGCGTACGCCAGTGGCGTTGCAGGCGATGGAAGCCATCGCCAAGGCCGTGCCTGATGCGATTGTCGGCGCTGGCACGGTGCGTAGCATCAAGGATGCGCAGGCTGTGAAGGATGTCGGCTGCAAGTTCGCCGTCAGCCCCGGCTATACCAGCGAGATCGGCCGTGCGGCGCGTGAAATCGGTCTGCCGTTGCTGCCGGGCGTTTCCACCGGCAGCGAGATCATGCAGGCGAATGCCGATGACTACTATTTCCTCAAGCTATTCCCGGCCGTTGCCGTGGGCGGCATCAACCTGCTCAAGGGCTTTGCCGGCCCGTTCGGCGATGTCAAGTTCTGCCCCACTGGCGGCGTGACGGTGGAATCCGCCCCGCAATTCCTTGCACTGCCCAACGTCGTGGTATGCGGCGGCACCTGGCTCACGCCTGGCGATGCCGTGGCGCGCAAGGATTGGGCGCATATCACCAAGCTGGCGCGCGAAGCCAGTGCGATCAAGGCTGCAGCCTAACAAGCAATACCAGGCCCCTCTCGGGGCCTGTAGTCTTCATATCCCCAGGCTGTGCACATGCCAATTGCCTATGGCACCAACCTTCAGGTCGCGCTATGCTGAATCTCGAGCAATACCACACATGGGTGTTTGATTGCGATGGCGTCATCCTCAACTCCAACCATCTCAAGATCGAGGCGTATTACGCCACTGCCAAGAACTTCGGCGCGGACGACCAGCAAGCGCAGGCACTGGTGGATTACCACATCAAGCTGGGCGGTATTTCCCGTTTCGTCAAATTCGAGTATTTCCTCAAGCAAATCCTGAAAAAGCCGTTTGCTCAGGATGATGTGGAATTCTTGTTGCAGGATTTCGGTCGCGAGGTGCGCGAGCGCCTGGCAAATTGTGAAATTGCGCCTGGGCTGCAGGCACTGCGTGAAAAAACCGCAGCCAGCAATTGGCTAGTGATTTCAGGTGGGGACCAGGAAGAGTTGCGTGCCATTTTTGCCGAGCGTAAGCTGTCCTCATTGTTTGATGGCGGCATTTTCGGCAGCCCGGATAACAAGGACGAGATCATGGCGCGCGAAACCGGCCGCGATAATATCCGCCGGCCCGCGATTTTTATCGGCGATAGCCGTTATGATCATGAGTCGTCGAGCCGTGCCGGCCTGGATTTCGTCTTTCTGCACAAATGGACCGATTTCCCCGGTTGGCAGGCTTATTGCGCCAGCCAGGATATTGCTACATTGCCCGATATAAACGCCTTGTTAACGCATACATGCTGATTCCCCGCCTGAATATTCGCAACAGCCACCTGCTTACCCCGGAAGACTTCGCGCAATTAAGCCGGAATGCCAAGGTGCTCGAGCAGGATGAGCGCGGCATTAAAGTGCTGCAGATGGTGAATGGCAATATCCTCAAGGTATTTCGCGTGCGCCACACCTTTACCTTGGCCCGCGTGTATTCCTATGCGCGCCATTTCTGCCGCAATGCGGATAAGCTCAAGCAGCTCGGCGTTCCTACGGTCGAGATCGTGCAATTGTTCCATTTCGAGGAAAGTACCGATACTGCCGTACTCTACCGGCCGTTGCAGGGGCATACCTTGCGACAATTGCATATCTCCGGTTTGGCGGAGCATGGACTCATGGAAAGTTTTGGACGTTTTGTCGCGCAACTGCATCAGCATGGCATTTATTTCCGCTCGCTGCATTTTAGCAATGTCGTCAGGATGCAGGACGGACGGCTTGGCTTGATTGATATTGCCGATCTCAAGGTGTATCGGCATGGCCTGACCAACTGGCATCGCGCGCGTAATTTCCGCCATCTGCAGCGTTGCCAGGCGGATTGGGAGTCATTGCCTATGGCCGAACGCAAAGTGTTTGCGGATGGCTATTTCTCCACGGCGCAATTGCCGCCCAAAGCCGCGTCTGCGCTTAGGCAGAGGCTGAAGTTTTTATCCGGTGCTTGAAATATGTACGTACTGCATATCTGCCATAGCTATTATCCTCCCTTCCTCGACTGCGCACGCCAATATGCTGCCTTGTTCAAGGATAGTCCCTACAAGGTGGTGACGGTCTACCTGACTGGAAAGCCAGATCCCGAGGTGGAGCGAGGCAGCGCTTCCGATGAAGTGATTTTCCTTGGCTATAGCAGCAAACAGGTAAAAGGACTCAAACTAGGGGCGATTGCCAAAATCAGGCAATTGGTGAAAAGCCGGGACTTCGCATTTTGTATTGCCCATCGCGCCAAGCCTACCTATGTGGCATTGCTCGCTACCGGTCTGCCAGTTGTGAGCGTACATCATAACTACAATGACTATGGGCGGTTTACCCGCCGTATCCTCGTCAACTTTTACCGCAAGCGACTATTGATGCTATGCGTATCGGATTCCGTGCGGGACGAAATGCGCCAGCACCTCAAACACTGGCCAGCCGAGCAGATCCAGACCTTGTATAACCGCATTGACGTGGACGCGGTCAGGCAATCCCTGTTGCCCAGGCAGGAAGCACGCCGCCGCCTCGGGCTGGAAGACGATACCTACGTGATTGCCAATGTTGGCCGCTTGCATCGGGACAAGGACCAAGCGACCCTGCTGCGTGGTTTTGCCCAGGCACTGCCGGGGCTGCCTGCGAACACCCTATTGTTGATTATGGGAAAGGGCCCGTTGGAGCTGGAGTTGAAGTCGTTGGCCAGTGCATTGGGTATTGCCGACAAAGTCTGCTTTGCAGGCTTAGTGCCGGAAGCAAGGCGGTATTTCCGGGCGTTTGATTTGTTCGTTTTGACCTCGGATCACGAGCCTTTTGGCATGGTGTTGCTTGAAGCGATGGCGGCGGAATTACCGATCATCTCTAGTGATAGCGGAGGTGCAGCGGAAGTAGTACATGGCTCCGGTGCTTTGTTTGAGTTGGGGGACGGCAGACAGTTGGCAAATTTGTTAGTTGAACAAGCGTTATTGTCATCTTCAGACAGGCATACCTGTAACGTGTTAGGTTCCAAATTCAGTGATATAGCTGCGAGACAGCATTTTTTCTCACTATCCTTTATTAAAGACGTGTTATCAATCAAGCATCTATCAAGAATTGGAGAGTGCGATGCATCGTTCCCTGATTAAGCTAACAACAAAACGAGGTAAAATACTGAATGCCTTTGAAGGTGATTCCATTACGCGGGAAATCCAGCATAAGGGGGAGTATGACAGTAATATATTGGATTCATTAACTGATGTCTTGGCAGTTATTAGGCCTGAAACCAGTCTCGATATTGGTGCCAATATTGGTAATCATACGCTAGTGATTGCTGATTACTCTCGCCGTCTAATTGCATTTGAACCAGTAGATTTTATTTTTCAGGCGCTCACGATCAACATTGAGCAAAATCATGCCAAACATGCAGAGGCTGTAAATGCAGGACTGTCTAATCTTGCCCAAGAGGTGGATATCTTTATTCCGGATAATGCTAATCTTGGTTCTTCCAGCCTTGAGATTATGGAGAGTAGTGGGCAGAAATTAAAGATCAGCACCTTGGTTGGAGATGATTACTTAGCTCAACAGGAAGTAAAGCAAGTAGATTTCATCAAAATGGACGTTGAAGGTCATGAGGTTCCTGCTCTTCAAGGACTGAAGCATACTATTCAAATACAACAGCCTTTGTTGCTGTTGGAGTATAAAAATCAGAAAACTATTGATGGGTTTATTGGAAATGACCTATTTAATACACTGTTCTCTGGATATACCATTTTTTCCATTACTGTGACAAACAGCAAGAAAGTCCATGGTAAAGGAATGTGCGGCTTCATCAAAAGATTTTATTACAAGTACTTTGATAAGCGCTGGGTGTTGTCTGGTTTTTCTCCAGAGAAAAAATACTCCAATATTTATCTTGTTCCTGAAAGATATCTGTCGAAGTTTCAAGGATATCCATTTATGCCGCATTTTGCTAAGTAGAAATGTAATGCAAAGTGTAAAGCAACCTAGTATCTGTATATTGATTCCCTATTTTGGAGCTTGGCCATTCTGGATGTCTATCTTCATGGAAAGCTGCCGTTACAATTCCAGCATAGATTGGATACTTTATACTGATTGCGGCACGCCGGATAATTGTCCAGGTAACGTTCGGGTAGTGGATATCACCTACTCGGATTATTGCAGAAAAATTTCTATTTTTCTTGATTTGAAATTCATGCCGGAAAACTCCTATAAGCTATGTGATATAAAACCTGCATTGGGATATATACATGCAGATGAGCTTGTTGGATATGATTTCTGGGGATATAGCGATATTGATTTGGTGTATGGGGATCTGCGAGCTTATTTTTCCAACGAACGGCTTCAGAGTAAGGATTTGTTTTCTACTACGGGTAGGCGAGTATCAGGCCATTTTTGCTTAATGCGAAATACGGAGGAAATGCGCTCCGCATTCATGCGTGCCAAGGATTGGAGGCAAGTACTCAGTAGCAATCAGCATGCTGCATTTGATGAAAAGCATTTTAGTAAAATATTTATTCGTCATAAGAACTCTTTATCTATCATTCGGACGATGGCAGCTAAGTTCGATTCTTGGTTAACTAAGGCAGAATTTAATGAGACTTATGTGACGCCGAATGCGAGAATACCATGGGTGGATGGGACATATAATTTCCCAACGGAATGGTATTGGACTAATGGAATAGTCACGAATAATCTGACTGGCGGTCATGGGTTTCCCTATTTCCATTTTATGGTTTGGAAGAGTAAGTGGTCAAAATCTGCCATGACCTCCATGCTTGATCTAGGCAATATGCGAAGTGAAGCGGTGTTTACTGAGCGAGGAATTACTGTGGTGTGAATTTTTTGTAAATGATAGTAAATTTTTTATTCTTGGGGCCGCTAAATTGCACTATTTCTTTATAGTTTGGATAGCTGGCTGTAAATAATTCATGTTGTTCTGGGCGTTTGCTGTTAATCCCACCAATAACGACATATGGTTCAGTAATATCTTCGCCGCGACGAATGGTTTCTAACACAAAATTTCCGTCATTTCCTATAAAGGAAGCCCCGGCGTAATAACGTAACCTCGCACTGTCGAAGAACACGTCTTTATTATCAATGTGATGCGCTTTTAACCAGGCAATGGCTTCTTGCTCATAATTGAAGCCGACAGGTTTGGGCCATAGGTTGGTTAACAGGCCAATCAATATAGAAGCTGGGATAACCCAGAGAATGACGCGTCCAACCCGGTTTCTCGGATAGCCGGATTGGTAGCGCTCAAACAGGTATGCCATATAAAAGGCAGCATAGACCATGAGTATCAGCGCGAGAGCAATGACGTAGCGTCCCGACAGGACGAATACTTTCGTGATGATCAGGAACATATTGATGAGCGAGATCAATATGGCTGTGTTCAGGACCGCCTTCGCAGGCTGGGCGGCCAATGCTGGTCTGGCGCGAATGGCAAGCAGACTGAGAATGGTATTGAGCGTCCCTGTGGTATAGAGCACCTTGATGAGCAAGATGAAAATAAAAGTGACCAGGAGGCCAGGTACGGCAAACTCATCCAGGTATTCCCCCAATACGGATTCCGCCATGATGCCGGCCTGGGCAAGCAGTTTTTGTGTGAGTTGCTGGTGAATGTCCAGAGTGAGAATTTCCTGCAGTCGGCCCAATTCTGTTGTTTGCAAGCCCAGGATCAGGATGGAGGCCAGCAGGCCAACACCTGCCAATATGTTCAGGCTGTGCGCATGCAGGAATGCCTTGAGTTTCATATGCGCCGGTGCGGTGAAGAGCAGTGCCATGGGCAGTAGCGCCAGATAGCTGATCCCTTCTATCCTGAACAGGGTGGCGGTCATGATGCAAGCCTGCCACAACAGCGCATCTCTTACGCGATAGTGCTTGGCGTAACGTACGAAGAAAACCAGGCTGGTCAGGAAGAAGGCCCAGAAACCCTGGTCGCGCAGCAGCATGGGAAGAATGTCGCCAACAATATACTGCGAGCTCAGCAGGAGTAATCCTCCTGAAATCAAAGCGGTTTTTTGCCCGCCTGCTTCGCGAATCAGTTGCAGAAAGCTGGCAGTGGCAAGTCCGAATAACAGGGTGTTGAGCACTTGGGCAGAGAGCTGGATATTCAAGCCGCTTAATTTGTGCATCCCTGCAATTAACAATGAGAAGAGCGGCCATCCCCAGACCTCCATGCCTGCTCTCCACTCTCCGAGGCTGAACAGTCGCGCAGCTTCAAAGTAGAGCACAGAATCCCCATTGATCCAGCCATGGTGAATATAGTTGATCCAAGCTGCGAATAGCAGTGCGAGGGCAATGAAGGTGACGTGCAGTTGTAGAGTGCTGTAGCGGGAAAGGCTCATGCGCGGTGCTTGCTAGTTGAGTGTCAATGTATGAATGATATGTTTCGGCGAAATCTGCCTCAAGCAGTTCAAATGCCCCAACGGACATTCCCGCTGAAAACACGGGCTGCATTCTAGGCCGAGGTACTCAATGACAGCCTTGCTGCTCATCGGCGGCGTGTGATGCGGGTCGGAGGAGCCGTAGATGGCGACGAGTTTCTTGTCTAGCGCTGCCGCGACATGCATGAGCCCGGAGTCGTTGCTGACCACGGCGTCGCATAGCGACATCAGGTCGATCGCATCCCCTAGTTTGGTTCTTCCGCCCAGATCCAGGCAAACCATGTTGCTCAGGCGGTTGATTTCTGCGGTAAACGGGACGTCCTTCTCGGAGCCGAATAGCCAGACTTGCCATCCGTGTGCATATGCGGCGCGTGCAACCTCGGCATAATATTCTATCGGCCAGCGCTTGGCTTCACCGTACTCAGCCCCTGGGCACAAGCCTAACACCGGGACTTGCGGAATATCGACTTCTAATCTCTTTAGGCAGGTCTGGGCATTTTCCTTGCTGGCCACCAGGCTGGGATTGGGGATCGCAGATGGAATCCCTGCATCTGCATTGACGCCGAGGGCGACAAAACGGTCCACAGTCCTTGGCAGCTTGGTTTTGTCGAGAAGACGGATGTCGTTGAGTAGGCCGTAGCGCATTTCACCAAGGAAACCGGTGCGGCGCTTGATGCCGCTGGCAGCTGGCAGGATTGCTGATTTCAGGGAGTTGGTGAGCATGATGGATTGCGTGTAGTGCCTATCCTTCAGGCTGCGGCCAAAGCGGATACGTTCCTTCAGCGCCAGTTGGCCGTGCTTGAAAGGCAGTGCGATGGATGCATCGACTTCCGGCATGCGTTCCAGCAAGGGCAGGGTCCATGCCGGCGCTGCGACTTCAATGATACAGTCCGGCTTTTGCTGCTTGAGGGTCTTGAACAGGCTTTGCGCCAGCACCATGTCGCCTACCCAGGAAGGGCCCATGACGAGGATTTTGTCTTGCCGGTTGTTGGCCATCTAGCGAACCTCGGCCATCAGGATGCAAGCTTCCTGATGATATTGCTGGTGCTACGGCCCGGGACGACATCGATCAAGGCGACCTTGCCGCCCCAGGATTTGACTTCCGCGCCGCCTACCACTTGGTCTTCCGTGTAGTCGCTGCCCTTGACGATGACGTCAGGGCGGAGGGCCTTGATCAGGTCGATAGGCGTATCTTCATCGAACAGGATGACGGCATCCACGGATTCGAGCGCGGCAAGCACACGGGCCCTGTCTTGCTCATGGATCACCGGGCGGGTCGGGCCTTTCAACGCACTCACCGAGCGGTCCGTGTTGAGGCCCAGTACGAGGCGGTCGCCGGTGTTGCGGGCTGCCTCCAGGTAAGTGACATGCCCGGCATGCAGCAGGTCGAAGCAACCATTGGTAAAGACGATACGCTCACCGTGATTGCGCCAGGTTCTTACCCGGGCTAGCAGGCTGTCCAGGTTGCAGACCTTGTCCGCCTGCGCTGCGGATTGCTGGGATTGCAGCTCATGCTCCAGTTCCGCCTTGGTTATCGGCATCGTGCCGACCTTGCCCACCACGATGCCTGCCGCGATGTTGGCGAGCTCGATCGCATCGTGCAGGGGAAGGCCGTGTGCCAAGCCTGCAGTGAGTGTGGCGATCACGGTGTCGCCGGCGCCTGAAACGTCGTAGACCTGGCGTGCAGTGGCAGCCAGATGCGCGCTGCCCTGGCGATCCAGCACGGTGATGCCTTCCTCTCCGCGGGTGACGGCGAGGAATTCGAGCTGCAGCGCGCTGCGCAGCTGTTCTGCAGCAGCAAGCAGTGCCTGGTCGTCATGGATGGCGACATGGCAGGCTTCGGCGGTTTCGCGTTTGTTCGGGGTTAGCCCGCTCGCGCCCTGGTATTTGCTGTAGTCGCGTCCCTTGGGATCGACCAGCACCGGAATGTTGGCCGCTGTGGCTTGCGCAATCACCGACTGGCACAAGGTTTCGCTCAGTACGCCCTTGGCATAGTCGGAAAGGATGACGGCAGCCGGCTTGTCTGCCAACGCGGTGCTGATGGCGGCTTGCAGAACAAGGTGCTCTTCTGTTGAAAATGCTGCGGCATCTTCCTGGTCCAGGCGCATCATTTGTTGGTGGCCGCCAAGGATACGGGTCTTGGTGATGGTGGGCCTGAGCGTGCTGCGATGGATGTGCTGCGTGTCTGCGCCGATATCGCGCATCAAGCCGAGCAGGGTCTGTGCTTCGTTATCCTGCCCAATCACCCCCGCGATCCTGGTCTTGATTCCGAGGCCGGCCAGGTTGGCCGCCACGTTGGCCGCCCCCCCGGCGCGCTCGTCTTGCGACTTGAGCAACACGACAGGCACCGGCGCTTCCGGCGAGATGCGCTGCACATCGCCGAACAGGTAGCGGTCCAGCATGAGGTCGCCGATGACCAGTATCCACAATGGGTCATGTCCGAAGCGATGCTGAATGGTATTGAGGAAAAACTCGCGCATATGGGTAAATATGATGAAGTGTTAGTCGGCTTCCACCAAGTCGCACAGGCTATGCCCAATCAGGATGTGGGCCTCCTGGATGCGGGGGGTATCGCTGGTGGGCATGGTCAGCACGTGGTCGCAGAGGCTCGCGAGCTTGCCGCCGCTGCCGCCAGTCATGGCTACGGTGACGGCGCCGATTTCGCGCGCCTTTTCTATGCCCAGCACCACATTGCGGCTATTGCCGGAGGTGGAAAAGCCAATCACCAGGTCTGCGGGCAGGCAGAGCGCTTCCACCTGGCGGGAGAAAATAAAGTCGAAGCCGTAGTCGTTGCCGACCGAGGTGAGGATGGAGGTGTCCGTAGTCAAGGCGATGGCTGGCAATCCCCGGCGCTCTTTCTTGTAGCGCCCGACGATTTCAGCGGCGATATGCTGGCTGTCGGCGGCGCTGCCGCCGTTGCCGAACAGCAATATCTTGCCGCCGCTGGCGAGGCAGGCGCGCATCGCTTGCGCCACATCGGCGATTTTGGGGAGCAAGGGCTCCAGCGCCGCAATGACGGCCTGGTGTTCGCTGAAAGCTTGTTTCAATGTGTCGACAGCATTCATGGTGTTCTCCTGGCCAGGCTCAGCAATAAGGGTCGGCTTGCATGAGGTATTGCTGAACATAATCCTGCACACCTTGCTCCAGCGTGTGGAACGGGGCTGTGTAACCTGTATTGCGCAACTTGCTGATATTGGCCTCTGTGAAATATTGGTACTTGCCCATGAGGTCTTGCGGCATGTCGATGTATTCAATGCTGGGTTCGCGGCCCATGCTGGTCATGACGGCGGTGGCCAGGTCCTTGAATGCGCGCGCCTCGCCCGTGCCGATGTTGAACAGGCCTGAATGCTGGGGTTGCTCGAGGAAATGCGCCATTACGGCCACGGCGTCCTTCACATACACGAAATCGCGCAATTGCATGCCATCCTCAAAACCGGGCTTGTGGCTCTTGAACAGCTTGACATGGCCTTGCTCGCGGAACTGGTTGAAGGTGTGGAAGGCTACGCTCGCCATGCGTTCCTTGTGGTATTCATTCGGGCCATAGACATTGAAGAACTTGAATCCGCACCATTGCGGCGGGGTCGCCAGCCCTTCGCTGCTTTGACGCAGAACCCACTGGTCGAAAAACTGCTTGGAGTAGCCGTAGCCGTTGAGCGGCCGCAACTGGTCGATCGCCGACTCCTCGTCATCATAGCCGAACTCGCCCCCGCCGTAGGTGGCGGCGGAGCTTGCGTAGAGGAACGGGACTTCGTTTTCCGCACACCAGCCCCATAGCAATTGGCTGTAGCGGATATTGTCCTGCACCAGTTTGTTGAAATCGCGTTCCGTCGTGGCGCTGATGGCGCCCATATGGATGATGGCATCTATTTTTCCGATCTTGGGCAGCCAGCCGAGTAGTTCGTCCTTGTCCAGGTAATTGGCATAACGGCGGTGGCAAAGGTTTTGCCATTGTTCGGGGTGCGCAATGCGGTCTACGATCACAATATCGTCGCGTTGCAGCACGGTATTGAGATGCCAGGCCATCATGCTGCCTATCATGCCTGCGCCGCCAGTGATGACTATCATGGTTTGAATCCGTTTCTAGCTAATTCGAGAGTATAACAAAAGCCCATTCCTTCTTGGGCGGGGTTTGACGAAGATTAGCGCAGCGTCACCCAGCCTTGCAGGTTGTCGAGGGCGATTTTACGCATGGCTTTTATCCAGGCGTCGCTGTCGTTGAGGGCTGGAATGTAGTGGTATTCGCCGCCGCCGGCTTCGAGAAACAGGCTCTTGCCTTCCATGGCGATCTCCTCCAGGGTTTCCAGGCAGTCGCTGGAAAAGCCCGGGCATACCACATCCACGCGGCGCAGCTTCTGTTTGCCTAGCGCTTCAATGGAAGGTGCGAAGTAGGGCTGCAACCATTCCGCAGCGCCGAATCTCGACTGGAATGCGATCAGGTACTGGTCTTCCGTCAGGTCCAGCGCCTGGGCGATCAATTTACCGCTGGCCTGGCATTGGTCGTAATAGGGGTCGCCCAGGTCGTAAGTGCGCCGCGGCACGCCATGGAAACTCATGACCAGCTTGTCGGGCTTGCCGTGCTGGTGCCAATGGAGCCGGATGCTTTCCGCCACTGCGTTAATATAGGCCGGGTGCGTGTGATAGTCGCGTATGGTGCGGATTTCCGGCATGTTGCGGGTACGGATCAGCGTGCGCATCGCCTCGTCAAGCGCAGAAGCGCTGCTGCTCGCGGCATATTGCGGATAGAGCGGGAACAGTAGGATGCGGTTGCAGTTCTTTGCCTTGAGCTTCTCGATGGCGGACTGGACCGAGGGTCGGCCGTAGCGCATGCCGAGCTCCACGGCATAAGGCGAAGCCACCTGCTCGTGCAGGTAGCCCTCCAGCAGCCTGGCCTGCTTCTGGCTGTTCACCATCAAGGGCGAGCCATCCTTGTCCCATATCGTGGCGTATTTATGCGCGGATTGCCGCGGGCGCAGTACCAGAATGACGCCGTTGAGGATGAACCACCAGATGAAGCGGGGAATCTCGATGACGCGGCGGTCGCTGAGGAATTGCCGCAGATAGGGGCGCAGGGCCTTGGCGGTAGGGGCTTCCGGGGTGCCCAGGTTCATGACCAGGATGCCGGTGCGTTCAGGCTCCTGGGCGGGGATGTTCGGCTCTTTCAGGTAAAAAGACATGCACGTTCCTCTTTGTTAGGTCACAGCTTGCCAGGGTCGCCGCCTAGCTGGCCGTCGCAATGCCGAAGGCCAGTCTGGCATGGCTCAGTGGTTGTTGGACAATGCATTCGAAAGTAGTTTCGCCGTGATGTCCACGATGGGGATCACACGCTCGTAAGCCATGCGCGTCGGGCCGATCACGCCCAACGTGCCGATGGTTTGCCCATTGGTTTCATAAGGGGCGGTCACCATGCTGCATTCATCCAGCGGCAGGTAGCCCGATTCCCCGCCGATGAAAATCTGTACGCCGCTGGCTTTCTGGCTATGGTCCAGGAGTTGCATGAGCGAGGTGCGGCGCTCGAACATCTCGAACAGTTTGCGCAGGGAGCTGACATTGGCGGAAAGATCCTGCACATTCAGCAGGTTGCGTTCCCCCGCAATGACGACGCCGTCCTTGTCGTTGTCTGCCGTCTTGCTGCTGGCCTCCAGCGCGGCGGCCATCAGGCGGGTCATGTCGGACTGCATCTGCTTCAGTTCCTCGTGCAGCTTCTGCTTGACTTGGTCCAGCGTGTTGCCGGCATAGTTCTGGTTGAAGAAGTTGCTCGCCTGCGTGAGGTCTGCCGCGCTATATGGCTTGTCGGCGAGGATGATGCGGTTCTGTACCGTGCCGTCCGTCGTGACGATGATGACCAGGATGCGCTTTTCCGATAAGGGCAGGAACTCCAGGTGGCGGAATGCAATGCTCTGGCGCTTGGGGATCAGGACCAGGCCGGCGAAGTGCGTCAGGCTGGACAAGAGTTCAGCGGCAGAGTTGATGAGTTCCTGCGGGTCAGGGGACGACAGCACATGCTCCAGTTTGCGGATTTCCTGGTTCTGCAGCGGCTGCACGGTGAGCAGGGTATCCACGAACAAGCGGTAGCCGCGCTGGGTGGGAATGCGGCCGGCAGACGTGTGCGGGCTGGCGATAAAGCCATGGTCCTCGAGCTCCGACATGATATTGCGGATCGAGGCCGGGCTGAGGTCGAGCCCGGAGGCCACCGACAGCGTGCGGGAGCCTACAGGCTGGCCGTCGCTGATGTAGTGCTCTATCAGGGTCTTCAGCAATATCTGGGCGCGTTTGTCTAGCATATTCTTATAGATGAGGGTGTGACATTGCTAATTCAATGCATAAATTCAATGCATATCGACAGGCTTCAATGAATGAAAAAATTATCCGATACAGGCCGGTCTTGCGCAATCTATTATTGATCCCGATGATTGATTTGACATGCGGCAGGGTTTTACGCGCCAATCTTCTATGATTTAATGCCAGCCATGAAAAGTGCGTTCCAGACAGTGGCATTGATCGGCAAGTACATGAACCCGGAAACCCGGGATCAGATTCTTGCCTTGGCGCGTTTCCTCGGGGAACGCCATATCGGCGTGTTCATCGAGGAAAAAACGGCGCAGCATTCCAGCATCAAGGGCTATACCACGCTGCAGATGAACGCCATAGGCGCTTATGCCGATCTGGCGATCGTGCTGGGCGGCGACGGCACCATGCTGACGGTGGCGCGGGCGCTGGTGGATTACAAGATTCCGCTGGTGGGCGTCAATCGCGGCCGTTTCGGCTTCCTGACCGATATCAATTCGGACCATATGCTGGAAAGTGTGGCCGCTATCCTGGACGGCGTGTTCGATACCGAGCAGCGCATCCTGCTCGAGGCGTGCATCGTGCGCGAAGGCATAACTGTCGGGCAGGGGTACGCCTTGAACGATGTGGTCGTGAACAAGAACGGCCTGGCGCGCCTGATCGAGCTGGAAATCCATATTGATGGGCACTTCGTGCAAAAGCAGCGCTCTGACGGCCTGATCGTCGCGACCCCCACCGGGACAACGGCTTATTCATTATCCGCCGGCGGGCCCATCCTGTATCCCACGCTCGATGCGATCGCCCTGGTCCCCATTTGTCCGCATACGCTGAGCAACCGCCCGATTGCGATCAGCAGCGCCAGCGACGTGGTGATCCAGGTAGTCCACGCCGAGGATGCCAGCGTGCACCTGGACGGGCAAATGAAGATGGCGTTGCAGCCCGGCGACCATGTGCAGGTGAAGCGCGCGAAAAACACCATAACATTGCTGCATCCGCCTGGGCATAACCATTTCGACGTCCTGCGTGAAAAGTTGCATTGGGGATAGGCATGCTCACAGAAAATTCATATCCGCCTTGCCAAGACAGAGGGAGCAGGCCATAGATGCTGCAGACACTCTCGATCCGTGATTTCGTCATCGTCGACAAGCTCGAGCTTGAGTTCAGCCCCGGCTTTACCGTATTGACCGGTGAAACCGGCGCCGGGAAGTCCATCCTGATCGATGCATTGTCGCTGGTACTGGGCGCGCGCGGGGAGGGCGGCATTACGCGCGCGGGTTCGGAAAAGGCCGAGATCAATGCGGTGTTCGATATCGCAACTCTGCCGGATTTGCAGGCATGGCTGCGTGAAAACGAGATCGACGCGGATGATGCGCAATTGTTATTGCGCCGCGTCATCTATGCCGACGGGCGCTCGCGCGCCTTTATCAACGGCTCGCCTGCGACCATTCAGCAATTGCGTGACATAGGCGAGTTCCTGGTCGATATCTATAGCCAGCACGCCCATCATGCCTTGCTCAAGGCCGGCACGCAGCGGCAGGTGCTGGATGCCTATGGCGGCCTGCAAAGCCAGGCGGCGGAAGTCGCCAGCGCCTACCAGGCCTGGCAGGTGCTGTACCGCAAGCGGATGGATGCCGAGAAGAATGCCGAAGCCTATGCCGCAGAGTTGGCCGAGTTGCGTGACCAGGTGCGCGAGCTGGCTGCGCTGGCGCCTTCCGCCGAGGAGTGGGAACCATTGCAGCAGGAGCATGTGCGCCTCGCCCACGGTGCCAGCATATTGGCCGGCGGTGAGGCCTGCCGGGAATTGTTGAGCGAGGGCGAACTGGCCGCGATCAGGCAGTTGAGCAGCGTGCAGCACAAACTGCAGGAACTGGTGGCGTACGACAGCGGATTGCAGGAGGCGCTGGACACCCTGGAAGGCGCCGTGATCCAGCTGGAGGAAACCGACCGTTTCCTCAACCGTTACTTGCAGCGTGCGGACCTGGACCCCGAGCGCCTGAACGAGGTTGAAAGCCGACTCCAGGCCTTGCATGCCGCAGCGCGCAAATACAGGTCGCGGCCCGAAGAACTGCCTGGGTTGCTCGAGTCATGGCAAGCGCGCGTGGCGGAACTGGAGTCCGCGAACGACAACGGCCAGTTGCAGCAAGAGGAAGAGCATGCGCGCGCCGGCTATGATGCGTTGGCGCAGCGCTTGAGTGCCGCGCGCCAGCAGGCAGCGCTCAGCCTTGGCGACAAGATCAGCGCCGAAATGCAGCGGCTTTCATTGAGCGGCGGCAAATTTGCCGTGGCGCTCAATGCGCAGGAGCCTGCTGCGACAGGAAATGAACAAGTCGAGTTCCTGGTGGCCGGCCATGCCGGCGTGGCGCCCCGTCCTTTATCCAAGGTGGCTTCGGGCGGCGAGCTGTCGCGTATCAGCCTGGCGATTCGCGTCGTCACGGCGCAGCAGGGCGATATGCCGACCATGATTTTCGACGAGGTGGATGTCGGCATCGGCGGCGGCGTGGCCGAGGTGGTCGGGCAACTGCTCAAGACATTGGGCAGCCAGCGGCAAGTGCTGGTGATTACCCATTTGCCGCAGGTGGCGGCGCAGGGCGCCCAGCATCTGCGTGTGAGCAAGCATTTGCAGGATGGCCAGACCCTGAGCCGGATCGAGGTGCTGACGCATGCGCAACGCGTCGACGAGGTGGCCCGCATGCTGGGCGGGGTGGAGATCACCGAGACGACATTGCAGCACGCGAGCGAGATGTTGGCTGCCAGTGCTTGAGCCGGCCTAGCATGTAAAAATCTGGAATGGTGGCAATATGCCTGAAAACCGGCTTTGATGTCGTGGTATATTACGCCATTTCTTGCCAAAGTCGTGGTGTGATGCGTCATATAATTCTTTTAGCTGCGCTGCTGTGCGCAGCCTGCAGCTCTGCACTGCCTTCCTTCAAGCCTTACAAGATGGACATCCAGCAAGGCAATGTCGTGACATCGAAGATGATGTTGCAATTGCGGCCTGGCATGACCAAGTCGCAGGTGCGCTTCATCATGGGCTCGCCATTGATCCAGGATAGTTTCCACCGCGACCGCTGGGATTATTTCTACCAGATGCGCAAGGGCGGCAAGATCATAGAGCAGCGCCGCGTCATCATGGAGTTCGAGAATGACGCCTTGAAGCGTGTGCGCGGCGATGTTGTTCCCGCCTCGCCGGAAGATACCGCGGTAACGGTGGCAACGCCTGCCGCACCCATCGTGGTAGAGCCGAAGGCGCCGGAAAAGAAAGGCATGCTCGATCGCCTGAAGTTCTGGAAGAGCGATGACGAGCAGCCCAGCGGAGCTGAGTATTACGACATGAAGCCGACCGTCCCGGTCGTGCAGGAAGACCCTGTTGCGCCGAGAAAGGTTGTGCCGGAGCTGGCAGCTCCCGGCGTTGCGCCTGCAGCTGCTCCAGCCCCAACTCAGCCGTCGACACCTCAGTCTACTACCCAGCCGGCGCCAGCGAAACCTGCGGCCAAGCCCGCAGCACAACCTGCCGCCGGTGCAGCTGCGGCAACCCAGCCAACCGTTGATGCGGATGAAGAGGAGGATGACGACGACTTGCCTTCTGAGGATGAACCCGGCTACTTCGAGCGCATGCTGGAAAAGATCGGCTTCTAGGTTTGCGGGATAACTCACTAAGCTTGCGTGGCAGTTTAATCAATCAATGAATGTGGTTTGAAAATGCAAAAGATCGTCATTGCCGGTTGTTCCGGCCGTATGGGACATGCCCTGCTCGAGGGGGTGTTTGAGGATGAGGGGCTGGATTTGCATGGCGCGCTCGACCGTGCGGACAGTCCGCAGATCGGGCGCGATGCCGGCGAGCAGTTCGGCCGCGAAACCGGCGTCAAGATCACTGCTGACATTGCCGCGGCAATCAATGGCGCGGACGTGCTGGTGGATTTCACCCGCCCTGAGCCCAGCCTGGAATACCTCGAAGCCTGCCGCCAGGCGGGCGTAAAGCTGGTGATCGGCACCACGGGCTTCAGTGCCGGGGAAAAGCAGCAGATCGAGCGTGCGGCGCAGGACGTGGCCATCGTGTTTGCGCCGAACATGAGCGTGGGCGTGACCCTGTTGATCAACCTGGTGCAGGCCGCGGCCAAGGTGCTGGACCAGGGCTACGATGTGGAAATCATCGAGGCGCATCATCGTTTCAAGGTGGATGCGCCTTCCGGCACGGCGTTGCGCCTGGGCGAAGCGGCCGCCGAGGCACTGGGCCGCAACCTGGATGAAACTGCCATCTATGGCCGCCAGGGTGTGACGGGCGAACGCGATCCGAATACCATCGGCTTTGCCACGGTGCGCGGCGGCGATGTGGTGGGAGATCATACCGTGCTGTTCGCCGGCATCGGCGAGCGTGTGGAATTGACGCACAAGGCGTCCAGCCGCGCCACTTTCGCGCTGGGGGCATTGAGGGCGGCGAAGTTTCTCGCTGACCGCAAGGCCGGGCTGTACGACATGCAGGATGTGCTTGGCCTGAAAAAATAGCGAATCGGCGGCTTGCGGTCGTGCCGAATGGCCGTAGTATGAAAATTGTTTAATGCGCGCGTTGAAGGCAATGCCGCTTTAGGCTATAATTCTGCAAAAATTAAAGCGGGATGGGCGGGAGCCCGTCCCGCTTTGCACATCCGCTTTCCGTGCTTGTCTTTGTGCGGAATATCAAATAGTTACAAGGAGTTAGAATTGCCGCAAACCCCAGCCGTACTTGTGCTCGCAGACGGGACAGTGTTCAGGGGCATTTCAATCGGTGCCTTGGGTGAGACTGTAGGGGAGGTGGTTTTCAACACCTCCATCACCGGTTATCAGGAAATTCTCACCGACCCATCCTATACCAAGCAAATCGTGACATTGACCTACCCGCATATCGGCAACGTCGGGGTCAATGTCGAGGACGTCGAGTCCGGGCATGTCTATGCAAGCGGCCTCGTCATTCGCGACCTGCCCTTGCTGAGCAGCAGCTGGCGCAGCGAGAAACCCCTGTCAGAATACCTGGCCGAAAACAACGTGGTGGCCATTGCCGATATCGACACCCGCAAGCTCACCCGCATCCTGCGTGAAAAAGGCGCGCAGGCCGGCTGTATCATCGCCGGCGAGGTGGACGAGGCGCGCGCACTGGAATTGGCGCGCAGCTTCCCTGGCCTGGCCGGCATGGACCTGGCCAAGGTGGTGAGCCGCAAGGACGCAGGCACGTTCGAGCTGGGCGAATGGAAGCTTGGAGAAGGCTATGCCGCCCAAGATCATGCCAAGTTCAACGTGGTCGCTTTCGACTACGGCGTCAAGCACAACATCCTGCGCATGCTGGTGGAGCGCGGCTGCAAGGTGACCGTCCTGCCTGCCCAGGCGACTGCCGAGGAAGCCTTGGCGTTGAATCCCGACGGCATCTTCCTTTCCAACGGCCCGGGAGACCCGGAGCCTTGCGATTATGCGATCAAGGCCATCAGTACATTGGTGGATACCGGGGTGCCGGTATTCGGGATTTGTCTGGGGCACCAGCTATTGGCCCTGGCGAGCGGGGCCAAGACCGTCAAGATGAAGTTCGGCCATCACGGCGCCAACCATCCGGTGCAGGACCTGGACGACAAGCGTGTATTCATCACCAGCCAGAACCATGGCTTTGCGGTCGATCCCGAAAGCCTGCCAGCCAACCTCAAGTCTACCCATGTCTCCTTGTTCGATGGCAGCCTGCAAGGGATCGCCCGTACCGACAAGCCTGCGTTCAGCTTCCAGGGGCATCCCGAAGCCAGCCCGGGCCCTAACGAGATGAGCTACCTGTTCGACCGCTTCATCAACCTGATGGGACAGCAAAAGCAATAAATACCATGGCAAAACGTACCGATATCAAATCCATACTCATCATAGGCGCCGGCCCGATCGTGATCGGCCAGGCCTGTGAATTCGACTATTCCGGCGCCCAGGCCTGCAAGGCGTTGCGCGAAGAAGGCTACCGCGTCATCCTGGTCAACTCCAACCCGGCGACCATCATGACCGATCCGGACATGGCGGATGCAACCTACATCGAGCCTGTCACCTGGCAGATGGTCGAGAAGATCATTGCCATCGAGCGCCCGGATGCGCTGTTGCCGACCATGGGCGGGCAGACCGCGCTGAATTGCGCATTGGACCTGGCCAAGCACGGCGTGCTGGAAAAATACAATGTCGAGCTGATCGGCGCTTCCAAGGAAGCCATCGACAAGGCCGAGGACCGCGAGAAGTTCAAGCAGGCCATGACCAAGATCGGCCTGGGCTCCGCCCGCTCCGCAGTGGCGCACAGCATGGAAGAGGCGTTGCAGGTGCAGGCTTCGATCGGTTATCCCGCCATCATCCGCCCCTCGTTCACCATGGGCGGCAGCGGCGGCGGCATCGCCTACAACCGTGAAGAGTTCATCACGATTTGCGAGCGCGGCCTGGAGGCCTCCCCGACCAGCGAGCTGCTGATCGAAGAATCCCTGCTCGGCTGGAAAGAATACGAGATGGAAGTGGTCCGCGACAGCAAGGACAACTGCATCATCATCTGTTCCATCGAGAACCTTGACCCGATGGGTGTGCATACCGGCGACTCGATCACTGTCGCTCCTGCGCAGACCCTGACCGACAAGGAATACCAGATCATGCGCAACGCCTCTCTCGCCGTGTTGCGCGAGATCGGGGTGGATACCGGCGGTTCCAACGTGCAGTTCGCGATCAACCCCGACGACGGCCGCATGATCGTGATCGAGATGAACCCGCGCGTGTCGCGTTCATCCGCCTTGGCATCCAAGGCCACCGGTTTCCCGATTGCCAAGGTGGCGGCAAAGCTCGCGGTCGGCTTTACCCTGGACGAGCTGCGCAACGAGATTACGGGTGGCGCGACACCGGTTTCCTTCGAGCCTTCCATCGATTACGTCGTCACCAAGATCCCGCGTTTCGCGTTCGAGAAATTCCCGCAGGCTGACTCCCGCTTGACGACGCAGATGAAGTCGGTGGGTGAAGTGATGGCCATTGGCCGTACTTTCCAGGAATCATTCCAGAAGGCCCTGCGCGGCCTGGAAGTAGGCGTGGACGGCCTGGACGAAAAGACGACTGACCTGGACGAAATCCAGAAGGAACTTGGCGAGCCCGGCCCTGAGCGCATCTGGTACGTTGGCGATGCGTTCCGTGCCGGCCTGACGGTGGACCAGGTATTCGACCTTTCCAAGATCGACCGCTGGTTCCTGGTGCAGATTGAGGACATCATCAAGCGCGAGCAGGCGCTCAAGGGCCGTCACCTCGCCGACCTGGATCGCGACGCGCTGTTCCAGCTCAAGCGCCGCGGCTTCTCCGACAAGCGCCTCGCCAGGCTGCTGGGCACCGACCAGCATGCCGTGCGCGCCTACCGCCAGGCATTGAGCGTGCGCCCGGTCTACAAGCGCGTGGATACCTGCGCTGCCGAATTCTCGACAGACACCGCCTATATGTACTCCACCTATGAAGAGGAGTGCGAGGCGCAGCCGACCAGCAAGAAAAAGATCATGGTGCTGGGCGGCGGGCCTAACCGTATCGGCCAGGGCATCGAGTTCGACTATTGCTGTGTGCATGCCGCCTTCGCGATGCGCGAGGACGGCTATGAGACCATCATGGTCAACTGCAACCCGGAAACCGTATCCACCGATTACGACACTTCCGATCGCCTCTATTTCGAGCCGTTGACGCTGGAGGACGTGCTGGAGATCGTGGCGCTGGAAAAGCCGGAAGGCGTGATCGTGCAATATGGCGGACAGACTCCGCTCAAACTCGCGCGCGACCTGGAGAAGGCCGGCGTGCCCATCATTGGCACCAGCCCGGACGCGATCGACCGTGCGGAAGACCGCGAGCGCTTCCAGCAGATGCTGCAGGAACTCGATCTGAAGCAGCCGCCCAACCGCACGGCGCGTACGCCTGAAGAGGCGATCCGCCTGGCGCAGGAAATCGGCTATCCATTGGTGGTGCGTCCTTCCTACGTACTGGGCGGCCGCGCGATGGAAATCGTGCACGAGCAGGCACAGCTGGAGCGCTACATGCGTGAGGCCGTCAAGGTTTCCAACGAGTCCCCGGTATTGCTCGACCGCTTCCTCAACGATGCGCTCGAAGTTGATGTGGATGCGCTTTCCGACGGCGAAGACGTCATCATCGGCGGCATCATGGAGCACGTCGAGCAGGCCGGCGTTCACTCAGGCGACTCCGCATGCTCGCTGCCGCCATACAGCTTGTCTGCTGCGATGCAGGACGAGCTGCGCGAGCAGACCGTCAAGATGGCCAAGGCGCTGGGCGTGGTCGGGCTCATGAACGTGCAGTTCGCTATTCAGGGCAATACCGTTTACGTGCTGGAAGTCAATCCGCGCGCGTCCCGCACCGTGCCGTTCGTGTCCAAGGCCTGCGGCTTGCAGCTGGCCAAGATCGCGGCGCGCTGCATGACCGGGCGCAAGCTCAAGGACCAGGGCGTGACCCGCGAGGTCGTGCCGCCTTACTATTCCGTGAAGGAAGCGGTATTCCCGTTCATCAAGTTCCCGGGCGTGGATACCATTCTTGGGCCGGAAATGAAGTCTACCGGCGAAGTGATGGGGGTAGGCAAGACCTTTGCCGAAGCCTTCGTCAAGTCGCAGCTCGGTTCCGGCACCAAGCTGCCCAAGGGCGGCAAGGCGTTCATCAGCGTACGGCGCGAGGACCGCGAGCGCGTGGTCGAAATCGCACAGGCCCTGGCTGGACTCGGGTTCCAGCTGGTGGCTACGCGCGGCACCGCTGGCGCGCTGACCGAGGCCGGATTGAGCGTGACGCCGGTGAACAAGGTGGCGGAAGGGCGTCCGCACATCGTGGACATGATCAAGAACGGCGAGATCAGCTTCATTGTCAACGTGACCGAAGACAAGCGTGCCGTGGCGGACTCCTATGAAATCCGCCGCAGCGCCCTGCAGCAGAAGGTGACGTATTACACTACGCTGGCTGGCGCCAAGGCCGCCTGCATCGGCATGGCGCATATGCAGGAACTGGAAGTGCAGTCCTTGCAAAGCTTGCATAAACAGCTTTCTAAGTAATAACATAGTTACTGACCAGACCACGCCTGTACAAGCAGGTGTGGTTTTATTTTTATCCGGCATGCCTGTTGCGGTTCGTTTCGGCAGGCAATGCATTGTTTTCAAGCAAGTTGTGGATGCCAAGGAATAACAAATGAATCAAATCCCAATTACCGTCAAAGGCGCTGAACTCCTCAAGGCCGAATTGCAGCGCCTGCGCAGCGTGGACCGGCCTGACGTGATCCAGGCCATTGCGGAAGCGCGCGCCCAAGGCGATCTTTCCGAAAATGCGGAATATGATGCGGCCAAGGAGCGCCAGAGCTTCATTGAAGGCCGGATTGCCGAAATCGAGGCCAAGCTTTCCAATGCGATGGTCATTGATCCCGCAACCCTGAATGCCGAGGGCCGCTGCGTATTTGGCGCCACGGTTGAGGTTGAAGACCTGGATAGCGGGGACGTGGCGACCTATCAGATCGTAGGCGACGACGAAGCGGACATCAAAAGCGGCAAGATTTCGATTGGTTCGCCGATTGCCCGTGCATTGATCGGCAAGGTCGAGGGGGATGTTGCTGAAGTGGCGGCTCCTGGCGGCCTGCGCTCCTACGAAGTGCTCAACGTGCAGTATATCTAGAGAGGCTAGGCGAATGAATGCATGGTCTGACAGGTTGGCATTAATCGTCATTACCCTTTGGGTAGGAGCCTTGTGGATAGTCGGCTATGTCGTGGCGCCCAGCCTGTTCAGCCAACTTGCTGCAGACAAGCCATTGGCGGGAAATCTTGCGGGACGTTTATTCGAACTAGTGGCCTACATCGGCTTTGCAAGCGCGGTCTACTTGCTGCTGCACCGCCTACTGCGTTCAGGGTTTTTCGCATTCAAGCAAGGCTTTTTCTGGGCTGTGGTCATCATGCTCCTGATCGCGATCGGCGGGCAGTTCGTCATACAGCCCATGATGGCGGATCTGAAGGCGCAGGCATTGCCTGCCGATGTAATGCATAGCGACTTCGCGGACCAGTTCAGCCTGGTACACGGCATCGCCAGCGTGGGCTACTTGGTTCAGAGCCTGCTTGGCCTGGTGCTGATATTCAAGGCAAGGCCGTAACGGAGAAAAGCCGCAATTCACAATGATGATGAGTTGCGGCTTTTGTCTTAGGTAAGGGCTCGTTCTATTTCGGAATGGCGATCTTGGGCTGCTCGGCCTGGCGGTAGATGATCAATTGCTTGCCGATATGGTGCACGGGAATGGCGCCGGTCTTCTCGCAGATTTCCTGCAGCATGGCGACGCGGGCCGCCCGGTCGTCGCCGAATACCTTGATCTTGATCAGCTCGTGCGACTTCAGGCTGACCTCAATCTCTTTCAAGACCTGTTCTGACAGGCCGTTATTACCTATCATCACTACAGGATGCAGGTCGTGGCCCAGGCCACGCAAAAAGCTGATTTGTTTGGAATTCAATTGATTTATCTTGTTGATTCGAAAAGGCTCGCAGTTTAGCAGATGAAACGCCGACCTACCAGTAAAGCTTGGTTGCAGGAACATGTGAATGACGAGTTCGTCAAACGTGCCCAGCGTGACGGCTACCGTGCCCGTGCCGCCTACAAATTGCTCGAAATTGATGAAAAAGACCAATTGATCAAGCCGGGCATGACCATCGTCGATCTGGGCTCTGCGCCTGGCAGCTGGTCGCAAGTGGCAGTCCAGCGCCTTGCCGGCCAAGGGCGCGTGATCGCGCTGGACATTCTGGAAATGCCGCCGGTGCCTGGCGTCGAGTTCATCCAGGGGGATTTTCGCGAGGAGGAAATCCTGCGGGCCCTTGAAAAAACCCTGAACGGAAAGCCGGTAGACCTTGTAATTGCCGATATGGCCCCCAATATCAGTGGCATCAGCGACGTGGACCAGGCAAGGGCGGCCTACCTCACCGAGCTTGCACTGGAGTTTAGCCGGGAATGGTTGAAACCGGGGGGCAATTTCCTGGTCAAAGTGTTCATCGGCTCCGGCTTCGACGAGATTGTGCTGGCAATGCGAGAAAGTTTCGAGAAAGTGGTGACGCGCAAACCCAAGGCGTCGCGGGACCGCAGCAGTGAAGTTTATCTTCTAGGCCTGAAGCGCAAGAATGCCTGAATTGTAGGGCATGACGGTGCAAATAGGTTTAGAATAAAGCAGTAAATGTCCATTGAATAAGGATCAGGACTTTGAATAACATCGTAAAGAACGTTGCCATCTGGCTGATTGTGGCCCTGGTGCTCATGACGGTTTTCAACCAGTTCGGCCCCAAGGGTTCTTCTGAGAGCCAGGTGGTGTATTCGCAGTTCATCAATGAGGTGAAAGAGGGCAGGATCGCCAAGGTCACCATTGATGGACGCGTGCTGCGCGGCGTGACCAACGAAGGCCGCAAGTTCAATACCTATGCGCCTTCCGACCCATGGCTGGTGTCCGACCTGCTCAAGAACAATGTGACGGTGGAAGCCAAGCCCGACGAAGAGCCATCCATCCTCATGAGCATTTTCGTGTCATGGTTCCCCATGCTGCTCCTGATCGGCGTCTGGATTTTCTTCATGCGCCAGATGCAGGGCGGCGGCAAGGGCGGTGCGTTCTCGTTCGGCAAGAGCAAGGCGCGCCAGCTCGATGAAAACTCCAACCACACCACTTTCGCGGATGTGGCCGGTTGCGACGAAGCCAAGGAAGAAGTTTCCGAACTGGTGGAATTCCTGCGCGACCCGACCAAGTTCCAGAAGCTGGGCGGACGCATCCCTCGCGGCGTGCTGATGGTGGGCCCTCCTGGGACCGGTAAGACCCTGCTTGCCAAGGCCATCGCCGGCGAGGCCAAGGTGCCTTTCTTCACGATTTCCGGTTCCGACTTCGTTGAAATGTTCGTCGGCGTGGGCGCGGCGCGCGTGCGCGACATGTTCGAGCAGGCCAAGAAGAATTCGCCTTGCATCATCTTTATCGATGAAATCGATGCCGTGGGCCGTCACCGTGGCGCAGGCACCGGCGGCGGCAATGACGAGCGCGAACAGACCCTTAACCAGATGTTGGTTGAGATGGACGGTTTCGAGGCCAATTCCGGCGTGATCGTGATTGCTGCCACCAACCGTGCCGATGTGCTGGACAAGGCGCTGCTGCGCCCCGGGCGTTTTGACCGCCAAGTGATGGTCGGCTTGCCCGATATCCGTGGCCGTGAGCAGATTCTCAAGGTGCACATGCGCAAGGTGCCTATCGACGCCGACGTCAAGGCCGATATCCTCGCGCGCGGCACGCCCGGCTTCTCGGGCGCCGACCTGGCCAACTTGGTCAATGAGGCGGCGCTGTTCGCTGCGCGCCGCAACAAGCGTACCGTGGACATGCAGGACTTCGAGGATGCCAAGGACAAGATATTCATGGGCCCGGAGCGCAAGTCCATGATTATGCGCGAGGAAGAGCGCCGTAACACGGCTTACCATGAATCCGGCCATGCAGTGGTTGCAGCCCTGCTGCCGCACGCCGATCCTGTGCACAAGGTGACCATCATGCCGCGTGGCTGGGCGCTGGGCCTGACCTGGCAATTGCCCGAGCACGACCGCATCAGCAACTACAAGGACAAGATGTTGGAGGAAATCTCCATCCTGTTCGGCGGCCGCATCGCGGAAGAGATTTTCATGAACCAGATGTCCACCGGCGCTTCCAACGACTTCGAGCGCGCTACCAAGATCGCGCGCGACATGGTCACTAAGTACGGTATGTCCGATGTGTTGGGCACCATGGTGTATGCAGGTAGCGAGCAAGATTCGTTCTTTGGCAGCATGTCTTCCAAGACCGTGTCCGAGGCGACCCAGCAAAAGGTGGATGCGGAAATCCGCCGTATCCTGGATGAGCAATATGCCGTGGCGCGCAAGCTGCTGGAAGAAAACCGCGACAAGGTGGAAGTCATGACGGCCGCTTTGCTGGAGTGGGAAACCATCGATGCCGAGCAAATCCAGGACATCATGGAAGGCAAGCCGCCACGTCCGCCCAAGCCAGCGCCATCCAGCAGCAAGCCTGCCGCCGATAGCGACAATGGCGGCGGCACGACCACAGAGCCAGCGCCGCAGCCTGCTGCAAAAGCCTGATTCAGTTCCCGCTTCTAGGCCACATTGACTCGAAAGCAAACACTTCGGGACTTGTGGCCTTTATTGTTTCCGTCTGTTGATGAAATATGCCAATCTCTAACCAATTCATTTGCGGCAAGTACCAGCTTGACCTCACGAGGCCCCATGTCATGGGCATCGTCAATGTCACTCCGGATTCCTTTTCAGACGGCGGGCGCTATGCCTCGACCGAGCTGGCCGTCTCGCATGCCTTGCAACTGGTAGCCGAGGGGGCCGATGTTCTCGACATCGGCGGCGAGTCTACTCGGCCTAATGCAATCCCTGTCGGACTGGAGGAGGAGCTGAACCGGGTAATCCCCGTAATAGAGCGCCTGGCAAGGGAAGTCGATGTACCGCTTTCCATTGACACCTATAAGCCGCAAGTGATGCGCGAAGCGGTGAAAGCCGGTGCCGCCATCATCAACGATATTCGCGGCTTGCAGGAGCCCGGCGCATTGCAGGCGGCTGCGGAGGGCAATGCCGGGGTTTGCGTCATGCATATGCAGGGGACGCCGCAGACCATGCAGCAGGATCCGGTTTATCAGGACGTGGTGCAGGAAGTAAAGGCATTCCTCCTGCAACGCTTGCAGGCATGTGAGGCGGCGGGCATTCCTGCTGAGCGCATCGTGCTCGACCCGGGCTTCGGCTTCGGCAAGCGCACGGCGCATAATATTGCCCTGCTCAACGGCCTGCCGGATATCCTAGAGCTGGGCCGCCCCTTGCTGGTCGGCTTGTCGCGCAAGTCCGTGCTTGGGCAGATCGTCGGTAGTGACGTCGATCAACGGCTGCATGCCAGCCTGGCGGCGTCGGTGATTTCGGCAATGAATGGCGGCCGTATCGTGCGGGTGCACGACGTGAAGGCCACGGTGGATGCGCTAAAGGTAGTCGATGCCGTCATCAATGCATGAGCGGCGCTGGTAAAAAATTTAACGAGTCATAAAAATGAGCAGAAAATATTTTGGTACGGATGGTGTGCGCGGCAAGGTGGGGACGTTTCCCATCACCCCTGATTTCGTCATGCGCCTTGGCTATGCGGCCGGTCGTGTGTTGACGCGTATGGACCATCACCTGGCGCCCGGCACCAAACCGCTGGTGATTATCGGCAAGGATACCCGCATCTCGGGGTATATGTTCGAGACGGCACTGGTCTCCGGTCTTTGCGCAGGCGGCGTCAACGTCCGTATCACCGGGCCGTTGCCGACGCCCGCCATCGCCCATGTGACCCGTGCGCAGCGTGCGCAGGCCGGCATCGTGATTTCGGCATCCCATAACCCGTTTGACGATAACGGCATCAAGTTTTTCTCGGCGCAAGGCACCAAGTTGCCGGACGAGGTAGAACTCGCCATCGAGGCCGAATTGGACCAGCCCATGGAGCTGGTCCCGACGGAACAGATCGGTCGGGTAAAGCGGATTGACGACGCTGCAGGCCGGTATATCGAGTTCTGCAAGAGCACCTTCCCGAATGCATTGGATTTGCGCGGGCTGAAGATCGTGCTCGATTGCGCCAACGGCGCGACCTACCATGTGGCGCCGCCTGTGTTCCACGAGTTGGGCGCCGAAGTCATCAGCATCGGTACCCAGCCGAACGGCCTGAACATCAACCTGGACGTCGGCTCCACCCATCCAGAGTCCTTGCAGCAGGCCGTGGTCGAGCATCAGGCCGACCTCGGCATCGCGTTCGACGGCGATGGCGACCGCGTGGTCATGGTCGATAGCCAAGGCCAGCTGTTGGATGGCGACCAGCTGCTCTACATTATCGCCAGCCATCGCCATCAACGTGGCCGGTTGGGTGGCGGTGTAGCCGGTACCCTCATGACCAACCTAGCGCTCGAACATGCGCTGGGCAAAGAAGGCATCCCATTCCAGCGTGCCAAGGTTGGTGATCGCTATGTACTGGAATTGCTCAATGCCAATGAATGGCAGCTGGGCGGGGAAAACTCAGGGCACATCCTCTGTCTGGACAAGCATAGCAGCGGCGATGGCATCATCGCCGCATTGCAGGTGCTGCATGCCTTGCGCGCCTCCGGCCTGAGCCTGGCCGATTGGGGCAGGCGCTTGCCACTCTATCCTCAGGTACTCATCAACGTCAAGGTCGCGCAACGCATTGACCTGGACGGCAATCCAGAATTGCAGGCGGCGGTGAAGGCTGCCGAGGATGCATTGAACGGCAGCGGCCGCGTCTTGCTGCGCGCTTCCGGCACGGAGCCCAAGATTCGCGTCATGGTCGAAGGGCAGGACCGGAACCTTGTGCAGAGCTTGGCCGAGAATATTGCCGCTGTGGTGCGGCAAGCGGCAGGAAACTAAGAGCGGCTGTCATCATAAATTCAGCGTAGTGACACGGTTTTGTCATGAGGGAGTGCCAATCTGCGCCCATGCATAACCGACTGCTGACAAATTATCTTGAACGTATCTGTGCGCTGGACAGTGCCTTGTGCATCAAGGTCAATCGCAGCAGCCATTACCGCCTGGTACGCTGGAGTTTCCGCCTGGTGAGCCGCCTGGGCGATGGCGTGTTCTGGTATGCCATCATGCTGGGCCTGATCCTCACACAAGGAGAGGCTGGCATTGCGGCCAGCCTGCATATGATGGTCGTAGGCCTGAGCGGCACGTTGATCTACAAATGGCTCAAGGGCAAAACCTTGCGTCCACGACCTTATGCTGTCCACCAGGACGTGTGGCTAGCCGGAAAACCGCTCGACAAGTTCAGCTTCCCCTCGGGCCATACCCTGCACGCAGTCGCATTCAGCATGGTCGCCTTGGCCTATTATCCGGAACTTAGCATGCTGATACTGCCGTTTGCTGTGTTGGTGGCGATGTCGCGCGTGGTGCTGGGGTTGCATTATCCGAGCGATGTGCTGGCAGGAGCTGCAATTGGCGCTTTGATCGCCTCGGTATCTTTCTTGTTCGTCTAGCTGTTTCTATTTTCCTCACATCATCGCAATGGCGAGCGCAGCGAAGCCAAGTGCGGTTTTGACCTTGGGCTCCCCGTCTGGCTGCGCTACTCGGCGCAGTCAGACGGGAGGTAAGTCAACGGCGGCTTGGCATCGCTGCGCTCGCCCTTGCGGGCAGGTAGGATCAGTAAAAATACTCGATCGGGCTATTGAGCCTGCGCTTAAGGTCAGCCAGGCAACGCTTGCGCCAGCGTTGCATCTGTTCGCTGGGCACGTGGTTGAGTTCCGGCTCCCAGTGCGGCCTGCCGCCTTGCAATAACGTGCCGATATGGCTGAGTGCGCTCTGGGTCCTGGCGATGTAGAAGGCGAAATTGCGGAACAGGCGCTTATCCATTAAACGCATGCCATGGTAGATCATGCCTGGCAGGCGGGACACGCGCAGCAGACGGTCGGCTTTTCCCAGTCTTGATATTGTGCGGATGGCTTCCGCCGGGCTGCAGTTGAAGTAGGGGGCGATAAAGTGTCCCAAGGTGTGCCGATGGTTGAGCAACAGTTGGGCAGGGGTATGCTCTAGCAAAGGGGCCAGGTAGGCATCCATGGCCCATTCCGCGCCGATGTGCGTGATCATGCTGCCTTCCATCCACATGGCTTCATGGGCGGGAACGAAGTGGTTGTGCGCGATGACGTCTATGTAGAGGTGGCTGGCGTAGCCGATGGCAATCGCGGTTTCCTCATCGCCGCTGGCATTGGCCAGCATTTGGTGGGCGTTTTCCCAGTAATGGCTGTGGCTGAAGCGCGGCGATACGATGGCGAGGTCCGGCAGGCACGCTCCCGCCATTACCAGTTGCGGGAAGCGGCTGATGGCGCGTTGCAGGCGCGGGTCGAGCAACGGCATGGCCCAGAGCAGCGAGTGGGCGAAGTAGACGTGGGTCACCAGGCCCCAGGCCTGGGCGTCCGCACTGTAGCCCACGATTGGTGTGAACCACAGCAATGAAGTCAATATCTTGCCGGTATTCATGCCGTTAATGTGCTGGCTGGCAATGAATGGATTGTGGCAATTCCGTGATGTTATCGTGACAATGGCAGGGGCTGCTGGCAATTTGCTATACTGCCGCGCTCAATCTCCCACATTCTGTTCCGAGGAATTCATGGAAAGTCCGTACAAGGGCAAGACCGGTTTGCGTCGTCTGATCAATGCGTTTGGCTACTCTGTCGACGGGCTTGCGGCCGCTTACCGCAATGAGGACGCGTTCCGTCAGGAAGTGCTCATGGCGATGATCATGATTCCCTTGGCCATTTACCTTGGCAACGATGCGATTGCCAAGGCCTTAATGATAGGCAGCGTGCTGCTCGTGATTATCGTCGAGTTACTCAACTCGGCGGTTGAGGCGACCGTGGACCGGATTTCGTTGGAAAACCACCAGCTTGCCAAGCGCGCCAAGGATATCGGCAGTGCCGCCGTATTGATTTCCCTGATCAACCTGGTGGTGGTCTGGTGTCTGTTGATCTTCGGCTAAAGTATTTTCGCCCGCCGCAGCCGTGCCTCACCAAAGCGGGGCAGAGAGCAGGCGCAAGCCGATGCTGAGCCAACGCTCGTCGCTATTGTTGTGCATGCGGTTGCCGTAGGTGGTGTCGATCTGTACCCGGTCCTGTACCAGCCAATAGCGCAGGCCTGCCTGGTAATAGGGACGCGCGCGATGGTCTCCATAGGTTTCCGCAATCAGGTCCAATTTGCCTGCGAGCGGGATTTCTGAGCCAAATCCCCAAGTCATGTCCGTCCGGCTTTTTTCCTTGTCGTGTAATGCGCCCAGGTTGGCGTGCAGGATCAATTTGTCGCTGAAGAACGAGGCGCTGACCGGGACATAGGCATAGGCGTTGCCCACCATGCTGGAATTGTTGTCCAGCCTGGGATGCTGCGCATAGCCTACGACCAGGCCATAGCCGTAGCTATTGGTTTCCAGCGGCTTGAACAATGCTTTCGCCTGCATCATCAGGTCGGTGTTCTGCGAGGCGCGGTCCTCACGGGTAATAGCCCCACCCAGTGTCAGCTCCAAGTTCTCCGCCGGGCTGCATCCGGGCAACGCCCAATATTCCGTGCTGTTACGGTTGCGTTTTGCCCATGATTCGAGCTGGCAGCTTTGCGGATCTACAACACGCGCATCGTCGGTAATCATCGGGCGTGCTGCCATGGCAGCTGAGGGCGCCAATAGGGCGAACAATACGAATGAACAGAAAAAATTCCTCATGGCGCAAGTCTAGTCAAAAAATGTGACGAGCGCATGGCAATTCATTGAAGCGTCACAATCCATAGGTATCTTCACCCATATGTGTTTGTTGATACTGGAGCAGGGCGCGTGAAGATATTGTTCATCTCGGATGTGTATTTTCCCCGTGTGAACGGGGTTTCCACCTCGATCCGTACTTTTGTGAGCCAGATGCAGGCGCTGGGCCATGAGGTGCATCTGATCGCACCGGATTACGGCGTCTCTACGGAAGATGAAGCCTGGATCAAGCGCATTCCCGCTCGCAGCATCTATTTCGATCCGGAGGACAGGTTGATGCGCTACGCTGCCGTACTCAAGCTGTTGCCGGAATTGCGCGACGAGAATTACGATGTCGTGCATATCCATACCCCCTTCGTGGCGCATTATCTCGGCATCAAGCTCGCACGCTTGCTGGATATTCCCTGCCTGGAAACCTACCACACCTTCTTTGAAGACTATATGCACCACTACCTGCCATGGATACCCCAGTCCATGGCCCGCAAGATCGCGATCAGTACCTCACGGCGGCAGTGCAATGCGGTCAACGCAGTGATCGCGCCATCGCAGCCCATGCTGGATGCGTTACGCAGCTATGGCGTCAAGGCCAGCGCGGAAGTGATTCCGACCGGCTTGCAGGAAAAAAGCTTTGAAGAGGCCGACGGCGAGGCTTTCCGCGACCGTTACGGCATTTCACGCCAGCGGCCCGTGGCTTTGTTCGTGGGTCGCGTCGCGCATGAAAAGAATATCGATTTCCTGCTGCGCATGGCCAATGAGCTGCGGCGCCAGCAGCCCGACATGTTGCTGGTCGTTGCCGGGGAAGGGCCGGCGCAAAAACACCTGGAGGATTTGAGTGCCGAGCTGGCGCTGGGCGACAACATCAAGTTCATCGGCTACCTGGACCGCAACACCGAACTGAATGCCTGCTACAAGGCGGCGGATGTCTTCGTTTTCGCCTCCAAGACCGAGACGCAAGGACTGGTGCTGCTGGAGGCGATGGCACAAGGCGTACCCGTCGTGGCACTGGCGGAGCTGGGCACCAAGTCCATCCTGATAGAAGGGGAGGGCGCGATGATCGCCCCTGAGGATGAACGTATTTTTGCCTCCAAGGTGTTCAGCCTGTTTGCCAACCCAGGCAAGCGCGCCAAGCTGGGCCAGGCAGCCCGGCAATATGCGGTAAAGCGCTGGACCGCACGCTTGCAGGCCGAGCGCATGCTGCAGTTTTACCAGCGCGTGCAAAGCCGCAGCGCATTCCATGCAATGAATATGGACAACAACCTCAAAGCCCGGGGCGGCTGAGAGTTGCTGAGAAAATTAAAAGCCGCTGACAAAATTCAGTGAAACGATTCTGGCCAGGGGCTCTGTGGAACGCAGTACATGGAGTACGGCAAGGCTGAGCAACAACGCCAGAAGGATTTTGTTCATGGCTCTAAGCGGTAGGCTCTGCCTCGCCCAAGATGCCGGCTTGATGCTAAGCTAGCCTTATCTGGCATGGTGAGGAGGCAATGTGAGAGTGATCGTCCTGGGCAGCGGCGTGATCGGCGTGACGACTGCCTGGTATCTTGCCGAAGCCGGACATGAAGTCATCGTGCTGGACCGGCAGCCCGGTCCTGCGCTTGAAACCAGCTACGCCAATGCCGGGCAGGTTTCTCCCGGCTATTCCAGCCCCTGGGCAGCGCCCGGCGTTCCCCTCAAGGCGCTCAAATGGATGCTGCGCCGCCATGCGCCATTATTTATCAAGCCGGACGGTTCCTGGCAGCAGCTGCGGTGGATGTGGCAACTGCTGCAGAATTGCACGGCCGCGCGTTACGAGCAGAACAAGGCGCGCATGGTGCGCCTGGCCGAATACAGCCGCGATTGCCTGGATCGGCTGCGTGCCGATACCGGCATTGAATATGAAGGCAGGCAGCAAGGTACCTTGCAACTGTTCCGTACCCAGGAGCAGCTGGATGCTGCGGTGCGGGACATCGAAGTATTGCGCTTTGCCCATGTACCTTTCGAGTTGCTGCCGAGATCATTGCTGTCTAAGGCAGAGCCTGCCCTGGAACGTGTTAATCAGAAGCTGACGGGCGGCTTGTGGCTGCCGCATGATGAAACCGGGGATTGCCACCTGTTCACGACCCGCCTGGCGGAAATGGCCGCAGCCAGGGGCGTACAGTTCCGTTACGGACAGGAAATCTCCCGTCTCGATATTGAATTTGGCAGTGTCCAGGGCGTGGTGGTGAATGGCGAGCGATTGCAGGCGGATGCCTATATTGTCGCCTTGTCCGCCTACTCGACCAGTTTTCTCAAGGGCGTGCTCGACTCCCGTTTACCCAGTCAAGGGCTATTCCATCACCGTTCCCATTATTGACGAGGCCTCAGCGCCTGTTTCGACAGTGTTGGATGAAACCTACAAGACCGCCGTGACGCGCTTCGACAATCGTATCCGCGTGGGCGGCATGGCCGAATTGGTCGGGTTCGACCGCCGCCTCAGTCCAAGACGAGAAGGCACGTTGAAACTGATCGTCGACGACCTGTTCCCCGGCGCCGCCGACCTGAGCCAGACTAATTTCTGGACCGGCCTGCGCCCCATGACCCCCGACGGCACCCCCACTGTCGGAGGCACGCCCTTGCCAAACCTCTACTTGAATACCGGTCATGGCACGCTGGGCTGGACCATGGCTTGCGGATCAGGGAAACTGCTTGCCGATATCATCTCGGGTAAGGAAGCGGATATCCAGCATGACGACCTGGGGCTGGATCGATATGCAAAATAAAAAAGCCGGAGCAATCCGGCTTTTCTGACATTGCCTGAAAACTCGATTAGCCGAACTTGCCGGTAATGTAGTCTTCGGTTTCCTTGCGGCTGGGGTTGGTGAAGATCTTGTCGGTGTCGTCATACTCGATCAGTTCGCCCAGGTACATGTAGGCCGTGTAGTCGGAAACGCGCGCGGCCTGCTGCATGTTGTGTGTCACGACCAGGATGGTGAGCTTGTTGCGCAGTTCGGACATCAGCTCTTCGATGTTGGCGGTGGCGATCGGGTCCAGCGCCGAGGTCGGTTCGTCGAACAGCATGATCTCGGGGTCGGTCGCCAATGCGCGGGCGATACAGAGGCGCTGCTGCTGGCCGCCGGAAAGGTTGAAAGCCAGGTCGTGCAGGCGGTTTTTCACTTCGTCCCAGAGGGCAGCGCCCTTGAGCGCTTCTTCCACCTTGTCGTCCACCACGCGCTTGCTGCGCTCGCCGCGTACGCGCAGGCCGTAAGCGACGTTTTCGTAGATGGACTTGGGAAACGGGTTGGGCTTCTGGAACACCATGCTGATGCGCATGCGCACTTCGATCGGGTCGACGCCGTTGTCGAGGATGTTGGTGTTGTCCGGGTGCATGACGATCTGGCCGTCGTACTTGTTGCCGGGGTAGAGGTCGTGCATGCGGTTGAAGCAGCGCAGGAACGTGGACTTGCCGCAGCCGGATGGGCCGATCAGGGCCGTGATGCGCTTTTCGTACAGCGGCATGGTGATGCCCTTGAGCGCCTTGTGGCCGCTGCTGTAGTAGAAGTTCAGGTTGCGTGATTCGGCTTTGACCGGGCTAGTTGTTGTTACCATGATGTCAATATCCTGATTCTGAAATCGTTCTGTTTGATGTGGCTTACCACTTGATGTTCTTGCGGATGCGGTAGCGCAGCCAGATCGCCGTGCCGTTCATGAGCAAGGTCACGACGATGATCAAGGCGCCGGTAGCCGCAGCGTTGATGTGGAAGGCATGGTCGGGGCGCGACAGCCAGTTGAACATCTGGATAGGCAACACGGTGAAGCCGGATTGCAGCCATTCAAAATTGATGAACGGCGCCACATCGCTGACTGGAGATGGCGGCAGGAAGGCGATAAAGGTCAATGCGCCGATCGTGATGATAGGCGCGGTTTCGCCCAGCGCACGCGCCATGCCGATGATGATGCCGGTCAGGATGCCGCCGGAGGAGTAATGCAGCACATGGTGGAAAACCACCTGCCATTTGGTTGCTCCTACGGCATAGGCCGCTTCGCGGATGGAAACCGGGATGCCGCGGATAGACTCGCGCGTGGTCACGATGACGATAGGCAGGATGAGCAAGCCAAGGGTCAGGCCCGCGGTCAGGATGCTTTCGCCGAAGCCCAGGCCATAGACGAACAGACCAAGCGCCAGCAGGCCATAGACGATCGAAGGTACGCCAGCCAGATTGGTGACGTTGATCTCGATCAGATCGGAGAACCAGTTCTTGGGGGCGTATTCTTCCAAGTAAATACCGGCAGCCACTCCCATGGGAACGGCAGAGAAGAATGTCACCAGCATGACCAGCAGGGAGCCCACCCAGGCCGATAGCAAGCCGGCACTGGCTGCACGGCGGGATGGATAGTTGGTCAGGAAGTCAAGGTTGAAGCGGGGATAGCCGTCTGCCACCAAGTCGATGAACAGGGTGAGCAGGGTAAGCAGGCCTATCATCAATGCCAGCAAGCCAACGATGGAGAAAATGAAGTCGTTGCGTTTGTGCTTGCGGATCATGGTCCGCACTTCGGCGAGGTTTTCCAGTACGGATGCTTGTGTCGTCATGATTAATATACCTCGCGGAATCTCTTGCGGGTGAGGTGGCCGATGATGTTGAATGTGAGCGTCATCAGCATCAGCACCAGGCCGGCAGCAAAAATACTTTGGTAACCGATGCTGCCGTGCGGCAGGTCGCCCATGGCGACTTGCACGATGTAGGCGGTAATTGTGGCCGCGCTTTCCATCGGGTTGAAGGTCAAGTTGGGTTGCTGGCCAGCGGCGAGCGCTACCACCATGGTTTCACCTACGGCACGGGAAATACCCAGGATGTAGGCTGCGATGATGCCGGAGATGGCGGCAGGCGTCACCACGCGGATGGCGGTCTGGAAGCGGGTCGCTCCCATGGCGTAGGAGCCCTCGCGCATGCTCATGGGCACGGCGCGCATGGCGTCTTCCGCCATGGAGCTGATATAGGGAATGATCATGATGCCCATGACGATACCTGGCCCGAGCATGTTGAAGCCGGGCAGTTCCGGGAAGATTTTTTGCAGCAGCGGCGTGACGAACAGCAGGGCAAAATAGCCGAACACCACGGTCGGCACGCCGACCAGCAATTCTAGGATGGGCTTGACGATTTCACGGGTACGGTGCGAAGCGAATTCCGAGAGGTAGATCGCGCCTATGGTACCCAGGGGAATCGCCACGGCCAATGCGATGGCCGAGGTGGTCAAGGTGCCGGACACCAGGGGCAGGATGCCGTAATGGGCGTTCTCGAACAGGGGCGTCCATTCCGTATCGGTCAGGAAGTCCCACAATGATACATGCTCAAAGAAAGTGAAGGATTCATACAGCAGAATCACGACGATCGAAATCGTGGTGGCGACGGCGGAAAGCGCCGCCAGCATCAGGATGAATTCAATGACCCGCTCCAGGAGGTGACGGCGCACATTCTTGGCCAAGCGGGCACTGATGGGGAGTTCGGCGGGTTTTTGTAACACTTGAGAGACCATGATCACATTGATAATCCGTGCATTGTAACGGAATGCAGTTATGCGGGCGATGCCGGGAAGCCTGAAAATATCCGGCTTTCCGGCATCGTAAGTATTACTTGATACGCTTCAGCAGATCAGTGATCTTGATGCCCACTTCAGGCTCGCCGCCAAAGCCGGTGCCGACTTTCTGTGCCTTCCAATGCTCGTTGACCGCAGCGTATTCATGCGCAGGCAAGGCGACATATTTCACTTCCTCGACTAGCTCCTTGCTGTTCGCCAGGTAGAAATCGATGAACGCTTTGACGTTGGGATTGTTTTTTGCGGCCGTTGCGCTGACGTAGATAAAGAGCGGGCGTGACAACGGTTGGTACGTACCGTTCATCACGGTTTCGCGGGATGGCAGCACCGCAGGCGCGCCAGCCTTGGCCACGATAGGCACGGCCTTCACGCGCTTGCTGTTCTCTTCATAATAGGCGAAGCCGAAATAGCCGGTGGCGGCGACATCGCTGGCAACGCCCTGCACCAGGACGTTATCGTCCTCGGAGGCGGTGAAGTCGCCGCGGCTGGACTTGGCCTTGCCGACAATCGCCTCGGTGAAGTAATCGAACGTACCGGAATCGGAACCGGCGCCGAACAGCTTCACTGGAGTGTCGGGCCAGCTTGGGTTGACTTGCTTCCAGGTCTTGATCTTGCCTTGCGCTTCAGGCTCCCAGAGTTTCTTCAGTTCTTCGACGGTGAAGCTCTTAATGAATGCGTTTTTCGGGTTAACCACTACGGTCAGGGCGTCATAAGCCACCGGCAGTTCGATGAATTCGATGCCGGCTGCCTTACAGGCTTCGATTTCCTTGGTCAGGATAGGACGTGAAGCCTCGGAGATGTCGGTTTCGCCGCGGCAGAATTTCTTGAAGCCGCCGCCTGTGCCGGAAATGCCGACGGTCACCTTGATGCGCTTGGCCTTCTGGAATTCTTCGGCCACCGCTTCAGTGATTGGGTAAACGGTGCTGGAGCCGTCGATGCGGATAATGTCGTTTTTTGCTGGCGCTGCTTCTGCATGGGGCATGGAGAATACAGCGGCAACGAGGGCAGCAACACCTGCTGCCTTCAGTAACTGGCTTGGAACAAATTGGGATTGCATATAGGCTCCGTAGATTGGTCAAGTGTTGCCTGGAGCCTCAATATCAATTATGCCCCGATGACAACCCGGCAAATATAAAGCGTAAATATTTCATATTTGTGACAAATAGGCAAAATGTCATGCTGCCGGGCCTGCCTTGCGGTGAGCGCGCCTGGCTTCCGCGAGCGGGCAGGCGAGCAGCGCAATGCCAAGTATCAGCAGTATATAGGAGGCAGGTTCGGGAACGGCGCTGACCTGGGCCACAGCGAGGGCCGGCAATGTGCTGGAGCCGGAAGGCGTACCCACCCAGTTCAATTTCTGGTGGATTGCCTCGTCGGGATCGGTAGGAGTGTAAAGCAGCATGGTGATATCCAGCCAGTCGTGATAGGCCGATGGCTGGACGTAGCAAGACTTGTTGGTCCGGCAGATGGCGGAGGCGATGCCGCCCAGGATCAGATCATCTTCATCGTGTGCGCCGAGGAATAACCCGCTGCCGCTATCCCCGCCTTGCACGATCGCGCTGCCGCTGGGCGTGCTGTCGGTGATGATCCAGTGCACGTTGTAATTTCCGACGCGTGCAATATTGTCGGTCAGCGTGGTTTCCACATAGCGTCCATCGCCGTTCCCGCCCGCATTGGCCAACGTCACCGTGCCATATGGCTCGACATCCTTGATATAGGCCAGGTTCAGCGCCGCATAGCTGTCGGCGACAATCGGCGTGGCCAGGTGCAGGAGCGCCAGGTCGTTGCCGGGGAACTGGTAATTGGGAAGCACGAATTTATCATCGATCACGGCGTCGCCGTACCCCGAAGAAAACACCTTGCCGGTCGTGGCCGCATGCCCGGCAGTCAACACCCAATTGGGCGCCACCAGCACGCCGTCGGCGCCGCCCACAATTTGCCCTACCAGGCCAAAGTCGGTGGTGGGCGTGCTGCCAACCAACGCCAGCGCCGGCTGGGTGAAGGTCAGGCTGCCGATCAGCATGAGGTATGCAGGATTGGGTGTGCGCATGGTGCATCCTAAATTAATATGATGCGTTGAATTCTAGATAAAACCGGTGCCTGAGAATACATGACTGCGGGCATGGGTATTCTGCACGGCAAACAGCGGCCGCCTGGGCATTAATGTATAATTACGCGCTTTGAATTCAGTCAGTTCGGACATTGCATGGAAGCGGAACAACTTAATCTCATCGCCAACCGCCTGGATGACCTTGCGGAGCGTCACCAGGCCCTACGGGGGTATCTTTGACTTCGAAACCAAGCAGCAGCGCCTGGAAGAGGTTTCGCAACTTCTAGAAGACCCCAACATCTGGAACGACAACGAGCGTTCGCAAAAGCTCGGCAAGGAGCGGCGCGAGCTGGAGTTCGTCGTCAACTCGCTGACCGAAGTCGATAACGGCGTGCGCGACAGCCGAGAGCTGTTCGAGATGGCGCGCGAGGAAAACGACGACGACACCCTGCTCAGCATCGATGCCGATACGCAGTCGCTGGAAAAGATCGTCGCGGAAATGGAGTTCCGCCGCATGTTCGCCCACCCGATGGACCCGAACAATTGCTTCCTCGACATCCAGGCCGGTTCGGGCGGCACCGAGGCGCAGGACTGGGCCTCCATGCTGTTGCGCATGTATTTGCGCTATTGCGAGAACAAGGGCTTCAAGGTCGAGGTATTGGAGGAGTCCGAGGGCGATGTGGCCGGCATCAAGAGCGCCTCGCTGAAAATCTCCGGCGACTACGCCTACGGCTTTCTGCGCACCGAGAGCGGCGTGCACCGGCTGGTGCGCAAATCGCCGTTCGATTCCGGCAACCGCCGCCATACCTCGTTCGCCAGCGTGTTCGTCTACCCCGAGGTGGACGATTCCATTGTAGTGGAGATCAACCCGGCCGACCTGCGTATCGACACCTACCGCGCCTCCGGCGCGGGCGGCCAGCACATCAACAAGACCGATTCCGCGGTGCGTATCACCCACTTGCCGACCAATACCGTCGTGCAGTGCCAGAACGACCGTTCGCAACACCGCAACAAGGACGAGGCGATGAACATGCTGAAGGCGCAGCTGTACGCGCTGGAGCTGCGCAAGCGCAACGAAGAGAAACAGGCGATGGAAGACGCCAAGACCGATATCGGTTGGGGGCACCAGATCCGTTCCTACGTGCTCGACCAGTCGCGCATCAAGGATTTGCGCACCAATGTCGAGGTCGGCAATACCCAGGGGGTGCTGGACGGCGACCTGGATCCGTTTATTTCTGAAAGTTTGAAGCAGGGAGTGTAAGGGTGAGTGACGCACAAAATTCCAAGACGGCGAATGAAGCAGCCAGCGCGCAGCAGGATGAAAACCATGTGATCGCCGAGCGCCGCGAGAAACTCAAGGCGATCCGCGAGCAGGGCGTGGCCTTTCCCAACGACTTCAAGCCCGAGCATGCCGCGCAAAGCCTGCATGACAGTTACGACCCGGTCGAAGGCGAAGAGCTGGAATCCCAGGCGCTGGGCGTGGCGATCGCCGGCCGCATGATGCTCAAGCGCGTCATGGGCAAGGCCAGTTTCGCCACGGTGCAGGACAAGAGCGGCCGCATCCAGGTGTTCGTCACCAGGGAAAATGTCGGCGAAGAAACCTACGACGCCTTCAAGAAGTGGGACCTTGGCGACATCATCGCGGCACGCGGCACCCTGTTCAAGACCAAGACCGGCGAACTTTCCGTCAAGGTGAGCGAACTGCGCCTGCTGACCAAGTCCCTGCGTCCCTTGCCGGAAAAATTCCACGGCCTGGCAGACCAGGAAACCAAATACCGCCAGCGCTATGTCGACCTGATCGTGTCCGAGGAAACCCGCAAGACCTTCGTGGCGCGCAGCAAGATCGTCGCGGCGATCCGCGCTTTCATGCTCAGCCACGAGTTCCTGGAAGTGGAGACGCCCATGCTGCATCCGATTCCCGGCGGCGCGGCTGCCAAGCCGTTCATTACGCACCACAATGCGCTGGACATGCAGATGTACATGCGGATTGCGCCCGAGCTCTACCTCAAGCGCCTGATAGTCGGCGGCTTCGAGCGCGTGTTCGAGATCAACCGCAACTTCCGCAACGAAGGCCTGAGCGTGCGCCACAACCCGGAATTCACCATGATGGAATTCTATGCGGCCTACACGGACTACAAATGGCTGATGGACTTCACCGAGAGCTGTATCCGCGCTGCGGCGATCGCTGCCTGCGGTTCTGCCGTGGTGGAGTACCAGGGACGCGAGCTCGACCTGGGCAAGCCGTTCGAGCGGCTGACCATTGTCGGCGCGATCCAGAAATACGCGCCGCAATACACCTTGGAACAATTGAGCGACCAGGCTTTCCTGCGCCAGGAGCTGAAGAAATTCGGCGTGGAGGCGTTTGCCCACCTTGGCCTGGGCGCCTTGCAGCTGGCCTTGTTTGAAGAGACGGCAGAAAGCCAGCTCTGGGACCCCACCTATATCATCGATTACCCGGTCGAAGTCTCGCCGTTGGCGCGTGCATCCGATACCGATCCTGCAATTACGGAACGGTATGAGCTGTTCATCACTGGTCGCGAGATCGCCAATGGCTTCTCGGAACTGAACGATGCGGAAGACCAGGCGGCGCGCTTCCATGCCCAGGTGGCTGCCAAGGAGGCCGGGGATGACGAGGCCATGTATTACGATGCGGACTTCATCCGCGCGCTCGAATACGGCATGCCGCCGACAGGCGGGTGCGGCATCGGCATCGACCGCCTGGTGATGCTGTTGACCGATAGCCCCAGCATCCGCGACGTGATCCTGTTCCCGCATATGCGGCCGGAACACTAACCTTGCCAAGGCCGGTCATACCGGCCTTTTTTATTGCTTGCATAGTTCCGCAATTGTTGTCTGTCAGCGACAAGCGCTTTATGTGTAGGACTCAATGACGCTTTTTAGCTGCCTTGGCCGCACGGCTGATATAGCGTTGTTTGACGCCTGTATCCCATACGGTCTTAATCCTCACCATGCTGGATTGCTGAGATGGCGAGGCCCGCGACGTCGTACATCAGCGACATTTTGAGCAGCAATCTCTTGTTGAATATGAATTTATTTTCATAATAAGTTGATTATGAACAATTAATATTGCGTGGCATATACCTTGCTGACTGTCGATGGTCTTGGCTTATTGATCAAATAGGCCTGTCTGTCATCAATAGAGAGGTTTTTTCCATGTTAAACAAGCAAGGTCTATTCAACCGCACTTCTACTCCCCAAAGCAGCTCCAGCGTCAATCCTGTTTCTACTCCCTTGAATAGCAAGCCGGAAACCACCTCGGTGCCTTACCAGGCCACGCCAGTCACGAATACCGCGGCTTCCGCCTCCAAGCCTGAGACGTCATCGGCAGCAGGCGTACACGCCGATGCCCAGACCGGCAGCCGCCTGATCGTCGGGCCCGACGTCAAGTTGAAGGGGGCCGAGATTCAGGACTGCGACATTCTCGTGGTGGAAGGGCGTGTCGAAGCTACGATGGATAGCCGTGTGATCCAGATCGCGGAGCATGGCGCTTTCTCCGGCAAGGTGGGCATTGATGTGGCCGAGGTCCATGGAAATTTCGAAGGCGAGTTGACGGCACGCAGCCAGCTGATCATTCATTCCACCGGCCGTGTGAGCGGGAAAATACGTTATGGCAAGATCCTGATTGAAGAAGGGGGAGAGCTGTCCGGCGATATCGCTTCCCTCTCTGCGGATGAAGGCAGCAGCAAGGTCAAGCGCATCCAGTCTGCATGAGGCAATGATCCCGAGATAATAAAAAAGCCCCTGACGGGGCTTTTTTATTATGCTGGCAAGCTCTGGTCAAATGCCATTGGCAGCGGCAGCTTCCTTGGCATGGTATTTACCAATCAGGCTATCCCATTCGATAGTGACATTGCCGCCAGTCATCTGATACTGCTTTTGCCAGCCATTGAGCAACTCGATGCAGGCATGATCGATGTATTCGAGATCATCAAACTGCACATGGATATCGCGACCGGCTTCCAGATGGTCCAGCACGGAAACCAGCTTGGGGATGCCGAGCTGCGTGGCGGAGCCCTTCAGGTGCAGCGTGGTTTGCTTGCTGTTGGGCTGGTGCTCCGCCTTGATGGAGACATGGGAGAACACGTACAGCAGCTTTGCAATCGACAATGCCAGGCCGGTGACGACGCCTGCCAGCAGGTTGAAGCTGACGATGGTGACGATGGTGATGATGTAGATTGCCAGCTCGGCCTTGCCGTAAGCCAGCAGTTCCTTGGCCACCTTGGGGTAGGCCAGCTTGTAGCCGGTGTACACCAAGACGCCGGCCAGGGTCGCGACCGGGATATATTCCAATGTGAACAGGAAAATACTGATGAACAGCAGCAGCCACAAGCCGTGCATGATGGTGGATGCGCGGCTGGTGGCGCCTGCCTCGACGTTGGCGCTGGAGCGCACGATCACGCCTGTCATCGGCAATGCGCTGAGGAAGCCGCAAATGGCGTTACCCACGCCTTGCGCCATCAGCTCGCGGTCGTACTTGGTACGAACGCCTTGGTGCATCTGGTCAACCGCGGCGCAAGACAGCAATGATTCCGCACTGGCAATGAAAGCGAGCGACACGACCGCGAGCAGCACGCCGGCTGTCATGGAGGCTTCAACAGTGCTCATCGTCGGGGTGATGATGGTGCCTAGGATGTTCTGCAGGTTGGTCGGGCCGTCGAACAGGTCGGTGAGGTACTTGATGTCGAAGCTGAACAGGTTGGCGACGATCACTGCCAATACCACCCCAATCAATGCGCCCGGAATCAGCTTGAGCCGAGTAGGGGCATAGCGCGTCCAGAGTACGATGGACGCAATGGTGATGATGCCGGTAATCGCGGCGTAAATATTGCCGCCATGCGATTCGAATGTTTCCAGCAGGCCGTTGGGGATGTCCAGTAGGTTCTTGATGCCGTTAGACAGAGGATCGCGGTCAAGCATGATGTGGAATTGCGAACCGATGATCAGTATGCCAATACCGCCCAGCATGCCATGGATCACCGCAGGCGAGATGGCGCGGAACCACACCCCGAGTTTGAACACTCCGGCGAGTATCTGCACGAAGCCTGCCGCCAATACGATCACGCCGTAAATGGCAAGGCCGAACTCGGTGACGATATCGGCCACGATCACGACCAGGCCTGCGGCCGGGCCGCTAACGGTCAACGGGGAGCCGGAAATCGAGCCGACCACAAGGCCGCCGATAATCCCTGTGATAATGCCGGCTGTCGGCGGGAGGCCTGAGGCAATCGCGATGCCAAGACATAATGGCACTGCCACCAAAAATACCACAATGGAGGCAAAGAAGTCTTTGCTGAGGCTGCCTGCTTTTACTTCAGCCGTATTGGTTTGAGTTGTCATGCTAGTTTAATCCTGAGAAAGAGGAGTCGCGGTTCGCCTAGTTCTGCACCAAGGGATGGTCTGCGCTGAATATCTGGTAAGTCTCGGGGAAGTTCACCTTGGCTGTGGCCAGGTCGTAGACGCCGCCGACAATGCCGATTTCGCCTTTGTTCAAGAGGTCTCGCAGGATATCGCTGGAGTTCCAGATGGTGTCGATCTGGGTCTTGACGTTGAGTTCGCACACGTGGCCGACAAAGGTATCGTTCGAGGATGAGCGGTTTTCCTTGGTCTGCTTTTCAGCTTCGACGGCAGGAAAGATCATCTTGGTGATTTCGCCGATATGGCCGCCGGAGAAACCGTCGCAGGCCGCCTTCACCGCGCCGCAATTGGTATGGCCAAGCACGACGATCAGCTTGCTGCCCAGGTATTTGCATGAGTATTCCAGGCTGCCAATCGCCTTGCGCGAAGCAATATTCCCCGCCAGGCGCACGCTGAAAAGATCGCCCAGGCCCTGATCGAAGATCAGTTCCGTTGATGTGCGCGAGTCGCTGCAACTGAGGATGGCGGCAAAAGGGTGCTGCTTGTCCTTGGTGATATTCACCACATTCAGCAAATCCCGGTGGGCTGAAATATTCTGGGTAAAGCGTTCATTGCCTTCCAGCAGGATGGCCAGGGCTTCTTGCGGCGACATTTTGTCGCGGTCTTGTAGTGGGTGTTTGTACATGTTTTTACTTCCCCTGCTGAGTTAAAAATTTATCGTATTAATGGATGATGTATGTGTAATCGGTCTTATGAAAGACATAATAGGAATTATTTTGTTCCGTATAAATATGATTATTATAGGTAAATTTTATTGTTTCTATAAAAAACTTATTGTAAAGAAATGTAAGTTTGTGAAAGGATTTGGCAAAAATTTCATCGCATCATGCAGTTAAACCATGACGGTTTGATGAAAATAATGGAAAGGAAAGCGGTTTTCTAGTTCTTTTTTGATGCCAGAATTTACCTGGATGTCATAAAACTGTCATTTTCAGTACATCATTCAGTCACATTGCAACCACATACTGCACGCCATATCGCTGTGAAAGCCAGGCTCCATCAGCGATAGGCGGCCTTTGCCGCCACGAGCAGGTATCAAGCTTGATACATAGACCTAAATAAAATAAGTGCATGGATTGTAAAGTGATTGCGATGACAACAGGGAAAACGGCCCGCAAAGCCTTAGCGACAGCAGTAATACTGGCAACGACATCTGCCACTGCAATGGCGGATGCGCAAGTGTTGGAGTTATATGTGGACTCCACGACCAAACAGATTTTCTCCGAACCCGGCCCTAACCGGGTGAAAATGGGGACCTTCAAGTCAGTTGATAGCACAGCAGAAGCCAAGAGCGAGAACGCTGCCAGCATCGATCTGGTTGAAATGAAGCAGGAGTTGGAGCTCAGGCAACGGGAGTTGGAGGAAAAGCTCGACAAGATCGCCATGGCGCCTGCGCCAAAGCCGGCCAAGAAAAACTGGTCGGAAACCATGAAAGTACGCGGATACATGCAGATCCGCAGCAACCCCATCATCGGGGGCGACAAGGATATTTCCCATCAGGCGGACCGCTCGATTGGCGATAATACCAACTTCCTCATCCGCCGCATGCGCCTGGTGTTCTATGGCGACATCAGTGAACGTTTGTCCTACTACATCCAACCAGATTTTGCGAGCCGGACAGGCGATGGCACTGGCAATATTGCCCAGCTACGCGACGCCTATGGCGACATCTACTTGACCAAGGACAGAGTGCACCGCCTGCGTGTCGGCCAATCCAAGATTCCCTACAGCTTCGAGAACCTGCAATCGAGCCAGAACCGTATCGCGCTTGACCGTAACGACGCATTGAACAGCTGCTGTAAGGATGAGCGGGACTTGGGCGTGTTCTACTACTACACGCCGAAGGACAAGCAGGAGATGTTCAAATATCTCGTGGACAGCGGCCTGAAGGGCTCGGGCAACTACGGCGTGTTCGCCTTCGGCGCCTACAACGGCACCGGCGCCAACCGTTCCGAAAACAACGACAACCTGCATCTGGTCTCGCGTTTCACTTATCCGGTCAAGTTCGAAAACGGCCAGATTTTCGAGGCTGGTATTCAGGGGATTTACGGTACTTTCAAGCCGAGCAAAGATACGGGTATTGCAGTCAACTCCAAGGAAGATGGTTTCAAGGATCAGCGCGTAGGCGTGCATGCTGTATTGTATCCGCAACCTTTCGGCCTGCAGGCGGAATGGAACTGGGGCAAGGGGCCTTCGCTGAACGACGCGGGCACCATGATCGAGGAAAAGTCGCTCAATGGCGGCTATATCCAGGCCATGTACCGCATCAAGGATTTCTTTGGTTATGGCGTGATGTTGCCGTTCGTGAAGTGGCAGTATTATGACGGCGCGCAGAAATTCGAGACCAATGCCCCGCAGAACAGGGTAAATGACTGGGAGGCCGGTTTCGAGTGGCAGCCATCGCCTGAACTCGAGTTCACTGCTTATTATGCCAAGCTGGATCGCAGCAATCTCAAGGATTCGCCTTACGCCAAATATGACAGTGATTTGCTGCGTCTGCAGTTGCAGTATAACTTCTAGAAGAGTTCGAATCTTCTGCTTCAGCCCGCCATGTGCGGGCTTTTTATTTGTTGAAAGATTTTTAACCGCAGTTGTAGGAATTTACTAATACAATGCGTAGATTATGTATATATCAAGTCACCAGTCTGCTCAACGAACCAGGCCGATCCGATATTTGCTGATCTCAGTGGCGATAGCCCTGGGATATTTCCTCCTCGGGCATAGCACGATCCAGCTCGGGACGCCCGCCACCTTTTCCACTTTCATCTGGCCGCCTGCCGGGTTTGCGCTGGCGGTGTTGATACTGGGCGGGGCGCGTATGCTGCCTGGACTGCTGCTCGGGGTGGTGGCGACACAATATAGTGCCGGCCTGCCCTTCGCCGCCGCACTATTGGTCGGTGCCGGCGCGCTCGCCGGCGCTGTCGCAGGGTACTACATCCTCAAGCGCTACCTCAGGTTCGAGCCTGCGATGACGCGTCTGCGCGACCTCATGGGAATGGTGCTGGTCGGTGCGGTCTTCAGCCCATTGCTTAGTGCAAGCCTGGGCAGTCTGGTGCTGAAACTATTCGGCGTCGTGCAGGGGCCGGCCCTGTATGTCACCTGGCTGCAATGGTGGATGGGGGATGCCCTGGGCATCATCCTGTTGACGCCCGCCATCCTGGCTTGCTTCTACTACGAGCCTATCCGCTGGACCAGGACCAGGATATTGGAAGCCGTCGCTCTGGCCGGCATGCTGCTGGGCTTGTGCTTCCTTGCGTTTAATGATCTTTTGTCCCAGGCAGGGGAACTGGAAGCCAAGGCGTTCCTGGTCTTTCCGTTGGTGATCTGGGCGGCATTGAGCTTTCATCAACGCGGGGCGGCCTTAGCCTCCATGCTGATCGTCATGACGGCCTTGTGGGGCGGTGGAGGCTACCACGGCTATTTCAGTATGGAAATCAGCAATGCGGCCTTGTTCAATTATTGGATGTTTGCGTTGGTGACCGTGTCGATAGGCGTGGGCTTGTCGGGCCTGCATGTCGGGCGCCTGCATGCGGATGAGCAGCTCAGGCGGCAGCTCGGGCTTTACAACGCGTTGAGCAATGCCCAGTCCGATGCCGGCGAAGGCGTGGTGGTGATCGAGGACGGCAAGATCATCTACGCCAACGAGGCCCTATGGAAAATCGGCGGATACGATGCCCGTGACATCCCGATGGGCTCAAGCTTCCTCAGCCTGATCCATCCGAGCGACCGCGAGCGCGTGGCGCAGCATTATGCGCAACGCATCCGCGGCGAATATACGCCGAGCCGTTACGAAGCGATGGCGATCAGCAAGTCGGGCAAGCCGATCCCGATCGAGGTGGCGGCGGCCAACTATCGTGACGGCAGCGAGCGCGTCGTGGTGCTGATCATCGATATCAGCAGCCGCAAGCAGGCGGAGGAGGCCTTGCTGCAAAGCCGGGCGGAATACCGCGAGCTGGTGGAGTCCGTGAAGGCCGTGGTGTGGCGGGCGACGCCGGATGCGGCCTTCACTTTCGTCAGCCAGGAGGCAGAAAGCCTGCTGGGATACCCGATACAGGAATGGACGGGCAATCCTGGTTTCTGGGCGGAGACCATGCATCCGGACGACCGGGAGTGGGTGGTCGACTTCTGCGCCTGGGAAACCCAGCAGCTCAAGGACCATGTATTCGAATACAGGATGCTGGCCGCGGATGGCAGAGTGGTCTGGCTGCAGGATATCGTGCGCGTCATCCCTGACCGGTTCGGCAAGCCGCAGGAATTGCTCGGCGTGATGCTGGACATCACCGCCCGCAAGGCCGCGGAAGCCAGCCTCAAGCTCTCCAAGCAGGTGTTTGACAATACCAGCGAAGCCATCCTGATCGCGGATCGCGACCTCAATATCCTGGAGGTCAACCAGGCCTACCTGGACATGACCGGATGTGAACGCGGGGATTGCATCGGTGTGCGCTTGTCCCTGCTGGATGAGCCCGGCGACGGCGGGCAGACGATCGGAAGCCTGGTACAGCAGGATGGGAAATGGATGGGCGAATTGCTCGCCCACAAAAAGAGCGGCGAATACTACCCGGAATGGGTGTCCATCAGCACCGTGCACGATAGTAACGGCATCTTGCAGAACTACGTCGTGGTGTTGACGGATATCAGCCAACGCAAGCAATCCGAGGAGCGGCTGCAGTTCCTCGCCACGCATGACGGCCTGACTGGGCTGCCAAACCGTGCATTGTTGCAGGAGCGCACCGAGCTGGCCTTGTTGAGGGCGCAGCGCTATCAGCAGCGGATAGGGGTGCTGTTCATCGATCTCGACCGGTTCAAAATTATCAATGACACGCTGGGCCACCAGGCCGGCGACATGCTGCTGCAGGAGGCGGCGAGCCGGTTGAGGGAGTGCTTGCGGCAGACGGATACCATTGCCCGCCAGGGCGGGGACGAGTTTGTGGTGCTGGTGGAGGACTTCACCGAGCAGCAATACCTGGCTGGCGTGGCGCGCAAGATCATGCATGCGTTGGCGCAGCCGTTCATCCTGATGCAGCAGGAGCTGTACATCAGCGCCAGCATCGGCATCAGCGTCTATCCCGAGGACGGCGTCGATATCTTCTCCCTGCTCAAGAATGCGGACATGGCCATGTACCGCGCCAAGGACGACGGCAAGAACACCTTCCATTTTTATTCCGCGGAAAGCAACGCCAGCAGCGTCAGCCGCCTGACGCTGGAAAACAGCCTGCGTCGCGCACTGGAACGCAACGAATTCACCTTGCTGTACCAGGCCAAGCTGGACCTGGCCGAGCAGGGCATCATCGGCGCGGAAGCCTTGATCCGCTGGCATAGCGCAGAGCTCGGCCTGGTGTCTCCCCAGGACTTCATCCCAATTGCCGAGGAAACCGGCCTGATTATCGAGATCGGCGAATGGGTGCTGCAACAGGCATGCCGCGACGCCTGCCGCTGGCAGGCAATTGCAGGCCGTCCGGTCCGGGTGGGCGTGAATATTTCCGCGCGGCAGTTCCGCGAGGACAGCCTGCACAAGGCGATCAGCAATGCATTGGAGAAAAGCGGCCTCACGCCGGATTGCCTGGAACTGGAAATCACGGAGAGCATGATCATGCAGAATGCGGAACGCGCCAGCCAGATGCTGCAGCATTTCCGCGACCTGGGCAGCCATGTGCTGATCGATGACTTCGGCACCGGTTATTCATCGCTGGGCTATCTCAAGCATTTCCCCATCGATTCGTTGAAGATCGACCGATCCTTCGTGCGCGACATCCCGCAGGATAGCGACGATATGGCGATTACGCAGGCCATCATCGCCATGGCGCACAGCCTCAAGATCAATGTGGTGGCCGAAGGAGTGGAAACCCAGGCGCAGCTCGAATTCCTGCGGGGGCAGGGATGCGACCAGCTGCAGGGGTATATCTTCAGCCGTCCACTCGCGGGGGAGGATTTCCTCGGCATGCTGCGCTTTGACACGGCGCGGCGCACAGGGCGCACCCATATCCGTGGTTTGCAGCTTGAGGAGCCCGGGCTGGCCGAGGCCTGAGCCGGGGATGGTTCCGGCTAGTGGGGCGGCTCCTTGGCCAGGTTGAGGGAGTAGATCGGTATTTCCACCACGATATCCTCGTCCCCGACGATGGCCTGGCAGGAAAGGCGGGAATTGGGTTTAAGCCCCCAAGCCTGGTCCAGCATGTCCTCCTCTATTTCCTCAGGCTCGGATAGCGAGTCGTAACCCTTCTGGATATAGACATGGCAAGTGGTGCAGGCGCATACGCCGCCACATGCGCTGTCGATCTCAATGTCCTGCTTGTGCAGGTTATGGCAGATTGACCTGTCCGGCTGCGCTTCGAACGTCTTGCCCTCAGGGCAGTATTCCGGATGGGGAAGAACAGTAATTTTTGCCATGGCCTAGAGTTCCAGAGTATTCAGTGATTGCCCGGCAAGCGCCTGCCTGACCGAGGCATCCATGCGGCGCGCGGCAAAGGTTTCCGTCGCGTGGTTGAGGGCATCGACGGCCTGGTTGATCGCGTCGCTGTCCTCCTGTCGCGCACAGTTGCGCAGGTTTTCCATTTGCGCGGCGATCTCGGTTCTTTCCTCGTCGTTCAGCAGCGCGGCGCCATCCTGGCGCAGGGCTGCTTCGATCGCTTCCAGCAGCCTGGCAGCATCTACCCTCGCTTCCTGCAGCGCGCGGGCGTGCTTGTCCGCCTCCGCAGAGGTGAAGGAGGCTTGCAGCATGCTGGTGATCTGGTCCTCGCTCAGGCCATAGGACGGCTTGACCACGATATTGGCATGGGCGCCGCTGGTCTGTTCCTGCGCCGATACCGAGAGCAGCCCGTCGGCATCGACCTGGAACGTTACGCGAATGCGCGCCGCGCCTGCCGCCATCGGTGGGATGCCGCGCAATTCGAACCTGCCCAGCGAGCGGCAATCCGTCACCAGCTCGCGCTCCCCCTGCAGAACGTGGATGCTCATGGCCGTCTGGCCGTCCTTGAAAGTAGTGAAATCCTGCGCGCGCGCAATAGGCAAGGTGGAGTTGCGAGGGATGACTTTCTCGACCAGCCCGCCCATGGTTTCCAAACCCAGGGAGAGCGGGATGACATCCAGCAGCAGCAGTTCGTCGTCATGACGGTTGCCCGCGAGGATGTTGGCCTGGATGGCGGCCCCGAGTGCGACGACCTGGTCCGGGTCCAGGTTGGTCAGGGGTTCCTGCCCGAAAAAGCCGGTGACGGCCTGGCGTACTTGCGGCATGCGGGTCGCCCCGCCGACAAGCACAATGCCCTTCACGTCCTCCACCGCCAGCGAGGCGTCCCGCAATGCTTTGCGTATCGGGGCCAAAGTGCGGTTGAGCAGTTGCTGGGTGAGGCTGTGGAATTCCGCCTGGCCCAGGGTCAGGTTCACTATTTCGCCATCGCTGAGCACGGCGGTGATGTTGGCGCTTGCATGCTCGGTGAGCCATTCCTTGGCTTCCTTGGCCTTGGTCATCAGCAGGCGCGTATCGGCAGGATTGAGGGGCTGCAGGCGCGCTTGTTCCAATATCCAGCAGAATATGCGGCGGTCGAAGTCGTCCCCGCCAAGCGCGGAGTCGCCGTTGGTCGACAGTACCTCGAAAACGCCCTTGGTCAGGCGCAGGATGGAAACGTCAAAAGTGCCGCCGCCAAGGTCGTAGATGACGTAAATGCCTTCCGAGGAATTATCCAGGCCATAGGCGATGGCGGCCGCCGTCGGTTCGTTCAACAGGCGCAGCACGTTCAACCCGGCAAGGCGGGCGGCATCCTTGGTGGCTTGGCGCTGGGCATCGTCGAAGTAGGCCGGCACTGTAATGACGGCGCCGGTCAGTTCTCCACCAAGGACCTGCTCGGCACGCGTTTTGAGCGTTTTCAGGATTTCGGCGGAAACCTCGACCGGGCTCTTGATCCCGGCGCGGGTTTCAATTTGCACCATGCCCGGCATTTCAACAAAGCGGTACGGCAGATGGTTGGTATCCCCGATATCACCCAGGCCGCGCCCGAGGAAGCGCTTGACCGATACGATAGTGTTCTGCGGGTCCTGACTTTGCTGTAGCTGGGCAGGGTGGCCTACCTCAATCTGGCCGTCGGCGGTGTAGTGCACGACGGAAGGGAGCAATGCATGCCCGGCTTCGTCCAGCAAGACCGTGCTCAGTCCGCTGCGCACCGTCGCGACAAGGGAATTGGTCGTGCCCAGGTCTATGCCCACCGCCAGGCGATGCTGGTGCGGCGCAGTGCTCATGCCGGGTTCTGATATCTGTAGTAAAGCCATAGCTTGCCGTTACTCGTCTTCCAGTTTGCTTATCTTAAGTTCGACATCGCTGCGTATCTTGTCGACGAAACTCAATTTGCGCACAATGTCAGCGGATTCATGCCATGCATGTTGCCGGTCCAGCGTGTCGGCCAGCGCCTGTTCCAGAATCTTGGCCTGTTCGCGCATGTCCTTGAGCAGGGCGTCCAGGGCCGTGACGTCGCCCTCGTCAAACGCTTCTTCCACTGCTTCACGCCACTCCATTTGCAGCATGAGGAAGTCGGCGGGCATGGCCGTGTTGCTTTCCTCCTCAGTGTCCACCCCTTGCAATTGCAGCAGGTACCGAGCGCGCGACGTTGGATGCTTGAGGGTACGGTAGGCCTCGTTGACCTGGGTTGCCCACTGCATGGATTGCATGCGCTCGTTGGGCGAGGCCGCCACGAAACGGTCGGGATGCACTTCTGCCTGCAGTTTTCGGTAGTGCTGGTCCAGCAACGCCATATCCACGGCAAACCGGGCTGGCAAGCCAAATAACTCAAAGTGGTTCTGCTGTATATTGAACATAAAGGGTGGAGATTGAACAGGAGAGGGCAGCCAGGCTACTGCTGGCCGCCAGCGGCAGGGGAAAGCTGGCTATACCGTAAAGCTTTCACCGCAGCCGCATTCGTCCTTCACGTTCGGGTTGTTGAACTTGAAACCTTCATTGAGGCCTTCCTTGGCAAAATCCAGTTCCGTGCCATCGATGTAGACCAGGCTTTTCGGATCGACGATCACCTTAACGTCATGGCTTTCAAACACCAGGTCTTCCGGATGGATGTCGTCAACGAATTCCAAGGTGTAAGCCATACCGGAACAGCCCGTCGTCTTGACGCCCAGGCGCAGGCCGACGCCTTTGCCGCGGTTGGCGAGGAACTTCTGCACCCGCTTGGCTGCAGTTTCTGTCAGCGAAATTGCCATGCATGACCTCCTTTAGGCTGCCTGCTCGTCCTTGACGCCCCGCTTGGCCTTGAGGTCCGCCACTGCTGCACGGATGGCGTCTTCTGCCAGCACGGAGCAATGGATCTTGACTGGAGGCAGCGCCAGCTCTTGTGCGATGTCGGAATTCTTGATTTCCATCGCCTGGTCGAGGGACTTGCCCTTGATGAGTTCGGTCACGAGCGAGCTGGATGCAATCGCGGAGCCGCAGCCATAAGTCTTGAACTTGGCGTCCTCGATGATGCCGTTGTCATTGACCTTGATTTGCAGTTTCATCACGTCGCCGCAAGCGGGAGCGCCTACCATGCCGGTGCCGACAGAGGGATCGTTCTTGTCCAGGGAACCTACGTTACGTGGGTTCTCGTAGTGGTCGAGTACTTTGTCTGAATAAGCCATTTTTCTACTCCTCAATGTTGCCAATATGCCGCTGTTATTGAGTCACTAGCGCTGCACATTGGCAGGTGCATTTATCAATCTTGCCACCTGTGTGGCCAACCAGCTTGTTGCCTTGGGTATTCCCTAATGCGCTGCCCACGCCACTGTGTTCAGGTCCACACCTTCCAGATGCATTTCCCAAAGCGGGGACAATTCGCGGAGCTTGCCGATCTTGCCTTTCATCAGTTGCACGGTGTAATCGATATCCTCTTCCGTCGTGAAGCGCCCGATCGAGAAGCGGATGGAGCTATGCGCCAACTCGTCGGAGCGACCTAGCGCCCGCAGGACATAAGAGGGCTCCAGGCTGGCCGAGGTACACGCGGAACCGCTGGAAACGGCAATATCTTTCACTGCCATGATCAACGATTCGCCCTCGACAAAGTTGAAGCTGATGTTCAGGTTGTGGGCGACGCGGTGTTCGAGATCGCCGTTGACATAAACCTCGTCAATTTCCTGCAAGCCCTTGAGCAACCTGTCGCGCAACTGGCGAATGCGTACGTTCTCGCTATCCATTTCCTCACGGGCGATACGGAAAGCCTCGCCCATGCCGACGATCTGGTGCGTTGCCAGCGTGCCTGAACGCATGCCGCGCTCATGGCCGCCGCCATGCATCTGCGCCTCGATGCGCACGCGCGGCTTGCGGCGCACGTACAGGGCGCCGATACCCTTGGGGCCGTAAGTCTTGTGGGCAGAGAAGCTCATCAGGTCCACAGGCAGCTTTTGCAGGTCGATATGCACTTTCCCGGTCGCCTGCGCGGCATCCACGTGGAAAATCACGCCTTGCTCGCGGCAGATATTGCCGATCGCTTCGACATCCTGGATCACGCCGATTTCGTTGTTGACCAGCATGACCGACGCCAGCACGGTGTCCGGGCGCAAGGCCGCCTTGAATTTTTCCAGATCCACGAGGCCGTTGGGCTCTGGGATCAGATAAGTCGCTTCATAGCCAAGTCGCTCAAGCTCACGCACCGTATCGATCACCGCCTTGTGCTCGGTTTGCACCGTGATGATATGTTTGCCCTTCGAGGGGCTGTAGAAATTGGCTGCGCCCTTGATCGCCAGGTTGTTGGACTCGGTCGCGCCTGAAGTCCACACAATTTCGCGCGGGTCCGCATTCACCAGCTTGGCTACTTCCTCGCGTGCGTTCTCCACGGCCTTTTCCGCTGTCCAGCCGAAGGCATGGCTGCGCGATGCCGGATTGCCGAAGTGTTCGGTAAGGTAGGGGATCATCTTTTCCGCCACCCGTGGATCGATCGGGGTGGTGGCTGAATAATCCAGATAAATTGGCGTGCGTACTGTCATTTTCCGGTTTCCTAAACTGCGATAGCAGTTAACTTTCTCAATCTTGCGAGTTCGCGTTCCAGCGCTTGCAGGAAGGCGTTGACCTCATCTATGTCGTTATTCGTGCCCAGGCTGACCCTGATCGCACCGCGGGCGACATCCGGCTGGATGCCCATGGCCAGCAAAACATGGCTGGGCTCGGTATTGTCGCTGGAGCAGGCCGAGCCGCTGGCAACGGCAAATCCTTGCTTGTCCAAGGCCATGACCAGGGTTTCGCCTTCGATGCCGCTAAAGGCAAAAAAGCTGGTATTGGGTAAACGCTCGGCTCCTGCGCCGAAAATAACCGCATCCAGTTTGCGGATGCCTTGCTCCAAATGCTCGCGCAGGAAGGCTAATTCGCTGCGGCGTTGCCGCGCTTCAGCGGATGCCAACTCGCAAGCGGCGCCAAAACCCACGATCGCGGCGATATTCTCGCTGCCGCTCCTCATGCCTCTTTCCTGCCCGCCGCCATAGAGTAGCGGCTGGATATCGATCCGCTTGTCCAGGATCAATGCGCCGGCGCCTTGCGGGCCATTGATCTTGTGGGACGACAGGCTCATGGCATGCACATTGAGGCTGGCGAAGTCCACGTCCATCTTGCCCAACGCCTGCACTGCATCGGTATGCATGTAAGCCTTGTGCTCACGGGCAAGCTCGCCCAGGCCGGCGACATCCTGTACCACGCCGGTTTCGTTATTCGCCAGCATGACCGATACCATGTCGGGCTTATTTTGCAATATGGATTCCAGCGAGGTTTTTTCAACCTGCCCATGCTGGTTGCTGGCAATCCGGTCAAGCTCCCAGCCTTGCCACCTGAGCGCTTCGGCCGGCCGGGAAACCGCAGGGTGCTCCAGGCTGCTGACGGCGATCCTGCCTTGACCCAGCGCATTGGCTACGCCTGTGATGGCGAGGTTGTCGGCCTCGGTGCCGCCGCTGGTGAAGATCACTTGCGAAGGATGCGCGCCAACTGCATCCGCCACCCGCTCGCGTGCCTGGTCGATGGCATTGCGGGCCGAGCGGCCATAAATGTGGCGGCTGGTGGCATTGCCTTGCTGTTCAGACAAATATGGCAACATGGCCTGCAACACCGAGGGGTGGAGGGCTGTGGTGCCATTGTTGTCAAAATAGACCGGGCGCATGTTGCAATCCTTGGCCTAGGCCGCGACCTGTACCTGCGAGCGCGAGGTTTCGCGGCGCACCGTGAAGCGGATTTCCTTGCCTTCACGCTGCGAAGCCACCAAGTCGGCAAGCGCAACGCCAGAGAGGTATTCCAGTATCTTGGCGTTCAAGCTGGACCAAAGGTCGTGCGTCATGCACGGCTTGCCTTCGTGGCAGTTTTCCTTGCCGCCGCACTGGGTGGCGTCGATCAGCTCATCCACGGCAGTGATGATGTCCGATACGGAAATGTCATGGTGGTTTTTGGCCAAGCGGTAACCGCCGCCTGGGCCGCGCACGCTCTTCACCAGCCCATTGCGGCGGAGGCGGCTGAAAAGCTGTTCTAGGTAGGAAAGGGAAATGCCTTGGCGCTCGCTGATGCCAGCAAGAGTGACCGGCTTTTCCTCTTCGTTGAGGGCCAGATCCAGCATCGCAGTCACTGCAAAACGGCCTTTTGTGGTTAATCGCATGTTCGGTTCCTAAAATTGTTCGGATGGCGCGCCATTACTGGATTGGCGCGGCTTTTTCACGACGGATTTCTAGACTGGAATTCTAGAATACCTGAACACTTTAGTCAACTATTTTGTTGATGTAGTTCACATCGAAAGCGTGCCCGACTTCGGCATCCGTTTCGATGTCTGCACCGAGTTTTGCCAGCTGCTGCTTGACCTCCTGCAGTTGATTGTCCTGGTAGGCGATATGTTCGATGAGGGCATGAATGGCCTTGTTCAATGGGTCGTTCATGTTTTCGCTGACGGCATAGGCGGCAAAGCCGATCTTTTCCGCCATGTTGTCCTGCTGGCGTGGCTGCTCCTGGTCGACGATGCGCGCGGGAATGCCGACCGCGGTGGCATTGTCCGGAATGTCCTTGACGACAACGGCATTGGAGCCGATCTTGGCTTTGGCGCCGATCGTGATTGGGCCGAGCACTTTCGCGCCCGCGCCGATCACGACGCCGTTCAGCAGCGTGGGATGGCGCTTGCCTTTGTTCCATGAGGTGCCGCCCAGGGTGACGCCGTGGTACAGGGTACAGTCGTCCCCGATCACGGCAGTCTCGCCGATGACCACCCCCATGCCGTGGTCGATGAAGACGCGCCGGCCGATGACGGCGCCGGGATGGATTTCAATGCCGGTGAACCAGCGTGCGATATACGAGCTGAACCTGGCCAGCCAGTAAAGGCGCAGCCGCCAGAGCCGGTGCGAGACCCGGTGTATGAGCAGGGCATGTACGCCCGGATAGGTGGTGAGGATTTCCCAGCGCGTGCGGGCAGCAGGGTCCCGCTCGAATACGACGCTGATGTCTTCTTTGATTTTGCTGAACATCCTACTATTTTACTCTGAAATTGGATGCAAGCGTGATGTCTCAAGGGGATGGCGTTCGTGGCGGATAGGGCTTTTGCGTGGCGCTGAGTATGCCCCGCAAGATGTTGACTTCCTCCTTTTCCAGACCTGCGCGGCCATACATGCGGCGCAGGCGCTGCATCAGGCGCTTGGGTTGTGCAGGGTTCAGAAAGCCGATCTCGACCAATACCTGCTCCAGGTGCGCGTAGAAACGCTCGACCTCGTCGCTGGTGGCCAATGGGGCGGATTCGGTGCTGGCTGGCTGCGGATTGTCCAGGGCCGCCATGCGCAGTTCATAGCTGATGACCTGCACGGCAGCCGCAAGGTTGAGCGAGGAGTATTCCGGGTTGGCGGGAATCATGGCGAGTAATTGGCAATGGTCGAGTTCCGCATTGGAGAGCCCGCTCATTTCCGTACCGAACACAATGGCGACAGGGGCGCCGTGGGCTGCGTCAATCGCGCGTTGCACGCCAGCATGTGCTGAGACCAGCTCATGTGAAAGTTCGCGTCTGCGTGCGCTCATGCCGATGGCAAGCGTCGTGCCGTGCAATGCCTCCGCCAAGGTTGCGCATACCTGGGCGTTATCGAGGACGTCCGTCGCGCCCGATGCCATGGCGGTCGCCTCGGCATGGGGGAACGATTTTGGGTTGACCAGCACGAGCCGTGACAGCCCCATGGTCTTCATGGCGCGCGCAGCGGCTCCTATGTTGCCGGGGTGGCTTGTCTGGCAGAGCACGATACGGATTTGTTGCAGCAGGTTGGGTTTGGAGGTCATGGCAATAAAGCTTAAAATATCATTTTAACAGTTTAGGCCCTGTGCTCGAAAAAGCACATTTGCCACTTGTTCTTTAAAACCAGCTCGGCCTGCCGGGACATCGATAACGGAAAGAATCTATGCATTTGTTGAACAATGCGGTCAAGGCCGCCCGCCGTGCAGGCGATATTATCAATCGTGGCTCCTTGGATGTGGGCGCCCTGACGGTGCGCAGCAAGGATTACAACGATTTCGTCAGTGAAATCGACCATGCTGCCGAGGCGGCCATTATTGATGTGCTGAAGAACGCCTATCCTGACCATGGTTTTTTTGGCGAGGAAAGCGGCAAGCAGGACGAGGATGCGGAAAACGTCTGGATCATTGATCCGTTGGACGGTACGACCAATTTCCTGCATGGTTTCCAGCAATATTCCGTTTCGATCGCCTTGAGGCAAAAGGGTCAGATCACGCGTGCGGTCATCTACGATCCCAGCCGGAACGATCTGTTCACGGCCATTCGCGGCGGCGGCGCTTTCCTGAACAACAAGCGTATCCGCGTCACCAACCGTCCCAAGTTGCAGGATTCCCTGATCGGCACGGGTTTCCCGTTCCGCGACTTCACCCATTTCGAGACTTACCTCGGCATGTTCAAGGATATGGTGAAGAAAACCGCCGGCTTGCGCCGCCCTGGCTCTGCCGCACTTGACCTGGCTTATGTCGCGGCCGGATGGTTCGACGGCTTCTGGGAAATCGGCCTCTCTACCTGGGATATTGCGGCTGGCGCTTTGCTGGTACACGAAGCAGGCGGCTTGGTCGGGGATTTCGAGGGGAACGAGGGTTTCCTGGAAAGCGGCAATATCGTGGCCGCCAACCCCAAGGTGTTCGCCCAGATGCTGCAGGTCCTGGCGCCGCATTTGACCGAAGAGTTGAAGACCAAGAAAAAGTAATGTCCAGGGCAGCGGATGTTGCCCATTTCAAATCTACATATCCATAAAAGAAAAAAGCCAGCGTGAGTTTTCACGCTGGCATTACACTATGGAGAAGTTGCAAAGAACATGGAGTGAACTCTTAACTTCTGGGAGTGATTCTAGAGAGTGAGCAGGCCGGTGGCTGTAGGAATGTGTCACTTGGGCAGGGGGAAATGTTCATTCAAATTTCGTGCTGAATGGATAGGTGTCGGGACTTTTTCCCGTTTCTGTTTTCGGAGAACTGATTTAAATTGCGCAATCACCCGCAACCTCCTGCTCAATCAAGTTCGTCGATGAACCTAAAATTACGTCTCAACCTGATCATTACCCTGCTGTTGGCATCGGTGTTGTTGCTTGCTGCAATCATGATGGTCCATAACGCGCGGGATGACGTGCGTGCGGAAGTGCAATCCACCGCTACGCTGGCCATGCACCTGCTGGATGCGGAAATACTGCATTACACCTCCGACTTCGCCTGGCTGCGCGAGACTGATGGCCAAAACTCCAATTCCATGTTCCGGTTGCACAGCCTTGGAAACGTCCGGCACCTGCGCATTGAGTTTTTTGATGCGAACGGGCGCCTGCGGGACAGCAATATCGAAGGCGACAAGCAGGAGCCAACCTCCTGGCTGGTACGGACCATGGGATTCATTTCCCCGGCCATGCCTGAAATCCGCCGCAAGATTTTTGTCAGCGGCCGCATGATCGGCGAGTTGGTCGTCACCCCCGATCCTAGTTATGAAATCCAGGAAGTGTTGGGCGATATCATGGGGCTGCTGCTGCTGGTCGCGATCTTCTTTGTAGCCGTCAATGCGTTGGTGTATTGGGCGGTGGGACGCGCGATGCGGCCTGTCGACAGCGTGATGACGGCGTTGAATGAGCTGGAGCGTGGCAACCTCAAAGCTCGGCTGCCGGAGTTTGAGCTGCCGGAGCTGGCTGGCATCAGCCGGAAGTTCAATGCCATGGCCGAGACGCTTGAAACGAGCATTCACAACAATCATAAGCTCACGCAGCAGATGATCCGCCTGCAGGAGGACGAGCGCAAGAACCTAGCGCGCGACCTGCATGATGAAATCGGGCAATACCTCACGGCCGTGCATGTGGATGCTTCCGCCATCCTCAATGCCAAGAATATCGAAGGGGCCAAGGAAAGCGCCAAAGCCATCAGCGCAGTGGCGCGGCAGATGATGGATATCGTGCATGACATGTTGCAGAGGTTGCGTCCATCGGGCCTGGATGCGTTCGGGCTCAGCACTGCCGTGACAGACCTGGTGAATACCTGGAAGCAGCGTAACCAGCAGGTTGAAGTGCGTTTTGACATTCCCGAGCGTCTCGACGACGTCCAGGATGAGACGACGGCTATCGCGGTCTATCGCATCGTGCAGGAGTGCCTGACCAATGTGACCCGGCATGCCCATGCCAGCCAGGTGGATATACGGATCAGTATCGAGGGCGCTATGCTCAGGATTACGGTTGAGGATAACGGGCGAGGATTCAATACTGCCCAGTTGCCATCCGGTTTTGGGCTGGCGGGCATGCGGGAGCGCGTGGAAGGCCTGGGAGGGCGTTTCTCATTGGAAAGCGCTTTGGCTGCCGGCGCGCGCGTCAACGTCGAATTGCCATTACAAGAATCAGTAGGGGATAAACAATGAGTGTGAATATTCGCGTCATGTTGGTGGACGACCATGAGGTCGTCCGCTCCGGTCTGCGGCGCTTGCTTGAGCAAAATGACGGCGTGGAGGTCATTGCCGAGGCGGACAGCGGGGAGCAGGCGTACCAGTTCTATGGCGAGCATGTGCCCGACGTCGTCGTGATGGATATGTCCATGCCGGGTATGGGCGGGCTGGAGGCCTTGCGGCGCATCATTGCGCGTTATCCCCAGGCCCGTGTGATTATTTTCTCCATGCATGAGAATGCGGCGTTTGCATCACAGGCTTTAGGGGCGGGCGCCAGGGCTTATGTTGCCAAGTCCGGCGCGGCGGACGATCTGGTCCAGGCGGTGCGCGAAGTGGCACAGGGCAAGGGATACTTGAGCCCGGGCATTGCCCAGCAGATTGCGTTGCAAACGCTTTCAGGTAGTGACGATCCTACGCGCTTATTGTCCGCGCGCGAGTTTGAAGTATTCCGCTTGCTGGCCGCGGGCAAGGGGATAGAGGAGATTTCCACTATCCTGAAGATCAGCCAGAAAACCGTAGCGAATTACCAGACGCTGCTGAAGCAGAAATTAGGCATCACCAGCCCAATCGAGCTGGTCCGACTCGCTATCAAGCATGGCGTAATTGAAGGTTGAAGCATGATTCCTGGGTTTTTCGAAACACCTTCCCGAAAAGCGCAAGATTTTGTCATTGTCGGGAATAATTCCTGGTGTTTTTGGGGAATTAATGCGATGGCTGATTCAACCGCTTAGGCATAGGATGCTACCTAACAGCTTGGATTTTTCAGCAAGACGTTTCCCCATCAAGCCTGTTGTTCAACTCCATACCACTAAGGATGTATCAAAACCAGGCTGACACCTGGTTTTTTTTTGCCTTGAATCAATCCCGCTGCTGGGTGATGCCGAAGCGTATCGCCATATGCACCAGTTGCCCCGTGGTTTGCACGTTGAGCTTCTGCCTTACCTGTGTCTGGATGTTGGCGGCGGTCTTGTAGCCGATGTGCAATTGTTCCGCGATGCCGGTCAAGGAAACGCCTTCGGCAATCCGGCGGAACACTTCGAACTCCCGCGGGGAGAGTTTTTCCAATGGATTCTCGGTAGGCGTGAAGCGGTCCATGGCGAGGTGCTGTGCCAGTTCGTGGCCGATGTAGCGTCCGCCGCGCAACACTTGCTTCACGGCCTCCAGCAATACTTCCGGCGCGTCGGTCTTGACGACATAACCCTTGGCGCCAGCCTGCATGGCGCGCGCTGCATAGATATTGTCGTTGTGCATGCTGAAGATGATGAGGCGGGCATTGCCATCGCGCGCAATGATGCGGTGCAGGGTTTCCAATCCACCGATCCCGGGCATGTCCAAATCGAGAATCCCCAGGTCGGGGTGGTGTTCCTGCCAAAGCGTGCAAGCGCGCTCGCCGTTTTCCGCCTCGGCGGTCACTTGGTAGCCCGCGTTTTCCAATAAGGTGCGTAAACCGCTACGCACTACTGCGTGGTCGTCTGCCAACAGTATTTTCTGAGCCATGTTAATTAACTTTCCTGAATCGCCTTGGATGCTGTACTGAAGGGTAGCGTGGCCGAAATGACGACCCCTTTCTCCCTGCTGCGTACGTTAAACACGCCGCCTTCCGCTTCAACGCGCTCGCGCATGCCGGATAGGCCGAAACCGGCTCTGGGCAGGTGGGGGTTGAAGCCAACGCCGTCATCATGAACTTCTATCGTCAACGTGTCGGAAAGGATGCCGCGCGTGCGGATGAGCTTGATCGAGATATGGCTTGCATGCGCATGGCGCGCGATGTTGGTGAGCGATTCCTGCACGATGCGGTAGGCTACGATGCTGGTTTTTTCCGGCAGGCTCAGGCAACTCTTGTCCAGCGCCAATTGACACTCGATCGCTGGATGCTGCTTTTTCCACTCGCTGACCAATTGTTCAATCGCCTCCACAAGCCCATGGGCGTCCAATGCCGTAGGCCGCAGGCGGTGGATTAGTCCCCGCACCGCTTGTTGGATATGCTCGACATGCGAGTTGATGCGCGCGGCAAACTCTGCCAGCGGATGTTGCTTGTCCTTGGGCAGGCTGGCTAATTCCAGGCGGATTGCAGTGAGGTACTGTCCCATTTCGTCATGGACTTCACGCGCAATATTGCGGCGCTCTTCCTCTTGAACCTGCATGGCATGGCGTGCAAGCGCCTGGTTCTCCTTGAGTAGGACAGCCAGTTCACGCTCAGCCAAGTGTTGCTCCGTGATATCGGCAAAAAAACCGTAGATATTTTTTTCGGAGGTGTGCGGATTGTCCAGGGCGCGTGTCAGCCGGGCCGTCACGATCCATGGCGCATTATCGGGACGCGCAACCGTGAGTTCCGGAATATCGACCTTTTCTGCCGTTTGCAGCTTTTGGCAAAGCTCATCCCAATGCTTGCCAATTGCCTTCTTCAGGTTGAGCGTGGAGGCGCTGTTGCCAGACATGGTGCTGAATGCCTGGTTGCACAGCAAGATATTGCCTTTCATGTCAGCAATGAAATTGCCGCACAAGCCTTGATCGAACAGCGTTTTGAACATGCGCTGACTTTCTTGCGATGCATGTTCGGCTTCTGCCCTGCGGTTGGCTTCAGAGATCATTTCGCGCATTCGGCGGCGTGAAAACCAGATGGCGACAAAAGCTGCGGCGAAAAGCACCAATGGAAACTCGTCCAGCTGCAGCGATTCATGAGCCAGCGCCCATGCAATGAATTTTTCCGAGAGGTCCAGCTTTGCCGAGAGCAGGAAGACGCTCATGATGACAATCAGGGAGATGACAAAATCACGGGCAGACTGAGAAATGCGTGTCCAGAATGTGATCATAGGAATGGAGTTTTGAGTGGTGCTCATTATCGCGACATTCTGATAGAGATCATTCATTCCATGGAAGTGATTTTTTCCTGAAATCGCTTGCTGGACGCGGGTTTGTGAGTTTCTCCCGTTTTTATGTGTGATTAATTTTTATTTGCATTGAAATATTTTCAAAACATATTTGGGATTTATTCCCAATATTATTTGTGATTAATTCCCCTTCTTGAATTGAACCAATCCTTGGAAACTCTCAGCTGTCACTGGTTACAAATTTTTACAATTAAAGAAAACCGGTGATATTTATGGAGAAGTGCTGGAAAAACAATGCTATTCCAGCGTTCAAATAATACTGAGAGGGAATTCAAACGTGATTAAAAAACCAATGATGGGGATGGCGGCTTTGATCCTGACCATGCCAGCGTTCGCGGCAGAACAGGCAAGTCAACAAATCGCTGCTTCTGAGGCGAATGAGGAGAACGTTGTTGCAGACAAGGTCAAGGTGACCAGCATTCTGCCAGATCGCTTGGAGGCGGTGCCTGGCTCTTTCAATGTGGTGGATGAAAAGGAACTGGAGTCGCGGCGGCCATTTTCAGTGACTGAAGCCCTGAATACGGTGCCCGGCGTTCATATCGTTGGCGAAAATGCATTTGGTCTGGGAATCAATATTGGTATGCGCGGCCTGGATCCACGCCGTACATCCCGCACCCTGCTGATGGAAGATGGGGTGCCGTTGTTTTTATCGCCTTATGCTGATCCCGCGGCGCATTACACGACGCCATTGGACCGGGTAAGCCGTATCGAGGTTGTTAAAGGATCGGGCCAGACCTTATACGGCCCGCAGACCGTAGGCGGCATGATCAATTTCGTGACCAAGCCTGTGCCGAAAGAGTTCCAGGCCAGCGTGATGGCCATCATCGGCAACAATAACTTCAGCGGCGGCCACGTCAATATCGGCACGGGCGGCGACTGGGGCGGCATCATGTTGGATGCAGTTAATCGGAAAGGTGACGGTATCCGCAAGAATCATGACTTCGAGATCAATGAGCTGACCTTGAAAGGCCAGTTGAATCTCGACGATCGTAATACGTTGATCGCCAAGGTGGGCTGGTATGAAGAAAATTCCAGTGTGTCTGAAACCGGCCTGGGGGCGGTGGAATATGCGGAAGATAAATATCAGGCGCCTACTGGAAAAAACGACTCTTTTCACTACGAGCGCAAGTCTTTGCAGTTGCAGCATATCTTCCAGATCAACAACCGCGCGAAGTTAAGCACGCAGTTTTACTATGTAGATAATGATCGGGCTTCTTTCCGGCAAATTAATTCAACAAGTAATACAACTGGACGTTCTACTTTGAGTAATTGCCCAAGTGGAGTAGCTAGCGCCAATCTTGCTAATGCTGATCTATGTGGTGGCAGATGGCGCCCAAGGGAATTTGAGTACTGGGGAGTCGAGCCGCGGCTTGATATAAGCCATAGCTTGTTCGGTGTGGAGAGTGATGCAGTCATTGGCTTCCGTTATCACAGAGAGGATAGCGCACGCGATCAATATCGCATCAATGATCCTCGAGGACAGAATCTTGGCCATGCAATGGCGAATGGTATTCATCACGAAGATTTGCGGATTGATGTCAAATCTCTTGCATACTACGCGCAAAATACATTCTATCTAGGCAACTGGACACTGACTCCTGGCCTCAGAGTGGAAGATTATGAGAAAAATATCAATGTGGTGCGTTCTGAAGGGGGTCCTCAGGGTTTCAAGGATAGAAACAGTGAAACCGTTTGGCTGCCCGGCATTGGCACGTCATGGAATGGCATAGCGAATACCACTGTCTTCGCAGGTATTCACCGGGGATTTGCGCCGCCACGTCCGGATCGAGATATCAACTTCGAGGATTTGGCAGGCCAAGCTGCGATCAGCCGTACCAAGGCCGAGAAGAGCACCAATACTGAAATCGGTATTCGGTCCTCCTACTTCAAAGGGTCGACCTTCGAGGCTACATTGTTCAATATCGACTTCGACGAAATCGTCATCCAGGAAAGCGCAGGTCGCTTCATCAATGGGGGCAAGTCGCAGCATACAGGTATCGAGCTGGCTGGCCGCATCGATTTTGGAACCGTATATGACACTCCACATAACTTCTATGTGATGGGTTCCTATACCAATGTATTTACGGCGAAGTTCAAGAAAGATACGGATCAGACCACGAGCGGCAATCGTCTGCCATATGCTCCAAGGGATATCGCTACAGTGAATTTCGGCTATTCCCATCCCATCGGCATTGATGCGCGTATCGGCGTGGATTATGTGAGCCAGCAATATGTGGATGCGGAGAACTCCCGTGTCCAGAGCTTGAGCGGGGAAGAGGGGTTGATTCCTTCCTATACGTTGCTGAACGCTTCCGTCACTTATCGTCCTGTGGGAAGTAAGGCAACATTCTTCGTGAGCGGGCATAACCTGGCCGATAAAGAGTACTTGATCAGCCGTGTCGATGGGATGGTCGCAGGGCGTTCCCGCCAGGTATTCGGCGGTGTCCGTTACGATTTCTAATCCTTAACCGCATCCTTCCTCCGGCTTTTTTGCTGGAGTAGTTGTACTGACGCCCCGTTATCGGGGCGTTTTTTTTGCATGGTAGGCATGACGGCGGCGGCGTTATAATCAAGGTTTGTAGTGATGTGCTGGCGTTGGCGAGCATGCATGAATAGGCAATCAAGTTGACTACCTTAGACAATACCTTGGAACAGCATACGCCGATGATGCGCCAGTATCTCGGCATCAAGGCGCAATACCCCGATATGCTGGTGTTCTACCGCATGGGGGATTTCTACGAATTATTCCATGACGATGCGGAGAAGGCATCGCGCCTGCTCGGCATTACGCTCACCAAGCGCGGGAGTTCCAATGGCGAGCCTATCCGCATGGCGGGCGTGCCTTATCATGCGGCGGAGCAATACCTGGCAAAACTTGCCAAGCTGGGGGAGGCCGTCGCCATTTGCGAACAGGTGGGCGACCCTGCCAAGAGCAAGGGGCCGGTGGAGCGGCAGGTCACGCGCATCCTGACGCCGGGCACGCTGACCGACGCGGCCTTGCTGGACGACACGCGCGACAATCTGCTGCTTGCCATTGCGCGTGGCGAGGGCGTATTGGGGATTGCCCGCATCAACCTTGCCTCTGGCCGTTTTGTCCTGAGCGAGATAGCACCGGGGCTGTTGGCGCAGGAGCTGGAGCGCATCAGCCCGGCTGAAATTCTGTATCCCGATGATTTTTCCCATGTCGCGCTGGAGCAGGTGAAATGCTCCAAGAAAAGGTTGGCACCTTGGCAGTTCGACCTGGATTCATCGGTCCAGACCCTGACCAAGCAGTTCAGCACCTACGACCTGGATGGCTTCGGCTGCGCCGATATGCAGGCGGCCATCATGGCGGCTGGCGCCTTGCTGGATTACGTCAAGCATACGCAGCGCACCAGCCTACCGCATATCCAGGGGCTGACGGTAGAGCAGGGAGGCCAGTTCATCCAGCTGGATGCCGCGACGCGCCGCAACCTGGAAATCGACCAGACCTTGCGCGGGGAGCCGTCGCCGACATTGTATTCCTTGCTGAATACCACCGTGACGGCCATGGGCGCGCGCTTGCTGCGCAGCTGGCTGCATCATCCCCTGCAGCACCAGCCTGAAATCCAGGCGCGCCTGCAGGCGGTGACGGGCTTGCAGGCGCAATATGATGGCTTGCGTCCATTATTGCGCAATGTCGGGGATATCGAGCGCATGACGGCGCGCGTTGCCCTGAAAACGGCGCGTCCTCGCGATTTGTCCGGCTTGCGCGACAGTTTGCAACAACTGCCGTTGTTGCAGCGTGTATTGCGTCCTGAAAGTTCGTTGTTGCTGCAAGCCTTGCAGCAACAGTTGGATGTCCCGCAAGTCGCGTTGGCGATGTTGCTGGCGGCCGTCAAGGACGAGCCTGCCGCCGTATTGCGCGAAGGCGGCGTGATTGCCGATGGTTTTGATGCCGAGCTGGATGAGTTGCGCGGCATCCAGAGCAATTGCGGCGAGTTCCTGCTCAAGTTCGAAGCGCAGGAGCGCGAACGCAGCGGCATCGGCAACCTCAAGGTGGAATACAACAGCGTACATGGCTTTTACATCGAGATCAGCCGTGCGCAATCCGAGAAGGTGCCCGCCGAATACCGCCGCCGCCAGACCCTGAAGAACGTCGAGCGCTATATTACGCCCGAACTGAAGACGTTCGAAGACAAGGTATTGTCCGCCAATGAGCGCGCCCTGGCGCGTGAAAAAGTGCTGTTCGATGCGTTGCTTGAAAACTTGCAGCCTGCGCTGACCGCGTTGCAGCGCAACGCGGAAGCCGTGGCGCAATTGGATGTGTTGGCAACATTTGCCGAGCGTGCGGATGTGTTGAAATATGTCGCGCCCCAATTCAGCAATGAGGCCGGCCTGGATATCGTAGACGGCCGCCATCCGGTAGTGGAGCAGTTGGCGCAGCCGTTCATCGCCAATAGCGTTTCCTTGTCGCCTTACCGCCAGTTATTGTTGATCACTGGCCCCAACATGGGCGGTAAGTCGACTTACATGCGCCAAACCGCGCTGATCGTGCTGCTCGCGCACTGTGGCTGTTTCGTTCCGGCGAAATCGGCGAAGATAGGCCCGATAGACCGGATTTTTACCCGCATCGGCGCTTCGGACGATTTGGCGGGAGGACGCTCCACCTTCATGGTGGAAATGACCGAGACCGCCAATATCCTGCACAATGCGACGGAACAGAGCCTGGTATTGCTGGATGAAATCGGGCGCGGCACCTCGACCTTTGACGGCTTGTCCCTGGCATGGGCGGTGGCCAGGCAATTGCTGGAGAAGAACCGCAGCTATACCTTGTTCGCCACGCACTATTTCGAGCTGACCAGGATTAGCGAAGAATTCAAGCATGCGGCCAATGTGCACTTGGATGCGGTCGAGCACGGCAACGGCATCGTGTTCCTGCATAACGTGGAAGAGGGGCCCGCAAGCCAGAGCTACGGGCTGCAGGTGGCGCAGTTGGCGGGCATCCCGCGCTCGGTGGTGAATGCCGCGAAGCGGAAGCTGGTGCAGCTTGAACAAAGCCAGGTGATGCAGCAATCCTCTTCCGGGCAAGGAGATATGTTTGTCGCGGTGGATAGTGCGCCGGAACCCGCCATGCACCCGGCGGTTTCCGAGCTTGAAAGCATTGATCCCGATGGCTTGACGCCAAGGCAGGCGCTGGATGTTTTGTACAAATTGAAAAAATTAATATAAATATCAGCAATAATTCGACATAGTTTTGAAACAACTCCCTGCCACAATGTGAACCGTAGTCCTTACCGGGACTGCGGTTTTGTCAATTTAGATATCCCAAAAGGAAAATATGGTTGTCGAGTATTTCATCAAGATAGTGATTCCGGTGGTGTTTGCATCATTTGTTGCCATGATCGGCTGGTTTGCCGGTGAAAAGCAGGGTGCGATGGTTGCCGGTGGAGCTTCCCTTGCCCTGTCGATTGGCTGGACTAGTTACAGCTGGTCATTGTCCATGAGGCAGTCGCGTATCAATGCGCGTTTGGCCAGACGCAAGCAGGCGCGTGCCAAGAAGGCGGTACGCAGCGTGTCTTGCGCATGATGCAAGTCAAGCGGCTTTTCTTTAAGCCGCACTGGATATGAAAAAGGCAGCCTGATGGCTGCCTTTTCTATTGGGCGTACAGCCCAGGTTCAGCTCATTGACGCCAACTAAGCCTAGTGATGGTGCCCACCTGCGCCATGCACGTGGCCGTGCTCTACTTCTTCCTTGCCCGCTTCGCGCACGGCGGTGACGGACGCCTTGAACAACACGCGTTCGCCAGCCCAGGGATGGTTGCCGTCGACGATGACCTTGCCGTCTTCGATATTGGTCACGGTATACAGCACCACATCGCCGGTTTCGTCTTCGCCTTCAAATTGCATGCCGACCTTCAATTCTTCCGTAGGAAAAGCGGAAACAGGCTCTATTTGCACCAGCTCCTCGTCATAGTCGCCGAATGCGTCGGCCGGTTCCAAGGTCAGTTCGATGGAGTCGCCAACGGATTTGCCATGCAGTTCTTCTTCTACTCGCGGGAAAATATTGTCATATCCGCCGTGCAGGTAGCTGACGGGATCCTTGCTGGCCTCCAGAATATTCCCATCGCTATCGCGTAGTTCATAAGTGATGGTGACAACAGTGTTCATGGCGATCTGCATGAAAGATCCTTCTTTTAAAGTGATTTGATAAAGTTGAGTATTTCTGCGGCATGGCCTTTGGCCACCACCCCATATTGTGCCAAGCGTACCACTCCAGTCCGGTCGATGACAAATGTGGAGCGGACGATGCCCATTTTTTTGATGCCGTCCTTCTCCTTTTCCTGCCATACGCCATATTGGCTGCATACCTCGCCATCCTCATCGGACAGCAGTTGTACTGCCAGGCCATGCTTGTCGCGGAAGTTGGCGTGGCTCATGCAATCATCCCGGCTGATGCCGATCACGAAAGTGTCATGGCGCTTGAATTCGTCCTCCAGGTCGCTGAATTCAATGGCTTGCAATGTGCAACTGGGGGTGTTGTCCTTGGGATAGAAATAGAGCACCACATTGTGTCCGCGCAATGCGGAAAGGCTGATAGTCTCGATATCTGCATCTAGCAGGGAAAAGTCAGGGGCTGGCGTATTGGGCTGCAGCATGGCTTGCTTTGCAGTTGGGGATGACGGGAAAGATTCTAACCTAATTTCTTGGCAGCGTAAGCAATACGCTATCATGCGAACATGAAAAAAGAACAAATTTCACAAGAGATCCCGCTGACCTTGCTTGGCGGTTTGAGCGCAGAACAATTCCTCGCCGAATACTGGCAGAAAAAACCTCTGTTGATCCGCCAGGCCATTCCTGGCTTCCATGGATTGCTGAGCCCGGATGAGTTGGCAGGATTGGCTTGCGAGGAGGATGTGCAGTCTCGCCTGATTTCATTCAAGCGCGGGCGCTGGAGCGTGGAGAGTGGACCGTTCGACGAAAACCGCTTTGCCAAGCTGCCCGAGCGCGACTGGACCCTGCTGGTGCAAGGCGTCAACCATCATTTGCCAGAAGCGGCGGAATTGTTGCAGCAGTTCGCTTTCGTGCCTTACGCCAGGCTGGACGACCTCATGGTGAGCTTTGCGCCCGACCAGGGGGGCGTGGGGCCGCACTTCGATTCGTACGACGTGTTCCTGTTGCAGGGAGAAGGCGGGCGTTTGTGGCGGATCAGTGAGCAGCAGGACTTGACCTTGGTGCAGGGCGCGCCGCTGCGTATCCTGCAAAATTTCAATACCGAGCAGGAATGGGTGTTAGAGCCAGGGGATATGCTGTATTTGCCGCCCCACGTCGCGCACTGGGGCATTGCAGCGGGCAATGCCATGACGTACTCCATCGGCTTCCGGGCGCCTTCGGCGCAGGAGCTCGCCAGCGAATTCCTCAATTACCTGCAGGACAAATTGCACGTGCCTGGGATGTATGCAGACCCGGAATTGCAGCTGCAGTCGCATCCGGCGGAGATTGGCACGCGGATGCTGGACAAGGTCAGCGCGATGCTGGAGCAGATCCGCTGGCAGCCCAATGATGTGTCCGATTTTCTCGGACGTTACCTTTCAGAGCCCAAGCCGCATATCGTGTTTGATGAAAATGAGGCGCTGGGATTGAAGCAGTTTGTGCAACAACTCCCAAAGCACGGCATTGCATTGTCTGGCAAGAGTCAGATGTTGTTCCATGGAAACCAGTTCTTCATGAATGGCGAGCAGCTGGCGGCAGCGGTGCAGCATCAGCCGGTTCTGACGGCATTGGCGGATGGTCGCCGGCTTGAGGCTGCTTGCTTTGATTCCGCTATCCTGCAGGATGCTGCATTGATGCAGCAGCTATATGGCTGGTATCTGGCGGGTTATTTGCATTTCATGGAGTGATCGCGTAGCTTACGCAAAAGCAATATGCAAGGTGGAGTGATATCTCTCTACCGGAAGTGGCGTCACTGCCAGCCGTAAATTAGGAGTATGCATTGGCCAGGGATGAAATCATGCGTGCCTTGTTGATGACCATGTGTCTGGTTTGCTTTCCTGTCCAGGCGGCAGGGTTGGATTTTAAGATGATTACGCTGCAGCATCGTTTTCCGCAGGATATCCTGCCTGCGGTACAACAGCTAGTCGGCCCCGAAGGTTCGGTCACCGCGATAGACCATCACTTGGTCGTGCGCGCCACAGCCGACAAAATGGATGCGGTCGAGGCCTTGGTCGAAAGGTTGGATACCGTGCAACGCAATGTGCGGATCACGATCCGCCATGACGATTATGCCGCCCAGGATAATCGCTCAATGGGTGTTGACGGAAGCCTGCGGCACGGGGATGTCGAGATCGGCATCAATGATGATGCTTCCGGGCGCGATGGCTTGCGCTTCAACATGGATGACAGCCAGACCGCAAGCCGTCGCAGCGGGGAGCAGTTCCTGACGGTGCTGGATGGCGAGCGCGCTTTCATCCGGGTCGGGCAATCCGTGCCCTTTACTCAGCAGTGGGTATTGCTGACCGCGCAATATGCCAATGTACAGCAGACAACAGAATTCCATGACATCACGACTGGTTTTGCTGTCAGGCCCCGTTATATCGGCAATGAGGTCGAGGTGGAAATCACGCCGCGTATCGCGCGCCTCAATGCGATGGGTTTCATTGATTTCGAACAGTTGTCGACCACTGTCCGCGCCTCGCGGGGACAGTGGCTGGATATCGGCGGCGTCATGCAGGGGCGGGATGAGGTCAGCCGCGCCATTCTCTCGCAAAGCCAGTTTGCAGAAGGAAAAAACAGCCGCTTGCAAATCAAGGTTGATTGAGGGATTTGCCGCCTGTTTTTTTATTCGAAAAGTGGCAGAATATTGTGCTAAATAAGGCTGGTAGCCAAAAAACAGTGGTATTTTTTATCGGAAATGGTAGAATTTTTGGCACTCGGTTGGTTTAAAGGCTTACCGTAACTGGTTTTAAAATTTATTGTCTACACACATCTTTAAGGGATAAAAAATGACACGTTCCGCTCTGCTTGCCGCTCTGCTCGCACTTGCTTTGACTGCTTGTGGTCAAAAGGAAGAAGCACCTGCCGAAGCTCCTGCTGTTGAAGAAGCTGCTCCTGCTGTTGAAGAGGCGCCAGCCGAAGCTCCTGCAGAAGAAGCTGCTCCTGCTGTTGAAGAAGCTCCAGCTGAAGCTCCTGCAGAAGAAGCACCTGCTGAAGAAGCTAAGTAATTGACATGCTGGCTTCATGCCAGCTTCAATTATCTGGATCGAAAAGCCGGCAATGCCGGCTTTTTGTTTTTTTACTGCTCAGCTTTCCTTAAGTTCTTCTAAGATACTTGCTTCATTTGATTTGACGCCAGTCGAACCCTTCTTGCTGGCTGGCAATCCCGATCCAGTGTTCTTCACAGTTGAGAGTGCGGCTTAATGCATTATTGACCAAGGCTGGCTGGTTATTTTTTTCACTCAGGTGTGCAGCCACGATGTGCTGCAGCTTGCTGTTATCCAGTTTGCCCAGCAGGTTCGCTGCGCTTTCGTTGTCCAGGTGCCCCAGGCGTCCTCCCACGCGTTGTTTCAGGGAGCGCACGTAAGGGCCATTATGCAGCATGTCCAGGTCATGATTGCATTCGAGCACCAATGCGTCGCAGGCGTTGAGCGTGACTTCGATATGCGGGGTCGATATGCCTGCATCGGTGAGCACGCCGAGCTTGTGTTTGCCGTCTTCAAAAGTGTATTGCACTGGCTCGCGTGCATCGTGCGGCACCGGGTAGGGCTGGACCTGCAAATCGCCGATGCCGAACGACTGGTGGCTGTCTATGATATGCAGGTCGAACCCGCGTTCCTTTGGCATAAGTCTCTGGCTCGTGACGTATGTGCCGTGGGTGAGCCACACCGGGATGCGATAGCGGTTGGCGAGCTTGAACACGCCGCTGGTGTGGTCGTCGTGCTCATGGGTGACGAGAATGCCGTCAATCTCATCGGGTTGCAGGCCCAGCTTGGCGATGCGTCGGATCGCATCGCGCAAGCCGAAGCCGCAATCCAGCAATAGGCGGGTGGCGCCTTGCTCGATGATCAGGCCGTTGCCTGCGCTGCCGCTGCCGAGTGAAGCGAATCGCATATCAGCAAGTGCTGGTCAAGGGCGGTTGCCGTTTTAATGCAAACAATTCGACAACCGTCCTGAATGGGTTATTTGAGTTGCTCGAACAGAAGGTTGATGATGCGGTTTGCCGTGCTGGTGCGTTCGCGCTGGCCGTCCTTGTCCGTGATGGTGATCAGGGAGTTGCTATCCCCCGAGCTTTCCACCCTGACTTGGTACTGGGTGTCGCCGGACTTGCGCTTTTTGTTGCCGTCCTTGTCGGTCTTGTCGTTGCCCCAGAATTTCAGGGTCTCGAGCAAGCCTTTCTTTTCCTTCGGCAGTTCGTCAATATCGTTGTCCGTGTAGCGGACATAGAAAATGCCGCTGGAGCGGTCGCGATCCTCGACGACGAAGCCAATGCGGTCCAGCGCCAGCCCTACGCGGCGCCATGCGCGGTCGAACGCGTCATTGGTGCTGAGGCTGAGCGTGCCGTCGCCTTCCTTGTTGATGTTGGCGCGTAATTCAGGAGAGGCATTGGCGATGATGGTGCGGGATTTCTTCTCCTCGACGCCCAGGCGTACCATGAGCCTGCGTAACAGTTCCGCATCGATGTCTTCCGCGATGGCGCGGGACTCTTCGGCGCCAGTGCGCTTGGTCTTGGTGGGAGCGTAGCCCATTTCCACCTCGCCGGCGATGGTGCGCACCTTGACCTTGCCGTCGTCGGGCACGTTGCTGACGGCGCGATGGCTCATGTAGATTTCAGTCGTGCCTTGCTCTGCGCCATGGTCGATGCGGGTGCGGAATTTCTGGCGGTTTTGCAGGCTGTTCAGCTTGTCCAGCCAGCCCTGGAATTTCTCCAGGTAGGTCTTGTCGCCAGTATCCAGCGAACTGGGGTCGACCCATTCCGTTTCCATGACGCCGGTTTGCGGGTTTTCCACCTGGACGGCAAACCCAAGGTCGGTCCAGAATTCACGGATGACGGGCCAGACTTTTTCCGGCGCGGCATTCACCACCAGCCAACGCTGCGCTCCCGCACGCTCCATGCGGACGCCGTCCGCATTCGGCAACACTTTATCCTGCTCGTTTTCTACCTGGCCGCTTTCATTCAACGATTGGCTGTAATCGGAGTAATTGGTCGCGGCGCCGGGAATGGCGTAAGCGTCGCTGGCCGAGATATTGGTGAGGTCGGGCGGAACTTCCAGGGGGCGTGAGCGGCCTGCCGCCTTATAGTCCGAGCTGGTATCAATGAACGGAATGGAGCAACCGCTGACGGTAAGCAATGTAGCCAGTAAAACAGGTTTGATTGTGAATCGATTCATGGTTTCTCTTGACTGAATAACGGTGGCATCAAATGGCAGCTTGCTTCATGGCGCTGCGCAATGTGTCATGGAATTGGGATGATAGTGGCACGAGCGGCAGGCGAATGCCACCCTGGATCAGGCCCATCTGCTGCAACACCCATTTCACCGGGATCGGGTTGGCCTCGACGAACAGTTTCTGATGCAATGCGAACAGCTTGGCGTTGGCGCTGCGGGCGGCCTTGGTGTCGCCTGCCAGGGCCGCCGCGCACATGTCGTGCATCAGCCTGGGGGCCGCATTCGCCGTCACCGAGATGACGCCGTGCCCGCCGAGTAACAACAGCGCCAGGCTGCTGGCGTCATCGCCGCTGTAGATCGCAAATCCTGCCGGTGCGCGCAGGATCAGGTCGGTGCCGCGCTCGATATTGCCCGTGGCGTCCTTGATGCCGACAATATTATTGATCGCGGCAAGGCGAAGCACGGTGTCGTTTTGCAGGTCGCAGCCTGTGCGGCCGGGGACGTTATACAAAATCTGCGGGATGTCCACTGCCGCGGCAATCGCCTGGAAGTGCTGATACAGGCCTTCCTGCGTCGGCTTGTTGTAATAGGGGGTGACCAGCAGGCATGCATCTGCGCCTAGCTCTTTCGCCTTGCGGGTGAGGGCGATGGCCTCGCTGGTGGAGTTCGCTCCTGTACCGGCAATGACCGGGATACGGCCAGCACTATGCTCGACCGTGGTCTTGATCAGCAGGGCGTGTTCATCAAAGTCGACAGTGGGGGATTCGCCTGTTGTGCCCACCACCACGATGCCATCGGATTTCTGCTCGATATGGTAATCGATGAGTGAGCGTAACGCCTGGATATCCAGGCTGCCATCGTCGAGCATGGGGGTGACGATGGCAACGAGACTGCCTTGCAGCATGGTTATACGACCTGATAATGATTAAACCTGCCCATTTTAACTGAAACTGGGAGGATAATAATATGATTTTATGCCCTTTCATGGCTGTAAATCATTGTGAGGAAAGTGATCCGGGGCGAGGCGGAAATGTTAAGGGAGCATTATTTTCTTATAATACCCGCCAATGTTTCCAGAAATGACGGATCGATGAAACCTGATGTAATGAACAAGCCGGCCATGGCTGCGGTGGCCGGCCTGTTTTCCATGTTGTCGCATGCCAATGACGCAGCGTTGAGCAGCGAGCAGCCTGCCATTCCCGAGCCCATGCTGTTTGATCTTGTGCGGCCCCTGGGTTCTCCCAAGGGTGAGCTGGAGGTGAACAATCTGGCGGAACACTCGCTACGTAATGGCGATATCCAGTGGGCGCCGGAAATTGAATATGCGTTTGCCGACGGTTACGCGCTCGAGATCGAGCTGCCGTTCGAGAATTCCTCGCTATCGACTTACAAGCTGGCGTTGCAGGGGACGCTGGATTCTCCCGCGAGCGAGCGGATGATTCATGGTTGGCAGGTGATTGCCAAGCGCAAGGCGCATGAGAATACGTATTCTGCAGACGCTTTGTATTTGCATGGATACCGTATGAGTCCTAAGTGGAGCACGTTCAATATGCTGGGTGTGCGGCGCACCGAGCTGGGCAGCCGTGGCAGGAACGTGGTGCTTTCGAACAACAGCCTGTTTTACAGCTACTCCAGCCGGCTTGTATTGGGGCTGGAAGTGAACAATGAGATCGACCACCGCATGAAATGGCGGTACCGCATTACGCCCCAGTTGCACTACAACTTCGACAAGCACCGTACTTTGCAGTTTGGTATCGGGCCTTCGCGGCTTAGCGACGACATGAAGACCGAGTGGCTGGCGTCATGGCGGCTGATTTATGCTTTTTGATGCTAATGACCGCCAGGTGGAAGCATATCCATCATGCTGGTCACGATGAGGTCGGTCCGGGCAAAGCGGTGATGGCCGCCGCCGGGCAGGATCAGCTTGGCCTTGCCGGAGAAATTGGCCACGCTCTCCATGTAGGGAATCAATTCATCGCCTTGTTCGTGTAGTACGGTTACCCTGCCGGGCTTTCCGCTCAGGCGGTAAGCGGCATATTTTGCCAAATGGGCTTTGGTCAGCCAGCCTTGCTCCTGCGAGTAGAAATTTTCCACTTTGCCGACGTAGCGCTGCAAGCTCAACTCAGGGTGCATGCAAGGATTGATCAACAGGCAGGGTTGGCGATAGCGGCATGCGAATTGGTAAGCCCAGAAACCGCCGAGCGATGAGCCCGTGAGCAAGACGCCTTGGGCCAGCAACGGCAGGATGGCCTGTTCGAGCTGAATGTAGGAAATATCAGGATCCCAGCTGTTGTACTCAGGAATGACGGCCTGGGGAAAGTGTTGCCGCAGCAGCGAGGATTTTTCACTTGCCGGGCTGGAGTTGAAGCCCGGCAAATAAAGAATGTTCAAGCGCATACTCTCCTGAATGGTGTCAGTCTTGCAATCCTAGCAGTGCAGGCAGGTCGGCGACAGAGTCTATCACCATGTCGGGCGCAACGGTTGCGGAGGCAAGGTACTCCTCGCGAAACTTGCCGGTGCGCACCAGCACTCCGCGAATGCCCGCTTTTTGTGCACCCCCGACATCCGAATCGACATCATCCCCGATCATCAACACTTCCGATGCCGGGAGCTTGAGGTCGGCGAGGGCGATCTGGAAAAACTCGGTAGCGGGCTTGCCGATAATCATGGCTTGCGTACCGGCGGCATATTCCAGCGCGGTGATGAAGCCGCCGATATCCATTTGCAGCCCAGCCTCGGTTTGCCAGAAGCGGTTCTTGTGGATCGCGATCAGCTTCGCGCCGTTCTTGAGGCAGTTGAACACCTCGTTCATGACGTCGTAAGTCCAGGCCTTGCCTATGTCGCCCACGACGATGTATTCCGCCGCGGTGTTGGATTGGCGAAAGTGCGAGAAGTCTTTCTTGACGTCGTCGGCCAACAGGAAGCGGCAAAGCGGGTTGCCGAGCTGTTCAAGATATTTCAATGCTGCTTCAGGCGCGCTGATGATTTCCTCCGGCGCGACATAGAACCCCATGCCGAGGATTTTCTGGTGCAAGGAATAGCGCGAAAGGGTGCTGGTGTTGGTGACAAAGCGGCAGCCAAGGCCCTTTGTACGCAGCAAGTCGACCGTCTCTATCGCGCCGGGAATCGGGCTGTTGCCTATATGCAGGACGCCATCCAGGTCGAACAGGACGGCGTTGACCGATGAAGTGTCCATATGCGTACCTCCTGGAATGTTCATTCATGGGCAAGCAAGGCTCGTGCCGTTACAAAAACAGCGGAGGCCGCCAAGCCTCCGTTATGCTGTAGCTAGCTGCCCGAAACAGCCATTAATTCTTCAAGTCTGCTTCCCAGGCGTTGCCATAGGTCTTGCCATTGCGCGACAGGATCAGCATTTGGTACATGCTGGTCACCCACATGAACGTGGACGCAATGCTGTAGCCAATGCCGCCAATGATCGTGAGCCAGGCGAACCCAGGGTTTAGCTTGGTCAGCCACCATGACAATACGTCGAGGATCAGGAACGCGAACGGGAAGGCGATCGCCAGGATTTTCAGGATGCGCGGCACGTTCACGGCAAAGCTGAAGATGAACGCCATAAGAAAGAAAATGAAGCAAATGCCGAATAAGTGGATATGGGAAACCCGTGTCAGGCTCTGGATGGTGGCGCCTTCATTCACGGCGGACACTTGCTTCACGCCCTCATAGGTCCTGTAGTCGGGGATGCCGGGGATTACGCTGTGGCACATGACGCAGCGCTCCGCGAACACGCCTTTGAAGTGGTTTTCCCATTGATCCTCGGGCGCGCCGTTGCGTACCCACTTGATGATGTCGAGGCGCACTTCAGGAGGCGCATGCGGTTTCATCGAGCCGTTGAGCTTGCTTTCGAGCTTGCTGCCGCTACGGTCGCCGTAGTAGCTATAGACGATATCATCCTTGGACAGGCCCAGCTTGCCATCCGCCATGCCGTGCGTGAGCATGATCTGCAGCCCGGCCATGCAAAGGCCGACGCCGATTACCAGAAGGTAGCCAATAAACAGGGTTTTGATCGAAGTGGGAAGGTTGGGGAGGTTGAGCCAAGGCAGGCTGGAGGGCGTTTCTTTCATGGCATTCTCGTCTAGCGTTAAAAATACAAGCAACGCAAGCATACCTCAATTTGAGATATAGCACCTAGTTTTAGTAGGGTTATTGCAAATGAAAAGCCTTACTGTCGAAGTAAGGCTTGCATCGGTGGAATAAGTCAGTGCGATGAGGCGTTTTCTCGCTCTTTGCGGGCGTTCAGTATGCAGAATCCAATCCAATAGCTGATGACGATAATGGTCAGGATGATGGTGCCGATCGATGCGATGCCCACCCACGAACCAAACAGTACTTTAAGCATAGCAGCCTCCTTTTAGCGTTATCGCGGTGTAAAGATTAATAACCATAATATTTTTATGGGTATGCTACGCTTTTGCCGGAAAGAGTAAAGACCTTTATTTAAAAGTGGTTAAATTTTATCCTGCTGCATCGGTGTTACCTTGTCTCGCTATCTGACATCAGCAATAATCTGACGGATAAAAACATGAGCGGGCAAGCCATGGTTTGCCTGGAATAATAAGCGCAATTAAGAACAAGCCATCATGACAGACATCATTGAAAATCCGCCTGAAGCAGAAAACGACGGGCCGGAAAAGGTCGGGTTTGAAGAAATCAATCTGCAACCAGGAACTCGGCTGCAGTTACTGCGGCATCGAGGCCACACCCCCGTACAATATCTTTCCACCTTTATCGGCATGGAGCGCAATGAATACCTGCTGTTGCGTTTGCCCAAGGCGCAGGGCACTTTCCTGACTTTTTACGATGGCGAGAAAGTCACGGTGCGTGTTTTTTCCGGGATCATGATCAGCAGCTTTGACGCCAGCGTGATCCAGACGATTCAGCATCCCTTGAATTGCTTATGCATTTCCTTTCCTCATGCCATCCAGGTAAAGAAAATCCGCAGGGAAATGCGGATCAAGGCGGATATTGAAGGACAGCTGGGTTTGGAAGATCGTACAACCGTGCCGGTGAAGTTGACCAATATTAGCGCCACTGGATGCCAGGTGTTGGTTGATCGTGACATAGGCAAGATTGACGGCCAGCTGGTCTTGAATTTCAACCTGCCCCAATTGCATGAGGATGAGACGTCCGCCATTACCCTGGAGGCCAGGGTGCGCAACGTGGTGCTAGTAGCTCCGTCAGGCGGCGCAAGCTTTCTTGCCGGCCTTGAGTTTGTGGCACTGGAAAGCAACGTGCAATTGATCGTGCGCCATTACGTTTATGAATGCCTGGTCGATAGACGGCAAAACCTGGTCTAGGCACGCTCTGAACAAGGGAGCACAAGCCTGTTAAATCGCTATGGTAAGGAAAGCTGTTTTTTGCATACAATCGCGCTGGGATATAGCCCTAGGTTCTGCAGTCACTTTCAATGAAGTAACAACTTGCCAGGAGATCACGTGAAGAAAATTGCACTCGCGTTACTAGCATGCTGTACTCTGAATAACCCTGCCAATGCTGTGGATGGTATTGCGTTCACTGGCGGCTCCGGCCCTGATGCCAACATGGCCGCGGTTTCGCTGACGTGGGATTGGGACAAGCGCTGGTTCACGGAAGGCGATTGGCATCTCGGAGGGTATTGGGAATTGACCGGCACGGCCTGGAAAGGCGACGGACCTTCTCCCGAAAAAGAGCTGTATGCAATCGGCATAGCGCCGGTGTTCCGCTTGCAGCGCTCCGAACCTCCAGGGATATTCAATCCCTATGTCGAAGCCGGCGTAGGGGCCTATCAATTCTCGGGCCGCCGCGTGCATGGAAGCGTCAGCATGGGGACCCGTTTCGAATTCGGCAGCCATCTCGGCTTTGGGGTCACATTCGGCGACCAGCAGCAATATGACCTCGGCTACCGCTTTCAGCATTTCTCCAATGCAGGCATTACCAGTACCAATCCAGGCGTCAATTTCAATGAAATCCGCTTTGGCTATCATTTCTAATTTATTTTAATAGGCAGATTCATCTCGGGCGGCGGGTATAATTCTGTTATTCATTGATGGCACATAACGGAATGATCGAACTTGCAGATCGCATAGACGCCATATTGCCGCAGACGCAATGCACGCAATGCGGATATGCTGGCTGCCGCCCATATGCAGATGCGCTCGCCCGGGGAGAGGCAGGCATCAATCAATGCCCTCCCGGCGGCGAGTCCGGGATCCATGCGCTGGCGCAGCTGCTCGGTCAGCCTTATGCGCCTTTAAGCCCGGTTCACGGCGTTGTTCGCCCCAAGATGCGAGCTGTCATCGACGAGGAGAGTTGCATAGGATGCACTTTGTGTATCAAGGCGTGCCCTGTAGATGCAATCCTGGGCACGCACAAGCAAATGCATACGGTGATTGCGGATGAATGTACCGGCTGCGAGTTGTGTGTGGCACCTTGTCCTGTAGAGTGTATCGATATGGAGCCTTTGGCAAACCAGGATTGGGATTACACCCTGCCGGCAAGCCCTGCGCGCCGGGTGGCCGATGCCGCCCGCAGGCGGTATCAGGCTCGCTTGCAGCGTCTTGACCGCAATTCTCCAAAACCATTAGCGGACGCCAGCTCTCGCGAGGCTGACGGCCAGGCTCCCAATACAATAGACGCCAAGAAAGCAGCCTTGGCCGCCGCCATGGCGCGTGTCCGTGCCCAGCGGAAAACAGATATCCCACAAAAAGCATGAACGCAGAAAAACGCCAGGAATTGTTCCGCCGGCTCAGCCTTGCCATTCCGGAGCCGACGACCGAACTCGTGCATACGAGCACATTCGAACTGCTGATCGCGGTCATTCTCTCTGCCCAGGCCACCGACAAGGGCGTGAACATCGCGACGGCGAAGCTCTTCCCGGTAGCCAATACGCCCCAGGCAATCCTTGATCTTGGCATCGAGGGCCTGGAAAGCTACATCAAGACGATAGGCCTCTACCGCAGCAAGGCCAAGAACGTAATGGCCACCTGCCGCCTGTTGGTGGACCGATATAATGGCGAGGTTCCGGATACGCGCGAAGCATTGGAAAGCCTGCCGGGCGTGGGGCGCAAGACGGCCAACGTGATATTGAACACGGCATTCGGCCAACCCACCATTGCGGTGGATACGCATATTTTCCGCCTGGGCAACCGCATCGGCCTGGCGCCCGGCAAGACACCGCTCGAGGTGGAAAACAAGCTGATGAAAGTGGTGCCCAAGGAGTACTTGCACGATGCGCATCATTTGCTGATCTTGCATGGGCGCTACGTCTGCGTGGCACGCAAACCCAAGTGCGGCGAATGCGTGATTTACGATCTTTGCGAGTTCAAGGCCAAATCAACGCCAGCTTCCGCTGCCGTGGAGGCTGTTTGAAAGTTGGAACAGGACTGGCACAAGGGCGCCAGCCGCTGCCAGAGCTCGCTGCACAAGCCGTCAGGCAGGCCCTGGATCAAGCAGGGCTTGATATCGCCACTGGGGTGCTGCTGTTCCTGAGCGAGGATTTCGCACAAGACCCGCAACCGGCCTTACGTACCGCCGCGACGGCGGCGAGCACCACCCAGGTCAGCGGCTGTTCCGCGCCCGGGATTTTTACGCAGGACGAGTGGGTGCTGGACGGTTCCGCTGCCGCAGCGCTGGTGCTGGGCGATGGCGCGGCTATCGCTATGGCGAGAGACCAGAAGGATGGCGTATTGTTGACGCTGACGGCGCCAAACGCATTCAACGCATCCTGGATGGAGTCGCCCGGAATACGCTTTGGCGGGGTGGCAGGGGATGCGACAGGCCAAGGGCAGTTCTCGCTATGGGGCAATGGCAAGGTCTTGACCGGGCATTGTGATCTGGCGCTGGAGGGAGCCGCGGGCGTGGTCGATGTGGCGCACCCCTTCAAGCCGATTGGCGTGTCGCAGCGGATCGACCAGGCCAGCGGGCATGACTTGCTTGTATTATCCAATCAATCCGCTTCCCGCCAATCCGCATGGTCTAGCCTGGCCAATGCGCTAAGTGCGCAAGGTATTGAGCACCAAGCGGGCATACCCTGTCACCATATGATGCTGATGTTGGCCGAGAGCGAGGCAGCCTTATCCCGGGGAGATTGCCAATTAATTCCAATTGTGGGAGCCAACGCCGACACTCAATCCGTGACTCTGGCGAAGGAAGCCGTGCCGGGCGACTGGCTCGCCTGGGGGGTGTTGGACCGAGATGCCGCACAGCGGCATCTCGCCTCCAAAATTGCATCCATGGGCGCCAGGTTGCGCAATGAGCCCACTTTTGGTTTGATGTTCTCCTGCTTGGCGCGCGGACCACATTTTTATGACGGGGTGGATCATGATCTTGCCCTGTTGAAGCGCTATTATCCCGGCATGCCGGTGATCGGGTTTTACGGCAATGGCGAAATCGCCCCGGTCAATGGCCGCAATGCCTTGTGGCAGCACTCTGTCGTGCTGGGATTGTTTACTGCTGAAAGTTGAATGATGAATGTATCACCATTGTTGAATGCCGCTGCCACCAACCGTTATCCTCGCGTGCTTTCCATCGCGGGCTCGGATAGCAGCGGCGGCGCAGGCATACAGGCCGACCTCAAGACGTTTTCCGCGCTGGGCTGCTACGGCATGACCGCCATTACGGCCCTGACCGCGCAGAATACCCAGGGCGTGCGCGCCATTCATAGCGTGCCGCCCCAAATGCTGCGCGACCAGATCGACGCCGTGGTGGAGGATATCGGCGTCGACGCGGTCAAGATCGGCATGCTGCATTCGCCTGAAGTGGTCATGACCGTGGCGGAAGCGCTGGATGCGCACGGTCTCAAGCAGGTCGTGCTGGACCCGGTCATGGTCGCGGCCAACGGTGCGAAGCTGATTTCGGATGAAGCCATCTCGGTGCTGGTCAACGAGCTTTTCCCCCGGGCGCTCGTCGTCACGCCCAACCTCGATGAGGCCGCATTGCTGTTGGGCCGACCGCTGACCGGGACCGACGAGCTGGAGCAGGCTGCGCAGGAACTGCTCGGGCAGCGCGCCCATGCCGTCCTGCTCAAGGGCGGCCACCTGCCCGGGCATGATGTCCTGGACATACTGGTGCAAGCCAATGCGGCAGGCCAAGTGACCGAACTGCACAAGCTGCATTCGCTGCGCATTTCCACCCATAACCTGCACGGCACGGGATGCACTCTGTCATCGGCGGTCGCGGCATACCTCGCATTGGGCTTCAACTTGCCGGATGCGGTGCAGGCGGCCAGGATTTACGTGCGCTCCGCCTTGTATGCCGGCTCGAACGTCAGGACCGGCGCAGGAGTCGGGCCGCTGAACCATGGCTTTGCCCCGCAGGCCATGAAGGTGTGGGAAGCCTGATGGCCCTGTTCAACCCCAGCCGCGACCAGGTGCGCCAGTTTTTCTTCGATGCCTGGGCTAAGTTTCAGCGGCATCAAGTGTTGACCGACCTCGAGACCATGGCTGTCGGCATCGTGCAGGCCCATCCTGAGTACCATCACGTGCTGGATGCGCCAGAGCGTTATCTGGATCAATCCTATTTTCCCGAAATGGGGGAAACCAACCCCTTCCTGCATATGAGCCTGCACCTTTCCGTGCTCGAACAGGTGTCCATAGACCAGCCGCCAGGCATTAACGCTGCCTACCACGCCTTATGGCGCAAGCATGGCGACGCGGTCGAGGCGCAGCATGTGCTGATGGACTGCCTGGCAGAGGCCATCTGGCAAGCCCAACGCACTGGTGCCGGCCTGGATGCGCAGGCTTATGCCGCTTGTATCGAGGCCAAGGCGCGAGGGTAGCGCAATGAGCTCCGCCGGATATCCAGTGACAGCTCGGCCTCAGTGATGCTCATGGCCGTGATGGCTGTCCAGCAAACTATAGTAGTTGGACGGTTCCAGCACGGTAGGCACGGCTTCGTCGGCAAGGAAGGGATAGTCTTTGCTGTAATGCAAGCCGCGGCTTTCCTTGCGCTCCATGGCGCTCTTCACGATAAGTTCGGCAACCTGCAATAGGTTGCGCAATTCGATCAGGTTGTTGCTGATGCGGAAATTGCTGTAGAACTCGTGCACTTCGTCGCGCAGCAAATGGATGCGGTGCAAAGCGCGCGTCAGCCGCTTGTTGGTACGGACAATGCCGACATAATTCCACATGGTGCGCCGCAGTTCGCTCCAGTTGTGGGTGATGATGATCTCCTCGTCAGCATCGGTAACGCGGCTTTCGTCCCAATAGGGCAGGGTAACCACCGGCATCGGCTGCTGTGCAAGGATGTCATGGGCCACGGCTTGGCCGAACACCAGGCATTCCAGCAGCGAATTGCTGGCTAGACGGTTGGCGCCGTGCAGCCCGGTACAGGCCGTCTCTCCAATCGCATATAGCCTGGGAATGTCGGTGCGGCCGATATGGTCGGTCATGATGCCGCCGCAACTGTAATGGGCTGCGGGCACGACGGGAATGGGTTCGCGTGTGATGTCGATGCCCAGCTCGAAACAGCGGCGGTAAATAGTAGGGAAGTGCGAGAGGATGAAGTCGGCCGGTTTGTGCGATATGTCGAGGTATACACAGTCTAGGCCGCGCTTTTTCATTTCAAAATCAATCGCACGGGCCACGATGTCGCGAGGCGCCAATTCGGCGCGCTCGTCATGCCAAGGCATGAAGCGCGCGCCGTCAGGCAGCTTGAGTATGCCGCCTTCGCCCCTCACGGCTTCCGTGATCAGGAACGACTTTGCCTCCGGATGATAGAGGCAGGTGGGATGGAACTGGATGAATTCCATGTTGGCAATACGGCAGCCCGCGCGCCAGGCCATGGCGACGCCGTCGCCTGAGGCTACGTCGGGATTGGTTGTGTAGAGATAGACCTTGCCTGTCCCGCCTGTGGCCAATACCGTGTGCTGCGCCCCGACGGTGAGCACTTTTCCCGTCGTATTGTCCAGCACGTAGGCGCCCAGGCAGGCGCTGCCTTCCATGTTCACCTTGCCTGCGGTGATGAGGTCTACCGCGATATGCTCTTCCAATACGGTAATGTTGCGGTGCTGGCGCACTTTCTCGGCCAGGGTTTTCTGGACGGCGTGCCCGGTGGCGTCGGCAGCGTGAATGATGCGCCTATGGCTGTGTCCGCCTTCACGGGTAAGGTGGAAGCCGCTATTGTCGTCCTCGCGCGTGAAGGGCACTCCTTCTGCGATCAGCCATTCCACGGTTTCCCTGCCGTGCTCGGCCACCAGGCGGGTGACGGCGGCATCGCATAAACCCGCGCCAGCGATAAGGGTATCTTGAATATGTGCTTCCGTTGAGTCATCATCTGCAAGTACGGCGGCAATCCCGCCCTGCGCCCAGTTGCTGGAACCGTCATTGATGCCGCGCTTGCTGATCAGGCAGACTTTTTTATCCGCCCCTACCTTGAGCGCGAGCGTGAGGCCAGCCAAACCGCTGCCGATGATGAGGACGTCGTATTGCTGCATAAGAACCTAGAAATGGATGAACTTTAGCGAGTGTAGCGCTGTCTGTAGCACTAAGCTAGTCATGAAAATACAAAGGGAAGGTCATGATCAAGACAAATAATTTCGAGGAATTTTCGCGCATGGGCTTCGTCGATACGGGAGTCCGCGGGTATACTCCGTCTGTCAAGAAAACACAGACAGGGAGCATGGCCGCGATGGCAGTAACCCCGCCGGCGGGCAATCGGGAGTTGGACCAGCAGCTAGTTGAGCGCGCGCAAAGCGGCGACAAGCGCGCGTTTGGCTTGCTGGTGGACAAGTACCAGCGCAAGCTGGGGCGTTTGCTCTCGCGCTTGATCAGGGACCCTGCCGAGGTCGAGGATGTCGTCCAGGAATCCTTCATCAAGGCTTACCGGGCTCTGCCCAGCTTTCGTGGCGATAGCGCGTTTTATACTTGGCTGTACCGCATTGGCATTAACACCGCGAAGAATTACCTTGTTGCAATGGGGCGCAGGCCCCAAGCCACAGGTGATATCGAAATCGAGGATGCTGAGAATTTCGACGATGGTGACGAATTGCGCACCATGGATACGCCTGAAACCGAATTGATGGGCAAGGAAATTGCCCAGACTGTGAACGATACGGTAGCCTCGTTGCCGGAAGAGTTGCGTACGGCGATCACCTTGCGCGAGATAGAAGGCTTGAGCTACGAAGAGATTGCCACGATGATGGATTGCCCGATAGGGACGGTACGTTCGCGAATTTTCCGTGCCCGTGAAACGATTGCCCAGAAGTTGCGTCCTTTGCTGGACACCCCCGAAAACAGGAGATGGTAATGAAAAGTCAAATTTCGGCGCTGATGGATGGCGATATAGCGCTTGAGGATGCAGAGTACCTGTATACGACTTTGAAGTCTGGAGGCGAATCCGCCCAGGCGTGGTCTGATTATCATCTGATCGGCGACGCCATGCGCGGCAATCCTGTTTTCAAGCCCGACTTTACCGAACGGCTGTTAGCCAGCCTCGAGGACGAGCCTGTGCTGCTGGTGCCCGCCGTCAAGCGCAAGCAGGCCATGCTCAAGAGCAGCAAACTCTGGTCTGTGGCTGCATCCGTCTCCGCCGTGGCGTTTGTCGGGTGGGTGGTATTGCAGCAGCAAGTGCAAAGCGGGCTCGAGGATGACGCGACGCCGATGGAAATCGCGCAAAGCCTGCCTTCCGACTACTGGTTGGCGCACCAGTCCCAGGCTTCCAACAATTCCGCCTACTATATCCAGCCAGCCAATTACGCGGAGTAGTGGGTAGATGAAGCGTTTCCTGCTGGCTTGTTTGCTGGCAACTCCGTTTGTGGTTGTGCATGCCGAACCTGAAGACCCCTGGCTTGTCCTGCAAAAGGCTGCCCGCGCAGCCCACGACTTGAGCTATAAAGGGGTCTTCATCTACCAGTCGGGCGACAACATCAAGTCCGTGCAAATTACCCATACCAATTCAGGCCAGGGCGAGTATGCGCGCATGGTAGTGCTGGACGGCACGCCGCGCGAAATGCTCAGCCAGGGCGGGGACGTGGTTATTTTCAGCTCCAAGAATGAAAAAGTCATCATGGAAAAACGCCGGGCGCACAATCTGTTCCCGGCAGTCCTGCCTGACGACATGGAGCTCCTCAAGGCCAGCTACCAAGCCAGGATAGGCGGTACGGAACGCATTGCCGGCCGCGATGGCCGCGTTGTCTTCCTCGATCCACGCGATAGCTTGCGCTATGCCTACAAGTTCTGGGCGGACCGTGAGTATGGCTTGCTGCTCAAGTCCTTGATGCTGAACGATCAAAAGCAGATGCTCGAGCAGATGGCTTTCAGCCAGGTCAATATGATGGAGGACCAGGGCATGGACTGGTTCCACCCGAATGTCGATCACAACAAGCACTATATTCTCGAGGAAGCTCATGCCCAGCCGGCACAGGAAGCAGTGTCAAGCTGGACGGTAGGCGCTTTGCCCGCAGGCTACCGCAAGGTCGAGCAGGTCACCCGCCTCGTGCCGGGCAAGAGCGCTCCTGTCACGCAAGTCATTTTCACTGACGGACTGGCTTCCGTTTCCCTCTTCATTGAACCTTTGTCCAAAGGTATTCGTCCTAAAATCGGCCAGACATCGAAAGGGGCTACCCATTTCTATGCCAATGTCAGCAAGGGTTATCAGATACTGGTGGTAGGCGAGGTCCCCGCTGCGACGGTGGCACAGATAGGCAGCGCGGTCAGTTTCAAATAGCTGTTCGAGGTCTAAAGCGCGGTTTCGTTGTATCCGAATGCCCGCCTTGCAGCATATAAACTATGCGGTCTGAGTATCGTGTGAATTCGTGAATGGTGTGTGAGTTTGCCGCCGGTTGCCTAGGCGGCGTGTGAGTGTGACGTGTTAACGAGGTGAATCAATGTTCAAGAAACTAATTGCCGTGTCAGCAATTTGTTTATCTGTTGGTCTGGCTGCGGCAACACCGGTATTAGCCAAGGAGTTGCCCGATTTTACGGAGTTGGCGGAAAAGCAAGGGGCTGCGGTTGTCAATATCAGCGTGACCCAGGTGATGCAGTCAGGGCCTGGCGGTTCTCCTTTCCAGGGGTTGCCCGAGGACGAGGCGTTGAACGAGTTTTTCCGGCGTTTTGGCATCCCCGGCTTCCCTGGAGCGCCGCGCGGGCAGGGCGGTCCGCAGCAGCCTGAATACAAGTCCCAGTCCTTGGGGTCGGGTTTCATCATCAGCAACGACGGTTACATCCTGACTAACGCCCATGTGGTTCGCGAAGCTGACGAAGTGATCGTCAAGCTCAATGACAAGCGCGAGTTCAAGGCCAAGATCGTGGGAGCGGACCGCCGTACCGATGTGGCGTTGCTCAAGATCGAGGCGACTGGCCTGCCCAAGGTGACGATCGGCAATCCGGAGCAGTTGAAGGTAGGCGAATGGGTGGTGGCGATCGGGTCGCCATTCGGGCTTGAAAGCACTCTGACCGCCGGCGTGGTGAGCGCCAAGGGCCGCGCTTTGCCCCAGGAAAACTTTGTGCCTTTCATCCAGACCGATGTGGCGATCAATCCGGGCAATTCCGGCGGGCCGCTGTTCAACCTCAAGGGCGAGGTGGTCGGCGTCAATTCCCAGATTTACAGCCGTACCGGCGGTTACATGGGCTTGTCGTTCGCCATCCCGATTGACGTGGCGATCGATGTTTCCAACCAGCTCAAATCTTCCGGCCGCGTGGCACGCGGCTGGCTTGGCATCGGCATCCAGGAAATCACCAAGGACCTGGCCGAGTCGTTCGGCATGAAGAATACCAACGGTGCGCTGGTGGCAGGCGTGGAGAAGGGCAGCCCTGCTGAAAAGGGCGGCCTGGAAGCGGGTGACGTCGTCGTCAAGTTCGACGGCAAAGCGGTCAATGTTTCCTCCGACCTGCCACGCATCGTCGGCGCCACCAAGCCGGGCAAGCAAGTGCCGGTGGAAGTACTGCGCAAGGGCGCTAGCAAGACGCTGAGCATTACCTTGGGCGAAATGCCGGCCGACAAGGACGAGGTCGTGCCCGCTTCACAGCCTAATGCCAAGCCGGAGTCCAACCGTCTGGGATTGACCTTGCGCGAGCTGACGCCTCAGCAACGCCGCAACCTGAACGGCCGCAACGCTCTGGTAGTGGTGGATGCGCAGGGCGCTGCGGCGCAGGCAGGCATCCGCCGCGGCGACCTGGTGCTGGCATTGAACAACACTGAAGTGCAAAGCCTGGAGCAATTCACCAAGCAGGTGAACGCCGTGCAGGCAGGCAAGACGGTCGCGTTGCTGGTACAGCGGGAAAACAATACCCTGTACGTGCCGGTCAAGATCGGCAAGTAAGGCATGCCAAGTAAATATGCTGAGAGCCGGTATTTGCTGTAAAATCCGACTCTAATTAGTGTGTTGTAAAAGGGCGCTTCGGCGCCCTTCTTTACTTGGCTTAATCTAGAATAACTACATGAAGAATATCCGCAATTTTTCTATCATCGCTCATATCGACCACGGCAAGTCCACGCTGGCGGACCGCATCATCCAGTTGTGCGGCGGACTCTCAGACCGTGAAATGGAGGCCCAGGTGCTGGACTCCATGGATATCGAGCGCGAACGCGGCATTACCATCAAGGCGCAAACTGCCGCGCTGGAGTACAAGGCGCTGGATGGGCAGGTCTACAACCTCAACCTGATCGATACGCCGGGCCACGTCGACTTTTCCTACGAAGTCAGCCGTTCCCTCGCCGCCTGCGAGGGCGCTTTGCTGGTGGTGGACGCTTCGCAAGGGGTGGAAGCGCAAAGCGTGGCGAACTGTTATACCGCGATCGACCAGGGCGTCGAAGTGGTGCCTGTCCTCAATAAGATAGACCTGCCCGCCGCCGACCCGGAACGCGTGATGCAGGAAATCGAGGACGTGATCGGCGTGGATGCTTCCGAGGCCGTGCGCTGTTCCGCCAAGACCGGCGTTGGCGTGCAGGACGTGTTGGAAAACATGATTGCCAAGATCCCGCCGCCTGTGGGCGATCCGGAAAAACCCTTGAAGGCCTTGATCATCGATTCATGGTTCGACAACTATGTCGGCGTGATCATGCTGGTGCGCGTGGTGGACGGGGTGCTCAAGCCCAAGGACAAGATCCGCATGATGGCGACCAAGACGACCTATCTTTGCGAGCAGGTCGGCGTATTCACGCCCAAGTCGCGTCAGCGCGCTTCGTTGTCCGCGGGCGAGGTGGGTTTCATCATCGCCGGCATCAAGGAGCTCACCAGCGCCAAGGTCGGCGATACCATCACTTTGGCCGACAAGCCCGCAAGCGAGGCCTTGCCCGGCTTCAAGGAAGTGCAGCCGCAGGTGTTCGCCGGGCTCTATCCGGTCGAATCCAATCAATTCGAGGCCTTGCGTGAGGCGCTGGAAAAGCTGCGCCTTAACGACGCTTCGCTGCAGTTCGAGCCGGAAAACTCCAGCGCATTGGGCTTTGGCTTCCGTTGCGGCTTCCTCGGCCTGCTGCACATGGAAATCGTGCAGGAGCGCCTGGAGCGCGAGTACGACATGGACCTCATCACGACGGCGCCGACCGTGGTGTACGAGTTGCTGCTCAAGACCGGCGAGGTGGTGCAGATCGAGAACCCTTCGCGCCTGCCCGAGCCATCTCGCATTGACGAGATACGAGAGCCCATCATTACCATCAACCTGCTGATGCCGCAGGATTACGTCGGCCCGGTGATGACCTTGTGCAACAACAAGCGCGGCGTGCAGCGCAACATGCAGTATATGGGGCGCCAGGTGATGCTGAGCTATGAAATGCCGCTCAATGAAGTGGTGCTGGATTTCTTCGATCGGTTGAAGTCCGTATCTCGCGGCTACGCTTCCATGGATTATGAGTTCCTCGAGTTTCGCGCGGCCGACCTGGTCAAGCTCGACATCATGGTCAACGGCGAACGCGTCGATGCGTTGTCGTTGATTGTGCACCGTTCAAACAGCGTCTACCGAGGCCGCGAATTGGTATCCAAGATGCGCGAGCTGATTCCGCGCCAGATGTTCGATATCGCCGTACAAGCCTCCATTGGCGCCAACATCATCGCGCGCGAAACCGTGAAGGCCATGCGCAAGAACGTGTTGGCCAAGTGTTACGGCGGCGATATCACGCGTAAGAAAAAGCTCCTCGAAAAACAGAAAGAGGGCAAGAAGCGCATGAAGCAGGTAGGTAACGTTGAAATTCCACAGGAAGCATTCCTGGCTATTTTGAGGGTTGAAGACAAATGATGTTTGCATTGTTCATGTTGGCGGTGCTGGTGATCACCGGGGTGATCTGGTTGCTGGATAGCCTGTTCTGGCGCAAGAGGCGTGCTGCGGATGCGGCCGACCCCGTGATCGTGGAGTACTCCAAGAGCTTCTTCCCCGTGATCCTGGCCGTGTTCCTGATCCGGTCCTTCATTGTCGAGCCGTTCAAGATTCCATCCGGTTCCATGATGCCGACGCTGCTGGCCGGCGATTTCATTCTCGTGAACAAGTTTTCCTACGGCTTGCGCGTGCCCATCCTCAACAAGACCTTCTTCGAGGTCGATCATCCGCAACGCGGGGACGTTTTCGTCTTCCACTACCCGCCTGATCCATCGATCGATTACATCAAGCGCGTCATCGGCGTGCCGGGCGACCGCATTGCCTACCGCAACAAGCGCCTGTACGTGAACGGCCAGGCAGTGCAGACCGATTATGTCGATGATTACAAATATGTCGGCTCCGGCCTCAACATGATCGCGACCAAGCGCTATCAGGAGCAGCTTGGCGAGGTCAGGCACGATATCCTCATCGAGGAAAACGGCATGGCGTTCGATGGTGAAGTGGAAGTGCCGGCAGGCCATTACTTCGCGATGGGCGACAACCGCGACAACAGCAAGGACAGCCGCGTCTGGGGCTTTGTGCCCGAGGACAACCTGGTCGGCAAGGCATTCTTCATCTGGTGGAATTTCGACGACTTTGGCAGAATTGGCACCAAGATCAAATAAATATCCAATCAACTCGAAGGGAGAGCCAGCATGAAAAAACAGCAAGGCATGACATTCCTGAGCCTGGTGGTCGTTATTGCAGTGGGCATGTTTTTTGCAGTGCTGGCGATGAAGCTCACGCCTGCCTACATCGAGTATTTTGCCGTCAAGAAAGCGATCAGCCGCATTGCCCATGATCCGGCGTTTTCCAGCATGGGCAAGGCCGACATGATTACCGCTTTCCAGAAAAGCGCGACCATAGACGATATCCGCAGCGTCGAAGCCCGGGACCTGACCTTCCTGCGCGATGAGAACGGCAAGACGGCGCTTTCGGTCGATTACCAGGTCGTGGTGCCCTTGTTTTCCAATATCAGTGTCTTGCTGGACTTCGAGGCATCTACCGACAATGCCCGTTGATCGTCAATCTTGCCCTGGCCGTGTGGCTTGCATGGCTTTTTCAATGCTGCATGTATCTCGTGGCGGGCTGCCGTTTTGAGCCAGAACAGCCTGGTACGCCAGCTTGCGTACGAATTCAAGGATAAAAGCCTGCTGACGCTGGCGTTGACGCACCGCAGCTATTCCGGAAACAATAATGAGCGCCTGGAATTCCTTGGTGACGGCGTGCTGAATTTCCTGGTAGCGCATCAGTTGTTCCAGCGTTTCCCCAAACTGCCCGAGGGCGACCTCAGCCGTTTGCGCGCCCAGCTGGTCAAGGAGCAAACCCTGAGCGAGATTGCCACTGGCCTGGATGTCGGCGAATTTCTCCGCCTGGGCGAGGGCGAGCTCAAAAGCGGCGGCTGGCGCCGCCCCTCCGTGCTGGCCGACGCCATGGAAGCCATCATCGGCGCGGTTTTCCTGGACGGGGGCTACCCGGCTGCCGAGGCGCTGGTGAAGCGCTTGTTCCTGCCGCGCATGGAAAGCATAGATCCCAAGGCGATCGGCAAGGATGCCAAGTCCTTGCTGCAGGAATTCCTGCAAGGGCGCAAAATAGACCTGCCCGAATACAACGTCTTGGCAACCGAGGGCGAAGCGCATTGCCAGACATTCCGGGTGAGCTGCCATATCACCAAGTTCCAGATTACCACCGAAGGCAAAGGCTCCAGCCGACGTGCGGCTGAGCAGCAGGCCGCCCAGCTGGCTTACGAGCAATTGCTCGAAAAAGGAAAGAAATGACATCATCCAACGCTTTTCGTTGTGGCACTGTCGCCATCGTCGGCCGTCCCAACGTGGGCAAGTCCACCTTGCTCAACCATATCCTCGGCCTCAAGCTGAGCATTACGTCACGCAAGGCGCAAACCACGCGGCACCGCCTGCTGGGCATACATACCACGGAAGATACGCAATTCCTGTTCGTGGATACGCCAGGCTTCCAGCAAAAGCATATCAATGCGCTCAACCGCAACCTGAACCGCACCGTCACCCAGGTGCTGAGCGAGGTGGATGTGGTGTTGTTTGTGATCGAGCCCATGCACCTGGGAGATGCGGACCGCAAGGTGCTGGAGCTGCTGCCGAAGAATCAGCCAGTATTCCTGGTCGTCAACAAGGCCGACCTGATGGGCGACAAGGGGAACCTGTTGCCGTTGATCCAGGATTTCGACTTGGAGTTTCCATTCACCGGCATCATTCCCGTAAGCGCCAAGAAAAATCTGTATCTGGATGAGCTGCTGGCTGCCGTCCGTGAACACCTGCCTGAACAACCGGCGATTTATGGCGAGGATGAGCTGACGGACCGTAACGAGCGCTTCCTGGCGGCAGAAATGCTGCGTGAAAAGATATTCCGTTTGCTGGGAGATGAAGTGCCGTATTCCGTAGCGGTGGAGATCGAGAAGTTCGAGCAGGAAGGCAATTTGCGCCGTATCCATGCCGCCATCATTGTCGACAAAGATAGCCAGAAGCCGATGCTGATCGGCAAGGGCGGCGAAAAGCTCAAGCGCATTTCCACCGAGGCGCGCCAAGATATGGAAAAGCTGTTCGGCGGCAAGATCTGGCTCGAGACCTGGGTGAAGGTCAAGGGCGGCTGGGCGGACGACGAGCGCGCCCTGAAGTCCCTGGGGTACTGAGAGCCTGTTCACGATTTTTTCATAGGGTACGCATGGCCCCAAAACGTGTCCGGTCAAGGCCCAGTTTGCAGGTAATGCTGCAACGTGGCGGATGTGTTTTAGGGGCATGCTCTCCGGGCTGCTCCGGCAGCGCAGCCGCTGCTGCGTTGCAAATCCTCGCCGGGCAATGAGCCCGTCTGTGGTTTGCGCCTTGCTTCGACTACACTGCCGGAGCAACGTACCTCATGAAAAAATTGTGAGCAGGCTCTAAAAGCCGACCCTGGACCAGAAGAACAGGATATTGCCGTTGCCCCGGCCGCCAGGCACATAACTGGTGTTCACCGAGTATTGCCTGTAGTTGAGCGACGCAATCGGTAATATGCCGGGGATGGGGAAGTTCTTGTAGATATCGGCACGCGAAGTGAGGAATGCCGTGTAGCCGACGCCGGCATGCAGTCCCGACCGAGAACCCATCATCCATTGGTGTCCATAGCCCAGCATAGGTTGCACATTGCTGTGCGAGTCAGAGAATGCCATCAAGTAAACACCTTCCCAATTGCCTGCGGCGTTGTAGCGGCTGCGTCCGTATCCCAGGCCCCAGGTGAATTCACGGAACGAGTCGATCTTGTCGTTATCGTAGGCAAAGCGCAAGTGGTGGGTCCAAAGCGGGATGTAGAGGTCATGATCGCCGTTTTTCCAGGTATCCGAGATGCGCTCGCATGACTTGTCTATCCATGAGTAGTCCGTGTTGCACGCGGCCTCTGCCGCCAGTGGGACGAGCATGGTGCTGCTCATCGCGATGATGCCGTGCCTGATATTCATAAGCCTATACCTTAACCATCTGCTAGACCTGACAGCAGAGCATGAGGAAAGGTTTCTCCACTGCGCTGATATGGGCGAGGAAACCTGAGATAAAATGCGTGCTGGTTCTTAATCTAACATAAAGTTTGCATGGCACTCAGTAACATCCACCGCCAAGACAATCAGCCTGTTTATGTGCTGCATACCTATCCGTTCAAGGAAACCAGCCTGGTGGTCGAGTTGTTCAGCCGCGAGTTCGGCCGGGTGGCGGCCGTCGCCAAGGGCGCGAGGCGTCCGCGTTCGGCCATGCGCGGCATGCTGCAGGCGTTCCAGCCATTGCAGGCGACCTGGTCGGGCAAGGCCGAGCTCAAGAACCTGCACAGCATGGAATGGGGGGCGGGCTTGCTCCTGTTGCGTGGCGAGGCATTGATGTGCGGCTTTTACCTCAACGAGTTGCTGTTGCGCTTGCTTCCTCGCGAGGATGGGCATGACGCCCTGTTCGACTATTACTGTCAGACCTTGCGCATCCTTACGCAAGACCAGGTGCCGCCCGCGACCACCTTGCGCCGTTTCGAGCTCAAGATGCTGCAGGAGTTGGGTTATGCCGTGCCGCTGGAACATGATGACGCTGGCAATGCCATCCAGGCTGAATATGTATATTCCTATGTGGCCGAGCAGGGCGCGGCCCGCACAAGCCAGCATGCAGCGCCGGCAAATGGCGTACAATTATCCGGCAGGACATTGCTCGCCATGGCGCAGGATGACTACAGCGATGCCTTGACCCAGCAGCAAAGCAAGCAGTTGATGCGTACCTTGCTGGCGCATTACCTGGGCGACAAACCCTTACATACCCGACAATTACTCATGGATTTGCAGGCATTATGAAACTAGGCGTCAATATCGATCATGTAGCCACCCTGCGCCAGGCGCGCGGCACCCAATATCCCAGCGTCGTGCAGGCCGCCCTGCGTGCCGAGGAGGCCGGGGCGGACAGCATCACCATCCATTTGCGGGAGGACAGGCGCCATATTCAGGATGCGGATGTGTTTGCCTTGCGTCCGTTGTTACAGACCAAGATGAACCTGGAAATGGCCGTGACCGACGAAATGGTGGGCATCGCGCTCCAGGTCAAGCCGCAGGACGTCTGCCTGGTGCCTGAGCGCCGCGAGGAGCGGACGACCGAGGGCGGCCTGGACGTGGCCGGCAACCTGGGCACCATCAAGGCAGCCTGCAAGACGCTAGGGGATGCGGGTATCCGCGTCTCCTTGTTCATCGGCCCCGATCTGGAGCAGGTCGAGGCGGCCAGGGCCGCCGGCGCGCCCGTGATCGAGATTCATACCGGCGCATTCGCCGATGCCAAGACCAACACCGAGAAACATGCCGAACTGCAGCGCATCCGCATGGCGGTGGACCATGGGTTGGCGCTGGGCCTGACCGTCAATGCCGGGCACGGCCTCAATATCCACAACGTGCATGAGATTGTCGGCATCCCCGGCATCGAAGAACTCAATATCGGCCATGCGATCGTGGCCCATGCCTTGTTTGTCGGCTGGGAATACGCGGTGCGCGAAATGAAGGCGCTGATCGTGCAGAAGGCGAACTAGGCGGTTCGGCCAACATCCAGCATGATTTACGGGATAGGTACCGATATTGTCGAGGTGGTGCGTATAGAGGAATCGCTCAGCCGCTTCGGCGATGCATTCGCCCAGCGCATCCTCAATGCCGCCGAATGGCAGGAATACGAGGCGAGCCGGGTCAAGGCCAGGTTCCTGGCCAAGCGCTTCGCCGCCAAGGAGGCGTTCGCCAAGGCGTTGGGCACGGGCATACGCGGCGCAGCCAGCTTCGAGAATATCGGCATCGGGCATGATGACCTGGGCAAGCCGGAGTTTCGGCTTGCCCCCTTGTTGCAGGCGTGGCTGGCGGAAAAGGGAGTGGGCGGCCTGCATCTATCCATCAGCGATGAAAAAGCGCTTGCCGCCGCCTTTGTGGTATTGGAAAAAGCCTGAACGATGCGTAGCCTGTGGTTTGCCTGCCTGCTATTTGCAGGCGCTGCGACGAGTGCCGAGCAATGGGAGCTGGCGGGGGAGAGCAGCGTCGGCAAGCACTATGTCGACCAGGCCAGCGTGGTGCGCAATACCGCAGAGCAGAAGTTTACCGTGCAGACCAAGGTGGAGCAGGCCGATGGCATCTGGGTGACCACCATGCAGGTGGATTGCAGGACCAAGCGCTTCAGCTACCTCAAGGGGTTCCAACTCAAGGACGGCAAGCAGGTGGTCAGGTTCGAAGCCCCGCGTGCGGAAGAGCCGATCAACCCAGGCTCGCTGCCGGACCAGCTGGAGCAGCGGTATTGCGCCGCTCCCGTTGCGACGCCTTCGTCATCGGTACCCAGATGGGAAGTGGTCAGCAACAGCAATGCGGGCGAGGTGGCGCTGGACCGCGCTTCCCTGCAAACACTGCCCGGCCAGGTATTCAGGGTCAATACCCGCGTTAAGCTGTTCAACAAGAATGAACAGACCCTGAGCGCGCTGCAATTCAATTGCGGCGAAGGCACCTTCAGGATATTGCAGGCGCAAAGGTTGCGCGACGGCAAGGCCGAGCCCCTGTTCGACAAACCGCAACCCTTTGCGCCTGTGGACAAGTCGGCCACGGCGCAGCATCTTGCCAAGGCGATTTGCAGCCCGGCAGCCACGCCCGCGCGCAACCCGTTCCAGGAGGATGCCTGCAAGGCGACATTGAGCGACTTGCAAGCGCTGGAAGCGCGCGTGCAGGCCGATGTCGACGCCCATGCCCTGTATTGCGACACCATGCAGAAATACCTCGATCAACTCACGCGCATTGCCGATGATGCTGAGAAAAACCATTGCGCCATCCATGGCCTGGACCAATACCAGCGCGAGATCCGTGCCGTCGGGTGCGAGGAGCCGCCAAGTGGGCGATAGCCGGGACATCGATTGGGAGCGTAGGTTCGGTGGCGTGCGCAGACTGTATGGCGAGGCCGCGCTGCAACGCTTCCGCCATGCGCATGTCGCCGTGATCGGCATGGGAGGCGTGGGCTCATGGGCGGTCGAAGCACTGGCGCGCAGCGCGGTAGGCAAGCTGACTTTGGTTGACCTAGACAATATTGCCGAATCCAACGTTAATCGCCAACTGCATGCTGTCGAGGGCAATTTCGGCCTCGCCAAGGTCGCCGCCATGGCGCAGCGCGTGCATGCGATCAACCCGCTGGCCGAGGTGAGCGAGATCGAGGATTTCATTACGCCGGACAACCTCGACGCGCTATTGGCTACGCGTTTCGATGCCGTGCTGGATGCGATCGACGATGCCCGGGCCAAGGTGGCATTGGCTGCCTGGTGCCGCAAGCTTGGGATTCCATTGGTGATGGCAGGCGGGGCGGGGGGACGTGTCGATCCTACACGTATCCGGGTGGCGGACTTGGCAGAGGTGCACGGCGACAGGCTGCTGGCAAAGGTACGCAACCAGTTGCGGCGCGATCACGGTTTTCCGAAAGGCCTGGATGGCAACAAGCCAGGCAGTAAAAAGAAGTTACAGAAATTCGGCATTGCCTGTATTTATTCCGACGAACCCATACAGCAGCCGGATGCCAGTTGCAGTGCGGATGCAGGCGGCATCACTGGTCTCAATTGCGCCGGGTACGGCTCCTCGGTCGCCGTCACAGCCCCGTGCGGCATGGCTGCGGCGGCGGAAGTGCTCAAGCTATTATTGGCGGGATAGCTTGGATTGTTATCGGGATATGGTGCGCTCGTATTCCGGAAAATAGCGCGAAATCACGGAGAGGTCGAAGCTGCGCAAAATGCTGGTGTTGGATTCGCGCTCCAGCAGAAATTCGAAAGAGCGCCGGATCAATTCCTCATTGTCAAAGCGTCCCAAGCTGAGTTTTGTCGCGTAGTCTGGCGCCACTGTCACCCGGTGCGTAGTCGCCGAGCTTGCCTCAACGGCTACTTCGAAAGCATGTTCATCCAGTTTGTTGACGGTGATCTTCGCCATCGCAATCCCCTTTGATGAGTAGGGCATAGTGTAGCGTGAAATATGGCTATCTACATAAAAAATCAGCCACCTGCTGCGTAAGCCAGGTGGCTTAAGTATTTTGCCGAGTTAGAAGTCGTAGCGCAGGCTTGCTCCAACGGTGCGCGGTTGGCCGGCCGAACCGACATAAAGATTGCTGCCTGCATTGGTGACGCCGAGGAAATAGCGCTTGTCCAATAAATTCTTGGCCCACAGCGACAAATCCCAACGGTGCTTGCCGCTGGTTACCCGCAAGCCGGTGCTGAAGTTGAGGATGCCGTATCCGGCAATCTTCGAGTATTCCGAGTTGTTGACGTCGCCATAGTTTTCGGAGCGCCAGCTGTATTGCGCATTTGCGTAGTGCTCAAGGTTGTCGCCTGGGTTCCAGCGCAGGTGGGCGGCGGTGCTGAATGCCCAGCGTGATGCGCCGTTCACTCGGTTGCCCGCGATGCTGCGCGTGCCTTTGCCGTAACCGCTGTCGCTGTTGCCGCCGGGCCCGTTGAATTCCTCGGCCGGGGTGGGGGCGGTGCCGCGGTCAAAGCTGGCATCGGTGTAGGCGCCGCTCAGGTTGAGGCTGAGGTGCTGGTTGACCCGGACACGCAAATCCAGCTCCGCCCCCTTGCTGGTAATGTCGCCTACATTGGTGAGCAACGCGGTATAGGTACCGTCGATGGCCGTGCCGGTAGTGGTCTGGTAATCCTTGACCTTGGTCAGGAATATGCTGGCATTGGCGACGAGGCGCTGGTCCAGCCAGCTTGACTTAATGCCGAATTCGAGATTTTTGGCTTTTTCCGGGTCTATGTTCAAGGCATCCGTGCCCAGCACCGCGCCAGGCGAAGCCACGCCGTTGGTGTTGAAGCCCCCTGATTTCTCGCTGGATGAGTAGGTGGCGTAGCCAAGCACGCGGTCATTCAGCCAATAGCTCGCTGTCAGCAGGCTGGAAAGACTTTCATCCTTTTGGCGTTGCACCCCGGTATCGTAGTGATCGAGCAAGGGAGAGAGGATCGGCGGCAGCGGGGTAATCTGGTTTTGCACCACTCTCGCTTCTTTTTTCTCCACGGTGGCGCGCAGGCCTGCGGTCAGGTCCAGCTTTTCCGTCAGGTGCCAGGTGCCCTGGCCGAAAAGCGCATAGCTGTGGGTCTTGGCATAGCCTGACCCGGAAAACGCCGAATTGTTGGGGTAGATGGTGGTCAGCGCGAAAGCGTTCGGCCCGGTAATGTATTGCTCGTGGTTGGAAATATCCTGGTAGTAGTAATAAGCGCCCGCCACATAGTCGAACACATCGCTCAGGGGCGAAGCCAGGCGTATTTCCTGCGAGTATTGCTTGTGGCGGGCATCGACGCCGCCGTTGACCGCAAACAGGTCGGTGCGGTCGAGGTCATTGTCCGGCTTGAACTGCCATTGCCGCCAGGCGGTGATCGAGGTGAGGGTGTAGCCGTTGAAATGCCAGTTGGCCTCTGCCGAGAGGGCGTCCTGGCGAGTGCGGGTGCGCTGCCTGCCGTCCAACGTGACCTTGTAGTCCTTGGGGTCGTAGGCGCGATTGGATGCGTCCTGGCCATTGGCGTGGGTGATGGCGTCGGTGGCGTTGGAGCCTGGGGTACCCGCTGGTGTATTACGTGAAAAGGAAAGATCTGGAATAAGAATTGGTCGTCCCGTAATAGGATTTACTCCGATAGATATCAATGAGTTAGGAGTCCACGGCCCACGGCTATAAGGCACCAGGGTACCGGTGCTGGAATCTTCCTCATTGTGCTCGGCAATCAGGCGCAGGTCGAACGATTCGCTGGGTTGCAGCAGCAATTGGCCGCGAGCGCCGGTGCGGTTGATCTCGTTGAGGTTCTTGCCGTCGTAGGTGTTCTTCACCCAGCCGTCGTCATGTGTCTTGTAGGCGGCAATGCGAAAGACTGCGATCTCGTTGATCGGTTGGTTGAGCATGACCTTGTATTGCTCGAAGTCGCGCGACCCATAACTCGCTTCCGCCGAATATTCCGGCTTGAAAACCGGCTTGCGGGTGGTGATGTTGAGTACGCCGGCGGTGGTGTTCTTGCCGAACAGCGTACCTTGCGGGCCGCGCAGCAGTTCGGCCTGCTCGATATCCAGCAGGTCGAACACGGCCAGGCCGGGGCGGCCGAGGAATACGTTGTCGAGATAAATGCCGGCGCTGCCTTCCAGCCCCTCGTTGGCCGGGTTGTTGCCGATGCCGCGGATGGCGATGCTGGACTGGCGCGGATGCAGGAATTGCGCCGTGAGGCTGGGCATGAGCTGCGGCAAATCCTGCAATTGGTAGATCCTGCTGGCTTCCAGCTGTTCGCCCTTGACCACGGACACGGTCGCGGGGACGTCCTGCTCCTTCTCCAGACGCCGCCTGGCAGTCACGCTGGTGGCTTCGAGTTCCTGGATTCGTTCGGTTTCGGCTGAAGGCGGTTCATCATGGGCATGGCTGGGGCTGGACGTGGCGATGAGGGCGAGCATGCTGCCGCCCATGATGCAGTACTTCAAGACTGGAACTCCCTTGTGAGGTTGGCAGAACCGCCATCTCGTTAATGACAACTGTATGACTTATTTTGATGATTTTTTACGTATTTTATATCTAAATGGCGGCATTTGATGCCAGGCGCTTGAAATTTGTTAAGCCGTCCTTATATACGGAGCATTGTCATTCAACTGCATAACGGGAGTTAGCAAGATGTCCACAGAGACACTACAAAAGGAAACCCTGGGTTTCCAGGCCGAAGTCAAACAGCTGTTGCAATTGATGATCCATTCGCTCTACAGCAACAAGGAAATCGTATTGCGCGAACTGATTTCCAACGCCAGCGACGCCGCGGACAAGCTGCGGTTCGAGGCGCTGGCGGATAACAGCCTGTACGGCAATGACAGCGATCTCAAGATTCGCGTCAGCTTTGACAAGGAAGCGCGCACCGTCACCATTTCCGACAACGGGATCGGCATGAGCCGCGAGGAAGTGATCCGCAATATCGGCACCATTGCCAAGTCCGGCACTAAGGAATTCTTCCAGTCCCTCACCGGCGACCAGGCCAAGGATGCCAACTTGATCGGCCAATTCGGCGTCGGCTTCTATTCCGCGTTCATCATTGCCAGCAAAGTGACCCTGACCACCCGCCGTGCCGGCAGCAACGAGGCCGTGCGCTGGGAGTCGAGTGGCGAGGGCGACTACACGCTGGAGCCTGCCGACAAGGAAAGCCGCGGCACCGACATCGTCCTGCACCTGCGCGAGGGCGAAGACGAGTTCCTCAATGACTGGAAGCTCAAGTCCATCATCCGCAAGTACTCGGATCACATCACCCTGCCCATCATCATGAAGAAGTCCGAGTGGAAGGACGGCGAGCAGGTGGCCACCGATGAAGACGAAACCGTGAACAAGGCTTCCGCCTTGTGGGCGCGCAGCAAAGGCGATATTTCCGAAGAGGAGTACCAGGAGTTCTACAAGCATGTCTCGCACGATTTCGAGAATCCGCTGACCTGGAGCCACAACCGCGTGGAGGGCAAGCAGGAATACATTTCCCTGCTCTATATCCCGTCTAAGGCGCCGTTCGACCTCTATGACCGCGAACGCCAGCACGGCATCAAGCTCTACGTGAAGCGCGTGTTCATCATGGACGATGCCGAGCAGCTGATGCCGCAATACCTGCGCTTTGTGCGCGGCGTGATCGACAGCGCCGACCTGCCGCTCAACGTCTCGCGCGAAATCCTGCAGCATTCCAAGGACATCGACGCGATCAAGACCGGTTCTGTGAAACGCGTACTGGGCCTGCTGGAAGACCTGGCGGAGAACAAGCCCGAAGAATATGCCAAGTTCTGGAACGAATTCGGCCGCGTGCTGAAAGAAGGCCCGGGCGAGGATTTCGCCAACAAGGAAAGGATCGCCGGCCTGCTGCGCTTTGCCAGCACCCATGCCGATACCGACGAGCAGGTGGTGTCCTTCAAGGACTACATCGGCCGCATGAAGGAAGGCCAGGAAGCCATTTACTACATCACCGCCGATAGTTTTGCCGCGGCGCAGCATAGCCCGCACCTGGAAATTTTCCGCAAGAAGGGCATCGAGGTATTGCTGCTGTCCGACCGGGTTGACGAATGGCTGCTGGGCAGCCTTACCGAGTTCGACGGCAAAAAGCTGCAATCCGTGGCCAAGGGCGACCTCGACCTGGGCAAGCTGGAAGACGAGGCCGAGAAGGAGCAGCAGAAGAAGGTCGAGGACGAATACAAGTCCCTGGTCGAGCGTATCCAGTCCACATTGGGCGACAGCGTGAAGGAGGTCCGCGTCACGCACCGCCTCACCGATTCCCCGGCCTGCCTGGTGGCGGGAGAGAACGACCTATCGGGCAACCTCGAGCGCCTGCTCAAGGCCGCAGGCCAGAAGACGCCGGGCAGCAAGCCTATCCTGGAGATCAACCCGGATCACGGCATCGTGCAGCGCCTGAAGGCGGTGACGGACGACGCCAAATTTGCAGACTGGGCTCATCTCCTGTTTGACCAGGCTTTGCTGGCGGAAGGCGGCCAACTGGAAGACCCGGCCGCCTTTGTGCGTCGCGTGAACGCCATGCTGGCCTGAGCGCGGCCACGTTGCTGCCTTGCCGCGTCTGGCTAAAGCGGCAGGCACTCGAAAAACCGCCATTGATGCTTGGTCAATGGCGGTTTTTTATTGTATAATCCGCGGCTTCGTGTAAAGCCACGGGCTTACGCGGAGTTTGTAGTGTGCAGGTATGCCATGCCTTGCAGGCATGGTGATAGCGTCGAGCTATCCATCCCGAACATGATTGCCGGGGTGCAGGAAGCTATTTGTCAGGTCAGCCTGATCAATCCAACTATTGAAGGAGTTTTGAAGAATGTCTAGATTCACCGGCCCACGCCTTAAAGTAATGCGCGCACTTGGTATTGATCTGCCTGGCTTGTCCCGCAAGACCATCGAGGCGCGCCCAACCCCTCCTGGCCAGCATGGCGCCAAGAATACACGCCGCAAGAAGTCCGATTTCGGCGTCAAGCTGCAAGAAAAGCAAAAGCTGCGCTTCAACTACGGCCTGTCCGAAAAGCAACTGCGCCGCCTGGTGGTAGATGCGCGTAAGGGCAAGTCCCCTACCGGCGAAACACTGCTGCAACTGCTGGAGCGCCGCCTCGACAACGTCGTGTTCCGCGCTGGCTTCGCACCGACGATTGCCGCTGCACGCCAATTGGTTTCCCACCGTCACGTATTGCTGAATGGCAAGTCCGTGAACATCCCGTCCATCCGCTTGCGCGTGGGTGACGAGATTTCCCTGAAGGCCAGCAGCACCAAGCTGCCTATCGTGGTGGAAACATTGGCCAACCCGCCTTTGATCCGTCCAGAGTGGATCACCTGGGCAGAGCAAGCACAGCAAGCCAAGGTTGCCCACTTGCCAGCAGCGGAAGATGTTCCATTCCCTGTTGACGTTCAACAAGTTGTTGAATACTACGCCAACCGTCTGTAATTTCTTGACGGAATCGAAAAGGCCGCTATCAGCGGCCTTTTTTGTTTTGTGCGGCAATTTGACGCAGTGCGTATGCATATTATATGCAAGAAATAATAAGAATCGTGCTTAATTAGCTGCTAGAATGCGTATTATTCTTGACTGCATATATGAGAATAGTTATCATTTTTCGCTCTTGTTGCAAGGGTGGCCTTGCATCATTGACTGCAACCCCAAACAACGAGCAGGATAACGATGAAGACAGCGAACAATTGTAGGCGTGTAGTGCTTGCTGGAGCTGAAGGATGCAGGGTGTTGTACTGTGAGGAATGTAATGTCATGGAAATTGAAGTCGGTGCGTTGAGTTTGCGCCTGGAAGACCACGCGTTCAACTCGCTTGCTGAAATGATTCAGGAAGCGGCGACCCGGCTGGCAATATATAGTGCCAACAAATCTCATAGTCAATTCACTGCCAGCATCAAAAATGTCCATTGAGTCTTCACTTGCACGCCTTTCAAAAGAGCAATATGTTGAGGGGCAATTGAGTCAAAAACCAACGCGCAATTTAGTTCCAAAACGGGTTTTCCGAGAACAAGACACACAGGATTTTTCTGCCAAGGCGCTGATCGCCACCGTGGCGATCCATGCCGCCGTGTTTGCCGCCCTGATCGCCGTTTCCACCAGGGAGCCCCACAAGGAAGAGGCTGCGCCGCCTATCATGGTGAGCCTGGTGAAAAGTCCGGAGCCTATTCCCGAGGTGGCGATCACCGAGCCGGAGCCCCAACCCCAGCCGAAACCGCCTGAGCCCAAGCCAAAACCGAAGCCCAAGCCGAAGGTGGTGGACAAGCCGGTTCCAATCGAGGCTCCCCAGCCTGTCGAGCAGGTGGAGGAGGTCAAGGAGGAGGTGTCCGAACCGCAGCCCCAGGAAGTCAAGCAGGCGCCTTCGCAAGCGCCCGTCCAGGACAAGCCCGTGGTTGCCGAGAAGGTGGAGCCGGTCAAGCCGCCTGAGCCCAAGGATCAGCCTATCCCGGAAGTGGCGATCAGCGGGGTTTCATATTCGCATCAGGAAATTCCCGTTTATCCCGCCATGTCCAGAAGGCTGGGAGAGCAGGGCGTCGTGATGTTGCGGATACTGATCTCTGAAGCAGGGGTGCCCGAGACCATCCAGATCGAGACCAGCAGTGGTTCCGAGCGGCTGGACAAGGCCGCGCTGGAGGCGACCAAGAAGTCCAGGTTCAACCCGTACAAGCGTAACAACAAGCCGATGAAGGTGTCCGTGATTGCCCCGGTCCGGTTCTCCATCTCGGATTAAGCAAGTTCAACCAGGTTAGTCATACTTTAAAACATATAGGATTAATGCAATATGGAAAATGCATACGAATTTAGCAGCTTGGATTTCATTCTGGACGGCGGTCCGGTTTCCATTCTGGTTGCAGTCGTGCTTGTCTTCATGTCAGTGGCAAGCTGGTATCTCATGGTCGTCAAGTTTTATCAGGCACTGACCATCCGCAGTGCCAACCGCGAGTACAGCAATAACTTCTGGCAGGCGCCCTCGATCGAGTCGGCACTGCGCCACAAGAGCGGCGAAACCATCGTTTCCCGCGTTGCAAACCAGGCCGTTGACGCTGCCGAGCATCATCAGGCACATGTCGCCAGCAATGTCGAAGAGGCTTGCAACAAGGACGAATTCATCGCCCGCGCCATGCGCCGTCAGATTTCCACTGAAAGCGAGCGCATGGATTACGGCCTGACTATGCTGGCATCGGTAGGAAGCGTGGCGCCTTTCGTCGGCCTCTTCGGTACGGTATGGGGTATTTACCACGCCTTGGCGAGCATCAGCCAAAGCGGCCAGGCGACACTGGACAAGGTGGCCGGGCCGGTTGGCGAAGCCTTGATCATGACCGCGCTCGGCCTGGCTGTGGCGATTCCTGCGGTATTGGCATACAACGCGCTGGTACGCCGCAACCGCCTCATCCTGGGCGAAGTGGAGGGGTTTGCCAATGATCTGCATATCCTGCTGACCACCGGCGCTCCATTGAACCCTAGCAGCAAGACCACCCCAGGCGCCGCCGCTGTCCGTACCGGCGCCACATTGAAAGAGGTGACGGCATGATGGCAGGCGGCGGAATCGGTGGCGGGGAGGGCAACAGCCGTCCCATGTCCGAGATCAACACCACGCCGCTTGTGGACGTGATGTTGGTGTTGCTGGTGATCTTCATCATCACCGCCCCCTTGCTGACGCATGCGGTGAAGATCGATCTGCCGCAAGCGACGAGCCAGCCTTCCCCGGAGAAGCCGGATATCATCGATGTCGCCATCGATAGCGCAGGCGCCATGTACTGGAACGACCAGACCCTCACGCTCGAAGAGCTGAACGTGAAGCTGCACGAGGTTGCCAACAAGGACCCGCAGCCGGAACTGCATATCCGCGCCGACAAGGAGACGCGTTACCAGGTGCTCGCCGAGGTCATGGCGTATGCGCAGAATGCAGGCGTGCAGAAGCTCGGGTTCGTGAGCGATCCTACGCCCAAATAACCTGCGGGACTGAAATGCAAAAAGCCGGGCATGCCCGGCTTTTTTGTTTTGCTTTGGCCATGTCGCTTCCCTGAGCCAGTAGGGAAGATGCGAAGATGTTTTCGCAATCGCTGTTCAACTTTTTCCCACTATTGTAGTCTTGTAAAAGAGTTCACCTGTTGTGGGCGTGATGGATTGTCCTGCGCGTAATCCTGCTCCTAGAGTGGCCTGATTTTTGCTGGTTGAAAATTAGTGCATCAAGTTCGCAAGAATTTCATGTTGGCCATTCAATATGAGCTTCTGAACTCAAGCCAACGGGTGGCATTTTGTAAACTCACACGGAAAGACGCCAATGACCGCTGAAAAAGAACCCAAAAAGCCCAAAGCCTCCACGCCTGTGATTACCACCGAGAAAACCCCGATTGCCCAGGCACTGCAGAACCACCTGATCTTTTCCGCATTCAAGACCAGCGAGGCTTCGACGCCGCGCGACTGGTATGTGGCGACCGGATACACCATACGCGACCATGTGGTTGAGCGCTGGGTCAAGACCGCTGAAGCATATAGCGAGCAAGATCCGAAACGGGTGTACTACTTCTCGCTGGAGTTCCTGCTTGGGCGCATGATGCAGAATGCCGCACTGAATCTGGGCATCGAGGGCGAGGTGCAGGAGGGTTTGAAAACATTGGGGCACAAGCTGGAGGACGTGGTCGAGCTGGAAAACGACGCCGCGCTGGGCAATGGCGGCCTGGGGCGTTTGGCGGCGTGTTTCCTCGATTCGATGGCCAGCATGGACATCCCGGGCACGGGTTATGGCATCCGTTACGAATACGGCATGTTCCGCCAGTCGATCAGCCAGGGCCAGCAGGTGGAAAACCCCGACAACTGGCTGCGTTACGGCAACCTCTGGGAGTTCCAGCGGCCGGAAAGCCAGTACCCGGTGAGGTTCTATGGCAAGGTGGTGGAGTTCCCGGCTGCCAAGGGTACGGAATACCATTGGGTGGATGCAGAAAGCGTGCTGGCCATTGCCTACGACATGCCGGTGCCCGGCTACGACACGGAAACCGTGAATACCTTGCGCTTGTGGTCTGCCAAGGCGGCGCGTGAGTTCGACCTTGCGCACTTCAATGAAGGCAATTACGAGAAAGCTGTCGAGGAGCGCAATGCCTACGAGAATATTTCGAAGGTGCTGTACCCCAACGATACTTCCGTGCTGGGCAAGGAGCTGCGCCTGAAGCAGCAGTATTTCTTCGTCTCCGCTTCGATCCAGGACATCCTGCGCCGCTTCCTGGCTAAGCATGACGACTGGAGCGTGTTGCCGGACAAGGTGGCGATCCAGCTCAATGACACCCATCCTGCGATTGCGGTGGCCGAGCTGATGTACCAATTGGTGGACGTGCACCACCTCGACTGGAACAAGGCCTGGAAAATCAGCGAAAAGGTATTTGCCTACACCAACCATACCTTGATGCCGGAGGCGCTAGAGACCTGGCCGGTGGAGATGTTCGGCAGGCTGCTGCCGCGGCACCTGGGCATCATCTACCGCATCAACCATGAGTTCCTGCAGATGGTGAACCACAAGTTCCCGGGCGAGACCGATCTGCTGACGCGCGTTTCCATTATTGACGAAGAGCACGGTCGCCGCGTGCGCATGGCGCACCTGGCCGTGGTCGGCAGCCACACCGTGAACGGAGTGGCGGCATTGCACAGCGAATTGCTGCGATCTACCTTGTTTGCCGATTTCAACCGCATCTTCCCGGGCCGCTTCATCAACGTCACCAACGGCATCACGCCCCGGCGCTGGCTCAACCAGTGCAATCCCGGCTTGACTAGCCTGTTGGAAAGCGTCATCGGCAAGGACTTCCACCATGATCTCGACAAGCTGCGCGCATTGGAGCCATTGGCTGACGATGCCGATTTCCGCAAGGCTTTCCTCGCGGTCAAGCATGCCAACAAGCAGCGGCTTGCCAAGCGGATTGAACAGGTGACAGGAGTCAAGCTGAACCCTGCCGCCTTGTTCGACGTGCAAATCAAGCGCATCCACGAATACAAGCGCCAGCTGCTGAATGTGTTGCACATCGTGACCCTGTATAACCGCATCCGCAGCGGGCAAGCCAAGGATGTGACGCCGCGCGCCGTGATTTTTGGCGGCAAGGCGGCGCCGGGCTACTGGCTGGCCAAGCTGATCATCCGCCTGATCAACGACGTAGCCTCCATCGTCAACGAGGACCCTGCCGTAGGAGACAAGCTCAAGGTGGTGTTCTACCCGAATTACGAGGTGTCGGCGGCGGAGCTTTTGTTCCCGGGCAGCGACCTTTCCGAACAGATATCCACCGCCGGCACCGAGGCATCGGGCACCGGCAACATGAAGATGGCGCTGAACGGCGCCCTCACCATCGGCACGCTGGATGGTGCCAATGTGGAAATCCGCGAGGAAGTGGGGGAAGACAATATCTTCATTTTCGGCCTGACGACGGAACAGGTGGCCGAGGTGAAAGCCAACCATTACAACCCATGGGACTATTACCACGGCAACTCCGAGCTGAAGCAGGCGCTGGACATGATCACCAACGGTTTCTTCTCCGTGGACGAGCCCGATCGCTACCATGCGATCGGCGACGCCTTGTTGAACAACGGGGATCAATACCTGCTGCTGGCTGATTACGCGAGTTATATCGAGACCCAGGATGCCGTGGGCAAGCTCTACAAGGACAAGGATGAGTGGAGCCGCCGCGCAATCCTCAATGTGGCGCGCATCGGCAAGTTCTCCAGCGACCGTACCATCGGCGAATACGTTGAGAAAATCTGGCGCGTCAAACCGGTGCAACATTAAACGGTAATACTGTGCGCATGCTTCGCCGATGAGGTTAAAATGCGGTGAGAACCTCAATCCACCATCTAGGAGGAGCCATGCGCCATCTTGTGACTGCATTATCATTCGTTGTTTTTTCCGGCCATGCCGCTGCGCTGGACCTGGGCAGCATCAGCAATGCCGATGCCAGCCAGGGCCTCAAGCAGGCACTGGTGCAAGGCGCCGAGCGCGCGGTCAGCCAGCTAGGGCAGGCAGGGGGCTTCCTCAATAACCCGCAGGTCAAGATTCCCCTGCCTGAATCCATGCAGAAGGCCGAGAAGGCCATGCGCATGTTCGGCATGGGCAAGCAGGCGGACGAACTGGTGCTGAAGATGAACCAGGCAGCGGAAGCCGCGGTGCCTGAGGCCAAGACCTTGCTCGTGAATTCGGTCAAGCAGATGAGTGTGCAGGATGCCAAGGATATCCTGACCGGCGGGCAGGACTCCGCCACGCAATATTTCCGCAAGACCACTTCTGCGCCGATGGCGGAGAAATTCCTGCCCATCGTGAAAAAGGCGACGCAAAACGTCGACTTGGCGCAGCAATACAACAAATTTGCCGAAATGGGCAGCAAATACGGGCTGGTCAACAAGGACCAGGCGAACATTGAGCAATATGTGACCCAGAAGACACTGGACGGCGTCTATCTCATGATGGCGGAAGAGGAAAAAGCCATCCGCCAGGACCCGATGGGACAGGCCAGCAGTTTGCTCAAGAAAGTGTTCGGCGCTGTCAAATAACCTTGTTTTTAGCGTTGGGCTGGGCTTGATGGAGAACTAAAGCCCAGAAAGTGTTCTAACCACATATTTGCAGTGTGGGGAGGAACATGCAAGCAGGGACTGTCTATATCATCCATGGGTACCAGGCTTCGCCGGAAAGCCACTGGTTTCCATGGATCAAGAACGCATTGGAACAGCAAGGCTTCAAGGTCACGGTGCTGGCGTTGCCTGCGCCCGACCATCCTGACATCGAGCGATGGCTTGATTGCCTGCGCACCCATATTACCCAGCCGGACCAGCATACCTTTTTTATCGGGCACAGCCTGGGTTGCATCACCTTGCTGCGTTATCTAGAGCAGCAAGAGCGGCCCATAGGCGGCATGGCATTGGTCTCGGGATTTGCCGAGCCGTTGAGCTTCCTGCCGGCGCTGGACGCGTTCACCGCGGCGCCGCTGGATGTGGAAAAACTGATCAGGCTGGCGCCTAGGCGCATCGTGCTGGCTGCCCAGGATGACCATATCGTGCCTTACCCCTATTCGTTGCGCCTGGCGGAAAAGCTCGACGCGGATTGGGAGTTGTTTGAACGGGGAGGCCACTTCATGGCGCAAGACGGTTTCACCGAGTTTCCTGCGCTATATGACGCCATTGTCAGTATGCGCGAACAATAGCGGCTAACAAAACATTCCTGGCGTCGTTGCCCTGCCTTTGTCGTACTGTTTGTACTGCGTGCGGCAGAGCGCCTGACCGGGAATGTTGAGCTGAGTTTTGTCAGCCGTACTAAGCCACACTGCAAGAAGGAGGGAGCAATGAAAAAAATCACCCAGCCTGTCGTTCCGGCGGTACGCGTCGCATCCTATGCGCTGAGCAAGCCGTACTATGAAAAACTGGGGTTCCGCGAATTGTGGACGCACCAGTTCGAGCCCGGGTTTCCCTTTTTTGCCGCGATTGCCCGTGGCGACATGCAGATATTCCTCACTGAGCATACCGGCGATTGCGCCTTTGGTGCGCTGGTGCATTTTTATGTGGACGACGTCGATGCGGTGCATGAGGAGTTTGTAGGGCAGGGCTTGCACATTACCGAGCCGCCCGGCAACGACCTGGGCCCGACCGTGCGCAATATGCTCATGGTAGACCCGGATGGCAACCGGCTGAGCTTCATCACCGTGACGGAACTGTGATAGATGCAGCACTGGACTTACCTGGGGATCGCTATCATCGCCGAAGTGATCGCAACCTCGGCGCTCAAGGCCAGCGACGGCTTTACGCAATGGCTGCCCAGCCTGCTGGTGATCGTCGGCTACGGGCTGGCGTTTTATTTTCTCGCCTTGACGCTGCGCAGCATCCCGGTCGGGGTGGCTTATGCGATCTGGTCGGGGCTGGGCATCGTGCTGGTGTCGGTGATTGCCTTGGTGCTGTATGGGCAGAAACCCGACCTGCCCGCCGTGGTCGGCATGGCGTTGATCATCACGGGCGCCGTGGTGATGCAGTTGTTTTCCAGGACGGCGGGACATTGACGGACGTTTGCCTCTTGATCGATAAACGGGGCCTTGCCCTTGTGAATGAAAGGAATGGATTGTGGCCGCACCATGGCTGACTGTATTGAAGGTGGTTCCCTGGATAGAGGTGATCCGCAAGGCGCCCGAGATTGCCGAGGGCGCCAGGAAGTTCTGGCAGGCCGTATCCGGCAAGCAGCAACAGCCCGAACCCCAGGTCTACGATGTGCCTTATAGCGAGCTTGGGACCGATGACGACAAAGAGGCCCGTATCCAGTCGTTGGAAATGCGGATTGCCCAATTGCAGACCCAGATGGTGGAATCCTCGAAACTGCTCAAGACCCTGGCGGACCAGAATGAGCAATTGGTCGCCAAGCTGGAGGACGGCCGCCGCCGCGTTGCAAGGCTATCGAGGATCGTGGTGGTGTTGGTGATCGCCATGCTCGCGGTTGCAGCATGGATTTGGCACCTGCCGCCTTTGGGGGGCATCACTTGATCCTGTCTATATTGCTGATTCCTGGCTAGAAAATCCCATGTTGGCGGGATATTTCCTTGCCAGCCTCGCGCTGCTGTTGACGGCCGGATCTTTGGTACGCCGCAGCGAATGGTGGTTCCGGGGCTTGGACTTTCCAAGGTTGCAGATTATTGCACTGGCAGTATTTGCAATTGTAGGATTGGTCTTGCCGGATGCCGAGTGGACCATGGTGCGATGGCTGGTACTATGTATATTGTTGCTGGCATTGCTGCACCAATTGCGCATGGTTCTGCCTTACACCTTCATGCTGCCGCTCGAGGTCAAGGCGATCACTCCCGGACATTACCGGCGCGACAGGCAAATCTCGATGATCGTCGCCAATGTGCTGATGAGCAATAACCGGCATTTCAAGCTAATCGAGCAGGTTCGGCGATTCAAGCCCGATCTGCTGCTGACACTGGAGTCGGACCGTATCTGGGAGCAGGCCCTGACGGCGATCGAGGCCGAATATCCTTATGCCGTGCGCGTCCCCTTGGATAATCTTTATGGCATGCATTTGTACAGCCGGTTGCCGTTGCTTAAGCCGGAGGTGAAGTTCCTGCTCAGCCCTGAGATTCCATCTATCCATGCCACCGTTGTCTTGCCATGCGGCGCTCCCGTGAAGCTGCATTGCCTGCATCCCGAGCCGCCCAGCCCGACCGAGGCGCCAGATTCGATCTTGCGAGATGCCGAGCTGTTGGTGGTGGGTAAGCAAGTGGGAGAAAGCGATGACAGCGTGATTGTCATGGGTGACCTTAACGACGTGGCTTGGTCACGCACCACGCGTCTGTTCCAGCGAGTGAGTAAGTTGCTGGATCCCCGCAAGGGCCGCCATCATATCAATACCTATCATGCCGATTATCCTTTCCTGCGTTGGGCCTTGGACCATATCTTCCACAGCGCGGATTTCGGCCTAATCAATATGCAGCGCCTGCCACATATCGGGTCTGATCATTTTCCCGTATTTACCCATTTGCAGCTTGAGCGCAATCTGGAATTCATTCATGAACCTGAGTCTGCATCACAGGCCGATCAGGAGGAGGCTCGGGAAAAAGTGGAGGATGGAGTGGAGAAGTCGGAGCAGTCAGGCTTCAAGCCGCTTGGGCCGATGTAATGCGGTTGCGTCCATGGTGCTTGGATTGATAGAGCGCCGAGTCGGCTTGTTCCATGAGCTTGTGCAGCGAGCTGCCAAGCTGTTCGCTGGCCGTGACCGCAATGCCGATGCTCAAGGTCACGGCCAGGCCGTCATGCTTCAATTTGTCAGTCGCTTGGGCAAACGCCTTCTGCAACCGCTCAGCGACATCCCTGGCTTCCTTCTCGCCGCTCGAGGGCAGGATGATGACGAACTCGTCACCGCCATGGCGCGCAAACAAGTCGGAGCTGCGCAATTGGTGATGAACGATATCCGCGAAGCTGCGCAGCAGTTTATCGCCGAATGCGTGTCCCAGCTGGTCATTGACCTGTTTGAAATGGTCGATGTCCACCAATAGCAAAGCCGTGAACGGATGGTCGTCGGAATGGCGGCGCATGGTATTGTTTTCCACGGCGGCCCTGAGCCCTTCGCGATTGAGCGCGGCTGTGAGCGGGTCCCGCAAGGCGCGGCCGATCCAGTTGCGGTTGATGCGCTCCATGATCATGAGCAGCATCGACATGTTCCATAGCGGGCCGATGCCTGCAGCGAGCAGGATCACCCACATATTGACGCCGCCAGGGGAAAATATCGAATCCCCGCCCAGATGGTGGGTCAGGCCAGCCAATATCCGCAAGCCGAAAACCAGGGCCGCCAGCGTGAATATCCCGGAAACCAGGTAGGCCGAGACGATATCCTCCTCGCGCGCGATGCGTTGCGTGATCTTGGCGACGCGCAAGGCATAGTACCCGCAGGCGATTGAACTGAGCGCGGTCCTCTCGGCATAGTAGTTGTCCGCATCCTGCATCAGCAGGAACAACCCGGTCATCAGGCTCAGGAACAGCAAATGCGGCCGCCACGGCATATGACGGTAGTACAGGCGTTGCGCCGTGGCCATCAACAGGAAATAGCCGGCAATGGCGAGCATATTGGCCACCACGATACTGTAAAAATCGGGGACGATATCGCGGAAAGTCAGCAGCAGGATGCCGGAACCCGTGCACAGGTTGCTGATTCCCCAGTATTTCAGCCAGCGGTCGAAACGCCCTGTCATGGTGAGGATGGACAGCACTACACCGGTAGTCGTGGCGAATAAGCCGACTAGGAAATAAATGGTTTTGACATCGAGCTGCAGCATCTCTGCGGGCAATAAGCCTATTGGGAGCAGGTGATTATAGCGGCTTATCCCTGGAAAATCTTAGCGTTCGTCGCGATTGTGCTGTTCTGCTTAATGCAATAGCTGACAATATGGTTCTTTAGTTGGCTGAAAATGCCACAAGATTCACTCTGCAAACAAGGCGTCATCCAGCTGCTGTATCAGGAGCATCAGGCATGGGTTGCGTGCCTGGATCAATAAATCGTACAGATTTTGGCTCAGGAAAAACAGCTGGCTATGCGGTATACCTCCTACAAGCTGGCACCGGAATGGACATGGGGTTTGCAAGTCAATAACTTGTTTGATAAGCAATGCGCCAGTGCCGGGCGTCTTGGACTCAATGTTTTCTCTCCCAATTCGCGGCGCGATTGGTGCAAGCGGCTTCAACTACAACAGCGCGGATTGGCAAGGCGAGCACCAAGGGCGGGCTTGGGTCAGCTTGACGTATGAATTCGATCCCAGGAAATAAACATATGGCCATGCCGCAACTACTGAAAAAACCTTATGGTGCCCAAACGCTGGCTACAGCGTATTTTGGCGCACCAAAGCTGGTTGGTGATATCCTGCCTGGGATGTTTTTCCTGCTCCTGGTTTGGGAGTTGAGCATGTTGCTGCTAGTGTCAGCGGAAGGCTGATTTTCCTTAATCCTCAAAGCAGTAAGGCGAGGCATAATCTGGTAAAATCCCGCTTTTGCCATCACTTCGAATTTCTTCATGTCCAGCCCAATGATCAGTCTTCGTGGCAGTGCCGCTTTATCCCCGTTCCGTATCGAGAAAATCCTGGCTGCGCTCAAGGGCGCGGCGCCGCGCATCACGCACTTGTACGCCGAGTTCTGGCATTTCGCCTGGTCTGATCAGCCTTTGAGCGATACGCAGCAGGCGGTGCTGAAGCAGATTCTCACCTATGGGCCGCGCATGAGCGAGGAAGCGCCGGCAGGGGAGTTGTTCCTAGTGGTGCCGCGTCCAGGGACGATTTCGCCCTGGGCTTCGCGCGCTACGGACATTGCGCGCCATTGCGGCATCGAGGCCATCCAGCGCCTGGAGCGCGGCATTGCGTTTTACGCTGCCACGGCGGATGGCAGCCCGCTCACGGATGCGGAAAAGGCCGCATTGCGCCCCTTGATCCATGACCGCATGACCGAGGCGGTGTTCGCAGCCCTGGAAGACGCGCAAAAGCTGTATCACACCGCCGAGCCTGCACCCTTGTCCACGGTGGATATCCTCTCGGGCGGCAAGGCCGCGTTGGAGGCCGCCAATGCCGATATGGGCCTTGCCCTGTCGCCTGATGAAGTGGATTACCTGGTGGAGAATTTCCAGCGCATGGGTCGCAATCCGACGGATGTCGAGTTGATGATGTTCGCGCAGGCCAATTCCGAGCACTGTAGGCACAAGATTTTCAATGCGGATTGGGTGATCGACGGCGTCGCCCAGGCGCAGTCGCTGTTCGGCATGATCCGCAACACGCACAAGCTCAACCCCGGCAAGACCGTGGTGGCCTATGCCGACAACGCCTCTATCGTCGAGGGCGGCAAGACCAAGCGCTTCTATCCGCAGGCGGACGGCCAATACGGCTTTGTGGAAGAGGACATGCATTTCCTCATGAAGGTGGAAACGCATAACCATCCGACCGCGATTTCGCCGTTCGCGGGCGCTGCGACCGGCGCGGGCGGTGAAATCCGCGACGAGGGCGCGACCGGTTCCGGCTCCAAGCCCAAGGCTGGGCTGACCGGCTTCTCGGTTTCCAATTTGCATATTCCCGGCTTCAAGCAGCCTTGGGAACAAAACAACGGCAAGCCTGGCCGCATTGCTTCCGCGTTGCAGATCATGGTGGATGGCCCGCTGGGTGGGGCGGCGTACAACAACGAATTCGGCCGCCCGAACATCGCCGGTTATTTCCGTACGCTGGAACTCGAGGCGGCAGGGGAAATCCGCGGCTATCACAAGCCCATCATGCTCGCGGGCGGCGTGGGCAATATCTCGGCCAAGCATTCCAAGAAAAACCCGATTCCTCCGGGTGCGGCGCTGATCCAGCTCGGCGGCCCGGCGATGTTGATCGGCCTTGGCGGCGGCGCGGCATCGAGCATGGATACCGGCGCGAACACCGAGAACCTGGATTTCGATTCCGTGCAGCGCGGCAATCCCGAGCTGGAGCGCCGCGCGCAGGAAGTCATCGACCGCTGCTGGCAGTTGGGCGACGAGAACCCGATCCTGAGCATTCACGACGTGGGCGCGGGCGGCATTTCCAATGCTTTCCCTGAACTGGTGAACGACGCGGGCGTGGGCGCGAGGTTCCAGTTGCGCGATGTGCATAACGAAGAGCCCGGTATGGCGCCGCGCGAGATATGGAGCAACGAGGCGCAGGAGCGCTACGTGATGGCGGTGCGCAAGGAAGATTTGCCGCTGTTCGCCGAAATCTGTGAGCGCGAGCGCTGTCCGTTCGCTGTCGTCGGCGAGGCGACCGAGGAAAAGCACCTGACCGTGGCTGACAGCCACTTCGGCAACAACCCGGTGGACATGGATTTATCCGTGCTGCTGGGCAAGCCGCCGAAGATGACGCGCGACGTGACACATGTAGCGCGCGAGCTGCCCGCTTTCGACCATTCCCGCATTGACCTCAAGGAGGCCGCGCAGCGCGTGCTGCGCCTGCCCGGCGTGGCGGACAAGACTTTCCTCATCACCATCGGCGACCGCACGGTGACCGGCATGATCGCGCGCGACCAAATGGTCGGCCCGTGGCAGGTGCCGGTGGCGGACGTGGCGGTGACGCTGGATGGCTTCGAGACCTATCGCGGCGAATCCTTTGCTATCGGCGAAAAGGCGCCGCTGGCGCTGATCGATGCGCCTGCTTCCGGCCGCATGGCGATTGGCGAGGCGATCACCAATATCGCCGCCAGCCTGATCGACGATATTGCAGACCTCAAGCTTTCCGCGAACTGGATGGCCCCCGCTGGGCATCCCGGCGAGGACGCCGCCTTGTTCGATACCGTCAAGGCCGTCGGCATGGAGCTGTGTCCGCAGTTGGGCATCAGCATTCCGGTCGGCAAGGATTCCATGTCCATGAAGACTGTATGGGAAGAGCGTAACGAAAAGAAGGCGGTGACCGCGCCCATCTCTCTGGTGGTGACGGCGTTCGCGCCTACGCCTGACGCGCGCAAGACCCTGACGCCGCAATTGCGCACTGACCTGGGCGATACCCGTCTGGTCCTGATCGACCTCGGCGCGGGCAAGAACCGCCTGGGCGGTTCCGCTCTGGCGCAGGTATACGGCAGCGTGGGCAATGCCGCGCCGGACCTGGACGACGCGGACAGCCTCAAGCATTTGTTCAATGCGGTGCAGAAGCTGAACCGCGAAGGCCGTGTGCTGGCCTACCATGACCGTTCAGATGGCGGCTTGTTCGCCGCCGTGGCGGAAATGGCGTTTGCCGGCCGCACGGGCCTGGAACTCGATATCGCCAGCCTGGGCAGCGATGCCGTGGCAGCGCTCTATAACGAGGAGCTGGGCGTGGTATTGCAGGTGCGCGCCGCCGATGCGGATGCCATCATCGCTGAACTGCATGAAACTTTGAGCGGCAAGGTGCATGTGATCGGCGCGCCGGCCAGCCATGGCGATATCCTGATCCACCAGGGAGGCAAGCTGGTGTTTGCCGAGAGCCGTGTGGAGTTGCACCGTGCCTGGTCGGAGACGACTTACCAGATGCAGAAGCTGCGCGACAACCCGCAATGCGCCCAACAGGAATACGACCGCCTGCTGGATGAGCGCGATGCCGGCCTGCATGCCAAGCTCAGCTTCGATCTCAACGAGAATATTGCCGCGCCTTATATCGCGACGGGTGCACGCCCCAAGATGGCGATCCTGCGTGAGCAGGGCGTCAACGGACAGGTGGAGATGGCGGCCGCATTCGACCGTGCAGGCTTTACTGCCTTCGATGTGCATATGAGCGACGTCATCAACGGGCGCGTCAGCCTCAAGGACTTTGCCGGTTTCGTCGCCTGCGGCGGCTTCTCTTACGGGGACGTGCTCGGTGCCGGCGAAGGCTGGGCCAAGTCCATCCTGTTCAACCCGCGTGCGCGCGACGAGTTTTCCGCGTTCTTCAACCGTACGGACTCGTTTGCGCTGGGCGTGTGCAACGGTTGCCAGATGATGAGCAACCTGCATAGCATCATTCCGGGTGCCGAGCATTGGCCGCATTTCGTGCGTAACCGTTCTGAGCAGTTCGAGGCACGTGTTGCCATGGTGGAGGTGCTGGAATCACCGTCGCTGTTCTTCAGTGGCATGGCCGGCAGCCGCATGCCGATTGCCGTCGCGCATGGCGAGGGCTATGCCGAGTTCGCCGATACGGCGGCGCAGCAGCGAGTGCAGGCGGAGCAACTGGTGACGCTGCGCTACGTCGATAACAACGGCGCCCCGACCGAGGTGTATCCGTTCAACCCGAACGGTTCGCCCAAGGGGATTACCGGCCTGACTACCGCCGATGGCCGTTTCAGTATTATGATGCCTCATCCTGAGCGGGTTTTCCGCACCGTGCAGCATTCATGGCATCCCGATGGCTGGGGTGAGGATGGGCCGTGGATTCGTATGTTCCGCAATGCCAGGAAGTTCATCGGCTAGCGGTCAACAACGGGTACGAGATGTGCGTTAGGCTATGAGGTGCGGAGGCGATATCTTCGCGCCTCGCAGCCTCAACAATAATAAGCACACTTAATTAAATGATGATTACTATGGAGAAGTCGCATGAAGAAGATGTTGAAAGTTATCCTGGCAACGTTGGTGCTTGGCTGGGCCGTGATGGCGCATGCCGAGGATCCTCAGGTGGAATATACCGACGCCATTGGCAAGGGGGACATGAAGGTTGTGAAGAAGTACTTCAACAACCCGTATAAGGTCGATGAATTGTTCTTTGCCTGGACCGCTCTTGAAATCGCAGCCAACAAGGGCCAGTTGAATGCCGTGAAGTTCTTCGTCGAGAACGGTGCCGATGTGAACTACAAGCACCCGATCACCAAGATGACCGCATTGCACCTGGCTGCCTATCAAGGTAACAAGGATGTCGTCAAATACCTGATCGACCATGGTGCGGACGTCAATGCCAAGCTGCGCGGCAATGTTTCCATCATCCGCGCCCTGAAGGACGAGGGACGTACCGACATGGTGGAGTTCCTGACCGCTGCCGGCGCCAAGAACGACGGCTGCCAGGAAGAAAAGTGCCATTGAGTTGACAATGATGCTGGTTGCAAACGCCATGTCAGGCATGGCCTTGCCTGCCGCATAATGGGTGCCGGACTTGTTCCGGCATTTTCATTTCTTGAAGAACCCGTTCACAGGGGAACCTAAGCCTGATCCCGGGCTCGTAATCTCTGACGATCAACTTGATTGAGCATACATAGATAGGGGGAGCGCGATGAAGAAACTTTCGATGAGTGTATTGCCTGCGCTGGCCGCCAGTGCAGCCCTCATGGCATGCACCACCGTAGCCGCGGTGAGCAAGGCGCCGGACGACGTTGCGGGCAGCCTGACATTGCCGCCGGGTTTCAAGATCAGCACCTTTGCCAAGCTCAACCCGGCCAAGGGCGATTATTTCCGCGGCCCGCGCTTCATGGCGTTTGGGCCGGACGGCAACCTGTACCTTGCCAGCAGCGTGGACAACACGGTGTATATGCTGCCGGACCGCAACCATGACGGCGTGGCCGATGATGTGGTGCCTGTGGTGGAAGGGCTGAACGCGCCCAATAGCCTGGTTTTTGCCGGCAATACCATGCTGGTGGCGAACCAGGACGGGGTGGTGCGCGTCGAGCAGGCGCAGGATAAAACGCGCCCGGCCACCAAGCTGGTGCCCTTGATCAGCCATCTTCCCAGTGGCGGGCATACGCTCAAGACGGTCAAGCTGGGACCGGACAACCACCTTTACCTGAACGTAGGCTCCAGTTGCAACGTCTGCGTGGAGAACGACCCGCTCAGGGCCACGATTTTGCGCTATACCCTGGACGGCAAGCCTGCCGGGGCGCCGGACGGCAGCGTGAGCGGCGCCAGGAGCGCGGTCTGGGCGAGCGGGCTGCGCAATTCGCAAGGATTGGCCTGGCAGCCTGGCACTGGCGATCTCTATGCTACCAACAACGGCGCGGATATGCGTTCCGAAACCAAGGGCGGCGCCATGAACGACGAACTGCCGCCCGAGCATCTCAACAAGATCGATCCGGGCAAGCATTACGGCTGGCCGCATTGCTGGGGCAACCGAGTGACGGACCCCAATTTCCCCGGCAAGCCCGGTTTCTGCGAGAATACCCAGCCGCCTGCCATCACCTTGCGCGCGCATTCCACGCCGATAGGCATCACCTTCCTCGATAAGGCTAATTTCCCCGGCGAATACAAGCAGGATGCGATCGTGGCTTTGCACGGCTCCTGGAACCGCGTGCAGCCATACGGCTACAAGCTGGTGCGCATCCGCTTCCAGGACAATAAACCGGTGGCCGTGGAGGATTTCGTCACCGGCTGGCAAACCAAGAACAGCGCCTGGGGGCGCCCCGTTGATGTGATTACCGGGCCTGATGGCGCGTTGTACGTCTCGGATGACCGGGCGGGTTTGGTGTATCGTATTACCTACAACAAGAAATAACCGTGTGAGGAGCAATGCAATGAAAAAATGCGTGATGGGATTGGCGGCCTTGCTGTTGGCGTCAAGCCTGGCCCATGCCGAAGAGCCGCAGCCGACCAGCAAGGTGGCGGTGTACATCAGCCCGTACGAATACACCAACGAGATCAAGCTCTGGCACTTCATGAAGGATTACTGGTTTGCCCAGGGCCCATTGATCGAGCCGGTGCTGACCAGGACGCTCAGCGCCAAGCTGGGTGACACCGTGATGTGCGATGCTGGCGTTACCGCCAATGTGCTGCTGTGGGTCAAGCCCAAGATGTTCTACAACCCGCACATGCGCAATTTCTACGGCACGATCAATGCTACCGTCTACACCGGCAGCGGCAAGGCGATTGCCAGTTATACCGGGGAATCGCGCTTGAGCGGCGATCTCGATATCCTGCCTGCCAACACGGTGCAGGCCACTTACGACCTCGCAATCCAGCAGGTGGCGGACAAGATACAGGCCGATCCGGCCATCAAGAAGCTGATCGACGACGGCCTTTCCGACAGGGAGTCGTATACGCCCTGTGCCATGATCGCAGTATTGCCCGGCCTGAAAAAGCCATAAGCGGTGCGACCTTGCGTAGCGCTTGATCCGCGCTACGCAAGATAACGTATGGTGCATGGCGCTGCCGCCATACTATATTGCTGCTCATCCTGATCGTGTATGAGAGAATCCGTCCATGGCAACATCCCTTGAAGCTGCGTCTGTGCCGCAGCGTCCCGCGCGGCCTGTTTCAAAAGTCCCTGTCGGTTTTGCCATCGCGGCGATTATCCTGGTCGCGATCGCCTTGCGTCCCGGCATTGTCTCGATGGGACCCTTGCTTCCCGCTATTATCGACGAGTTCCAGCTTTCCCACAGCACGGCGTCGCTGCTCACCGCCATCCCGGATTTATTGATGGGCCTGCTTGCCTTGCCCACCCCTTGGCTGGCCCGACGGTACGGGCGAGACCCCGTCTTGCTGCTGGCATTGCTGTTGCTCTGCGTGGCGATTGCGGCGCGCGCGTTTTCCCGCAGCGTGGACATGCTGCTGCTGAGCACGGCCGGCGTCGGTGCCGGGATCGCCATCGCGGGTGCGTTGATCGCCGGGTACATCAAGGGCAATTTCCCGCACAAGGCGGCGATGGTCATGGGCATCTACGCCACTGCGCTCTCTTTCGGCAGCACATTGTCCGCCGCCGTCTCCGGCCCCGTCGCGATGCACTCCGCAGTAGGGTGGCGCATGGGCGCCGGCATGTGGAGCCTCTGCGCGGCTATTGGCTTGTTGTGCTGGCTTTGGATCGCAAGACTGGAGCGGGGACTCGCGCAACCACCAGCCCGCCCGGCCCGCTTGCCTTGGGACAACCGCACTGCCTGGCTGGTGGCCTTGTTCTTCGCCGCCGACAATTTCCTGTTCTATGCGGTGTTGTCATGGACGGCGCCCATGTATATTGAATACGGCACCGCGCCTTCGGTGGCCGGCTTCATCCTCGCGACGTTCACCACGGTATTCATGATATCCAACCCCATACTGGGCGCGATCAGCAAATCGACCGACAGGCGAGGCTTGCTTGCAGCTTGCGCGGCTTTGGCCGTCATCGGCCTGCTGCTGATGGCGGTTGCGCCTGCCTGGTCGCCATTCATCAGCATCGCCATTTGCGCTTTCGGCCTGGGCGGCGCATTCACCCTGGGCATGACCTTGCCCCTCGATAACACGCATAGCGTTGATGAAGCCAACGCCTGGAACGCTTTCGTCTTGACGGTAGGCTATTTGATCGCGGCCGCCGGGCCGTTGTCGGTGGGGTTCCTGCGCGACCTGACGCAGGATTTCCATCTGGCGAGCTGGCTGCTGGTGTTGGTGGCAGTGCTCATGCTGCTGGCGACGCCATTGTTGAAGCCCCATCATAGCCAATAGGGCGCATACCTGCGTGGCAGGTTGAGTTCGCCTGCGTTCGACCGCATAATCCCAGGCATGGCATGATGCCAGGACAATAATATAGATGAACGCAGGAGGAGTAGATGGTTAAAACCGTAGTGGCTGCCTTGCTCGGCAGTGCGTTAATGTTTTCCGGCGTGGCCTCAGGGCACGAGGTTAAGGTAGTCAAGGGTTTCAAGAACCCGGAATCCGTGCTTGCGGACAAGGCGGGCAGGGTGTTTGTCTCCGAGATCGGCGAGTTCGACAAGGACGGCGACGGGCAGATCAGCGTGATCGAGCCGGACGGCAAGCGCAGCGTGTTTGCCAAGGGCATGAACGACCCCAAGGGGCTGGCCTTGGTCGGGAGCGAGCTCTATGTCGCGGACAAGGACCGCATCCTCAAGGTGGACAAGGATGGCGAATGGGTGGTGCTGGTCGATAAAAGCGCTTTTCCTGCGCCTCCAGGCTTCCTCAATGACCTGGAGCCTGATTACGAAGGCAAATACCTGTACGTGAGCGACAGCGGCGACATTGCCAACCAGGGCGGCGCCAGCGGCGCGATCTACAGGATTACCCTCGCCACAAGCAAGGTCGATACCGTCATTCACCACCAGCATGATGCCAGGATCAAGGCGCCCAACGGACTGTGGATGGACGATACTGGCGAAGTATTGATCTATGTCGATTTTGCCAGCGGCGTGTTGTACAAGCTCGATTTGCTCAACCGCCACCTGATCGAGCTTGCCAAGGGGTTCGGCGGCGGTGACGGGCTGGCGCTCGGGGCGAACCGCAAGCTTTACATCAGCGATTACATAAACGGCAAGGTATTCAGCCTCAGTATCGACGATGAAGTCACGCTTGAGCACGAGGGGTTCCAGAGCGCAGCCGACATCGGCATTACGCCAGACGGCAAGGTGTTGCTGGTGCCCGACATGAAAGCGGGCACGGTGACCTGGCTGCATTTGCATTGATGAGAAGCGGCTGACATTCTGGATTAAGTTTGCCGGTCTTATCAGCCGTTCTTGCTCTTAGCCTGTCTCGTATTGTCGTGCGTGGCAGGCTCAGTGATGGTAAACAGCGCAGGCACGATGCACTGTTTTTACCTGCTAATTGACTCTTTTGAGCAGGTGCTTGCTCAACGACTTCGTCGCTTCAATCACGTATTTCCGGTCTTTTTCCTCCAGGTTCTGCAAGATCGCGACCAGCCCCTCTATGTCGGGGTCGACGGATACGGGACTCGATGCTTCAAAAAATTCCTGTATCGGGCTGGATAATTCATGTGCAATCTTGTTGAGAGTCTTGAGCGACGGTGCGGTGACGCCACGCTCGATTCTCGACACAGTTTCGATCTCAACCCCCAGCCGCTGGGCGACGAATTCTTGCGTCAATCCCAGGTTCTTCCTGCGGGTTGCGATGGACAGGCCCAATTTCTTTCTGAGTGAATCCTTCATGGACTTGATCCTATATGTCTACATTTTAATAGACATATAGGATCGCTATTGACCTTGCTGTTTATAAGGAACTAATATGTCTATTAGAAAATAGACATTAAATATCTATATTTTGTGCGATTTATTTAATGACCTGATTTGAAATGAAAAATAAGGTGGTGGCGTGCTGCTGACCAAGGCAGGAGAGAAATCATATGTATCGGCACTGGACTGAACGTAGCGGTCAATATGGCGGTAGTGCATGCTAATACATAAGTATGTCAAAACGTTGAGACAGGTTGAGCAACTGAAGGACGAGATATTCAGGCAAAGACAGGAGTTTGAGCGCCAGATCCATCTCCAGCTGGTGCATATCACGGATTTGCGCGACGAATACCAGACGGAGCTGGAAAGCAAGGACGTTGCTTACCGTACGGCATTGCGCAAAATACATGAAGAGGCCTTTCATGCAGGGGCGCTCAGCGAACGGAACGCCATGCACAGCAAACCGGAGCTGATGTTGCGGATTTCCCCTTGCATCCAGCTGGTGCAGCAAGCCGGCTGGATGCGTGTAAAGCGCTCTTGTGAGTTCTGCCTGCATTATCAAGTGATGTTGCGGGGCACGCCATGGCTGGAACCGCATGTCCAGCTCCTGGAAAGCCAAGTCGTGGTTGATGCCGAGCATGAGTGGGATCTCCTGCTGAAGAAGGCGAGGGAGATGACCGAGGCCGTTATCCAGGGCAACCTGGACGGGGTCGGCTACTTGGTCGAGCTTTCTGAAAGCACCGTGATCAACAAGCTATCAGCCGACCGCACCCTGCTTGAGTCGATCAGCCTGGGACCGTCCAATACCACCAGGGCGGCCCTTGACGAGACTTTGCCGCAGTTGCCCTGAGCAACTGTATCCAAACCATTAAATATTGGCAGGCTGCCATTTCCAATCCCGGATTTCCGGCATGTCTTCGCCGTGCTGCCAGATGTATTGCTTGTGCTGCGCGAGCTTCTCATCCATGAGCGCATCCAGCACCGCGGCGTTCTCGATATGCGGCAGCCAGCGCAAGGTATTCTTGACCAGGCTATAGCGGTCCAGGCGGTTGAGAACGGTCATGTCGAAAGGGGTCGTGGTCGTGCCTTCCTCCAGGAAGCCGTGCACGTGGAAATTGGCATGGTTGTGCCGTTTGTAGGCAAGTCGGTGAATCAGCCCGGGGTAGCCGTGGAAGGCGAAGATCACCGGCTTGTCCTGCGTGAACAGTTCGTCGAAGGCCTCATCGGTGAGGCCGTGCGGATGCACTTCGTGAGGCACCAGGGCCATGAGGTCGACCACGTTGACGTAGCGTATCTTGAGTTCGGGCACACGCTCGCGCAACAGCATGACGGCAGCGAGCGACTCCATCACCGGCACGTCGCCCGCGCTGGCGATCACCAGGTCGGGCTCCTCGTCTGCGGCGCAGTTGCCGGCCCAATCCCAGATGCTGGTGCCGCGGCGCGCATGTTCGATCGCGGCGGGCATGTCCAGCCATTGCCCTTGCGGCTGCTTGCCAGCGACGATGACGTTGATGAGGTTGCGGCTTTGCAGGCAGTGGTCGGTCACCGCGATCAGGGTGTTGGCGTCGGCGGGCAGGTAGATGCGGATGATGTCCGGCTTCTTGTTGGCGGCATGGTCGATGAAGCCGGGATCCTGGTGCGAGAAGCCGTTGTGGTCCTGGCGCCAGACATGGGAGCTCAGCAGGATGTTGAGCGAGGCGATCGGCTTGCGCCAGGGGATGTGCCCGCACTCCTTGAGCCATTTGGCATGCTGGTTGAACATCGAGTCGATGATGTGAATGAATGCCTCGTAGCAGGAGAAGAAGCCATGGCGGCCGGTGAGCAGGTAGCCTTCCAGCCAGCCTTCGCAGCTATGTTCGGAGAGTATCTCCATCACGCCGCCATGCGGCGCGAGGTTCTCGTCGCCTTCTAGACGCTCCGCCATCCATTGCCGATTGGTGACCTCGAACAATGCCTGCAGGCGGTTGGAGTTGTTTTCATCCGGGCTGAATACGCGGAAGTTGTGCTGATTCAGCCGCCATACCTCGGCCAGGTACTTGCCGAGTTCGCCCGTGGTGCTCGCCTGGCGTTCGCCCGGCTGGGTCACGGCGTAAGCGAACTTGCGGAAATCAGGCAGTTCCAGCGGCTTGAGCAGCAGGCCGCCGTTGGCGTGCGGGTTGGCGCCCATGCGACGTTCGCCCTTGGGGGCGAGCGCGCGCAGCTCTTCCTTGAGCCTGCCTTGCCCGTCGAACAATTCGTGCGGCGCGTAGGATTGCATCCAGTCTTGCAACAGCTGGATATGCTCTGGCTTGTCCAACTCGCCGAAAGGCACCTGGTGCGCATGGAAGGTGCCGGTATTCGGCTTGCCGTCCACCTCCGCAGGCCCGGTCCAGCCCTTGGGCGAGCGCAGGATGATCATGGGCCAGCGCGGACGGCTGACTTCGCGTTTCAGGCCGGCTTCGCGCTTGATCTGCTGAATTTCCCCGATGACTTGGTCCATGACGCTTGCCATGCGCTGGTGCATGAAGTCCGGGTCGCTGCCCTCGACGAAATAGGGCTTGTAGCCGTAGCCTTCAAACAGTTTCTGCAGTTCCTCATCGCCGATGCGCGACAGGATGGTGGGATTGGCGATCTTGTAGCCGTTGAGATGCAGGATGGGCAATACCACGCCGTCGGTCTTGGGGTTGAGGAATTTATTGCCGTGCCACGAGGTGGCCAGCGGACCGGTTTCCGCCTCGCCGTCGCCGACCACGCAGCAGGCGATCAGGTCTGGGTTGTCGAATACCGCGCCGAACGCATGCAGCAGGCAATAGCCTAGCTCTCCGCCCTCGTTGATCGACCCCGGCGTCTGCGCTGAGGCATGGCTAGGAATGCCGCCAGGGAAGGAGAACTGCTTGAACAGCTTGAGCATGCCGGCCTCGTCCTCGGTGATTTCCGGATAAAGCTCGGTATAGCTGCCTTCCAGGTAGGTGTTGGCGACGACGGCCGGGCCGCCGTGTCCTGGCCCGGTAATGTAGATCATGTTGAGGTCGTGTTCGCGGATGACGCGGTTGGCGTGGACATAGACGAAATTGAGTCCCGGCGTCGTTCCCCAGTGGCCCAGCAAGCGCGGCTTGATATGCTCCGGCAGCAATGGCGTCTTGAGCAGCGGGTTGGCGTAAAGGTAGATCTGGCCGACCGAGAGATAGTTGGCGGCGCGCCAGTAGGCATGCAATTGCGCCAATTCTTGTTCATCCAGGGCGTGGTCCGCGGCTTGGGGCTGCATTTACATTCTCCTTGGGAGGGGCGTTATTTCATGATAACAGCAGGGACGGGTATGGCAACCTTGAAACTGTGAAGTTTCATTGCTGGCGGCTTAGGCAGGCTGGTTCTATACTTTGCAGCATGAAAGTACAGACCTTGATGCAATTGTTGCAGGAAATCGAAAGCGAGGACCCGGTCGATTTCTCCGGCTTGCCGTTTGATGCCGATGACTTGCGTCAACTCGCCTGCATCAATGTAGCCGAGATCATGGAAAGGTTTCGTGAGGACAATCCTGCCGAGGACCGGGAAATGGTGATGGCGGCGACCGTGACGCGCCTTATCCTGGAAAACATGGTGCTGCAGGCGAGGCTGGCCATCCTGTTGCAGGATGAGGGCTGATTGCCCTAGCCGATCAATACGTAGATAGCGCCAGGCGGCATGACGTAGCCGCCTCTTCCGGTAGGGTCGCCTATGCGGGCCGCGGGCAAGCCATTGATCAGGACGGTCGGCGATCCCTCCACTATGACATCGGCGCCGGCGCCATGCCCCACGCAGGCTGCAGGCATGCCGCCGATCAATACCGTGGGGCAGCCATTCATGATACGGCTGATGCGGGGCATCATCATCCGGTCAAGGGTCAGAAGGTTGTCTCCCGCGCGTGCAGCTGGTTTCATCGGCTTCCCCTGCAGTTAGTTGATGCTGACCAGGCTTCCCTTGAGCTTCAGGTTGCCAGAGGTGCTTATTTCCATACTGGTTCCGCTCTTCAGGCGCAAGGAGTGTTTGGCTTCCACGTCCACATTGAGGCCCTTGAGCTTGAGATTATCGCTTTCTAGGACGAGTTGGTGGCTCTGCAGGTGCATCCCGTCACTGGTAAAGCGGATTTTATTCTGTTGCTGATCCTCGAGCAGGAAGGTTTCCGCGGCATCCTGGCTCAGGTATAACTTGGTGCCGTCCCTGGCGCTGATCACGATTCGTTGTTTCTCGTCGTCAAAAGCCAATTTGAGCTGCCCGGGGCTTTGAAATCCGTGCAAATCGGCATTTTCCCAAGGCGCAGGGGTGGCGCTGCTGTGGCAGGCGCCTAATACCACAATGTCGTCCGGATTCGCGCCGAAGAGCCCCAATATCACCTCGCTGCCTACGGCCGGACGGAACACGGTGCCTGAATTCATGCCGGCTTGCAGGGTGGCGAGCCTGGCCCAGGTGCCTGCTCCGTGCGGGTCGATCAAAGGGGCGGTGATCTTGATCCTGCCGGCGGCTTGAGGATCGTTGTCGGTTTCGAGCACTTTCCCGATCAGCAGGCCTGAAAACCCCTGGGTTGTTTCTTGGATATCCGTGGGCAGCGGCAAACCAATATCAAAGTGCGTTACCGGTGCGGCACCAGGGGATAGCGCATATGTGACGCTGGCAATGAAATATTGCCCGGAAAGGTGGCTGCCGCATTGCTCAAGGAGCAGCGCCTGGCCTGGAGAGGCGGTATACAACCCAGTAGCTGTCACCTTGCCGCGGATCATGGCGAGTCGCGATTGCGCAAGCTGCGCATTGGCCAGGGTCTGTAATTCCTGCAGCGAGTATTCGCCAGCGAGGCGTTTGCTATAAATGCCTTGCTCGAGCAACTGGAGAGTAGCCGCCAGGCGGTCGTTGGCTGGGAAATCGACAGCCTCAGCCTCCACTTGCATAAGCTCCTGGTCGTGAGGGTTCCAGGCGGAAAGTTCGAGCTTGGCAACTTGCCGGGTGGCGTCAACGGCAATATCCGCACTGATAAGGTCTTGCTCAGGCAGGGAAAAGCCGCGTTTTGTATCCAATGCCGGTATCGCGGCGATCACGGCGCGCTCACTGCAATAGGCCACCAGTCCATTAGCCGCCAGGCGCTGTAATACGAAGTCCCAGTCGCTGAGATTGTGCTGGACCACGCTATCGAGATGGAGAGTAGGCGCATTGATGTCGGCGCTAATGCCATGTTCAGCCAGCACCTCCTCGATAATCCTGCTGTCAGGAATGTCGGTGAAATAACGGCTGCGCGGCTGTGTTGCCAATGCAAAGGCGGGATGGGCGCACTCGAGGATCAGCAGGCATCCTGCTTTTGAATAGTGGATGCTGTGCTTTGCAATTTTCCCGGCGAACAGGGTTTGCTCGCCGTGGCGAAACTCGATCGATTGGCCCGGCAGCAGGACGCTGCCAGCCTGGTCAAGCTCGTCCATGGAGCTGAACACCAGCTGCACCGAGGCGCGAGGCAGGGCATTCAGACGATGCTCGATGGATGATAGTGCATCAAGATTGCGAAATACCTTGTCCTGGGCGACGACATATAGTTGCGGGGCCAGCATCAGGAGGGTTCCAGCGATGGCGGCTTGGCTTGTGTGGTGGCAATGTTCTTGATCGCGACATTGAGCGGACTGGTTTTAGCGCGAACCCTGGTTTTCTTGGGCAAAGGCGCTGTTTTGCGCGATGCCGGCGTCGTGCGTTTGCGGTCTGTGGTGAGGGCGTGCTGTATTCTCAATGTCATGAATTCGGCAGGGCGGACGAATGCCAGGCCAATGTCGATGATGAGGCGTCCAGCGGCTATATCGTCGCTGGTCATGGTCTCATTCAGGCCTGACTTCACATAAAAAGCCTGCTCAGGCTTATTGCCGACCAAGCCGCCTGCACGCCAGAATGTAAGCAGGAATTGATTGAAGCTTTCGCGGACGGCCGTCCAGGTCGCGGCGTCATTCGTCTTGAAATGCTGTGCAGCCAGATAGCGGTGCAGCGATGCATTGATAAAGTCATGGGTACGTGCCACGGAGATATAGCGCCATTCGGCGTCATTGCCCGCCAGCGTGCGCCCTCCCCACAGCAGAATCCCCTTGCCGGTGAAGCGGCGGATGACATTGATGGACTTTCCTTCATCCTTATCTATATTCAAGGACGCCTGCTGCTCATCGTTGATCGCTGCAGCGAGGGATTGCACCTCTTTGATCTGGACATGGCTGGGGAGCTTCCATACGCCACGGTGAAGGTCATTCGCATGAAAAAGCCCGATGACGGTGGCGCTGGGAGGAATCATCCTGCTGACAGCCATATCGGGAGATTCCAGCATGCGTTTGCGCAGCAGCGTGGATTGGAGCTTGGTTGCCTTGTGGTATTGGCTCCAGGCATTGGCTACGCCAGGAGTGTACTTGATCTCCAGGTGGGCAAACTGGTGAGCGCTGGGTATCGCCACCGCCAACCACGGCAGGAAGGCGGCTCCATGGCGCAGACCCTGCTGGCCCAGGTGGTGGCGGAATTGCGCAACGGTAGTGTTCAGGGATATGTCGTTGCAGTAGGGGACGTCCAGCACCGCCAGGCAATGGTGCTGTTGTTCACAATATTGCAACAACTGCTGCTGCAATTGTGGAAGTTCTTCCAGCGAAACGGCATCCGGGATGGCGACCATGGTGAAAGACGGATTGGCCGGCAGCTGGGCGATCGCCGATGCAAAGGTTTTTGCATGCGGGGCTTCCGGGAACGGCCCGAGCGAAAGGATTTCGCAAACTCCACCGCCATTGGCAAAATATTGCCGCATGCAGGCGTGCAGATAAAACGGGCTGTAGCTTTCCTTGGTGACAATCCGGCCATGCACATCGAGCATGACCCGGAGGATTTCCGGCGCCCCTTGACCAAAGCACCGTTCATACTCTGTAAACGAGGTGATGGCGCACCGTTCGCCGCGAGCCAGTAAGCGCCCATCCTGGTCGATTGCCTTTTCGGTATAGCCGATGAACAAGGGCAGGCAGGTTACTGTGGATTGCACGATACTGGTGGTGTGCGGTATTTCTTCCACATAACCCCCGGGAACTTCATACCCTCCCATGATTTGCTCCCTAGTTTATTTTAAATATATCCATATTACTGCAAATTCTGCTTTGTATTTCAGCTTGATGTAAATTTTTGTAAGCCCGGCTTGCCGTTGGTGAACGGGACGCGTGCGGTTAGAATGCGCGCATGACATTGCAAGCAGAAACAGGTTCGTTCCAGGATAGCGGTCAAGAATTGCGCCATGCGGCATTGGCGCTGCTTTGCCTGCGCTCGCCCGAAGACAAGACGGAAGCCGTCAAAGCCTTGCGGCAATCCTGGCTCGCGGGCGAGCTCAGCGTCGATCCGCAGGCGGCTCTGGAAGCGACGGGGCCCATCCCCGGCCGTCCCGACAAGCCGGAGCTGGTATCGCCGCTGCTGCTGGAGCGGCGCTCGATGAGGACCGCCGAGGGCAGGGCGGCGCTGATCCATGCCCTGGCCCATATCGAGTTCAATGCGATCAACCTCGCGCTGGATGCGGTCTGGCGCTTTGCCGGCATGCCGCCGCAATACTACGCGGACTGGCTCAAGATCGCGGCGGAAGAGGCGCTGCACTTCACCATGCTGCACGCGCACCTGCAAAGCCTGGGCTATCGCTACGGCGATTTCACCGGGCACGACAGTTTGTGGGAAATGGTGGCGAAAACCAGTGACGACGTGCTGGCGCGCATGGCATTGGTGCCTCGGACCCTGGAGGCACGCGGGCTGGATGCTTCGCCGCCGCTGCGGGCCAAGCTGGCGCAGGCGGGCGACCTCGAGGCGGCTGCGATCCTCGATATCCTGCTGCGGGACGAAATCGGCCATGTGGCGATCGGCAACCGCTGGTATGGCTGGCTATGCGAGCAGCGCGGGCTGGAGCCTGTCTCCACTTATGCCCTGCTTACAGCGCAATACCAGGCTCCCAAGCTGCGCGGCCCGTTCAATTTCCCGGCACGCAGGGCGGCAGGCTTCAGCGAAGCCGAGCTGGCGCTGATGGGCGATCATCACGAATAGCAAGCCGCATTACATTCAGAGTGGCTAACTTTTGCTAGCCGTTCTAAAGCGCTGTTTACACCAGGTTCATTGCACGCATGCGCCGGTACAGCGTATTGCGGCTGATGCCGAGCTGCCGCGCCACCGCCGAGACATTGCCGGCATGCGCCTGCATGGCGGCCTTGATGGCTTCCGCCGTCAGGCTGGTCAATGAAGGGGCCGCGTCGTCCTCGGCGGCGTTTTCCATGTCGTCGAGGAAATCCTGCGTCAGGTGCATCATGGAGATGGGCGCGGTCCCGGACAGCGCCAGCGCCGTGCGCAGCACATTATGCAGTTGGCGGATGTTGCCCGGCCATGGATGCGCCTTGAACAAGGTCGTGACATCCTGGTCGATCGCTTTTCCTGCGGCGTTCTCGGTGTGCAGGATGGTCTTGACCAATCCAGGCAAGTCCTGCCGCTGCCGCAATGCAGGCAGGGTGACGGTGAGGCCGTTCAGGCGGTAGTAGAGGTCGCGGCGGAATTCGCCGCTCTCTACCTTCTCGCGCAGTTTCTGGTTGGTGGCGCTCAACAGCGCGAAATTGACGGGTTTGGATTTTGTGCTGCCTAAGGGTGTGACGCTGCGCTCCTGCAATACCCGCAACAGGCGCGCCTGCAACGCCAATGGCATGTCGCCGATTTCATCCAGGAACAGGGTGCCGCCGTCGGCTTGCTCCAGTTTGCCTGGGCTGCCCTTGCGGCGAGCGCCGGTAAAGGCACCTTCCTCATAGCCGAACAGTTCCGCCTCGATCAGGCCCTCGGGCAATGCCGCGCAGTTGACGGCGACCCAGGGGCCCTGGCTGCGGTCGCTGGCTTCGTGGATGGCCCGCGCGAACAACTCCTTGCCTGCGCCGGTTTCACCCTCGATCAGGATGGGAATGTCCTGGTTGACGACAAGCTCTACCTGGCTGATGACCCGGGCGACGCGCGGGTCGCCGGTATTCAACATCTGCAGGCTGGCAGGGCAGTGGCGTTTGCTGGCCGAGGCGCTGCTTACGCGCGCATTGCGCGCGGCAAGCGGCTGGCGCAGCTCGATCCGCGCATACAGCCTGGCTTCGCGAGCGGTGTAAAGCGGCGTAATCATTGAATTTGCCTGCGATGCCTGCATCAGGGTTTCCGGCCTGCTGGCGAATAATTCGCTGAACAGCGAGTCTTCCATTTCCTCATGCGTCATGCCGAGCTGGAACTGGCCGCTGCGGTTCAATGCCACCAGGCGATGCCGCTCGTCGAAGATGGCGATGCCTTCCCACAAGGTGCCGATGAATTCAGGGCGTGCATGGAAATGCAGCGAGTAAGCCCCTTCATGGCTGGCGGTGAACAGCCGGTTCTCGATCATCTGCGCCGACATTCTCACCAATGCCAGGGTATGCTGCTGCGGCATGCTGGCGTCTGTCGACACGTCCAGCGTGCCCATCACCTGGTTGCGGGCGCTCAATATAGGCACTGCCGAGCAGGCCAGCACATGGTTGCGTTCGAGGAAGTGCTCGGCTCCCTGCACCGTCATGGCGGAACGCTCCACCAACGCGGTGCCGATGGCATTGGTGCCGCGCAGGCTTTCCTGCCAGGAAGAGCCGGGAATCAAGGCGACGCGCTGGGCATCGTCGAGGAATTCGCTATTGCCCTGGCTGTGCAGGATGAAGCCCTGCGGGTCGGTCAGCACGATGACGCTGCGGGTGTGGCTGATCTGCTCGTTGAGGCTTTCCATTTCCGGCCGGGCCTGCGAGAGCAGCAATTGATGTGCTTCTTGTTTTACCAGCAGTTCCTGACGGGTCAGTATTTCGGTACGCACCTGGGTGCCGGCTTCCATGCCGTTTTCCACGCACCTGCGCCAGGAGCGCTCGATCTCCTTGGAGACGCCGCCGCTTTCCACGACGCCGTGCGCAAGGAATTCGCTTCTTGCATTCAACAGCAGGGTTTCGTCAGGGGCAGGATTTTGCATGGGTTAAGTACCTGATTGTAAGGGATTGAACTAGTGTGTCAGCCAATGTAGCACCTGTTCATTCATGACACAACTATCCCTTGTTTTTCTCTGTCGCCGTATGGGCGGGAGGGCATTGGCGGTCCTTTGCAATCCCTTGTCCAGCCTGGGTCTTGGCTGTTATTTCTACAGTTTTCAACAGGCTGGCACAGGCCTTGCCATAGTCAATTGCCGGGAAAAACTCCCGGGTCAGTATACGACATAAGAAAATAATTCGTGAACGATAGACTATGGAGAATGGCATGAAGGCTAGAACGATAGCGATGGCGGTTGGAGCCGGTTTGCTGGGGCTTGCAGCAATCCCCGCATTGGCGACCGACCTGGAAAACCTGATGAAGGACGACGGGCAGTGGGCGCATCCGCGCAAGGATTACGCCAACACCGGCTATAGCGGCCTGTCGCAGATCAACAAGAGCAATGTGAAGAACCTGAAGTACGCCTGGACCTTTGCGACAGGCGTGAACCGCGGCCATGAAGGCGCGCCGCTCGTGGTCAACGGCGTGATGTATATCCACACCGCGTTCCCCAACAATGTGTATGCGCTCGACCTCAACAACAACCAGAAAATCCTCTGGTCGTATTTCCCCAAGCAGGACCCTGCCGTGCAGGCACTGCTGTGCTGCGACAACGTCAACCGCGGCCTGGGGTTCGGCGACGGCAAGATATTCCTGCAGCAGAACGACGGCATCCTGGTCGCGCTGGACGCCAAGACCGGCAAGAAGCTTTGGGACGTGGCCGTGGTCGATACCAAGTCCGGCGCTTCCACCACCAACGCGCCGCACGTGATCAAGGACAAGGTCGTGACCGGCTGTTCGGGCGGCGAGTATGGCGTGCGTTGCTATATCTCGGCCTACAACATCAAGGACGGCAGCCTGGTATGGCGTGCCTACAGCACGGGTTCGGACGCGGACGCATTGATCGGCAAGGATTTCAACAAGGACAACCCGCATTACAGCGCCTTGTCGCTGTATGAGGACGTGAACGGCGGCAACAAGGAGGGCGGCTCCTTCAAGCCCCTGCCCAAGGAAAAGCTCAAGTTCCCGGAAAAGGACCTGGGCATCAAGACCTGGCTCAAGCCGCAGGCTGTCAAGAACGGCTGGGAGCATGGCGGCGGCCCGACCTGGGGCTGGTATTCCTATGATCCTTCCCTCAACCTGATGTATTACGGCACGGGCAATCCCGGCACCTGGAATCCGGACGTGCGTCCCGGCGACAATAAGTGGTCCATGACCATTTTCGCGCGCGACGTGGATACCGGCGAGGCGCGCTGGGGCTACCAGATGACGCCGCACGACGAATGGGATTACGACGGCATGAACGAAATCATCCTCTGGGAAGCCGACGGCAAGAAGCTCGCCACCCATTTCGACCGCAACGGCTTCGGTTATACCTTCGACCGTACCAACGGCACATTGCTGGTGGCCGAGAAAATGCACCCGTTCGTCAACTGGGCGAAGTCGATCGACCTCAAGACCGGCATCCCGAACAAGGACCCCAAGTACTCCACCCACCAGGACTACAACGCGCAGGGTATCTGCCCGTCCGCGCTGGGCGTGAAGGACGAGCAGCCGGCCGCGTTCTCGCCGCGCACCAAGATGTTCTATGTGCCGCTGAACCATGTGTGCATGACCTACGAGCCGACCGAGTCCAAGTACATCGCGGGCCAGCCCTGGGTAGGGGCGACCTTGACCATGTTCGCGGGGCCTGACGGCGTGATGGGCGGCTTCATGGCCTGGGACGGCCTCAAGGGCAAGGCGGCCTGGTACAACAAGGAGAAGTTCTCGGCCTGGGGCGGCGCATTGGCAACCGGCTCTGACCTTGTGTTCTACGGCACGCTGGACCGCTGGTTCAAGGCGCTGGATGCCAAGACCGGCAAGGAGCTATGGAAGATGCAGGTCGGCTCCGGCGTGGTCGGCAACGCGATCACCTATACCCACAAGGGCAAGCAATATGTCGGCGTATTGTCCGGTATCGGCGGCTGGGCCGGCGTAGCGATGAACCTGGGCCTGGAAGAGGAAACTGCGGGCCTGGGCGCTGCTGGTGGCTACAAGGAACTGAAGGACTGGAACGCGGCTCCTGGCGGCGGCGCCATGAACGTGTTCAGCCTGTAAGGACGGTTTTATTGATGTATTGACGCATCATCTCCTCGACTCATTCTGGCTCATCTCCACTGAGTAATGTCTGAGTCCTTTTGCCCGGCCCCTTCCTGCCGGGCTTTTTTTTATCCATGAACGAATGACTTAGAGGTTTTACGCGACCTCAATTAGGCGCGAAAATTTTCGCTAGGCGGGACATTGCATTCATTGTCGCGATGCAGTGGCATGAGGTCCGTGCAGTGATTCGCCAGGTTTCGCGTTCCTGGTCTGGCGAAGGCCGCCTGCGTTACTAGTCCCCCATTCATGCTGAGGTCATCGCCGGCGGAGAGACTCACTCCATTCATTTTTGCTCATGTTGATTAGGGGAGTTGTTATGAAGCTGAAGTCTATCGCTCGAAATCGTTTTGTCGCCGCTGCCTGGATCGGGATCGCGCTCGGCGGGCAGCCGCTGCTTGCCGTATCCGCCGCCGGCACGCCTCCTGCCCAGTGGTCCTTTGGTCTCCTTACCGACACCCAGGGTGCCGGCGACCCGCGTGGCGTATCCGTCAGGCTGATGCAGCCGGTAGTGGACCGCTTCGTGAACAACCACAACATCGACCTGCTCATTTCCATCGGCGACCTGACCGAGAACGGCACGGCGGCTGAATTCGATACATGGAAACAGGCTGCGAAGCCGCTGGCCGACGCCGGCATTCCTCTCTATCTGACACGCGGCAATCACGACGTGCGTGCCGAGAGCACCATCGGGGGCATTGACCCCTTGCTCGGGCCTTCGGCTTACCGGGGTACCGACACCTGGTCCTCGGCCTTTCCCAGCTTGAGCGGGCCAACGGTCACGACGGGGCCGGGAGCGTCCTACTCATTCGCCTACAATAACACGCTGTTTGTCTCGCTCGACTTATATGGCGCGATGCCCAGCGAGCTGATCGGCTGGGTAGGCAGCCAGCAGAAGGGCAGCTACGACCACATGTTCGTCTACGCCCACGAGCCATTCTTCGGCCGTGCGCGCGAGGGCGTGCTTGGCGACAGCCCACTGCGGATGCAGGTGCTTAACCAGTTGAGCGAAAATGGCGTCGATGCCTACTTCAGCGGCCATGACCACCAGTACAGCCGCTCGGCGGCAGTCGACGGTCAGGACGTGCTGCTGCATCACATCGTTGCGGGTTCGAACGCCGAAAAATACTATCGCTTCGAGAATGAATTCAACGTGGGTGAAGAAGTCGGCGCCGCGCTGGTCAACAACGAGGTCGGCTACAGCGTCGTCGATATCAACGGGCCGTTCGTGACTTTCACACACTATTCGGCGACCCCGTCGGCCTCATCGGACTTCTCCGAGGCCTGGGAGCCCGAGTGGCGCGTGGCCGATCGCACCACGTTCTCGACCAACGGCAAGTCGTATGCCGTCAATGTTGGTGAATCCTATGCCGGCCTCAAGAGCGCGATTGTGGAGGGCAATGGATTCGTTGGCACCAAAGCCGAGATCCTGGCTGGCCAAAACCTTGATGGGCGCTCCGTGACAACCGAACCTGATTCGGGCGCAGGCATCACCCAGCAGCTTGGCAACATCGTCAACTTCGGCTGGGTGGCGAGAACGGACAGACTGTACAGCGACATCCTTTACCTGGGCGGCATGGACGACCAGCTCGATGGCGTCGCCGATCCCTTCGTGCTCACCCTGAGCTATGGCGAAGATATTGCAATCGACGAAGCGTTGCTGCGCCTGGTGTATCAGCTCGACGGCCAATGGGTGCTCGCAGTGGACGCCAACACCGAGGGCACGTCGCGCTTCGTCATTGGCGCCTGGCAGGCCTCGTATGGCTTGGGCACCTATGGTGTGGATACGGCCAATAATCTGGTATGGGCTGTGATCGACCGCAATGGGCAGTTCGCCGTGGCTGCCGTGCCGGAGCCTTCCGCGCTGGCGCTCATGCTGTGCGGGTTCGGTGTGCTATTGGCATTGCGCCGTCGCCGTGCCTGAGTGCCATATCTTGGACTGCGCCACATAATTTAGGAAGAAAGGACTGCTGCGGCAGTCCTTTGTTTTTGCAGACAACATTGCCGGGCCGGCAATCAACTGCCCGGCTGCTAGCAGGAAGCTGGCTTTGCCTGCCAAGGTCATTTTGCAAAGTAGCTTGCCGTCAGGTTCTCTGCCGCATCGGGCTGCGTTTGCGGCGTGACGCTGACAATGAAGCTGGGGATGCTGGCGGCCACTGCCGGCGTCAGGGATACGCTGAAACTGCTGGCGTATGACTTGCCTGCGGGGATGGTGATTGCCTCGCGTCCCTTGAAGCTGCCTGCCGGAAGCCCATGCGCCTGAATGGCATAGGTTTCCGCATTGCCGGATTTGTTGCTGATGCGCAATTCATAGCGGTTGCGCAGGCTGCCGTCCGCAAGCTGGGTGACCAGAGGCTGCCTTTGCTGTTGCACGATGGCGGTGAAGGGGGTGAGCGTGCTGATGGAATGCCAGGTGAAGGCGATGCTGGCGATCAATACGCAGAGGTAGCCGAGCCGCTTTGCCTTGGACCATCGTTGCATGCGTACGTCGGGTTCCTGGATGTTCTCGTCGCGGTCGAAACGTATCAGGCCGTGCGGCAGCTTGAGGCTGTCCATGATGTTATTGCAGGCATCCACGCACAAGCCGCACGAGATGCAGCCGATCTGGAATCCCTTGCGGATATCGACGCCTGTCGGGCAGACGTTCACACAGTAGTTGCAGTCTATGCAGTCGCCGAAGCCTTGGCTGCGACGGATTTCCGCTGTCTTGAGCTTGGCCGTGGGCGCCTGGCGGCCATGCAGGCCTTCGCCGCGTGCCTCGTCGTAGATCACCGTGACGGTGGAAGGGTCCTGCATCACGCCCTGGAATTTGCCGTAAGGGCAGGCGACGAAGCATACGTCCTCGCGTGCGAAGCCGGCGGCGACATAAGTCGTGGCGGTAAGCACGGAAATGGTGACGTAGGCAGCAATCGCCGCTTCCCCGGCGAACACCTGCCGCAAGAGCGTGCCCGACTCGGCAAAATACAAGGTGAAGGTGACGGCCGTGGCAAATGACAGCAGCAGCCAGAGCGCATGGGTGCTGCCGATCAGTGCGGCTTTGCGCAGGCTCCAGGGTGCTTGCTGCAAGCGCTTCCTGGCCTGGGCTTCACCCTGTATCCATTTTTCGATAAAGCGGAAGGCATCCGTCCACAAGGTCTGGAAGCAGAAGAAGCCGCAGAATATCCGCCCGAACATGGCTGCGGAGACGAAAAGCAGGCTGGCTGCCACCACCATGATGCCCACCAGCACCATCAAATCCTGCGGGTAGAGCACCAGGTTGAAGATATGGAAGCGCGAATTGCCGATATCAAACAACAATGCCTGCCCGACCTTGTTGGGCCAGGGGAGCCACGGCAAGAGGAAATACACGCCGAAAGCGGCATTGAGGATGATGGACTTCAGGTTGCGGTAACGTCCCTTCACCGAATAAGGCACGATGGGAATGACTTTGCGTGCCGCACTCGGGCGGGCGATGGTGGCTTCTGCTTGCATGGCAATTCCTGAGTGAGTGATGCTATGCGGAATTGTGCGGAAGCGGGCGGTAATATAACAGATTCAGGTGTGAATAAATTTATAGTATCAGATTGCTGCGATGCATTGCTGTGTCTGTGTTTTCTCAGACAATCAAGGCTGCCGCCACCTGGCGGCTTTCCGCCATCAGGATGTTGTAGGTGCGGCAGGCGGCTTCCGTGGTCATGCATTCCACGCTGATGCCAGCGGCGATGAGGTCGCGGACTATGGAAGGATGCAGGAAGCGGTGCCTATTGCCCGTGCCGAGCAGGATCAGTTCGGGCTTGAGCGCCAGCAGCTCCTGGAAGTTCGTCGCCTGCAGATGGTCGAAACTCTCGACCGGCCACGCAGGCAGCAGGCTGCCCGGCAATACGATCAGGCTGTGTTCGTGGCGCTGGTGGTTGATTTCGACCCAACCGTCGCCGTAACCGGTAATCAGGTGGCTGCCCGCAGCCTGGGTAAGGTGTAATTTCATGAGAGATATATCGAATAATCTAATGAGGTCTTTTGAGGCGTCATGCTTCAATTGCATGCCAACTCAATGTAAGATAGCACATTTTCCCCAACCGGAATCTGCAGGCCGCCATGCAAGAAATCTCCAAGTCCAGCAAGCTCAGCAACGTATGCTACGACATCCGTGGCCCAGTGCTGGACCGAGCGCGCCAGATGGAGGAGGACGGGCACCGCATCATCAAGCTCAATATCGGCAATCCTGCGCCTTTCGGTTTTGCCGCCCCCGAGGAAATCCTGCAGGACGTGATCCGCAACATGGATTCCGCCTCCGGCTATACGGATTCCAAGGGCCTGTTCGCCGCGCGCAAGGCGATCATGCATTACACCCAGCAGAAGAACATCCAGGGCGTGACCATAGACGACATCATTATCGGCAACGGCGTTTCCGAGCTGATCGTCATGGCCATGCAGGCCTTGCTCAACAATGGCGACCAGGTGCTGGTGCCGATGCCGGATTATCCGTTGTGGACCGCGGCCGTGAACCTGGCGGGCGGCACTGCGCGTCATTACGTCTGCGACGAGCAGACCGGCTGGCTGCCCGACCTCAAGGATATCGAGAACAAGATCACGGCGAATACGCGCGGCATCGTCATCATCAACCCGAACAACCCGACCGGTGCTTTGTATCCGCGTGAAACGCTGGAAGGCATCATCGAGATCGCGCGCCACCACGGCCTGGTGATTTTCGCCGACGAAATCTATGACAAAGTGCTGTTCGACGGCAATACCCATACCTCGATCGCCTCATTGGCCGATGACGTGTTGTTCGTGACCTTCAACGGCTTGTCCAAGAACTACCGCACCTGCGGCTACCGCGCCGGCTGGCTGGTGATCTCGGGCGAGAAGCGCCATGCCAAGGATTATATCGAGGGCCTCAATATGCTGGCCTCGATGCGCCTCTGTGCCAACGTGCCCGGGCAACTGGCGATCCAGACCGCGCTGGGCGGCTACCAGAGTATAGACGACCTTGTGGCGCCTAGCGGCCGCTTGTGCAAGCAGCGCGACCTCGCCTACAAGATGCTGACCGACATTCCCGGCGTGAGCTGCGTTAAGCCCAAGGCCGGCCTGTACCTGTTCCCGCGCCTCGATCCCAAGATATATCCCATCGAGGACGACCAGCAATTCATCCTCGACCTGTTGCTGGAGGAAAAGGTCTTGCTGGTGCAGGGCACGGGGTTCAACTGGCGCGCGCCGGACCATTTCCGCGTCGTGTTCCTGCCGAACGTGGACGACCTCACCGAAGCCTTTACCCGCATCGCCCGCTTCCTGGAAAACTACCGCAAGCAGCACAGCACCCTCACCGTGGTGGACGGCAAAGCCTCGAAAGACACGCAGGCAAGACCGCAGAACGCGACGGCATGACCGCGCGGCTCTTGATACAAGATTGAAAAGCAAGATAACTGGAAACTGAATGAAACCCATCAATGTTGGCCTGCTCGGCATCGGTACTGTCGGTGGCGGCACCTATACCGTTCTTACACGCAACCAGGAAGAAATCGCGCGCCGTGCCGGCCGCCCAATTGCCATCACGCGCGTCGCCGACCGCAATCTTGAATTGGCCCGCAAGGTAACGGGAGGCCAGATTGACGTCACAGACGATGCATTTGCCGTGGTGGCAGACCCAGACATCGACATCGTGGTCGAACTGATCGGCGGATACACCATCGCGCGCGAACTGGTGATGAAGGCGATCGAGAACGGCAAGCACGTGGTCACGGCCAACAAGGCGCTGATCGCGCTGCATGGCAACGAGATTTTCGCCGCTGCGCAACAGAAGGGCGTGATTGTCGCATTCGAGGCGGCCGTGGCGGGCGGTATTCCCATCATCAAGGCCGTGCGCGAGGGGTTGGCCGCCAACCGAATCGAGTGGATTGCGGGCATTATCAACGGCACCACCAATTTCATCCTCTCGGAAATGCGCGAAAAGGGCCTGGCCTTTGCCGACGTGCTCAAGGAGGCGCAGCGCCTGGGCTATGCCGAGGCCGACCCGACCTTCGACGTCGAGGGTGTGGACGCCGCGCACAAGCTCATGATCCTGGCCGCGATCGGCTTCGGCATCCCGATGCAGTTCGACAAGGCCTACGTAGAGGGCATCAGCAAGCTGGATGCCCTTGATATCCGCTATGCGGAGGAACTGGGCTACCGCGTCAAGCTGCTCGGCATCACCAAGCGCACCAGCAAGGGCGTGGAACTGCGCGTGCACCCGACCCTGATCCCCGAGAAGCGCCTGATCGCCAATGTCAACGGCGCCATGAACGCCGTGCTGGTGAAGGGCGATGCAGTCGGGCCTACTCTATATTACGGTGCCGGCGCGGGTGCCGAGCCCACCGCGAGCGCCGTGGTTGCGGATATCGTCGACGTGACGCGCACGCATACCACCGACGTGCACCAGCGCGTGCCGCACCTGGCTTTCCAGCCCGACCAGCTCGTGGACTTGCCGATCCTCGCTATCGGCGAGGTGAGCAGCGCCTATTACCTGCGCCTGCGCGCGGTGGACAAGCCGGGCGTGCTGGCCGATGTGACCCGCATCCTGGGCGACCGCCAGATTTCGATCGATGCGATGATCCAGAAAGAACCGCAGGAAGGCGAAGACCAGGCCGACATCATCATCCTGACCCATGTCACGGTCGAGAAGAACATGGATGACGCGATTGCCGCCATCGAGGCATTGCCTGCCATTTCCGGCAGTGTGACCCGCTTGCGCATGGAAGAGCTAAGCCGATAACTTGAGGAAAGGGTTGCAGGCAGGCATAGCAGCCTGCTGCATCAGTTGTGCCATGAAATACGTTTCCACCCGCGGGCAGTCGCCTGCACAGTCGTTTACCGAAATCCTGCTTGGCGGCCTGGCGCCCGACGGCGGCCTCTACCTGCCCGAGCAATATCCGCAATTCAGCCAGAACGAACTGAATGCGATGCGCGGCATGAATTACCGCGACCTGGCGTTCGCCATCCTCTCGCGCCTGATCGATGACATCCCCGCTGACGACCTGCGCGCCATCGTCGACAAGACCTACCGCGCAGATGTGTATGCCTATGCGCGCCCGGGCCAGAGTGCCGAGGACATTACGCCTACCTATAAGCTGGAGGACGACCTGTACCTGTTGTCCTTGTCCAACGGCCCGACCCTGGCGTTCAAGGACATGGCGATGCAGTTGCTGGGCAACCTGTTCGAGTACGTGCTGGCGCAAAAAGGCGAGACTACCAACATCCTCGGCGCGACCTCCGGCGACACCGGCTCCGCGGCGGAATACGCCATGCGTGGCAAGCGGGGCGTCAAGGTGTTCATGCTTTCGCCGCATCAGAAGATGAGCCGTTTCCAGACCGCGCAGATGTTCAGCCTGCAGGACGACAATATCTTCAACATCGCGGTCAAGGGCGTGTTCGACGACTGCCAGGACATCGTCAAGGCAGTGTCGAACGACCATGCCTTCAAGGCGAAGAACAAGATCGGCGCTGTGAACTCCATCAACTGGGCGCGCGTGGCGGCCCAGGTGGTGTATTACTTCAAGGGCTATTTCGCCGTGACCGCGAACAATGCGCAGCAAGTCAGCTTCGCCGTGCCTTCCGGCAACTTCGGCAATGTCTGCGCCGGGCATATCGCCCGCATGATGGGCTTGCCGATTGCCAAGCTGGTTGTGGCGACCAACGAAAACGACGTGCTGGACGAGTTCTTCAAGACCGGCGTCTACCGTCCGCGCGGCTCAGCCAATACCTACCATACTTCCAGTCCCTCGATGGATATTTCCAAGGCGTCCAATTTCGAGCGCTTCGTCTTCGACCTGGTGGGTCGTGACGCCGCTAAGGTGCGCGAGCTGTGGGGCAAGGTGGATGCCGGCGGCAGTTTCGACCTCAATGAAGGCGGCTGGTTTGCCAAGGTGGCGGATTACGGCTTCGTTTCCGGCAGCAGCAACCATGCCAACCGCATGCAGACCATCAAGGCGACGCATGAGCGCTACGGTGTCACTATTGATACACATACCGCGGACGGCCTCAAGGTGGCGCTGGAGCACCGCGAGGCAGGCACCCCGATGCTGGTGCTGGAAACCGCATTGCCGGCCAAGTTCGAGGATGCGATCGTCGAAGCACTGGGGCAGAGGCCAGAGCGCCCACAGAGTCTTGAGGGGCTGGAAGCCCTGCCGCAGCGCTTTGAAGTGATGGAGGCCGATGCCGCCGCCATCAAGCAGTTCATTGTTGAGCATATTTGATCGGGAGATGTCATGAAGGTCTATCACGACTTGATGCGCCACGTACTGGAGCACGGCCACAAGAAGGAAGACCGTACCGGCACCGGCACCTTCTCGGTGTTCGGTTACCAGATGCGCTTCGACCTGACCGAGGGCTTTCCGCTGCTTACCACCAAGAAAGTGCACCTGAAGTCCATCATCCATGAGTTGCTCTGGTTCCTGCAGGGCAGCACCAATATCGCTTATCTCAAGGAAAACGGCGTCAGCATCTGGGATGAATGGGCGGACGAGCAGGGCAACCTGGGCCCGGTCTATGGCTACCAATGGCGTAGCTGGCCGACGCCGGATGGCGGCCATATCGACCAGATCAGCCAGGTGGTCGAGGCGATCAAGCGCAACCCAGACTCGCGCCGCCTGATCGTGTCGGCATGGAACGTGGCCGATGTCGACAAGATGAAGCTGCCGCCTTGCCATGCGTTCTTCCAGTTCTATGTGGCGGACGGCAAGCTCTCTTGCCAGCTGTATCAGCGCAGCGCCGATATCTTCCTCGGCGTGCCGTTCAATATTGCCTCCTATGCCTTGCTCACCATGATGGTGGCGCAGGTGTGCGGACTCAAGCTTGGCGATTTCGTGCATACCCTGGGCGATGCGCATATCTACCTCAACCACCTCGAGCAAGTGAAAGAGCAATTATCGCGCGAGCCTTATCCTCTGCCTGTGATGAGGATCAATCCCGAAGTGAAGGATATTTTTGGTTTCCGCTTCGAGGATTTCTCGCTGGAAAATTATCAGTCTCACCCTGCCATCAAGGCGCCTGTCGCAGTGTAATTCCCTGGTTTGACTCTATGTTGTTCTCCCTTCATGCTGTTGCGATGCGGGCGCCGATGGTTGCGCGTTTATTTTCCGTATCAATCTGTCAGCGTTATCGATTCATGGTCGTAGTGTTTCATGGTTAATTCCGCACATCATCAACCTGTGCCGCCCAAACTGCGTGTGGCGCACATCCTGGCGGTCGGCCTGGCACTGTTGATTGCCACCGTGACACTCATCAGCATGGAATATGCTTCGCTCAGGCACAATATGGCCGTCACCATGCAGATCCAGATGCGCATCATGGCGGGCAATATTGCACAGGCGCTGGTGCGCGGGGAGCGGGAAGTGGCCTCTGAAGTGCTCGCCAGCCTGGCCGAAGCGCCGGAGATAGATACGGCGACGCTATATGACATGCAGCAAAATCGTTTTGCCGAATATGTGCGGCCTGGCAGCCTGTTGCGCCCGTTCGACATGATGGTCGTGGCCCAGGCCCAGCGCCAGGCGGATTTGCAGAAGATCGAAATATGGCAGCCCGTGATATCTGACGACATGCAGATTGGCGTGCTGTATATGCGATCCAACATGAAGGGGCTGTATCGCCAGCTGCTTTGGTACATCGGCACCACAGTGATGGTGATGCTGGTCACCTTGTTTGCTGCCGCCTTGTTGTTGAGCCGACTGCAGCGTGCAATGCTGAAGGCCGAGGAGCGTGCCGGCTTTCTCGCCAATTACGATACGGTGACCGACCTTCCTAACCGTCATGCTTTCAACCGGCGATTCCATGCATTGTTGGACGAAGCGCGCCATCGTCATGGCGTATTGGCATTGCTGGTGTTCGATCTGGATGATTTCAAGGTCATCAACGATACCCTCGGCCATGATGTCGGCGACAAATTATTGCATCTGGTCGCGCAGCGCTTGGTATCTGCTGCAGGCAAGAAAGACACGGTCTACCGTGTAGGAGGGGATGAGTTTGCCATGATCCTCAACCAGCCGGCCGATGTCGAGAACGTGGAAGCCGTCGCCAACCGCTTCATCCGGGCGCTGACACAGCCTATCGTAATGAATGAGCGGAACTTCTATATCGGCGTCAGTATCGGCGCGAGCATCTATCCATACGACGGAGATGACGCCGCCCATCTGCTGCGTGATGCCGATGCAGCCATGTATTACGCCAAGAGCCGCGGCAAGAACAACTTCCAGATGTTCTCGGCAGAAATGCATCATAAAAGCTCGACACGCTTGATCCTCGAGACGGAAATGCGCGTTGCGTTGGAAGAAAGGCAGTTCGAACTCTACTACCAGCCGCAGTTCAGCCTGCCGGGCCGCAAGCTGGTCGGCGTAGAAGCCTTGATACGCTGGCATCATCCGCAGCGCGGCATCTTGTATCCAAGCAGTTTTATTCCGATCGCAGAAGAAACCGGCCTGATCGTGCGCATTGGGGAGTGGGTGTTGCGAGAGGCCTGCAAACAGGCCATGGAATGGAAAGAGATGGGAGTGGCGCTGCGCATGAGCGTCAACCTCTCGGGCCGTCAGTTCCGCCAGGAGAACTTGGTGCAGGCCGTGACCAAGATCATTGAGCAAACTGGCATGGATAGCAGTTTGCTGGAGCTGGAAATTACTGAAACCGTGCTGATGGAAGATGCGGAAGTAACGACTGCCCGTCTGATGGACCTGAAGGCCATGGGCATGCACCTGGCAATCGATGATTTTGGCACAGGCTATTCCTCAATGGCGTATCTCAAGCGTTTTCCGGTCAGCCGCCTCAAGATCGATCGCAGTTTTATCCGGGATATTCCATACGATGCCGATGATGTCGCGATTACGACGGCCACCATCCAAATGGCGCACAGCCTGAAACTCGAAGTGGTGGCAGAAGGGGTGGAGACCAAGGCTCAGCTGCAATTCCTGCTGGAGCAGGGGAGCGACATGGTACAAGGCTATTTGTTCAGCCACCCGATGGATGCAACCCATATGACGGAAATCGCCCTGGCAAGCAAGGCACGGCAAATTTAATTGTGATTTAATCCTAAATAAATGGGGAGTTTCTCCCAGCTCTTGCTTCTTCATTTATAATTGCAACATTAGATAATGACTACATGGAGCTTAATTATGGGGAAAACCGTCGTTGCGATTAGCGCGCTAGTCTTGGCCGTATCCAGCAGCCTGGCGTTTGCCGACCATCACTTTCCTAAGGGCAAGGTAAGCCTGGAAACCTGTCTGGAAGCTGCGCTCAAGACCAAGCAGGGTACCGTGGTGAAGGTGGAGTACAAACTGGAAGGCAAGACGCCAGTCTATGAATTTGATATTGAGTCTAGCGATGGTACCGCTTGGGATGTAGAATGCGATGCTAACACTGGCAAGATCGTGGAAGTGGAGCAGGAAGTCGATTCTGCAGACCATCCCCTTTTCAAGGCCAAGCAAAAGGTAAGCGAAGCTGACGCACGCAAGACAGCGCTGGCTGCACATCCTGGCGAAATTATCGAGGTTGAGTACGAGATCGAAGAGAATGGCGCTGCCTCCTACGAATTCGATATCAAGACCAAGGATGGCAAGGAATTCAAGGTCGAAGTAGACGCAACTAGCGGCAAGATCGTGGAATCCCACCAAGAGTTCTACCAGATCGGCAAGGAATAATGGGTTTTTGACTGGACGGACAGTCGACAACGCTCCTTCGGGGGCGTTTTTTTTGCCTGTTATTAATGGAATGGAAACCAGAAAGTTGGCAGGCAAGGCTTAACTTCCGCTCTGGGGAGCCGTTAATCAATATATCGAAGTTATTGATGGGAACCACAATGGATGTCAATGCAATTGCCAGTGTCGCTACCGACCTTGCGGCTACGCGCTTGCAGCAGGAAGTCGGGACGACAGTATTGAAAAAGGCCTTGGATATCAGCTCGGCCAATGCCTTGGCTTTGCTGGAGGCATTGCCGTCACCTCCTGCCGCCAACTTGCCAGCGCACCTGGGACAAAACGTGAATACGACGGCTTAACAATTTAAGCCAAGACAAAAATAAAGCCCTGCATTTGCAGGGCTTTATTTTTTGAAGAAAAAAAGCAGACCTTCTCGGGGAGGATAAAGGCCTGCTATGAGGAGCTTGGAGATTCAATACATGCTATGCACTCACTAACCGGCCACTCTTGAGCTTGACATTGTCTCCCACGGAGTAGCGCGGCGTACTGTACTGGGTAATGGTATGAAAGTGTCCATTACCCATCTTGACCTTGATAAGATAAGTTGCGCCAGCAACTTTTTCATTCATCTTGTAACTGTCTGCCATATTGTTCTCGAAAGAACGGATCGACACGATAATGCCGCAGTCCGTGCAGGTGGAGCGGACTGGCTCGCTCTCGCGGGAATTTTCCATCCCCTGGTTGAGCGTGTTGCTGATCACCATGGCTGCATTGGGATCGGTAATCAATTCCTGCGCTAGGTCAGGACGATAGGTATGCTCGACAGGAATCAGGCCGGTAATCGCGGCGCTTCCAACCAGGCTGAATATCGTCATGGTCGTTGCAGCGACCAGAACCATAGGGTGCGTTTTCTTGATATTGGATCCCATACTTTACATCTCCGACTATTGATTTTGCTTGGTGTATGCAGCCGAAATATTTAATGACTATATAGCGAAGATTGTGCCAACTTGATTAAATATTTAATAATCAAATAGATAAGGTTTTATTGGGAGTATTCTCTTATAAGGATTTTGTCTCAAAAGTGAGACAAAATCCTTATCGTTTGATTAACTTATTGAAAATAAAAGAATAGCTACGTCTCCTGAAAGAGACATCAGTTGGGGGTGTTGTCGTTTTTGAACAACGCCGGCGTAAGTTGGTGGCGCTGTAACAATTTATAGAACTCGGTACGGTTTCGTTGGGCCAGGCGTGCAGCTTGCGTCACGCCGCCATTGGTGGCCTTGAGCAGCTTGACCAGGTAGTCGCGCTCAAAATTCTTGCGGGCGACTTCGAACGGCACGATGCCGCCGATGTCTTCTTGCAGCGCTTTTTGTACCAAGGTGGCCGGGATCAAGGGCGTGGTACAGAGCACTACCGTCTGCTCGACGATGTTCTGCAATTGGCGGACATTGCCCGGCCATGGCGCGGCAATCAGTAGTTCCAAGGCTTCAGGGGCAAAGCCGTTGAGTTTTTTGCGGTATTTGCTGGTCAGTTCATTGAGGAAGTTATTGGCCAATAGGGAGATGTCTTCGCGCCGCGCAGCCAGGGCCGGGATTTCAAGGCCGACTACGTTGATGCGATAGTACAAGTCCTCGCGAAACCTTCCCGACTTCATTTCCTCCGCAAGGTTGCGGTGGGTCGCCGAAATCACCCGCACATCGATATTGATGCTGGCATTGGCGCCTACAGGCCGGATGGCGCGCTCCTGCAAGGCGCGGAGCAGTTTTACCTGCAAGGGGAGCGGCATGTCTCCAATTTCATCCAGGAACAGGGTGCCGCCATCGGCGGTCTGGAACAGCCCCTTGTGGTCGCGAAGGGCGCCGGTAAATGCTCCCTTGCTATGGCCGAAGAGTTCTGATTCCAGCAATGCTTCAGGGATGGCGCCGCAATTGATGGCGACAAAAGGCTTGTCCCGGCGCGGGCTGGCGTGGTGGATGGCGCGTGCAAGCAGCTCCTTGCCGGTGCCGCTCTCCCCCTGGATAAACACGCTGGCATCGGAAATCGCCATGAGCTTGGCTTGCCCGAGCAGGTTTTCCATCTGCGGGCTGCGGGTGATGATGCTCTTGCGCCATTCGTTGTCCTCATCCTGCGCGTTATGCTGCAGCGACCCCGTGCCGATGCGCAATGCAGCCTCTACCTGCTGCAGCAACGACTTGCTGTCGAACGGCTTGGTGAGAAAGCCGAATACGCCACGCTGCGTGGCGTCCACAGCCTCGGGGATCGAGCCGTGGGCCGTGACCATGATTACGGGCAAGGAGGGATCGGATTGATGGATGACATCGAACAAGGCCAGGCCGTCCATGCCCGGCATGCGTAAATCCGTGATGACAAGGCTAGGCCGGCTGATGGCAATTTGCGACAGTGCTTCCTCCGCGTTGGTTGCCGTTATGACCTGATAACCGGCTGCCTGCAGCCGCATGCCCATGAGCTTGAGGATATCGGGGTCATCATCAACGGTAAGAATTTTCTTTGCTGCTTCAGTCATTTACTGCTGCTCCGGTTCGGATCTTTCAGCGATTTCTGCATCATGGTCCTCTCAATTTTCTTTAATTCGTCCAGCTTTTGCTGCAGGCCATTGGCTTTTTGCTGGTTTTCTTCAGCGCGCCGCAGTTCCTCGCGCAGGCGCTGGTTGAGCTTGGCGGTTTCTGCCGCATTTTCCCGGAGGATGGACACAATGGCGCCTTCTTCCTTGCTCAGCCGTTTTTCGCGCGCCAACTCATCAAGCAAGGGTTGTGCCTTGAGCGGGTCGCGCAGCTTGCTGGTCGGGATGGCATAGATGATTGCGACCCGCGTTTTCTGATGTAAGTCGTTATTGTTGCTGCTGATTTTCTGCAAGGCGTCTGCCAGTTCCTTTTTCTGGGACTCCAATGGCAGCTCGGAAAAATTGCTGACGAATTCCAGCAAGTCGGGGGCAGGATGGTGTCCTTTGTTGACGGCAGGCTGAGCGGCCTGGCTTGACAGGGCTTCCTGGCTGCCGGGGGCGGCAGTTGGCTTAGCCTGGTGTGCGCATGCGTTGAGCAGCATGCCTGTCATTGCAATCGGGAGCAGGTATTTCGGGTTCATTTGGTCGCAGCTTTCAAGGGGAGGGAGACGCGGAAATGAGCACCGCGTTCTGAAGGTAATAAAATGATTTCACCGCCATGGGCGTCAACGTATTCCTTGGCTATTGACAGCCCGAGGCCGCTGCCGCTGACCAGGCTTTCATAGACGCTGTCGCCACGGTAGAACGGATCAAACAGCTTGGCCTTGTCGGCAGACATGACCCCTGGTCCGCCGTCATGCACTTCGATGATGGCCTGGTCAGCCTGGTGCGTGATGCTGATGCGGATGCTACTGGATGACGATGTGTATTTGATGGCATTGGAAACGAGGTTGTCCAGCACGGAATGAATTTTCTCGCGGTCTGCCTGGATTTCGGTAGGGAAGAAATCCCGTTGGATGTCGATATTCTTGCTGCTGATGGTCAAGGAGTAATCTGCCAGGATTTCCTCTGCGAGCTTGGTCAGGGCGACGGGCTCCAACTTGAGCTGCGGCGCATGGAATTGCACGGCGGTGTAACTCAGCAGGTTTTCTATCATTTTTTGCAGCCTTAAGCTGCTTTCACGCAGGATACCGGCAATTTCGCGCTGCTGAGGCGTTAGGGTGCCGCCGACTTCGTCGCTGAGCAGTTCGCTGCCTTCCCGGATTGCAGTGAGCGGGGTTTTCAGCTCATGGGAGACATTGCGGAGGAAGCGTTGCTTTTGCTGGTCGAGCTCGTTCAGTTGCGCCCGCAGCCAGTCCAGGCGCTCGCCCAGGTTGCGCAGGTCGCCGGGCCCGTCAATGCTGATGGGTTCGGTATAGTCGCCTTCGCCTAGCTTGCGGATGGCGGCATCCATGCGCCGGATCGGCTGCGCCAGCAGGAAGGTGATCATGAGTGCGACCAGCAATGCGACCGGGATCAAGGTGAGTGTCTGCCAGAGCATGATTTGCTGGGTGCGCTCGGCGGTTTCGGCGAGGATGGCGGATTCCCGGTCTATCTGCCGGTTATTTTCATCCAGGATATCTTGGGCTTGGGCTGTCAGGTCCGCAAAGCGGCCAACGATTTCTTCGATAGGTGCGGATTCGCTAGGATATTGTACGACGCTTTGGAAAAGCGATTGCTCCTCGGCGGAGAGCCTGGCCAGGGCAAGCTTCTGCTTGCTGGTCATGGGAAGCTGGTCCAGGTCCTGCCATGAATCGACAAATTTCTCATGCGCTTTTTCATAGTTTTCCAGCAGCGATTCATCTTCCAGCACGAAATACTGCCGCGCACTGCGCTCCATGAAAGTGATCTGCTCGACGAGGGCACGGCTTGCGCGCGTGGCCTGTACTGCCTGGGTCACTGCATCGCGGCTCTGGGTAGCGAGCCGGTCTAGGTAGAGGGCGGCGTTGCCAAACGCAAACAGCAGCGGCAGCATGGCTAGCGCAAAGCCGATCAAGAGCAGCTTGAGAAAGGATTTTGGGTAGGCAATCTGCAAAACTTGTGTTCCGTTTCTTTATCGTTAGCGATGCTTGAATGATGGAAGAGGAAACCGGCCTTAATCTTAAACTATCTCATTTAGAACAGGCATACGATTGTCCTACAAAACCTTGGCAAGCAACTCCAAGTATAATGATGCCATGGCTAATCTATCCCTTATCGTCGCTGTTGCCCAGAACCGTGTCATCGGCCTGAACAACACCTTGCCCTGGCATCTGCCGGAAGACCTCAAGCGTTTCCGCGCCTTGACCACCGGGCATCATATCATCATGGGCCGCAAGACTTACGAGTCGCTCAATCGCTTGCTGCCGGACCGTACCACTGTCATTGTGACGCGTAACCAGGATTACCAGGTGCCAGGCGCCGTGATTGCCAATAGCCTGGAGCAGGCGATTGACCTGGCTGCGAATGACGACGAGGCATTCCTGATCGGCGGGGCGGAGCTATACCAGGCGGGATTGAAGCTGGCCGACCGCCTCTACATCACTGAGATTGACGCCGAGTTTGCGGGCGATGCCTTCCTGCCGGAGTTCGATTTGCAAGACTGGCGGGAAGTGTCAAACGAAGCAGCGGTCAGCGCCAAGGGCCTGCCGTTCCGCTACCTGACTTATGAACGCAAGCAATAGCGAGCGAGACAGGTAACGCAACAGCTTGGAAACAGCTGGGTTGAACCTGCGTGGTCTCGCAGGTTCAATTTAAGTCTCAATTGGCAACGCAATCCACAAAGTAGCGCGCCTTGCCATCCACGACTTCCTTCACCAGTCCGTGTACGTCGGTCTCGAAGCCAGGAAAGCGCTCGTTGAAGTCGCGCGCGAAACGCAGGTAGTTGATGATGACCTTGTTGAAGCGCTCGCCGGGAATCAGCAGCGGAATGCCAGGCGGGTAGGGCGTCAGCAACACCGCGGTAATGCGGCCTTCCAGTTCGTCGATCAGGACGCGGTCGATCTTGCGGTGGGCCACCTTGGCGAACGCATCGGTAGGCTTCATGGCAGGGATCATGTTGGACAGATACATTTCCGTGGTCAGGCGCGCCACGTCATTGGCTTTGTATATTTCGTGGATCTGGGTGCACAATTCGCGCAGGCCGATGCGCTCGTAGCGCGGATGCTTGGCGACAAACTCTGGCAACACCTTCCATAGCGGCTGGTTCTTGTCGTAGTCGTCCTTGAACTGCTGCAAGGCCGTCACCATGGTGTTCCAGCGGCCCTTGGTGATGCCGATGGTGAACATGATGAAGAAAGAGTAGAGGCCGGTTTTTTCCACAATCACGCCATGTTCGGCCAGGTACTTGGTGACGATGGCGGCGGGAATGCCGATCTCGTCGGAGAACGCGCCATCCACATCCAGTCCCGGCGTGATGATGGTGGCCTTGATCGGATCCAGCATGTTGAAGCCTTCGGCCAGGTTGCCGAAGCCGTGCCAGCGCTCGCCGGCCTTCAGCATCCAGGCGGCGCGCTCCTCTATGCCTTCCTCGGAGAGGTCGTCCGGGCCCCAGACCTTGAACCACCAGTCGCTGCCCCATTCCTCGTCCACCTTGCGCATGGCGCGGCGGAAATCCAGGGCTTCCATGATGGACTCCTCCACCAGGGCGGTGCCGCCCGGCGCCTCCATCATGGCCGCGGCGACATCGCAGCTGGCAATGATGGAGTATTGCGGGCTGGTCGACGTGTGCATGAGATAGGCCTCGTTGAAGAGGTCGCGGTCCAGTTGTATGTCCTGCGCGTCCTGCACCAAGATTTGCGATGCCTGGCTCAGGCCGGCGAGCAATTTGTGGGTGGACTGGGTGGAAAACACCATGGATTCCTTGCAGCGCGGACGGTCGGCGCCGATGGCGTGGTAATCGCCATAGAAATCATGGAAAGTGGCGTGCGGCAGCCAGGCTTCGTCGAAATGCAATGTGTCGATCTTGCCGTCGAGCATCTCCTTGATCTCCTCGACGTTGTAGAGCACGCCGTCGTAGGTGGACTGGGTGATGGTCAGCACGCGCGGCTTGACAGTCTTGTCGCCGATGAAAGGATTCGCTTCCAGCTTTTTTTGGATGTTTTCCCAGGAGAATTCTTCTTTCGGGATAGGGCCGATGATGCCGAAATGGTTGCGGGTCGGCATCAGGAAGATCGGGATAGCGCCGGTCATGATGATGGAGTGCAGTACCGACTTGTGGCAATTGCGGTCCACGATCACCACGTCGCCCGGCGCCACGGTGGAATTCCAGACGATCTTGTTGGAGGTGGAGGTGCCGTTGGTGACGAAATAGAGGTGGTCGCAATTGAAGATGCGCGCTGCATTGCGCTCGGAAGCCGCCACCGGCCCGGTGTGGTCGAGCAGTTGCCCCAGTTCGTCCACTGCATTGCAGACGTCGGCGCGCAGCATGTTTTCGCCGAAGAACTGGTGGAACATCTGGCCGACCGGCGACTTGAGGAAGGCGACGCCGCCTGAGTGACCGGGACAGTGCCAGGAGTATGAGCCGTCTGCCGCGTAATGGGTGAGGGCGCGGAAGAAGGGCGGCGGCAGGCTGTCCAGGTAGGTGCGGGCTTCACGCACGATGTAGCGCGCGACGAATTCGGGCGTATCTTCGAACATATGGATGAAGCCATTCAGTTCGCGCAGGATTTCGTTGGGAATATGGCGCGAGGTGCGGGTTTCGCCATGCAGGAAGATGGGGATTTCCTCGTTGCGGAAGCGGATCTCGTCCACGAAATTACGCAGGTTTTCCAGCGCTTCCGGCGATTCCTCGATGAACTCCTCGTCATCTATCGACAGGATGAAGGCGGAGGCGCGGCTTTGCTGCTGGGCAAACGAAGTCAGGTCGCCGTAGCTGGTGACGCCCAGCACCTCGAATCCTTCATCTTCGATCGCCTTGGCAAGTACGCGGATGCCGAGACCGGAAGAGTTTTCTGAGCGGAAGTCCTCGTCAATGATGACGACGGGGAAACGGAATTTCATGAAGCCTCCTAAAGGCATACAGGGTCTGTTGCCAGGCTGTTCACGGACAACCTGGCAACAGACCCCTCATTAAAAAAGCGCAATATAGCACAATCACTTGCGATTAATATGACCGCGGGCGATGTGTTGCGGTCAGATTTTTGGCAGGGTGACTCCCACCTGGCCCTGATACTTGCCGCCCCTGTCCTTGTAGGAAGTCTCGCATTCTTCATCAGATTCGAGGAACAACACCTGGGCACAACCTTCGCCGGCATAGATCTTGGCCGGCAGCGGGGTGGTATTGCTGAACTCCAATGTGACGTAGCCTTCCCATTCCGGCTCGAAAGGGGTGACGTTGACAATAATGCCGCAACGCGCGTAGGTGGACTTGCCCAAACATACGGTCAATACGCTGCGCGGGATGCGGAAATACTCGACCGTGCGTGCCAAGGCAAATGAGTTAGGCGGAATAATGCAGAAATCGTTCTTGAATTCGACAAATGAATTGGGATCGAAATTCTTGGGATCGACAATCGTGCTGTTGATATTGGTGAAGACCTTGAATTCATCAGCGCAACGGATATCGTAGCCATAGCTCGAAGTGCCGTAGGAGACGATCTTCTGGCCGTTGACCTCCCGGATCAGGTTGGGCTCGAATGGCTCGATCATGCCATGCTGTTCTGCCATGCGGCGTATCCATTTGTCGGATTTGATGCTCATTATGTTCTTCCGTCAGAAAGACAAAAAAGCGAAGTGTACGGATAACCGGCTTTTCTTTCCAGTCATCCGGATCACTACGCTTTGATCAGTTTGTCAAAAATTCAAAAAGGCTTAGAGTGGTTACAAAACTGAGCGAAGCGCTCCTGGCTAGGCGCTTTGCCGCAGGCAGTACAAGTCGCACGACAAGGCAAAGCGACAACGCCAGGAGAGTTTTGCAGCCGCTCTTAATGCTTGTCGCCGCCCAGCTTGATGCTATAGCGCCAGAACTGGTCTTCGTGCTCGAAAATCACCTTGGAGGCTTCCGGGTCGCTGCTGCCGGCAGGGTATTGATACACAGGCTTGCGGTCCTTGGCCCAGGCCTCGATGACCGGGTCGACCAGGCGCCACTGGGCTTCCACCTCGCTGATGTGCAGGTAGAGCGAGTTGTCGCCTTCCATCAGGTTCAATAGCAAGGCCTCGTAGGCGTCGATGGTTTCATCGCCTTCCTGGCGGTTGGCGCCATCGAGCTCGATCGTGCGGGTGGCGATATCCAGGCCGGGAATCTTGGACTGGATTTCCAGCTTGATGCACTCACGCGGTTGGATGCCGATGATGAGCCAGTTCTGGTCTTGCCCGTTGCCCAGTTGCAGCGGCGCTTTCTTGAAGCGGATCGCGATGCGGGTGTCTGCCTCGTGCAGGCGCTTGGCAGTGCGGATATAGAAAGGTACGCCTTCCCAGCGCGGGTTGTCGATGAACAGCTTAAGCGCGGCATAGGTTTCCACCACGCTGCTATTGTCGCCGAGTTCTTCCAGGTAGCCAGGCACTTTTTCGCCCTTGACTTCGCCTGAGGAGTATTGCGCACGGAATGCGTTCTTTTCCAGTTCGTTGACTGGAATCGGGCGAATGGCTTCCAGCACCTTGATCTTCTCGGCGCGGATGTCATCCGGGCTCAGGGACGCGGGCTGTTCCATGGCGGTCAGCGCCAGGGTTTGCAGCACGTGGCTCTGGATCATGTCGCGCAAGGCGCCCGTGGCATCGTAGAACTGGGTGCGCTCGCCGACGCCGAGCTGTTCGGTGTTGGTGATCTGCACGTGGTCGATGTAGTTCTTGTTCCACAAGGGCTCGAGGATGGCATTGGCAAAACGTTGCAGCATGATGTTCTGCAGGGCGGATTTGCCGAGGTAATGGTCGATGCGGTAGATCTGGCTTTCCTTGAGGTGCTTGGTGATCGAGGATTGCAGCTCCTGCGCGGTCTTCAAGTCAGTGCCGAACGGCTTTTCCACGACGACGCGACGCCAGTATTTGTCTTCCTGGGTCAGCCCGACGCCAGCCAGCTGGTCGACGATGGTCGCGAAGTCGGAAGGGCGCACGGAGAGGAAATAAGCCAGGTTCTGCGGGAAAATGGCCTCGTTCGACAAGGTCTCCTTCAGGCGGGTGAAGGAGGTGGCATCATCGGGCGGATTGGCATGGTAGTGGTGGCGCTCGATGAAGCGCTTGAACACTGCCTGGTCATAGCCCTTGGGAAACTTGGCATCCAGCATGCCCTTGATGTCGGCCAACCAGGCTTCGCGGGCAACCTGGCCCCGTCCGACAGAAAGGATGGCCATTTTTTCCGGCAAGCGGCCTGCCTGGTCAAGACGGAACAGGCCAGGCATGAGCTTGATGCGGGAGAGGTTGCCGCTCGCACCAAACAGGACAAGGGTACAGGGGTCTATGACTTTCATTCAGTATTCTCTAAATAGGATGGATATCATAAAAGGCCATGCCTGGGCATGGCCTGGGCGTATTACTTGGTCTTGACTGCGTGGCCGCCAAACGCGTTGCGCATCAGGGACAGCAGCTTGTAGCTATAGCCTTTGGAGTCCTGGCTTCTGAAACGCGCTTGCAATGCCACGGTCAATACTGGAGCCGCCACGCCTTGATCCACGGCTTCCACCACGGTCCAGCGGCCTTCGCCGGAGTCTGCGACGTACGGGGCGATCGTGGAGAGTTCCTGATCATGCGCCAATGCTTCGGCGGTCAGGTCCAGCAGCCAGCTGCGGACGACGGAGCCATGACGCCAGAGTTCGGTGATCTGGGCAAGATCGAGGTTGAATTCTTCCTTGCCCTTGAGCAGGTCCAGGCCTTCGGCAAACGCCTGCATCATGCCGTACTCGATGCCGTTGTGGATCATCTTGGTGAAGTGGCCGGAACCAATCGGGCCGACATGAGCCCAGCCACGATCTTCGTGAGTCAGCGCCTTGGCAATTGGCTCAATGGTGTCTGCCGCTTCCTTGGTGCCGCCGTACATCAGGCAGTAGCCGTTTTCCAGGCCCCAGATACCGCCGGAAGTCCCACAGTCAATGAAATCAATGCCATGCTCGGCCAGCCATGCGCCACGGCGTTGGCTATGCTTGTAGTTTGAGTTGCCGCCATCGACGATGATGTCGCCCTTGCCCAGCAGTGGCACCAGGTCCTTGATCTGGTTTTCGGTGATCTCGCCGCTAGGCAGCATGATCCAGACGATTTTCTTGGGTTCGCCCGATAGCTTGGACACCGCATCTGCAACGGAGGTGGCGGGAACCATGCCGTGGGTCAGGGAAATCTGGTTCACTGCATCCTGGTTGAAATCGAAGCCGACGACTTCGATACCGTGTTTCAGGAGGCGGCGCGCCATGTTGCCGCCCATTTTTCCTAGACCGATGATTGCGAGTTTCATTGAGTTTTTTCCTTGATGAGGATCATGCCATCGTCACTTTGAGGCGCTTCCTTTTGGGCAAGACCGTTTTAGGTGAGATGGGCCTGGGTTGATAATGTTAAAATTCTCAAGATAGAGCTCGGTAATTATAACGTGAAGGTTTTATATCATGCAAAATACAACACAGTCCCTGGTGATTAATAATCAGGTGAGCCGATGGCAGGTGTACAGCGCGCAGGAGGCGCTATACAGCAGCGCCGTCGAGCATATCGAAGAGGCTGCGCGCAATGCCATTGCCGGCCATGGCAAGTTCAGCATCGTGCTCGCCGGCGGTAGCACCCCCAAGAGCATCTACCAGTTGCTGCCCAGGATCGACACCGACTGGAGCAAATGGCATGTATTCTACGGCGATGACCGTTGCCTGCCGCCTGAGCATGAAGAGCGCAATAGTCTGATGGCGCATGAAGCCTGGCTCAAGCATGTGGCGATTCCCTCATCCCAGGTTCACGACATTCCAGCGGAGCGAGGCCCGGTGGAAGCGGCACAGGCGTACAACCAGACCTTGGCAGCGGTGGGCGACTTCGATCTCGTGTTGCTGGGTTTGGGCGAGGACGGCCATACCGCCAGCCTGTTTCCCGGTCATAGCTGGGACGACGCGCAGTCGGCAGTGCCGGTGTTCGATGCGCCCAAACCTCCGCCGGAGCGGGTCTCCATCAGTGCCGCGCGCCTGAGCCAGGCACGGGAAGTCATCTTCTTCGTCACCGGCGCGGGCAAGCAGGAAGCCGTGGACAACTGGCGCCGCGGCGAGCCTATCCCGGCTAGCCTGATCAAGCCCAAAAACGGCGTGGATGTCTATATATTTGGTGTGAATTTATAAAGCTGACATGTCAAACCATCAAGGCCGGGCGAGGGCCTTGATGGTTTGGGAGGCCTGAAGTCTCTGCCTCAGGTTTTCTGGATCACGATATTGGGGAACTTGCTGCTGTAATCCTGGCTCAGGTCTGCCAGCTTGACCGCGGCACGGCGGGCAATCGATTTGTAGATGCCGGCAATCTCGCCTGCCGGGTCGGCGACGACGGTGGGCTTGCCGCCGTCAGTCTCTTCGCGGATGCGGATATCCAGCGGCAGGCTGCCCAATAGTTCCGTATCGTAGTCGGCGCACATCCTGGCGGCGCCCCCGGCGCCGAATATGTGCTCTTCATGCCCGCATTGCGAACAGATATGCGTGCTCATGTTCTCGACGATGCCGAGAATGGGAATGCCGACTTTCTCGAACATTTTGAGCCCCTTGCGGGCATCCAGCAGGGCAATGTCCTGCGGGGTGGTCACGATGATGGCGCCGGTGACCGGCACTTTCTGCGCCAGGGTGAGCTGGATGTCACCTGTGCCTGGCGGCAGGTCGACCACCAGGTAGTCCAGGTCCCTCCAGCGCGTGTCGCGCAGTAATTGCTCCAATGCGCCCACGACCATCGGGCCGCGCCAGACCATGGGCGTGTCGACATCGACCAGGAAGCCGATGGACATGGCCTGGACTCCGTAGTGTTCCAACGGCTCCATGCTCTTGCCGTCAGTGCTTTCTGGTTTGCCGCTCAGGCCCAGCATCTGCGGCTGCGAGGGGCCATAGATGTCTGCATCAAGAATACCGACGCGTGCGCCTTCCGCGGCCAGGGCCAGGGCCAGGTTGACTGCCGTGGTGGATTTACCGACGCCGCCCTTGCCCGACGCGACGGCGATGATGTTCTTGACGTTGGGGATGAGCTGTACACCGCGTTGCACCTTGTGCGAGACAATACGGCTGGTGACGCCCACCGTGACGTTATCCACGTCGGGCAATGATTTCACTGCCTGCGTCACCAAGTTCCTGATCTCTCCCAGGATGCTGTGTGCCGGGTAATCGAGCACGATATCGACCGAGACATGGCTGCCGGTAATGGCAATCTGGCGAGCAGACTTGCTGCTGACGAAGTCTTTGCCGGTGTTGGGGTCAATCACGGCGCGAAGAACATCCTGCACCTGGGATTCGGTAAGCGGCATGTGGTTTTCCTGCAGATTCGTTGGATGGGACATTCTAGCGTATGCGGATTGCTTATGTGAAACCGTGGTAGTTTGCTAGAATGCGAGATTCTCTTTTGTCGTTTAATGATTGATGATCATGTCCGGAAACACGCCTGCCAACACCGCGTCACGCAAATTACTGGTTACCTCTGCTTTGCCTTATGCCAATGGCAGTATTCACCTTGGCCACATGGTGGAGTATGTCCAGAGCGATGTCTGGGTGCGTTTCCAGAAGATGCAGGGGCATACCGTGCATTACGTCTGCGCCGACGACACCCATGGCACGCCCATCATGCTGCGGGCGGAAAAAGAGGGCATCACGCCGGAGGAGCTGATCGGCCGCGTACACACCGAGCACTATGCGGACTTCAGCGATTTCCTCGTGGCGTTCGATAACTATTATTCCACCAACTCCGAGGAAAACCGCGAGTTGTCCAGCAGGATTTACCGCGAGCTCAAGGCGAACGACAAGATCGCCACGCGCACGATCGAGCAGTATTACGACCCAGTCAAGAACATGTTCCTGCCCGACCGCTTCATCAAGGGCGAATGTCCCAAGTGCCATGCCAAGGACCAGTATGGCGACTCCTGCGAATCCTGCGGCACGACGTATAGCCCGACCGAATTGATTGCGCCTTATTCTGCGGTATCCGGCGCAACGCCGGTGCGCAAGGAAACCGAACATTACTTCTTCAAGCTGAGCGAGTGCGAGGATTTCCTCAAGCAATGGACGCGCTCCGGCACCTTGCAGCCGGAAGCCGCCAACAAGATGGGAGAATGGTTTGCCTCGGGCCTGTCGGACTGGGATATCTCCCGCGATGCGCCGTACTTCGGTTTCGAGATTCCCGATGCGCCGGGCAAGTATTTCTATGTTTGGCTCGATGCACCTATCGGCTACATGGCGAGCTTCAAGAACCTGGCAACGCGCGAAGGGCTGGATTTCGACGAGTACTGGAAGCAGGACAGCCAAGCCGAGCTATACCACTTTATCGGCAAGGATATCCTGTATTTCCACGCTCTGTTCTGGCCCGCCACATTGAAATTCTCCGGCTATCGCCAGCCCACGCGGATATTCGCCCACGGCTTCCTCACCGTGAACGGCGAGAAAATGTCCAAGTCGCGCGGCACCTTCATCACCGCGCGCAGCTATCTCGACCACGTGAAGAATCCCGAGTACCTGCGCTATTACTACGCGGCCAAGCTCAACGGCACCATGGAAGATATCGACCTCAACCTGGAGGATTTCGTCGCGCGCGTGAACAGCGACCTGGTGGGCAAGTACATCAACATTGCCAGCCGTACTGCCGGATTTATTGCCAAACGCTTCGACAGCAAGCTGGGAGCCGTGGGCGGGAACGTGGTGATTGCGGAATTGCGCGCCGCTGCGGACAGCATACGCGACAGTTTCGACAACCGTGATACTGCACGCGCCCTGCGCGACATCATGGCATTGGCGGACAAGGCTAATGCCTATGTAGCGGAACACGCGCCATGGGATATGGCGAAGCAGCCTGAGCAAACGGCAGCGCTACATGAAGTCTGCTCTGCCGCCCTGGAAATATTCCGCCTGCTTACCTTGTACCTCAAGCCGGTATTGCCGGGGTTGGCGCAAGCTATCGAGACATTCCTCAATATCGATCCGTTGACCTGGGCTGATATTGACCGCCCGTTGCCGGCCGGCCACCAGATACAGGCCTATCAGCACCTGATTACCCGTATTGACCCCAAGCATGTGGAAGCCATGGTCGAAGCGAACAAGGAATCGCTGCAAACCCAGGCCGCGGCTGTGCCAGCACAAAAGCAGGCAACGCCAGAAGCGGCACCGGAAGGTGCTTACATCTCGATCGACGATTTCACCAAGGTGGATTTGCGTATTGCGCGCATCGTCAATGTCGAGCATGTGGAGGGCGCTGAAAAGCTGCTCAAGTTGAGCCTGGATATTGGCGAGGAAAAGCCGCGCCAGGTCTTTGCAGGCATCAAGTCTGCCTACGATCCTGAAAGCCTGAAGGGGCGCCTGACCGTGATGGTGGCGAACCTTGCCCCACGCAAGATGAAGTTCGGCCTGTCGGAAGGCATGGTGCTCGCTGCGAGCGATGAGCGAGGCGGACCATTTATCCTCTCACCGGATAGCGGTGCCCAACCAGGCATGCGCGTTAAATAAATAGATTGCCAGGTAAAACAAAAGCCCCTTCATAGGGGCTTTTGTTTTTTAATGCAGCGCTTATTTCTTGTCGTTTTTCGCCGTTGTCGCTTTTTCCGCCTTGGACGTTTTGCCGACGGAAAGTTCACCGCGCAGGTTGTCTACGCTCTTCTTGCCAAACCCTTTCACGTTGCCCAAGTCGTCAACCGACTTGAAATTGCCGTTAGTTTTGCGGTAATCGACAATCGCCTGGGCTTTTGCCGGGCCGATGCCTTTTACCGATTCCAGTTCCACCGCAGAGGCGGTGTTGAGGTCAACCGCAGCCATGGCATTGAACGTCAACCCAAGCAAGATCAGGACTGCAAACAACAAAGACTTCATGATGCTCTCCTCTAAAATGTTGGTAAGACCCTGTTGTTCCAGGGAAAAGCCATCATATGCCTCATGTTGAGCATGAGCTATTGGAGGAAAGTATAGTTTTTTTGTAAGCGATTTTCCTTATTTTTCCAGGATTGATTCCCGGATATGATGCAGGACGGCCAACGGGTCGGCAGCCTTGGTGATGGGACGGCCTATCACCAGATAATTGGAGCCCAGTGCAAGTGCATCGGCAGGAGTGACCACGCGGGACTGGTCGTCGATGGCGGCATCGGCAGGGCGGATGCCGGGCGTCACCAGGCGGAAGTCATTGCCCAGTGTCCGGCGCAGCACAGGGGCTTCTTGGGCGGAGCAGACAACGCCGTCCAGGTCTGCTTGCTGCGCGAGTGTTGCCAGGCGTAGCACATGCTGTTCAAGCGGGGTATCAATTCCCAGTTCTGTCAGTCCTTGCTGGTTCATACTGGTCAAGACCGTGACTGCAATCAGTAATGGCGAATGGCCACTGCGGGCAACGCCCTCGCGTGCTGCCTGCATCATCTGGCTGCCGCCTGAAGCATGCACGTTGAGCATCCATACGCCGAGTTTGCTTGCTGCTTCGCAAGCCTTGGCAACCGTGTTGGGAATATCGTGGAACTTGAGGTCGAGGAACACGCCAAAGCCGCGCTTGACCAGCTCTTCCACCAGTTGCGGGCCGGCAGCCGTGAACAGCTCCTTGCCTACCTTGACCCGGCACAGGGTAGGGTCGAGTTGCCGGGCCAGCCCGAGGGCGCTTGCAGCATCAGCGTAGTCAAGGGCGACGATAATCTTGGGGTCGGTCATACGGCGGATTCTTTGGTTTCGGGTGAGAGGGATTCCCAGGCATTGCATGCCGGGCATTGCCAATGGAAGTTGCGCGCGCGGAAGCCGCATTGGTCGCAGTAATGCGCGCTGCGGTTGCCAATGGCGTAACGTACGGTCTGCTGCATCAGCAAGGCATCCTGCTGGTTGGCACCTTCCAACAGCGATTGCGCACGCAGGAACTGATCCAGGGTCTGCAGGCTGGGTTTGCGGCGCAGTTCCTCCCGCGCAAGTTCTTCGGCGCTGGCTGCCCCTTCTTCGCTCAAGGTGGTTTCATAGACCAGGTTGAGGATGGCGGGAAGCTTGTATGTCTGCAAATAACCCTTGAGCAGGGCGATACCCTCATCCAGGCTGTTCAACGCCTTGTAGCTGTTGAGCAGTTTGGGGGCGACGAGCCCGAGATATTCGGGACGCTGGAACTCCACGCGCTTCCAGAAGGAGATGGCCTGTTTGTGGTTGCCGGTGCCGGCCTCGAGATCGCCCAGCATGATGTTGGCGCGGACACAGCGCTTGTCGGCTTCAATTGCCGTTTCCAACTCATGGCGCGCGCTATGTGCATCATGCTCAAGAATGGCCTTCATCGCGATTTCACAGTGGAATTGCGCCACTTCCTTACGGAAGGAAATGCCGGACAGGCGTTCGAGCTCAATGGCGCTTTTGATGGCATGGTGCCATTCGCGCTCGCGGATATAGATTTCCAGCAGCGCGCGTAATGCGGTCTGCTTGTAGCGGCTGTCGTGCAATGAGCTAAATAGCTCTTCGGCGCGGTCGAATAGGCCGGCCTTGAGGTAATCTTGTGCGAGCTCCGCCATGACAGCCTGCTTCTGCTGGTCCGGCAGCTCCTTGCGCTCCAGCAGGTTGAGGTGCAGGTGAATGGCACGGTCTACCTCGCCGCGGCGGCGGAACAGGCTGCCCAGCGCGAAATGCAGCTCCATGGAGTCGGCATTGGCTTGCACGGCTTCGATGAAGGCTTCGATCGCCTTGTCATGCTGGTCGCTGATAAGAAAGTTCAAGCCCTTGAAATAAGCTGCGGGCAAGGCGGTGGATTCGGTCAGCAGTTGATTGATATCCACGCGTGCGGCCAGCCAGCCAAGCGTGAAAAAAAGGGGGAGGGCGAGTAGCCACCAGTATTCAAATTCCATGATCGGTTTCCAGGCCTGTAATCAACATGACAGGCATTCAGCTAGGGATGGCATCACAAGTCATACGCTTGTTATTTGTTCATCTTCAGGTTCTTGATTTCTTTTTCCAGCGCCAGCAGCTTGCGGCGCTGGCCGATCAGCGATCCCAGACAGGCAATGATGCCGGCAATGATGCCGCTGAAGAATGTGATCAGAAGCATGAGGGAAAGCGGCGCTTTCCAAGAATAGCCCAGGTAATAGGCAAGCTCGACGGGCTCTGCGTTCTTGAAGGCAAATCCAAGCAGCAGGATGAACAGCAAGACGCCAAGTATCGTATATATGGTGCGCATGCCCCGATTTTACCCAAGCATCGCCAAGGCGTGCAGGATTTGATGTAAAAAAATAAAAAAGCGGTAGCACCTGAATGCTACCGCTTTTCCTAGCACAGCAGTCTGCGTGCTTAATCGCTGTTGCCGTCTACACGCTCACGCAATTCCTTGCCTGCCTTGAAGTGAGGCACATGCTTCTCGGGCACCTGCACCTTTTCGCCAGTCTTGGGATTGCGTCCCAGTCGTGGCGGGCGGTAGTTCAGGCTGAAGCTACCGAAACCACGGATTTCAATGCGTTCACCAGAAGCGAGATTATCCGTCATGGAGTCAAGGATGGCCTTGACGGAAAGTTCTGCATCCTTGACGACCAGTTGCGGAAAGCGCGCAGCCAGGTTGGCAATCAACTCCGATTTGGTCATGACGCTATGACCTTACTCGTTGTTTTTGCCGTCGAGCTTGGCTTTCAGCAATGCACCAAGGTTGGTGGTGCCAGCGGAACCGGCATCATTGCTGAACTTCTGCAATGCATCAGCTTCATCGGCAAGATCCTTCGCCTTAATGGACAAGGCGATGGAGCGGTTCTTGCGGTCGATGTTGGTGATGCGGGCTTCGATTTCTTCGCCTTCCTTGAGCACGGTAGAAATGTCGTCTACCTTGTCACGGGAAACTTCGGAAGCACGCAGGTAACCTTCAACTTCGTTGTCCAGGGCAATCACGGCACCCTTGGCTTCGAGAGACTTGACGGTGCCCTTGACGATGGCGCCCTTGTCATTCAGTGCGGTGTAGGCGCTGAACGGGTCGCTGTCGAGCTGCTTGACGCCCAGGGAGATACGTTCCTTCTCAACGTCGATGCTGAGTACGACGGCTTCGAGTTCGTCACCCTTCTTGAAGTTGCGGATCGCTTCTTCGCCGGGCTGATTCCAGGACAGGTCGGACAAGTGCACCAGGCCGTCGATACCGCCAGGCAGACCGATGAATACGCCGAAGTCGGTGATGGACTTGATCTGGCCGCTGACCTTGTCACCCTTCTTGTGGGAAGCAGCAAAGTCATCCCATGGGTTGGCCTGGCATTGCTTCATGCCCAGGGACAGACGGCGACGGTCTTCGTCGATTTCCAGGATCATCACTTCTACTTCGTCGCCCAGTTGAGCGATCTTGGCAGGGTGAACGTTCTTGTTTGTCCAATCCATTTCGGAAACGTGCACCAGACCTTCGATGCCTGGCTCGATTTCAACGAATGCGCCGTAGTCGGTCAGGTTGGTCACCTTGCCGAACAGGCGTGTGCCGACTGGGTAGCGGCGGCCCAAAGCAACCCATGGATCGTCGCCCAATTGCTTGATACCCAGGGAAACGCGGTTCTTCTCTTGGTCGAATTTGAGGATCTTGGCTTCAACTTCTTCACCTACGGTCAGCACTTCGGATGGGTGCTTGACGCGGCGCCATGCGAGGTCGGTGATGTGCAGCAGGCCGTCGATACCGCCGAGATCAACGAACGCACCGTAGTCGGTGATGTTCTTGACGATACCCTTGACCACTGCGCCTTCCTTCAGGGATTCGAGCAGTGCTTCGCGGTCGGCGCCCATGGTTTCTTCCAGTACGGCGCGGCGGGAAACCACAACGTTGTTACGCTTGCGGTCGAGCTTGATGACCTTGAAGTCCCATTCCTTGTTTTCAAAAGGAGTGGTGTCCTTGACAGGGCGCAGGTCAACCAGGGAGCCTGGCAGGAACGCGCGGATGCTGTTGACCATGACGGTCAAGCCACCCTTGACGCGGCCATTGACCATGCCCTTGATGATGCGGGATTCGTTCATTGCCTCTTCGAGGTCTTGCCATGCCGCGAGGCGCTTGGCCTTTTCGCGCGACAGCTTGGTGGAACCATAACCATCTTCCAGGGATTCGATGCAGACCTTGACGAAGTCGCCTGCATTCACTTCGAGTTCGCCGCGGTCGTTGCGGAACTCGGAAGCGGGGATCACGCTTTCCGACTTCAAGCCGGCGTTGACAATAACGAAGTCGTCATCGACGGAGACAACTTCGGCGGTGATCACTTCACCGGAGCGCATTTCCTGGCGAGCCAGGCTTTCCTCGAACAGGGCTGCGAAGCTTTCCATGGAGGAGGTTGTGGTTGAAAGGTTAGCCATTAAAAAAATATCCAGATAATCCCGCCGTGCAGCGGGTCAAATTAAAAAAACCATGAACCGGTGAGATTCACGGCACTCGTACTACTACAAAACTTGATTTCCAGTGTCAGCGCGGCTGTAATCCAGTATCGCATCGACCGCCTGGTCTATGCTAAGGTCGCTGGTTTCCAGCAACCTCGCGTTCTCGCTTTTTTGCAATGGCGCAACGGCTCGTTGGCTGTCCCTTGCATCGCGGGTTTGCAAATCCTGCAAGATTTCCGCGAGATTAGCATGGATTCCTTTTTCTATCAACTGTTTATAGCGTCTCTCCGCCCTGACCTCGGCACTGGCAGTGAGGAATATCTTGGTTTGGGCGTCAGGGAAGACTACGGTCGCCATGTCGCGTCCATCCGCGACCAGGCCGGGCGCCTTGCGGAAGCTTTGCTGCAGGTCGAGCAGCGCACGGCGCAATGACGGATGAACGGCGACTTCCGAGGCACCACGGCTGATTTGTTCGGTGCGTACCGCTTCGGTGATGGTTTCGCCGTCCAGGTAGATTTCTCCTGCAGAAAAGCGAATATCCAGGCCTGCAGCCATGTCTGCCAGCGCGGCTTCATTCTGCCAGCTGATGCCGCGCCTGAGTGCTGCAAGGGCGGCAATGCGGTAAATGGCTCCCGAATCAAGGTAGTGATAGCCCAGGGTTTGCGCCACGCGTTGTGCAACGGTGCCCTTGCCCGAGGCGGATGGGCCATCGATGGCGATGACGGGAACGGCGGATGTTGGTATATCGGTCATTGGAAATACGAAAGCAATCTTGTTTTACGCTTGCAGCAGCATGGCAAAGCGCTCGAAATAATCAGGAAAGGTCTTGGCGACGCAATTCGGATCGTTGATCACGATAGGCACGCCGCCGAGGGCGACCAGCGAGAAGCACATCGCCATGCGGTGGTCGTCATAGGTGTCGATTTGTGCGTTGGGAGCCAGTTCCGGAGGAGGCGTGATGCGCAGATAGTCGCTGCCTTCCTCGATAATCGCTCCGACCTTGCGCAGCTCTGTCGCCATGGCGGTGAGACGGTCGGTTTCCTTGACGCGCCAGCTTGCGATATTGCGCAAGGTGCTCGGGCTCTCGGCAAACAGCGCTAGGATGGCCAGCGTCATCGCCGCATCCGGGATGTGGTTGCAGTCAAGGTCCAGGGCCCTGAGCTTGCCGGGCGTCGAACGGACTTCGATCCAGTTGTCCCCGGTGCTGACGGCGGCCCCCATCAACTCAAGCGCTTCTATAAAGCGCACGTCGCCCTGGATGCTGTTGCGGCCTACGCCTTCCACCTTGACGGGGCCGTGGCCAATCGCCCCTGCTGCCAGGAAGTAGGAAGCGGAGGAGGCGTCTCCTTCGACCTGAACAATGCCAGGGCTCTTGTATGTGCTGCCGGCAGGGATGGTGAATGCGTTCCAGCCGTCGCGCAACACTTCGATGCCGAACCTACGCATGAGGTTGAGCGTGATTTCGATATAGGGCTTGGAAATCAGTTCGCCGACGACTTCAATGCGGGCTTCCCTGCCCGTGAGCGGCAAGGCCATCAACAGGGCGGTCAGGAATTGGCTGGAGACGTCGCCGCGCACGCGGAGCGCCTGGCTGGTGTCCAGTTGTGCCGGTCGGATATGCAAGGGAGGGAAGCCTGGGTTTTGCAGATACTCGATGGTGGCGCCAGCAGCATTGAGCGTATCCACCAGATCGCCGATCGGACGCTCGTGCATACGCGCGATGCCCGACAGTTCATAGTCCCCTTGCGACAAGGCCAGGGCCGCCGTCAATGGGCGGAAGGCGGTGCCGGCATTGCCGAGGAACAATTTGGCCTGCTTGACCGGGAATTGCCCTCCCGTTCCCTCCACCTGCCATTGGTGAGTGCCGGTCTGCTCCAGTTTGACGCCGAGCGTGTGCAGGGCTTCGAGCATGCGTTGCGTATCGTCAGATGCCAGCAGCTCGTGAATCTCGGTATTGCCTTGCGCCAGCGCTGCAAGCAACAGGGTACGGTTGGAGATGCTTTTCGAGCCCGGCAGCTTGACTGTGCCATGGGCGTGACGTGCGGCAGGCAGGGTCAGGGTTTTCATGCTTAATTCTTCCATGATGCGGATGTGTTGCGCCCGGCCCAGGCATTGCGGGCATGGCTGGCACGTTCGAAGGTAGCTTGCAGGCCGTCTGCATCGCATTGTTCCAAAGTGTGGCGCAGATCGGCGAGAGCTGCCTGGTAGCGGTCCAGCTCCTGCAGCAAGGCGGTACGGTTGGCAAGGCTGATGTCGCGCCACATTTCCGGTGAGCTGCCCGCAATACGGGTGAAGTCGCGGAAGCCGCTGGCGGCGAACTCGAAGAACTGGTCCGCATCCGGGCGGGCGGCCAATTCGTCCACCAGGGCAAAGGCCAGCAGGTGCGGCAAGTGGCTGACCGCGGCAAAGACGGTGTCATGCCCGCTTGGGCTCATTTCGCGCACGATAGCGCCTGTGCTGGCCCAGAGCGCGCGCACTGCCTGGACCGCGGCCGGATCGGTATGCTTGCCCGGGGTGAGCACCACGTTCTTGTTTTGGTACAGCGTGGCTTGCGCGGCAGAGGGCCCGCTTTTCTCCGCGCCTGCGATCGGGTGGCCGGGCACGAAGCGCGATGCCGCATTGCCGAGGATGTGCCGTGCCTGTTCGGCGATATCGGCCTTGGTGCTGCCTGCATCAGTGACGATGGTCTTGTCTGCGAGGTGGGGGGCAATACGCTGCAAGATCGGGGCAATCTGTGCTACCGGGGTGGCGATCATGACCACGTCTGCATCTTGGAGTGCTGCGGCGAGGTCGCTCACGGCTTCATCGATGATGCCAAGCGTGAGGGCTTCCTGCAGGCTGTCGCCTGTGCGTCCGACGCCAGTGATATGCCAGCCTGCGTTTGCTGCCTTGAGCGCAAGTGCGAGCGAGCCGCCAATCAGGCCGACGCCGAAAACAAGCAGTTTTTTCAAGATGAGGATAAAGCGCGGAGTTAAAAGCGCAATTGTAACATGCCGGCTGTCATCAGCTGGATGGGGAAAGGCAACCAAGGCGTTTTGTGCGAAGGCAGATAAGCACAAAACGCCGGTTGCAGGAGATGACAAGGAGTAATGCTAGGAGTGGTGAACGCGGAATTGGTTCACTGCAGGCAGTATTATTTTTGTTGTTCAGGCTGTTCAGTAGGCTGTTCTGCATGGATCGGGCGCCATTCGCCGTCGATCAAGCCTTCCTGGGGCAGGAAGTTTTGCTTGTAGGCCATCTTGCGGCTTTCCTTGATCCAGTAGCCCAGGTAAAGGTAAGGCAGGTTGAGGCTCGCGCACCAGTCCAGCAGCCAGAGGATGTTGTAAGTGCCGTAACTCGCATGGCGGTCCGCCGCATCATAGAAGGTATAGACCGCAGAAACGCCGTCGCGCACGATGTCCACCACGCTGACCATTTTCAGTACGCCGTCTTCACGGAATTCCACCATCAGGCTTTCCACATTGCTCTGTACCAGGAAGTTGCGGTATTGCTCTGCGGTTTCCGGGTCGCCGGAGCCGCCTTCGTGCCGGGCGACCTGGTAGGCGGAATAGAGGGCGAAGTGTTCTTCCGAGAAAGTCAGTTCCATGAGGGCGACGGACAGGTTCTGGTGCTGTTTCCAGGCTCGGCGCTGGCTGCGGCTGGGCTGGAAATCCGCGACCGGCAGCCTGACGGGGATGCAGGCGTGGCAAGTCTCGCAATGGGGACGGTAGGCAAACTTGCCGCTGCGGCGGAAACCAAGCTGTATCAGGCCGCTGTAGGCATGGGCGTCAATCAGGTGGTGCGGTGTGGCAATCAGCGATTGCGCTGGTTTATCTGCAAGGTAACCGCAGGAATACGCCGTGGTGGCGTAGAACTGGATTTTATGCAGATGCTGTTCGCCGGGCAATGTCATGTCGGATAGTGTACCAATTCATGCAGCCGTTGTGAAAATTCTGCACGTGGAATCTCGCGTGCGCCCAATGAGGCCAGGTGCTGGGTTTTCATCTGGCAATCGATCATGTCGCAACCCAAAGCCTGGAGGCGTTGCGCCATATGCACGAATGCGAGCTTGGAGGCGTCGGTGGCATGGTGGAACATGGATTCCCCATAGAACATCCTGCCCAGGCTGACGCCATACAAGCCTCCTACCAGTTTGCCGTCCATCCAGGTCTCGGCGCTGTGGGCATGCCCGAGCTGGTGCAGCGCGGTATAGGCTTCCATGATGTCTTCGGTGATCCAGGTGCCGTTCTGGCTTTCGCGTGGGGTGGCCGCGCATGCGGCGATCACTTCCTTGAAGGCTGTGTTGTAGCGGATTTCGTAATCCTGGCGCTTGAGCCGCTTGGCTAACGACCTGGATATTTTCAGCTCACCGGGGAACAGCACCATGCGCGGGTCCGGGCTCCACCACAATACGGGCTCTCCTTCGCTGAACCAGGGGAATATGCCTTGGTAATAGGCGGTGAGCAGGCGTTCGGCAGTCAGTTCGCCGCCGATTGCGATTAACCCGTTGGGCTCCTGCAATGCAGCCTCCAAGGGAGGGAAGGGCGTATTTGCCTGCAATGCACGCACCAGGCCGCCAGGCAGGCGGTAGTATTGATGGCTCATGAGCGTTGGTGGGTAACGGATTGTGGTGACATGGTCAGGATTAGCTTAGCATAATGCAGTTGCGGCTTTGCTGCATGTCCTGATTGTGCTATTTTTCTTCCATGCGCCTTTATCGCACCATCATCCTGTTGCTGCTGACCATGTTCCTCGCGGATACCGTAGCGGCTAGCAGCAGCCTTCATCTGCCTGATGTTTCCCCTGCGACAGCGCAGCCAGCGGCGCATCAGCATCATGCTACCCACGATCATGCGCAGCATGATGACGGCGCGTATCAGCATGATGAGCAGCATAGCGACCATTGCAGGAACTGCCATGATTGCCTGTCATGCTTCAGCGTATTGCCCATTTCCATCCGCATGTCTACGCCCGATTTGCCGCCTCGCCAGGTGGACATCGCGTCAAGCCTGATTTATTTCCCGCCCGCCCTGGCGCAATGGCAGCGCCCGCCGATCTCGCCCTCCATCTGATCTCGTCATGGCCGCTGCCTCTGCGGCCAAAGGTTTTAATGGCCCGCTTGCATCAAGCAGGCTTCATATCATGAATGGAGAGCATCATGCGATTCAATATAGCCTTGTCAGCGTTAGGCTGCCTGTGCCTTGTCCTGCCCGTGGTGGCAGCAGAGGCTGAAACTGAGTCTAGTCCGGCCTTGCGCCATGAGCCGGTCCTCGGGCAATACCAGAAATTCGAGCAGGGTGCCGCAGCCGCCCCGCTGCAGCCGCATGCCGAACACGATATGCACCACGACCATGCCGGCCATGAGCAGCATCAGCATGCCACGCAACATGACGATGGGCAGCACGGAGACGGCCACCATCACATGCATGGGGAATGATCATGGTCAAGTTGTTGCCTAAGCAATATATATCCTGCCTTGCCGTTCTTGCTCTTTCCATCGTCACTGGCCTGCTCGCCGGCTGCGCCACGTTCAGCCGCAACGGCGGCATGGACGATGTACGCTCCACGGTTGCCCAACGCCTGAAACAGGACGTGGCCTTGGATAGTGCTGGAGAGGTTTCTTCGCAGCAGCGGACGGAGGAATTGTTAGCAAAGCCGCTCGGAGTCGAGGAAGCTGTGCAGCTGGCCTTGTTGAACAACCGGGGCCTGAAAGCCGGTTTAGCCGCGCTTGGCATTGCCGAAGCGGACCTGGTGCAGGCCGGGCGCTTGCCCAATCCGCGTTTCTCCATGCTGTACACGCGCCATGACGGCGACTACAAGATCGAGCAGTCGTTCACCTTCAATCTATTTTCCCTGCTGACGATGCCGCAGGCCAAGGCCGTGGAGCAGCAACGCTTCGAACAGGCCAAGCGCGAGGTAAGCCTGCAGGTGCTGGTCTTGGCGCAGGCAACCCGGCAGGCCTGGGTTGCGGCTGTCGCGGCGGAGCAATCGTCGCTGTATGCCGCGCAGGTGATGCAGGCGGCGGAAGCGGCGGCCGAGCTGGCGCGGCGCATGCACCAGCAAGGCAACTGGAGCAAGCTGGACCAGGCGCGCGAGCAAAGCTTTTATGCCGATGCCGCGCTGGAGTATGCGGCGGCGCGCGAACACCAGCGCATGACGCGCGAGCGGTTGTCGCGTGCGATCGGGCTGGGAAACAGCGAGCAATTCACGCTGCCGCCGCGCCTGCCTGATCTGCCGGCCAAGGAGGAGGATCTCTTGCAGGTGCAGCAGCAGGCTTTCCTGCAGAGGCTGGACTTGCTGGCGATGCGTGCCGAGGTGGATGCGCTCGCCAAGCAGCTCGGCTTGAGCAAGACCACGCGCCTGATCAATGTGCTAGATATCGGCCCGGCCCGCGTGCTGGAGGGGCGGCGCGGCGAGGCTTACAAGAAGGGCATCACGCTGGGCTTTGAACTGCCATTGTTCGACTGGGGCAGCGCGCGCGTGAAGCGCGCCGAGGCAATCTATACGCAGGCGCTCGAGCGTACGGCACAAACAGCCATCGATGCGGAAACCGAGGTGCGGGCCGCCTATGCACGGTACCGCGTGCGTTACGAAATGGCGCGCCATGTCCAAGACGAGATCGTGCCGCTGCGCAAGCGCATCCTGCAAGAGCACCAGCTGCGCTACAACGGCATGCTGCTCAGCGCCTTCGAATTGCTTGCGGACGCGCGGGAGCAGGTCAGCAGCGTGAGCCGGTATATCAATGCCGTGCGTGATTTCTGGCTGGCGGACGCCGGGCTGACGATGGCGACCATGGGGCCCGTGGCATCCCTGGATGAGAATGGAAGGGGAGAATGATGCTGAATCGCCGTGATTTTTTCAGGCTCGGAGCGGCTGCCGTAGCTGCGGGCACGGTCAGCAAGGTGGCGATGGCGGCCTTGCCGGAAATTGCCAGCATGGGCAGTGCAGAAACCCAGGTGCCCCGCGCGCCTGGCAACGGCAGGCCTTTTCACCCGGTGGTGACCTTGAATGGCTGGAGCCTGCCGTGGCGCATGCGCGATGGCGTCAAGGAGTTCCACCTGGTGGCGGAACCCGTGGTACGGGAGATCGCGCCCGGCATGCAGGCGCATCTGTGGGGTTACAACGGCCAGAGCCCTGGGCCGACGATCGAGGTGGTGGAGGGGGATCGTGTGCGCATCTACGTTACCAATCGCCTGCCGGAGGCAACCAGCGTCCACTGGCACGGGCAGCGCCTGCCCAACGGCATGGACGGCGTGAGCGGCCTCACGCAACCGGCGATCCCGGCCGGCAAGACCTTTGTCTATGAGTTCGAGGCCAAGCGTGCCGGCACCTTTATGTACCATCCGCACGCCGACGAAATGGTACAGATGGCCATGGGCATGATGGGGTTCTGGGTCACGCACCCTAAAAACCCCGATTTCATGCGCGTGGACCGGGACTATGTCTTCCTCATCAACGCCTATGACATTGACCCCGGCAGTTACACGCCCAAGGTGGCGACCATGCTGGAGCACAATCTCTGGACTTTCAACAGCCGCGTGTTCCCGGGCATCGCTCCCATGGTGGCCGGGCTGAACGAGCGGGTGCGCATACGCGTCGGCAACCTCAGCATGACCAACCATCCCATCCACCTGCACGGGCACGAGTTTACCGTGACGGGGACTGACGGCGGCTGGGTCCCGCCTGCGGCGCGCTGGCCGGAAGTGACCGCCGATATCGCCGTCGGCCAGATGCGCGCGGTCGAGTTTGTCGCCGATGCGCCGGGAGACTGGGCTTTCCATTGCCATAAGAGCCACCATACCATGAATGCCATGGGCCACCAGGTGCCGACCATGATAGGCGTAGAACAGAAAGGGCTGGTCGACAAGATCACGCAGCTGCTGCCGGACTACATGCCCATGGGGGAAAGCGGCATGGCGGAAATGGGCGAGATGGACATGCCGTTGCCGGAAAATACCCTGCCGATGATGAGCGGCAAGGGCCAGTTCGGGGACATGCACATGGGCGGCATGTTTACTGCGGTCAAGGTGCGTGCGGGATTGAAGGCCGGAGATTACAGCGATCCGGGAGATTACCCGAATCCCCCCGGCACTGTGGCGCACGAAGTCGACGCCAGCGGGGTGCCGGTGAGCAGGGCGCCCGCTGCAAACGGCGAGGGGCATACCTTGCATATCAGGAAGCCGGGCGGACATGAAGGGCATTAGCGTCACGCCCTCCGGGTTGATGCGGCCGCTATTCAGGCGTGTAGCCGGCTTCGCTGATCGCATCGCGAAAGCGGGCGATATCGGCGCTGCTGTCTATATGCACGGCCTTTCCCGCGAGGTCCACCGTGACTTTTGCCTGCGGGTCGACCGCCTGCGCAGCCTGGGTGATCGCCTGTACGCAATGATTGCAGCTCATGTCGTTGACCTTGAATGTATGCATGAAAAGCTCCAGATTGAATATTGAGAATTGGTTGGATACAGGCGCAACAGTATGCGCCTTTCCCGCATGGTAAAGTCAAGCCTTCGTCTTGTGAGAGGCCCGTGCAAGATTGATATGATAAGGAAGTTGCCGCGATGACAATGCAGCCACCATTGGAAAAACTGGATTTCGCCATTACCGGCATGACTTGCGCGGCTTGTGCCGGGCGCATCGAGAAATCCTTGAACAAGTTGCCGGGCGTGCAGCTGGCGAATGTCAACCTGGCAACCGAAAAAGCGCATGTGGAAGCGGTTGGCGCCGACCTGGCGCAACAGGTCGAGCAGGCGGTGTCCAAGCTGGGCTACCAGGCCCGCCTGATCAGGCCGGACGCGCCCATTGCGCCGGTCGAGGATATCCAGGGCGGCTGGAAGGTCGGCATCGCTGCCTTGCTGACCTTGCCGCTGGTGCTGCCGATGGCGGGGATGCTGCTAGGGCAGCACTGGATGCTTCCTGGATGGGTGCAGTGGCTGCTGGCAACGCCGGTGCAGTTCTGGCTGGGCGCCCGGTTCTACCGTGCGGGATGGAAGGCCGCGATCAATCTCTCGGGCAACATGGATTTGCTCGTTTCTATCGGGACTTCCGCAGCTTACGGGCTTTCCGTGTACCTGCTCTGGCAGCACTCCGCGCATCTGTATTTCGAGGCCAGCAGCGCCGTGATCACCCTGGTCCTGCTGGGCAAGTGGCTGGAAAGCCGCGCCAAGCGCCAGACTACCGAAGCCATACGCGCATTGCAGGCATTGCGCCCGGATACTGCGCGCGTCCGCCGCAACGGCGTCGAGCAGGATGTGCCATTGGCCGAAGTCATGGTAGGCGATATGGTGCTGGTGCGTCCTGGCGAGCGAGTGCCTGTGGACGGGGTGATACGCGAGGGCGGCAGCCACCTTGATGAATCCATGCTCACTGGCGAAAGCGTGCCGGTCAAGAAAGGGGTGGACGGCAAGGTGACAGGCGGTGCCGTGAACCTGGATGGCGTATTGCTGGTGGAGACGACGGCGATCGGCGCAGAGACCACCCTTTCCCGCATCATCCGCATGGTGGAGGATGCGCAGATCGCCAAGCCGGCCATTCAGCGCTTGGTCGACAAGGTGAGCGCCGTATTCGTGCCGCTGGTCTTGCTGATTGCCGCGCTGACGTTGGCGGGGTGGGTGTGGCACGACGGGCAGTGGGAGCAGGCGGTGCTCAATGCGGTGGCGGTGCTGGTGATTGCCTGCCCTTGCGCGCTCGGGCTGGCGACGCCTACTGCCATCATGGCCGGGACCGGCGTCGCGGCGCGTTACGGCATCCTCATCAAGGATGCGGATGCGCTGGAACTGGCGCACAGGATCGATACGGTGGCATTCGACAAGACCGGCACGCTGACGGTGGGCAAGCCGCGCGTGATCAAGGTGGCCAGCGTGCCGGGACAGGAGCTTCAGTTGCTCAGGCTGGCGGCGGCACTGGAACGGGGCAGCCACCATCCGCTGGCTGTTGCGGTACTGGAGCATGCACAAGCCGCAGGGGTGGAGGCTGCCACCGCGACGGATGCCGTGGCATTGTCGGGCAGCGGCCTGATGGCGAAGGTCGATGGCCGTCGCGTCTGGCTGGGCAACCAGCGTGCCATGCAGCAGGCGGGCGTATCGACGGAAGGCATGCAAGCCGAGCTTGCGTCGCTGAAGGAACACGGGTACACCATTTCCTGGCTCGCTGCGGATAACGACGTCGGGCAGCCTGAGCTGCTTGGCCTCATGGCATTCGGCGATGAGCTCAAGTCCGAGGCTGCGGCGTCGATACAGCATCTACACGCGCTCGGCATCAGGGTGTTGCTCTTGACTGGCGACAACCCGGCCAGCGCGGAGCGCATCAGCCGGCAACTGGAGCTTGACGAAGTGTACGCAGAGCAGTTGCCTGATACCAAGGCATCAGTCGTGACGGGTTTGCGCCAACGGGACAGGGTGGTGGCCATGGTCGGGGATGGCATCAATGACGCGCCTGCGCTGGCTGCGGCGGATATTGGCTTTGCCATGTCCAGCGGGACGGATGTCGCGATGCATACCGCAGCCGTCACCTTGATGCGTAGCAGCCCATTGCTGGTGGCGGATACGATCGCGATTTCGCGCCGAACTTACAGCAAGATACGGCAGAACCTGTTCTGGGCGTTCATTTACAACCTGGTGGGAATCCCGCTGGCGGCCATGGGCTTGCTGAACCCCGTGGTGGCTGGTGCGGCGATGGCGTTGAGCTCGGCCAGCGTGGTTACCAACGCCTTGATGTTGCGGCGCTGGCGGCCTGCAGGAATGGCGCGTTCAGGGAGTGATGGCGATTGACCGGGTATTGTGGAACATTAATTGCTTGAGTTCCATTGCTTGAACTGCTTCATGGGGGGATAGCGATTTTAGGGTGTGATTCAATGCCGGAATCGGATATCCGGTATTCGATACTTAATAAAAATTAGCTGAATGATGCAAGTGCGTCCGCCGCCAAGGCGCCCGCCTCAAACGCTCAGTTCATGCGTATGGATCGGCAAGGCCCGGTAAAACTTTTTATGCTGGGGTCGGCGGCAGCATTGTAGAATGCTCAGCCAAGCATGGAGGCCTTCGGGTCGGCCGGTTCATACAGCTTCATTCAGGGGAGGGAATGGTTGCGTTCATGCCATTGATGGTGAAAGCCATGCCGATCAAGCGCTGGACTATGCGCTGGCTGTTATCATGCCTGTTGGCGTGCCAAGTGCTATTGGCACACGCCCAACCGTTGGCAGGGAGCGGCACGTGGTATGAAGCCGTCGAGCATGACGGCTCGAAAGAGGCATGGCACGAACAGGGCCGATTGAAACCTGTCGCCAGCCCCGCCAAAACCGGCGGGTATTTCATCTACAAGGCTGCATTCGACCTGGCGAAGACTGGGCATTACGTCATCGATTTCGACAGCTCAAGCGTCATCGGCCATTTTACCCACCATATCTATAATGCCGCGGGGGAGCAGGTGGCGGAGCTCAAAGGCGGAATACAATCCCGCGTCGCCAACCCCTACATGCTGCGCCATGGGCGCGACATCATGCTGCCAGCAGGGCGCTACGAACTGGTGAGCGAGGTCAGTGCGCCGTTTTTCCTTGCCCACCCGCAGCCCTACATCGCCACGCTCCCGGAATACCAGCAGTCGATCAAGTTCGGCAACGCCGTCGTACTGGTGTCATACGGCGCCATGTTGATCCTCGCGATCTACTACGCGGCCCTGGGGTATATCCGCAAGCAGGCAACGGACCGCATGTACGCCCTGTTCATCCTCGGGAACATTTTCTACAACGGCACGGCATTGTTGATCCTGCCGGACCTGTTCGGCGTGCATTGGTTTTACCTGATCAGTTTCCCCATCCTGTTCTCCAATATCGCCTATGTCTATTTCGTGATCTACCTCCTCGAGCTGCGCAGGTATTCCGATTCCAAGCTGTGCCGGCTGGGGCACGGCATTATTTTCCTGCTCGCACTGTTCATTCCGGCAGCCCTGATCTGGCCCAATATTTCGCTGGAACTTGCGCGGGTCGGGGTCGGCTTGATCATGCTGTATGGATTGACGGCGGGGATCAGGAAGGCATGGCGGGGGAACCTGATCGCGAAATACTACCTGGGCGCGATTTCGGCCTTTTTCGTGATTGGCGCGTATTCCATCACCAATACGCGCGTGAGCGGATCGCAGACTTTCTATATAGAGCACCTGGGAATGCTGGCGGTGACGGTCGAAATGGTGCTGCTGGCCCTGGTGTTGGCGCGCCAGTTTGCCTTGCTCAACTATGAAAAAGAGCATGCCCTGACGCTGTCGAAGCGGCACCTGAAGATCGCCCATACCGATGCCTTGACCGAGCTGCCCAACCGTTATGCGCTGGACCAGGAGTTGTCCGCGCTGCCGGTCGACGGCGTGCTAGTCTTCATTGATATCGACGGCCTCAAGTTCTACAACGACAACTACGGCCACAAGCGCGGTGACGAACTGCTGCGTTCTTTTGCCTACACGGTGAATGAGGCGCTCGGCGAACTGGGCGTCCTGCATCGGATCGGCGGGGACGAGTTTGCGATTACCAGTCCGCAAGGCAATGTGCAAAAGCTGGAGGCATGCCTGGCGAGGTCTATCGATATGCTGCGGAAGCAGGGGTTCCAGTTTGCGGGCATGAGTTACGGCATCGCCCATGCCATGGAAAGCCGTGACAGCAACATGCTCAAGTATCTGGCGGACACGCGCATGTATGCGCAGAAGCGCGAGCGCCAGCGTAGTGCCGAGCAACATCCGAGAAAAACAACGACAATCGTTTGATCACAAGGAGGATAAAAAATGAAGAAATGGCCTTTGCTTTGGCCCGTGCTGGTCTGTCTGGCACTGCCATTGATCGCTGCATGGTTCGCCTATCCCGATACCCATCTGCCGCCGGGGTTCGGCGTATTCCCGCCGGATTACGACCAACCCGTGCCGGGGTTCAACCTGACGATATTCATCGTCATTGCCCTGGTGGAAACCGCCTTCGGCATTTTCCTGCTGTTCCCGAGCTGGTTCGGCTTCAAGCCGGTCCCGCCCGCACCTAAGCCGGCTAAAAAGCCGTTCCCGCTCTGGTTCTGGATAGGCGCGGCATTCACCCTGTTCTTCTGGTGGCTGATGTGGGCGCGCGTCACGCCATTCGGCAACCTGGTCTATTATGCCTTCAGCCCGATGTGATGGGGTTTCATCCTGGTGCTGGATGGCTGGACCTACCGGCGCAACAATGGCGTCTCGCTGCTGTCCAGCAAGCCGAAGACCTTCGCCATCAGCGCGCTGGTATCGGTATTCGGCTGGCTGTTCTTCGAGTATTACGACTATTTCGTGCTGGGGAACTGGTATTACCCCAATACGCACATTCCCGGCTTGTAGCACGGCCTGATCGTGGCCTTGTTCCTCATTGCCTACACCACCGTGTGGCCCGCCATCTTTGAATGGTACACATTGCTCAAGACCTGTCCCAAACTGGCTAGCCGCTATAGCCAGGGCCCGAAGCTGGCATTGCCTGCCTGGCTGCTGATCTGGGGCGGATTTGCGCTGATTTTCCTCATGACCTTCCTGCCTTACCCATTGTTCTGGGTAGTATGGATCGGACCGTTCGCAGTGGTGGCGGGCATACTCATGCGCCTCAACATCTGGAACCCGGTCAGCGCGCTGGCCCAGGGCAACTGGACCCCGATGATCCTGGTGGCGCTGGCTTCGCTGTTCAACGGCTTCTTCTGGGAAGTATGGAACTACGGCAGCGCGCATCCGCTGCCTGAATTGCAGACCAATCCCAACTACTGGATCTACAACATTCCCTATGTCGACGTGATCCACATTTTTGCGGAAATGCCGTTGCTGGGCTTTTTCGGCTACCTGCCATTCGGGGTACTGGTCTGGGTGGTGTTCATCTGGGCGGGCAAGGTATTCGGTTTCGATTCCAGCATCGAGCTGGAGCAGAAGTAAGGCCCCGGCATCGGGCGCGGCAAACGCGCCCGATGCCTATTGCCAGCGGCGGCTCAGCATGAAATGCAGGAACAGGGCCTCATTCCGCAGCTGGGCATCGCCGAATGGCAGCTCTCTATTGTTGTAGTTGACCTTCACCACCGGGGAGTACTCCAGACCGCCGGTGAACGTCCATTCGGGACTGAACTTGTAGGCGGCGCCAAGGGTGTAGTGGTGCTCGAGTATGCCTGCGATGAACGGCGTGGTGGATGCCCTGGGCATGGGATTGCGTCCGTAGTTGTATCCGGCATAGAGCGTGGTCTTGTCATTCAGTTCGTGGGCGAGTCCCAGCGCCAATACCACCTGGTCATGCCAATCCATGCGGTTGCTGCTTGTGATTCGGGAGGGCGCGAATGCGCTGTCCGGATTGCGGGCGGTCAATGTGGTGGACTTCAGCGCGTCGGACCAGTTGATCCAGTTGAGCTTGAAGGCGAGCAACCAATCGGCCTTGGGCTTCCAGGCCAGGCCGATCGCTACTTCCCTCGGTGTGGCAAAACCGTCCAGCTTGGCGTCATCGTAATGGAATGTCTGGGCCCCGGCATTAAGCGAGAACGACCCTCCGGTGAGGGGCAGCTTGGTTTTTTCCGTGTAAGCCGCACCAAGGGTCAATGTGGGGCTGAGCTTGTATTGCAGGCCGATCTTGAAGTTGGGGCGTATGCCGTCGGCATCTTCCAGCTTGATGCCGCCAATGCCGGGGGAGTCGCGATAAAGCGATTGTTGGATACTGGCGTAGGTGAACCCTACGGTGGTTCCCAGCGATAGCCGCTCAGTCACCTGGCAGCCTATGCCGACACCAATCTTGGCAATCCCGAACTTGGCAGAGAAATTATCCTGGCCGTTCTGTGATGTATTGATGTGGCGGAATACGCCGCCGGCGCCTCCCTGCACGAAGGTGCCGACTCCGGCCGTACATGGCAGGCTTTCTAGGGATTGCACATAACCGCCTCCCGCCAAGGGCGTATAACGGTTGGATGCATGCACGTCGCTGCCGTGTTGATCCGCATGCGATAAGTCCAAGGTGCGCAATACGCTGCCAAAACCATCGAACGCCTTGCCCTGGACCTGGGCGAGCCCGGCAGGATTGGTGTTGATGGCGGAGCTGTCGCGCGCTACCGCCACATCGGCGCCGCCCATGAGCAGCGATTCCGCCCCGAAACCTATCAGGTTGAACCCGTTGGTGGCGTGGACCGGCATCGCCAGCGTGAATAACAAGGTTGCCGCTCCCCGGCCTGCTTGCCGCGCCCTCAGGCGCATGAAACTGGTTGTCATTGAATAATTGCCTGATTTATCAGTTAAATTTATAAATTTTTAGCGTATTTTCATCATGCTGCGGGGATTCCAAGGTAAAATGCCGACCCTATGGAATTACGACCGGAATCACCACGTTTACTGAGCGCTTATCGGCCATACTGGGCCAAGCGCTTCGGCACCGCCCCCATTTTACCCATGACGCGCGAAGAAATGGATAAATTGGGCTGGGATAGTTGCGACATTATCCTGGTCACGGGCGACGCCTATATCGACCACCCCAGTTTCGGCATGGCCTTGGTGGGTCGCTTGCTGGAGGCCCAGGGCTTTCGTGTCGGCATCATTGCCCAGCCAGACTGGCATTCTGCCGATCCGTTCCGCGCGTTGGGCAAGCCCAACCTGTATTTCGGCATTACCGCCGGCAACATGGACTCCATGGTCAATCACTACACGGCGGATCGCAAGATCCGCTCCGACGACGCGTACACCCCTGGCGCGATAGCCGGCAAACGGCCTGACCGCGCCGTCCTGGTATATTCGCAGCGTTGCCGTGAAGCCTTTCCGGGCGTGCCGCTGGTGATCGGCAGCATCGAGGCCTCGTTGCGCCGGATTGCGCACTACGATTACTGGTCCGACAAGGTGCGCCGTTCGGTGCTGGTCGATTCCAAGGCGGATATCCTGATCTACGGCAACGCCGAGCGTGCATTGGTCGAGATCAGCCACCGCATCGCCAAGGGAGAAACCGTCAGCGAGATTACCGATATACGCGGCACCGCCTTCCTGCGCAAGCACGTGCCTGAAGGCTGGGAGGAAGTATCCTCCACCGCCCTGGATCGCCCGGGCAAGATAGACAAGCCGGTGGACCCCTATGCGATGGAACCGGCGATGGAGCAAACCGGCGAGTCGTGCGCATCCACGGCCGCCGCTGCGGCCAACAAGGGCCTGGAGCCGGGCGTGCAGGCCATCGCCATCGTGCGCAAGCCGAACAAGCCCAAGGCGGAGCGCAGCAGGCAGTTCATCCGCCTTCCCGCTTTCGAGGAGGTTGCCCAGGACCCGGTGCTGTACGCCCACGCCTCGCGCGTGCTGCACCTCGAGGCCAACCCGGGCAATGCGCGCGTATTGGTGCAACGGCACGGCGACCGCGAAGTCTGGTTGAATCCGCCGCCGATCCCGCTGACGACCAAGGAAATGGACTATGTCTACGACCTCACCTATGCGCGCACGCCGCACCCGGCATACCAGGGAGAGCGTATCCCGGCCTGGGAGATGATCCGTTTCTCGGTCAATATCATGCGCGGCTGTTTCGGCGGCTGCACGTTCTGCTCGATTACAGAGCACGAGGGCCGTATCATCCAGAGCCGCTCGGAAGCCTCCATCCTCAAGGAGATCGAGGAAGTGCGCGACAAGGTGGAAGGGTTCACCGGTACCATCTCCGACCTCGGCGGCCCGACAGCGAACATGTACCGCCTCGCCTGCAAGAGCGAGACCATAGAGAAGAATTGCCGCAAGCTTTCCTGCGTGTTCCCTGGCATCTGCGAGAACCTCAATACCGACCATTCGCACCTGATCCAGCTTTACCGCAAGGCGAGGGCGATCCCCGGCATCAAGCGCATCCAGATCGGTTCCGGCCTGCGTTACGACCTCGCCGTGAAATCGCCGGAATACGTGAAGGAACTGGTGCAGCACCACGTCGGCGGCTATCTCAAGATTGCGCCCGAGCATTCCGAAGAGAATGTGCTCAGCAAGATGATGAAGCCGGCGATGACCGCCTACGACGAATTCAAGGAAATGTTCGAAAGGTTCTCGCGCGAGGCGGGCAAGGAGCAATACCTGATTCCCTACTTCATCGCGGCGCACCCGGGCACTACCGATGAAGACATGCTCAACCTGGCCTTGTGGCTGAAGAAATACGATTTCAAGCTCGACCAGGTGCAGACCTTCACCCCGACGCCGATGGCGATGGCGACCGCCATGTACCATTCGGGCAAGAACCCCTTGCGCAAGGTGACGCACGACAGCGAAGACGTGCCGATCCCCAAGGCGGGCGGCGTGCGCCGCCTGCACAAGGCCTTCATCCGCTATCACGACCCCAACAATTGGCCGATGCTGCGCGAGGCATTGAAGAAAATGGGCCGCGAAGATCTGATCGGCAACGGCAAGAGGCATTTGGTGCCCGCTTGGCAGCCGATCTTGCCCAAGGAGCAGGCCAAGGCCAACGGCAGCCGCCGCGCGGCCAAGCCTGCAGCAGCTGCGCCACGCCCGGCGGGCCGCACGCCTGTCGCCGGCAAGCGTCCTGCCGCTTCGCATTCCGGCAGGCCTGCAAGGAAGCCTGGCCGTCCGTAACGCTGCATGACGGGGATGCGTACTTTCTTAAGCCTCACAAGTTTGCTCTTGCGGGGCTTTTTTTCCGCCTGCTGCCTGTGGTCCGCAGTCGCGATGGCGGCTGGCGACGGCATGCTGTGGAAGGTGCAGGCGGGCAACGGCACCGTCAGCTACCTGTTCGGCACCATCCATGTGGACGATCCCAGGGTGACGACCTTGGCAGAGCCCGTCAATACGGCGCTTGAGTCTGCGCAATCGTTCATGATGGAGGTGCTGCCCTCCAATGACGTCTCGCCTTACTATATGCAGGGCAGCCTGGCTCAAATGCTGACCGAGGCAGAGCTGGAGCAAGTCTATGCCGCTGCCGATTTTCACGGCCTGCCGCGCGACATGGCGTTGCGCATGAAGCCGTGGCTGCTGTCCATGGTGTTCGACCTGCCCGTATCGCAGTCTCCCTATACCCTGGATGTGCAGCTTTACCTGCAGGCGCAACGCGCAGGCAAGGCCGTCGAGGCGCTGGAAACGCCGCAGGAGCATTTTTCCGCGCTGGAAAGCATCAAGCTGGAAGAGCAGTTGCAGATATTGCGCAGCGTGCTCAAGCGCAGCCAGGAGCAAAAGGAAAAAGACTTCGAACTGCTGATACAGGCTTATCTTTCCGGCAATCTGGATAAAGTGGCCGCGCTGGATTCCGAGCTGACGGCGGATGACCTGCCTGCCGGGCTATGGGAAAAGCTGCGTGTCAAGTTGCTGGACGAGCGCAACGTGCGCATGGCGGAGCGCATTGCCGCTGCCGCAGACCGGCAGCCGGTATTCGTGGCTGTCGGCGCTGCGCATTTGCCTGGAGAGGGCGGCGTCATCGATTTGCTCAGCCGCTCAGGTTTTAACGTGTCTCCCGTCAAATAGCCAATGCCTCATTAGCTCTGCGCTTGCTTGGCATTTTGTCTAGCGCTTGTTCACATTCCAGGCGCGCTATAATCAAGCTATCCCACATAATGCATATGGATTGATTATGGCGATGCCCGACCGCATCAACTTGCGCCCGCTGGAGCGCAACGACCTGCATTTCGTACACAAGCTCAACAATAACGATACCATCATGCGCTATTGGTTCGAGGAGCCTTACGAAGCTTATGACGAGCTGGTCGCCCTGTACGACAGGCACATTCACGACCAGAACGAGCGGCGCTTCATTATCGAGCTGGAAAACGGCGAGCTGGCAGGGCTGGTCGAGCTGGTGGAGATCAACTACATCCACCGGCGCGCGGAGTTCCAGATCATCATCGCGCCCGATTATCAGGGCCGCGGCCTTGCCAAGTCGGCGACGCGCATTGCGGTGGGCTATGCCTTCCGCGTGTTGAACCTGCACAAGGTGTACTTGGTCGTGGACACGGACAACCAGGCAGCGATCCATATTTATGAAACCTGCGGCTTCGAGGTGGAAGGGCATTTGAAGGAAGAGTTCTTTTCCAACGGCTCTTACCGGGATGCCTTGCGCATGCGCTTGTTGCAGGACGATTACCTGCGCCATGTCGGGCCGGCGCCCGTGGATGCCTCGGTCTTGAGGGAGTGGCAGGATGACTGATCCTGCCTTCCTCATCAGTGCAATGTCTTCATGAAACGAGCTTCAGGCCGATGATGGAGCCGATCAACAGCAGCAGGAACATGATGCGCAATGTGCCGGCCGGGTCGCCGAACAGCCAGATGCCGATGACGGCGGTGCCGCAAGCGCCGATGCCGGTCCAGATGGCATAGGCGGTTCCCAGCGGGATGCCTTCCAGCGCCTTGGTGAGCATGAAGAAGCTCAGGATCGTGAACACCAGGAAGCCGATCGAAGGCAAAGGCTTGCTGAAGCTCTCGGAAAATTTCAGGCAGGTGGTGAAGCCGATTTCAAACACACCGGCCAGTAACAGGTATATCCAGGACATATGCAACCCTTTCATGCAGCTCGGGCCGTCCCGCGATCTTGGAGCATGATGGGGCCGTCCCCATCACGTGAGCGCTGGCTGAGAATACCGCCAGCGACAGACATGGATTGATTCTTTCACGTCCCGGCACGGCTGTCAAACCAGGCCGGGAAGTACCGCCGTTCAGGAATGCAGGCCGATCGCCTGCATGAAAAGCCGCATGAGAAATGCGGCAGCCAGCATTGCAGTGACGCTGGCCGCCCAGATCAAGGCGAGCCAGAGCAGGCGCTTGATCCAGGCCGGTCGCGCCTTGTCCTGGTCAGTGGTAGCCATCGCCGTGCCGCACCTTGCCCTTGAAGACGCGGTATGACCAGATCGTGTAGGCCAGGATGACGGGGATGATGGCCAGGGTGCCGACCAGCGCGAACTTGAGGCTGGCGGGGGGCGCCGCGGCTTCCCAGATCGTCACGTGCGGCGGGATGATCTGCGGCCAGATGCTGATCGCCAGGCCAAACAAGCCCAGCAGCACAATGATCAAGGCGGCGATGAAGGGCTGGCGGTCGTAGCCCGACTTGAGTTCGCGCATGAGGGAATACAGGCTGATGGCGACCAGCACGGGCACGAAGGAGAGGAAGTAGAAATTTGGCAGGCTGAACCAGCGCTCGGCGATACTCGGGTGGGCCAGCGGCGTCCAGATGCTCACGCCCGCCAGCGCTATCACGACCAGCCCTACCAGAGGGCGGGTGATTTGCAGCATGCGTTGCTGCAGCTTGTCCTCGGTCTTCATGATGAGCCAGGTGCTGCCCAGCATGGCATAGGCGACCATCACGCCCAGCCCGGTAAACAGCGAGAACGGGCTGACCCAGTCAAATGCGCCGCCGGAGAATGCGTTGCCGCTCAGCACGATGCCGTTGATATAGGCGCCTAGCGTCACCCCCTGGAAGAATGCCGCAGTGACGGAGCCGCCGATAAAGGCCTTGTCCCAGAACGCCTGCTCGCGCTCGGGCGCCTTGAAGCGGAACTCGAACGCCACGCCGCGGAAAATCAGCCCCAGCAGCATCAGGATAATCGGCTGGTACAGGGCGCTCAGCACCACCGCGTACGCCAGCGGGAAGGCCGCCATGAGGCCGGCGCCGCCCAGCACCAGCCAGGTTTCGTTGCCGTCCCAGACGGGAGCCACGGTGTTCATCATCACGTCGCGGTCATGCTTATCCTTGACGAACGGGAAGAGGATGCCGATCCCGAGGTCGAACCCGTCCATGATCACGTACATTGCGATGGCGAACAGGATCACCGCCAGCCATATCATTGGTAAATCAAAATCCATCTACTACGATTCCTTAGCGTTATGCGATTGCGATTCTAGCGAGAAAGAGGCGTCGGGGGCAGACAGCGGACGCATAGGTTGCCTTGGCTGGCCCGGACCGCCTTCGGGTTCCGGCGACCCGTGCCGAACGGGCAGGCGCATAAGATGCATCAAGTAGCTGATCCCAATGCCGAACACAAAAAAGTAGACTGCGACAAACAAGGCTAACGATCCCGCAAGGGAGGATATATCATGGTTGGAAACCGCATCAGCGGTACGCATGATGCCATAAACCACCCAGGGCTGGCGTCCTATTTCCGTGGTGAACCAGCCCGCCAGTATGGCAATCACGCCGGCAGGGCCCATCCACAATGCCATGCGCAGGAAACCCCTGTGAGTATACAAGCTGCCGCGGTAACGCAGCCATACGCTCCATAGGCCCAGCGCGATCATCATTATCCCCAGCCCGACCATGACGCGGAAAGACCAGAAGATGATGCTGGCATTGGGGCGGTCTTCAGGAGGAAAATCCTTGAGCACCGGCACCCGGCCATCCCAGCTGTGCGTGAGGATCAGGCTGCCCAAGTGCGGGATGCCAACAGAAAAGTGCGTGGTTTCCGCCTCCATGTCCGGCAGGCCGAACAGCAACAAGGGCACGCCGCCTTCATGATGCTCCCAGTGTCCCTCGATGGCAGCCAGTTTGGCAGGCTGGTGCTTGAGCGTATTCAGGCCGTGGAAATCGCCGACTACCGCCTGCAGCGGGGCAACGCCGACCAGCATCCACATCGCCATCGACAGCATGGTGCGCGTCGCTTCGGTTGTCTGTCCCTTTAACAGGTGCCACGCCCCGGCCGCGCCCACCATCAAGGCGGTCGCCAGGAAAGCGGCAATTCCCATATGCACCAGCCGGTAAGGGAAAGAAGGGTTGAAAATGATTGCCCACCAATCGACCGGCACCACGATGCCGTTCGCGATCTCGAAGCCTTGCGGGGTCTGCATCCAGCTATTGGATGCCAGAATCCACGTGGCTGAAATCAATGTGCCCAATGCCACCATCGCAGTTGAAAGCAAGTGAAGTCCTGGCCCGACCCGGCTCCACCCGAACATCATCACCCCGAGAAATCCGGCCTCAAGGAAGAAGGCGGTGAGCACCTCGTAGGTAAGCAAGGGCCCGGTGACGCTGCCGGCAAAGGCGGAGAAGCCGCTCCAGTTGGTCCCGAACTGGTAGGCCATGACCAGCCCCGACACCACGCCCATGCCGAAATTGACGCCGAATATCTTCAGCCAGTAGTGGTAAAGGTCCTTGTACACTTCGCGTCCGGTTTTGAGCCACATGGCCTCGAGCACGAACAGGTAGCTGGCAAGGCCGATGGTGATTGCCGGGAAGATGATATGGAACGAGACGGTGAAGGCAAACTGGATGCGCGCTAGGTCGAGCGCTGAGATGTCTGGCATGGCGGTGTTCTGACTCCTTGATAACCAACCTGCAGGCACGCCTGGTAAACTGTGCCTGAAACGCAAGACTGCTAGCTTACTGTGTGCCCCTTTGCCTCAACAGGCCCAGATTCATCAATAAACACCATCACAGATTGTAACGGTGGCTTATGCGGTAAATCGCGCTGCCTGGGCTTCTATCGTCTCGATGGCAAGGTCGAAGTCCATGGACTTGTCGAAAAAGTGGTCCACGCCCAATTCATTCGCCATTTGGCGGTATTGCGGATAAGCATGGTTGGTGAGGATCAGGTAGGCCGGGCGCGGGAAGGGGAAGTCCGGCCGCTGCGTGGCCTTGATCACTTCGAAGCCATTGCCCTGGGCCAGCTCGATATCCACCAGCAGCAAGTCATAGGGCTGCTCGTAAAGCTGCGCAATGGCTTCATCCTGGCTCAGCGCGACCCCTTCGAAGGACAAGCCCCTACAGTCGGACAAGATGTCCATGATCGTTTCGCGCAAAAGCCGCGAATCCTCGACAAGCAACACTTTCATTGCTCTAGTACCCGGTTCCACACCACTGCGGCTTTCTTTCATGATCGTATTCATAGGCTCAAAAATCATTGCTTGTGAATTCTATCGGGCAGCAGGGGGGGGGTGCCATCCGCCTTAATCCTACATCTTCTTACGTTGACGGCAGCCATGCTTATGATATCAGCTGGTTCTTGATGGCGTAGTAGGTGAGGTCCGCATTCGTCTTCAAGCTCATTTTCTCCATGATGCGGGTACGGTAGGTGCTGACGGTTTTCACGCTGATGCAGAGTTCCTCACCGATTTCAGTGGCGCTCAGCCCGCTCGCGAGCTTGAAGAATACCTGGAACTCACGGTCGGAGAGGGTTTCGTGGAGAAGCTTTTCCGAGGGGTTGCTCAGCTCGTTGGTCATGAGCTCGGCCAGTTCCGCCGAAATGTAGCGCTTGCCGTTGGCGACGGTGCGGATCGCCTTGATGATCTCGTCCGAATCGGCATCCTTGGACAAATAGCCCTTGCAGCCGCTGCGCATGAGGTTGAGCGCATATTGCTCCTCGCCGTAGCCGCTCAAGATCAATACCGGTAGTTCGGGTGCGACATGGCGCAAGTCGTGCAGGGTGTCCACGCCATTCTTGTCGGGCATGGCGATGTCCATGACGATGGCATCATACTGGTTACTTCTGACCAGCTTGATGGCTTCCAGCCCGGACGCGGCTTCGCCGGCTACCTCGAGGTCGGATTCCAGCTCGATGAGGTTGCGCAATCCCTGTCGGACAATATTGTGGTCATCAACTAATAATATCTTTTTCATGTGTGCTGACGATCCTTATTATTGGTTGGTCATTCTTTATGGATACTAAGATGGCTTGCCGGTATCCGCAAGCCATCTTCAAGACCATGCCATGAGGTCGACATGGACAATGTATTAATCGTCCTTGCTCAAGGCATATCCGACCAGGACGCCAGCTCCCACGGCAAGCGACAATGTGAGCAACGAGCGCTTACGCAGCCATTTGCTTGACTGGATGCGGCTACTCTTCAATACCTGCGACAGTTCTTTGTCCAGCGACTCGGACCAGTCGGAGAAGTTTTCCGTGAGCTGCTGGATGACATGCTCGGTGGCGCTGCCGTGCGCATCCGGGTCCAGCACGTCCTTGAGGCTTTCCAGCAATGCGATCGCTTCTTTCTTGCTGTCGCGGGCCTTGCTTTCCAGTTTGCGCCCCAGCTTGCGAACGGAGGCCTTGCCGGCCTTGGCGCTATCGCTCAAGGCTTCCTGGGCGGTTCCCGCCAACTCGGAGGCTTGGTCTTTAATCTCGGATTGTGTGTTGCTGTTGAACATGTCGTGCTCCAATACTGTCTATGGGGGGATTTCGGTGAATCTGGACTATTTTCCTGGTGGATATCGAGCAGTTGGTCAGCGTTTATGGAAAATGCCGGCAACCAGCGACACGATGGTGATGATCAGGAAAACGAAGAACAGGATTTTGGCAATTTCTGCCGCACCTGCCGCAATACCGCTAAAGCCGAAAAAAGCTGCAATCAGCGCGATCACGAAAAATATCACGGAATAATGCAACATTATTTTTCTCCTTGGTTGTTCGGTGTACGGTTTACACTGTAGGCTTTTGATCGGCCCGGAATTAGCAGACAGCCACTGAATCGCTTGTCAGAAAAGACTTACACGATGTTTGGAATACCATGAATATCAAAGCCATCGGCAACAAAATAACCGGATGGGGCGAAAGCTTGATCAGGCGGCTTGGCGGAAGGGTGCTGGCGATCTTGTTTGCCTCCATGATCCTGGCATTGGTTTCCGTCATGTTCACTGACGCCTGGCTGGTCGAGCTTGAGCAGCAAAACGCCCAGATAGACCAAGTGCAGCGCAATATCAATGTGCTGCAGCAATTGCGTACCAGCCTCAACCTGGCCGAGAGCGCGCAGCGCGGATACCTGCTGACCCAGCGCCAGGAACTGGTGACTACCTTCAACCAGGCAATCGAGGCTTCACGCCGCCATATCCGCAAGATTGAAGGCTTGTTCAACGGCCAGACGGTCGTCATGCGCGGCAAGCAGGAGCAAAATTGGCTGATTGCCTTGAACTCGACCCTGGAAGCCAAAAATGCGGAAATGAAGCTGGCCATTTCCCTGGTGCAGTCAGGCAAGGCGGAAGAGGCGATGCAGGTGATCAAGCTGGACCAGGGCGTCATCGAAATGGCGAGGTTTATGCAATATTCCCAGATACTGCTCGATCAGCAGCGCGAAGCTCAATCGCAGCTGGTGAAGAAGCGCGAACAGACCATCGTCATCACCCGGATTGCCTTGATCGGCACGGCGTTGATCCTCCTCCTGCTCGTGATCATGGTGATCCGTCAACTCGTGCAGGAAATGAACAGCCGCGACCATTTGCGCCAGCAGCTGGCGCGCGACTGCGCAGCTTACGAGGAGCGCATCCGCAGCAACTCTTATATGATGAAGACGCTGGCGCTGGATTACCAGTCCGACGTGGAGCGCGCGCGGCAAAAGCTGGCGCGCGACCTGCATGACGAGCTGGGCTCCATCCTCACGGCCACCAAGATGGATATTTCCTGGACGATACGCCGCGTGAAGGACCAGGACCCGGAGATCGTGGAAAAGCTCGATAAGACCATGCGCTACCTGAACCAGGGCATCCAGTTCAAGCGGCAGGTGGTGCAGAACCTGCATCCTTCCATCATCACCACCATCGGCTTCTGGCCGGCATTGAAGTCCCTGATCGAGGATATGGCTGAACGCAACGACTGGAAGCTGGACCTCATCCTGCCGAATGAGCAGATCGAGCTGCCCGAAACGCTAGGCCTGATCGCCTATCGCGTGGTGCAGGAGAGCCTGAATAACGCAAGCAAGTATGCCTACGCCACCAAGGTCTCGGTACATATGGTGGATGCGCTGGATTACCTCAAGCTGGAGATCGAGGACAATGGCGTGGGGGCTGACCTGGACAAGGCCGCCGCCAGCACCCACGGCCTTTCCGGTATCCGCAACCGCATCATGGCGATCGGCGGGCGCGTGGATATCACCAGCGCGCCCAACCAGGGATTCCACCTGGTGGCGATCATCCCGACCAAGCTTTAAGAGCAGGTTGTAAGGGGCTTTAGCTAGAAACGCAGGAACAGCGATGTGGAAAGGACATGGTTCATGCGGTCGAACTCATGTCCGCGGACATATTGGTTGACATAGCCGATCTCGAGCCGGGCATTTTGCGCCGCCTGCCAGGCTATTCCGGCAAACGCGCGGTTCTGGTCGAAACCGCTCATGGCACCCCAGTCCGTGCTGCGGGTGCTGACGAACAGTTCATCCCATAACAGCCAGCTCAGCGATTCCGTCCCTTCAATCTTCTTGATGGCGCGCACCAATTGGCGCACCCGGTGGCCTGTGTCGTGTCCGGTATCGAAATTGCGTTGTTCCAGCCGCGTGCGGCTCGTGATGACGATGCCGTTCGAGGTCGGGGGAAAGGTATACATGAATTGCTGCCACCAGCGCTGCTCGTGGTTGGTGCCTTGCGCCGTGTGCGTCCTGACGTCGGCATAGCCCAGCCAGATGCTTGCGCGGTCTGAAACCCAGTAATTGACGGCTGGCCGGATGATGGTCTGGTCGTGCTCCCGCCCTTCCTCCTTCAAGCGCGGCTGCAACTCCGCGTACCAGCCGATGCGGCTTTCCTTCGCCAGCTTGCCTTCCATGGTCAGGTTGAACCAGAAGCGGCTATCTTCCTCGACCTCGGCATATGTCCAGCAGGCGCTCGTGCTCATTACCCCAATCGACAATCCGCGCAGCAAGCGTATGGTATTAAATCTCATGCAATTTCCTTCTCTTGATCCAATCTGTCGTCGTGACGACCGGCAAGGTTGATTGTTGAGGGTGTGACTGTAACCCACGCATACATAAAAGGCGAGTTTGGAAAGGCGAATCCGCAGCCAGGTTGTCAGCTGCCTCTGACACGATTTGCAGCGGCGCGCTGACGGTGAGGGATGTCGGATGACATTACCATGCATGCATGTTCCACGATTTACCGTCCTACCTACAGAGGAGAGCAATATGCATCGTTCTATCAAGACCAATATCATTTCCGCCGCCATCAGTGTATTGCTGGGAACCGCTGCAAGCGGTGCGTGGGCGGTATCGGTTTCCGACGAGCTCAACCAGAGCCCGGACGTAAAGCAGTTCCATGAACTGGACACCAATAACGACGGCCACTTGAACTATACCGAGGCCAGCCGCGACAGCTTCTACACCAAGGAGCACTTCAATGCCGCCGACAAGAACAAGGACGCCAAGCTGAGCCAGGAAGAGTACAGCAACTACAAAACCGCCCAGCAGAAAAAAGAAGTGGGCCGCGTAGTGGATGACAGCACCATCACTGCCAAGGTCAAGGCGAACATCCTGAAGGAGGAAGGCTTCAAGGGCCTGCAAGTCAGCGTGGAAACCTACAAGGGCGTGGTGCAGTTGAGCGGTTTCGTCAACAGCAAGGCCCAGATCCAGAAAGCCGGCGAAGTGGCCAAGGCGGTTGAAGGAGTGAAGTCGGTCAAGAACAACCTGATCGTCAAGGGCTAAGCGAGCAAGTAGCCATATAAAAAAGCCTGTGGACAACCACAGGCTTTTTTACTTTCTACCGCTAGCGACGCATGGTGTCCTGGTGCGGCAGCTTCATGCCGGGCTGTGCGCCATGCTCGACGAAAATCAGTTTGCTTGTGTCGAAGCCAAAGTGCTGGGCCCTGGCAATCAGTTCCGCCTTGACCGGGTAGGACAGCTCCGGCGTGCGCGAGAGTATCCAGAGATATTCGTGATTGGGCCCCGCTACCAGCGAGAAATTGTAATTGACGTGGTCCAGCACCAGGATGTTGTAGGCGCCGTAGAACGGGCCGAAGAAAGATACCTTCAATTTGCCGGTATCCGGGCTGTCGACAAAATAGGCTTTGCCTTCCGCCTCTTTCCAGGCCTGCTTTTCCGGGTCGTATCCGCGGTTGATCACTTTCAGGCCGCCGTCCTCGCGTTTGCTATAGGTCGCGGTGACCTGTTGCAAGCCTCGCTCGAACGAATGGTCCAGGCGCGCGATCTCGTACCAGGTGCCCAGGTATTGGTCGGGCTTGAAATGGGTGACGGGCTGCAAGCCCTGGGGCGTGCCGGTGCCGGTACAAGCCAATAGGCAGCATGCGAGCATCAGGCAAAATACGCTTTTCATTGTCATCATGTTCCCTTCATTCAGTCCTTCTATTTCCCTGGCGCCCGCCGCGCAATGAAGCGGTCCAGCGCAGCCGCAAACGCCTGTCGGTCTGCCTGGCTGAACGAGGCGGGGCCGCCCAGTTCCACGCCACTGCTGCGCAGATCCTCCATGAAGTGCCGCATGGCAAGCCGCTCGCCTATGCTGCCTTTGTCGTACATTTCCCCGCGCGGGTTGAGCGCGTGGGCCTCCTTGGCGATCACTTCCGCCGCAAGCGGAATGTCCGCGGTAATGACAAGGTCGCCCGGCTGAAGTTTTTGCACGATTTCCTTGTCTGCCACATCGAACCCGCCTGGCACCTGCAAGGCGCGGATATGGGGCGAGGGCGGTACACGCAGCAGTTTGTTGGCGACCAGCGTGACCATGATGCCGGTGCGGTCCGCAGCGCGGAACAGGATTTCCTTCACCGCTACCGGACAGGCGTCCGCATCAACCCAGATCTGCATGGCGGCAGGCCTTTGCGTTAGTTTGCATATTCTTCCAATACCTCCAGGAACGCGTCGCCGTAATGCGCCAGCTTGGCGGCGCCTATGCCGCTGATGCGGCCCATTTCCGTCAGGCTGCCGGGTTTCTGGTTGAGGATTTCCAGCAGGGTGCTGTCGTGGAAAATGACATACGGCGGCACTTCCTGCTCGCGGGCGAGCTCCAGCCGCTTGACCTTGAGCGCGAGCCAGAGCGGGTCGTCCTGCACTTCCTTGTAGGCTTCGCGGCTGCGGCTGGCGCGTTCGGCCTTGCTTGCTGTGCGCGTGACAGGCGAATCGCTGCGCAGCCAGATTTCCGTTTCCCCGCGCAGCAACGGCCTGGCTTCTTCTGTAAGTCTCAATCCGCCGTAGCCTTCCATGTCGGTGGAAAGCAGCCCGGCCGCCACCAGCTGGCGGAACACGCTGCTCCATTGCGCCTGGCTCAGGGCCTTGCCGATGCCGAAGGTGGTCAGCGAATGGTGGTTGAAGCGCTTGATCTGTTCCGTTGTCTTGCCCAGCAGGATGTCGATGAGGTGGCCCGCGCCGAAGCGCTGGCCGCTGCGGTATACGCATGAAAGCGCCATTCGCGCGGCCTCGGTGCCGTTCCAGGTGTCCACCGGGTTGAGGCAGTTGTCGCATTGCCCGCAATTGCCCGGATGCTGCTCGCCGAAATAGCGCAAGATGGCCTGGTGGCGGCAGGCGGTGGATTCGCAATAGCCGAGCAGGGCGTCCAGCTTCTGGCGTTCCAGGCGCTTTCTTTCCTCCGGCGTGTCGCTGTTGTCCAGCAATTGGCGCATGTTGACCAAGTCGCCCAGGCCATACACCATCCATGCGTCCGCATCCAGGCCGTCGCGTCCGGCGCGGCCAGTTTCCTGGTAATAGCCCTCCATGCTCTTGGGCAGGTCGAGGTGGACGACGAAGCGCACGTTGGGCTTGTCTATGCCCATGCCGAAGGCCACGGTCGCGACCATAATGATGCCTTCCTCGCGCAGGAAGCGCTGCTGGTTGGCCTGGCGCAGGCTTGCATCCAGCCCGGCATGGTAGGGCAGCGCATCCCAGCCTTGCTCCTTGAGCCAGGCCGCCGTTTCCTCCACCTTGCGCCGCGACAGACAATAGATGATGCCTGCGTCGTTGGGGTGTTCGGATTCGAGGAAACTGAGCAACTGCTTGCGAGCGTTGTTTTTCAATGCCACGCGGTAGCGGATGTTGGAGCGGTCGAAGCTGGAAACGAATTGCCGCGCGCTTTCCAGGCCTAGGCGCTCGACGATCTCGTTGCGGGTCGGCGTATCGGCGGTAGCGGTGAGCGCGATGCGCGGCACCTCGGGAAACTCCTGGTGCAGCACTGTGAGCTGGCGGTATTCGGGCCGGAAGTCGTGCCCCCATTGCGATACGCAATGCGCCTCGTCGATCGCGAACAGGGCGATGCCGAAGCGTTGCTGAATTTCATGCAAGGTGCTGAGGAAGTTCGGCGTCATCAGCCGCTCGGGCGCGACATACAGCACCTTCATCTCGCCGCGCATCAGAGCCTGGTAGACGTTGCGCGCGCTATCGCCGTCCAGGCTGGAATTGAGGAAGGCGGCTTGGATGCCAAGCTGGCGCAAGGCATCCACCTGGTCCTGCATCAGGGCGATGAGCGGGGAAACGACAATGCCGACGCCTTGCCGCAACAGGGCGGGAATCTGGTAGCAGAGCGACTTGCCGCCACCGGTCGGCATGAGCACCAGCGCATCGCCGCCGTCAGCCACATGGTTGACGATGGCTTCCTGCTCGCCGCGGAAGGCGCTGTAGCCGAAGGTTTGCTCCAGCAACTGCTGGGCGGCAGTGTTCGCCTGCATGCTGGCTAGGCTCTAGCGGCGGCCCCGGTTGGGACGCTGCCCAGGATTGTTGTGGAATTGGCGCTTGGGCGGCTGCGGCGGCACGAACAGCCCCACCTGCGGCATGGCCTGGTGGCGTGCGGCTTCGGACAAGAATTTTTCCGGCTTCTTGTTGGCTTGGTCGGTTTGGGCTTGGGGCTTGCTGCGCTGACCTTGTGCTTGCTGCTGACCTGGCTGTTGTTGGCCTTGCGCGCGCTGCGGCCTGGCTTGGTTTTTTCCTTGGTTGTTCCTGCCTTGGCGTGGCTTGTTGCCTGAGCGCGGCTCGGCGTTATTGCCACTGGCGTCGTCGCGCTCGCGCTGGCCTTGGGGGCGGTTGTTCCTGGCCTGGCGGGTTTGTGCAGGCTGCTGTTGTCTTGGCGGGCGGCTTTCTGCGGCAGGCTGTTCGCTGGGCGCAAAGTCACCAGGGATATCCAGGCGCGGAATCTCGCGCTTGATCAGGCGTTCGATCCCCTTGAGCAGTTTGACTTCCTCGTTGTCGACCAGGGAGACGGCAGCGCCCGTGCATCCGGCACGGCCGGTGCGGCCAATGCGGTGTACGTAGTCTTCCGGCACGTTCGGCAATTCGAAATTCACCACCTGCGGCAATTGGTCGATGTCGAGGCCGCGTGCGGCAATATCGGTCGCCACCAGCACCGGCAGGGTGCCGTCCTTGAACTCGGCCAGCGCCTTGGTGCGGGCGGATTGGCTCTTGTTGCCGTGAATCGCGGCAGCGGCGATGCCGTCCTTGCTGAGCTTTTCCGCGAGGCGGTTGGCGCCGTGCTTGGTGCGGGTGAATATCAGCACCTGCTTCCAGTCATGGTGGCGGATCAGGTGCGCGACCAGTTCGCGCTTGTGTCCCTGGCTGACCAAGTGCACGGCCTGCTCGACCAGCTCCGAAGCCGTGTTGCGCCGCGCCACTTCCACGTAGCCTGGGTTGTGCAGCAGGCCGTCGGCCAGTTCCTTGATTTCGTCGGAGAAAGTGGCCGAGAACAGCAAGTTCTGGCGTTGCTTGGGCAGCAGGGCCAATACGCGCTTGATGTCGCGGATGAAGCCCATGTCCAGCATGCGGTCCGCCTCATCCAGCACCAGGATCTCGATTGCGGACAGGTCTATCGTTTTCTGCGCCGCGTGGTCGAGCAGGCGGCCGGGCGTGGCGACCAGGATGTCCAGCGGTTTTTTCAGGCGCTCGATCTGCGGGTTGATGCCTACGCCGCCGAACATCACCATGGATTTCAATTTCAGGTGTTTGCCATAGGTTTGTACCGATTCTTCCACCTGGGCGGCAAGCTCGCGCGTCGGCGTCAGGATCAGGCAGCGCGGCTGGCCTGCCTTTACCTTGACCGGTTTGGAATGCAGCAGGTGCAGCAAGGGCAGGGTAAAGCCCGCTGTCTTGCCTGTGCCCGTCTGGGCGCCTGCCAAGAGGTCGCCGCCGTTCAGCACCAGGGGAATGGCCTGGGCCTGGATCGGGGTCGGGTTGGTGTAGCCGGTATCGGCAATGGCGCGCAGAATGGGTTCTGCCAGGCCGAGATCGGAAAATTGTATGTTGGAAAGCGCAATGCTTACGTCGGAAGACAAGCTGAAACTCCATTATTCAAGGGTGTTTTTGTCGGCCTGTTACGATGACATAACTCCAATCTAGGCAGACAGCAGGAAGGTATCTGTTAGGATTCAGGACCGCTGCGCGGATTGGATGTAGCGCAGGGAAAGCAGATTATACGGCAAAACCCCATAAGCTGGGCAATGAATGATGAGAGTTTTTTAGATATATATTGCGAGACCGCTATGCCTGGCGGACTGGCGATACTGCTTCCAGCATGTCCGCATCCAGCCAGCGCCATTCCCCCGGTGCCAGGTCGTCCGGCAAGGCAAGGCCGCCGATGCGGATGCGCTTCAATGCCTCGACCCGGTTGCTCACCGCGGCCAGCATGCGCTTGACCTGGTGGTATTTCCCTTCTGCCAGCGTCAGGTGCAGCACATGGCCGCCGACCACTTCTGCAGCCAGCGCGGCAACCGGCGCCGGTTCGTCCAGCAAGTGCACGCCGCCCAGCAGCGAGGCGATTTGCGTTTCATCCAAAGGATGCTTGGTGGTGACTTCGTAGACCTTGGGCACTTTCCACTTGGGTGAGCCCATGCGGTGGATGAACTGCCCGTCATCGGAGAGCAGCAGCAGTCCCGTCGTGTCCTCGTCCAGCCTGCCTATGCTCTGCACACCGCGTTCCAGCAGCGGCGCGGGCAGCAGGCTGAAAATGCTCGGGTGGTGCTGCGGCTTGTGCGAGCATTCATAGTGCGCCGGCTTGTTCAGCATCAGGTAGGCTTGTGCGCGGAATTGCCATGCTTCGCCGCGCACGGTGAAATTGAGGTTCTCGGGATCAAACTCGGAAAAGGGGAAATCGCACACCTCGCCGTTCACCGTGACCTCGCCGTGGCGGATCAACGAGCGGCAAATCTTGCGGGAGCCAAAGCCCTGCGAATGCAGGATACGTTCAAGTTGCATAAGGTTGGAATAAAGAATTAGGGCTGATAAGTAGGAAGATCGGCATCGCAGGCGGGCTTGACCCATTTGCCGCTGATGGATGAGTTCTGGTTCACGGGCAGGCCCTGCGCAGTGCCCTGCATGGAAATGCTGCCCTGGAAAGCGCTGTCGCTGAGCAAGGTCATGTCGAAGCGGCCGTTGCCCTTGATCGCGCCGTTGCAGCTGACGTCCCCGGTCACGTTGTCGCCGTTGTGCTGGTAGTTGCGCACGCTGCAGCCGTCTTCCGTCTGCGGCAGCAGCGGCTGCTTCAGCTTGGCCTGCTCAGGCGTAATGCATTGCTGCGTCACGATCGCATTGCCGCCTACCGGCAGCTCGATGCCGAATTGCCGCAACTGTTCCAGTTGCTCAGATGCAATGGCGGGCAGGCCTTGTATCGTCACGGAGGTTTCCCACTGGCCCGGCTTGATCTGGTCGATGGCAAGCGCGGGCAAGGGACTGAGGAACAGGGCGCACAAACATAATCTTGCAATGCGGTTGGGCATGGGCTGGCGTGGTGTCGATAATAGTGGAACAAGTATAACACCCGGGAGGCGGCAGCCTGGAATCAGGCGAAGCAAGCAAGGAAAGTGCGCTGCCTTTGCAGGCAGGGAGCATTAAAATATGCTGACCGATGCCGCTATGAAGTTATCCACTCTTATGCGAGGACCCCCTATGAAGCCCTACGTCGCCTTGTTCATGCTGATTGCTTTTTTCCAAGTGCTTCCAGCCAATGCCGGGGAGAAAAGCTGTACCGAGGAGGCGGGCAAACGCCACGCCGAGATGCTGGTGAAATGGTGCAGGAACGTCAGCCCCGCGACGCATCCGCCCTGCAATGCGGCGAATAGCTGCGACCTGGTCATTGACGAGATCAAGCGCGGCTGTGCGTTCCTCAAGAACGAGAAGAGCTCGCCTTATTATTGTCGGCTGACGTATGCCGATAGCGATGAGTAAAGCATTTCGCTAGGGATGTTCTCTTGGCGGTGTCGGCATGAGAATCGTGCATAGTTCCAGGCCGATCAGGGATACCAGGGCAGGGAGTGTATAATAACCATGTTGTGATATTGGTTAATCGGCAGCCGGTGATGTGCCGGGCTTGCCATGCAACTTCTTTGTTTAATCCAGAAGCGAGTCAAAATGAGCGAATTACCTAATTGTCCCCAATGCAGTTCCAGCTATACCTATCAGGATGGCGGCCTATTCATCTGCCCGGAATGCGCGCATGAGTGGACGACCGACAGCGAAGAGGCGGCAGGCAGCGATTTCATCGTCAAGGATGCCAACGGCAACCTGCTGCAGGACGGCGACACGATTACCGTGATCAAGGACCTCAAGGTCAAGGGTTCTTCGCTGGTGGTCAAGGTTGGCACCAAGGTCAAGAATATCCGCCTGGTGGACAGCGACCACAATATCGACTGCAAGATCGACGGCATCGGCGCGATGAAGCTGAAATCGGAGTTCGTGAAGAAGGCCTGAGCCATGAACGACATCAGCTTCGAGGATTTTCTCAAGGTGGAGTTGCGCGTGGGCGAAGTGGTTGCCGCCGAGATATTCGCCGCAGCCCGCAAGCCCGCCTACATATTGCATGTCGATTTCGGCCCGGAGATCGGCGTGCTGAAATCCAGCGCCCAGATCACCGTGCATTACCAGCTGGATGAATTGATCGGCAAGCAGGTAGTGGCGGTAGTGAATTTTCCTGCGAAGCAGATCGGCCCGATTCAGTCGCAATGCCTAGTGACTGGGTTTCATGATGAGAACGGCGCGGTGGCTTTGTGCGTGCCGGATAAGGTGGTGCTGAAGGGGACGAAGTTACTTTGAAATAGTTTGTTTGTGAGTAGGTTTAGCTATACGTAATATAGCGTGATCTGATCATCTGCTAAATTTTAGGCGGGCTAAATTGCTGATACCAAACCTATGGTATTGAAGTGATTGGCATAGTGCTTGACTTAGGTTGTTATGCTTAAATACTATCTGGCTATCTAAATATAGTTATATTGGATCTGGTGCTACATGGAAAAACACACATTCATAGATCGCTACTTCCATAGCCAATATGAATTGCTGGATTTTAGATTTTCACAGAACAGAGACATCAATACTTTGTACACGTACTTGAATAACCTGCACTCAACTGCTGACAAACTGAAAGAGCTCTTTGGTTGCGATATAAAAAGCACGCCGGAGTTCAAAATCTTAAGAATAGTAAGAAACTACTTTCATCATAGTGGCGACGTGGACGAAATTCGACTCTACGTATCAGCAGATAAGAATACGATTGTGAGCCACTTACAGCATCTAATAATTCCGTTAGAAACTTTCGCCAAGAGCTTAAAGTCATTCATAGATAACAACACTGTCCCCGAGAGCAACAAGAACTATAAAAATAAAAAAGTATTCATTGAGAGCGAGCTGGATTCAATATTTAGCTGCTTCGACTACGGCCCTGATATTTTACAAAACCTGGAAAAATTCTGTGACAAGCCAAGCTTAAAATTAGATGGAAAAACCTATGAACTTGGCTTTGATATGTACAAATTTGTATACAACATCACCAACGTCATCGCCGATAGTTGTCGAAAAATTGAAGAGCTAAAAATCAAACAGATCGTAAGCGATCTTGATACGTCATATACAGCCTCAAAAAATATTGGAAAATTTGACATCATGTGCCATCCATCCAGCGTACCAATCATGACCATAGAAGGTTTCATTTATCCAAATAAAATTGAAGCCGCAATATAACAATTGGTTCAAGCCAGCTAGTGTAGGGCGCAATAACCAACGGGCATTGCGCCCTACGCTGGCTAAGCCTTTAGGAAAGAATAATGGAAACGAATAAGTTACTTAAAATATTAATAATCTCTAATTTATTCACAGCACTGTGCGCGATAGGAGCATTTTATTTTTCTTATAGTGCAGCTAGTGATGCCGAGGACGCATATTACGAAGCAGCTAATGCAGCAGTATCAGCAGCAGCTACCAACTCTACGATCTCTTACGGCGTGAACTGTATAAATCGTTAGCCCGCGTAGATACCGTCTTTCAAGTCAAGTGGATTGAGCATAATCCTGTTGATATGGTTTTCTGGTGTTGAGCACGCCGAAACACAGATGCACCAATTTACGCATGGTGGCTCCTAAGGAAGACATTTTGGATTTGCTACGTGCCAGTTCACGTAGGGCGCAATAACCAACGGGCATTGCGCCAGATGGAATCCGAATAGCTCAACCTTCTTCATTCAGATGAGTTTATCTCTATAATTTATCTTGAACCCAACGGTATCAGTGGCCGTCAACTTGCGGAAAAGCTGGATTTGGCAATGGTTTTTTTCATCCAACGCTTCAGCACTGCCAGCGCAACGCGGCAGTGTGCACCGGGCTATCCCAATGCTGCCTGATTTCATCGTCAAGCAGGGTCACGGTGATGGAAGCGCCCGCCATATCGAGGGCAGTGGTGTAGTTGCCTACCAATGAACGGCTGATGACCAGGCCGTGCGCTTGCAGCAGCTTGGCTGCGCTGTGGTAGAGCAGATACAGCTCCATGAGCGGAGTGGCCGCGAAGCCGTTGACCATGAGTAATATTTCGCTGTCCGGTGTCGGCTTGAGGTCTTCCAGAATGGCAGCGACCAGGTCTGCGACGATGGCATCGGCGTTTCTCATTGGTTCGCGTTTGCGCCCCGGTTCACCATGGATGCCGACGCCCATTTCCAGTTCGGTTTCGCCAATATCGAAGGTCGGCCGGCCCGCTGCGGGCACCGTACAGCTGGTGAGGGCGACGCCCATGGAGGCGGTGCGGCGGTTGACCTTGTCGCCGAGCGCCTTGCAGGCGGCGAGGTCGGCCCCGGTCTCGGCTAGGCTGCCCACGACCTTCTCGACGATCACGGTGCCAGCCACGCCGCGGCGGCCGGTGGTGTAGGTGGAGTTTTCCACCGCGACGTCGTCACTGGTGAGCACGGTGGCGTTCTCGAACGGCAGCATCTCGGCCGCCATCTCGAAGTTCATCACGTCGCCGGCGTAATTCTTGACAATGAACAGTACGCCCTTGCCGGCATGCACGGCTTCGGCCGCTGCCAGCATCTGGTCGGGGGAAGGGGAGGTGAACACATGGCCGGGGCAGGCGGCATCCAGCATGCCGTAACCGATATAGCCGCTGTGCAGCGGCTCATGGCCCGAGCCGCCGCCGGAGATGATGGCGACCTTGTTTTCTGCTTTTTCCCTGCGGGTAAGGAAGTGCGGTGCCAGGTTGAGGCTGATGATGTCCGCATGCGCCGCGGCAAAGCCGCTCAGGCTTTCGGTGAGGATGTCGTCGACGTTGTTGATGAATTTTTTCATGTTTTTCTCTCCTCCTTTGCGCCGGCTTCAGGCGGCCTGGTGCTGTTTTGCCAGTTCGGTAATGGTGTGAATGATGATCTGGCTGCTGCGCGCGCCGGGATCGATATGGCCGATTGCGCGTTCGCCGAGGAAGGCGGCGCGGCCCTTGGTGGCGATCATGTCCCTGGTGGATAGCATGCCTTGTTCTGCGGCCTGCTGGAGGGCGTCGAATACCTGGACCGGGCCAGCGTTCGCTGCTGTGAGGCGGCTGAAAGTCTCCGCTACCGGGATCAGGGTATCCAGCATGGTTTTCTCGCCTGCATCGGCCTTGCCGCGCTGCTTGACGGCCTCGACACTGGCATGGAAGGCGGCGGCGATTTCGGCCAGGCTGCTGATGTCGCCGGCTTTTTCCACCTTGGCCATGGTCATGAAGAAGGTCGCGATCAGCGGGCCGGAGGCGCCGCCTATGGTGGAAAGCAATTTCATGCCGATGCGTTGCAACGCGTCGGCAGGCGCTAGCGGCGCGAGCTCGTCACGCATGGCGAGCAGGGCGGCGCAGCCACGCTTGAGGTTGATGAAATGGTCGCCGTCGCCGATCTCGCGGTCAAGCGACTCCAGCTCGGCCTCGCTGTTGAGCACGGCATCATTGACCGCGGCGATGGCTTCAAGGATGAATTCGGTTCTCATTTAAATATTTCCAGGCCTCTTCCAGATTTCTTCCACCTGGCCGTTGTCGGCCACGAATACGGCATCGGCAAGCTCCTCAAACACGCCATGTTCGACAATGCCCGGGACGTCGTTAAGCAGCTGGTTGAGCTCATCGCTCTTGAAGGTTTTGGGCAGCGCAAGCTCCAGCACCAGGCTACCGTGTGAGGTGATGGCCCAGCCGTCCTTGGCGGCATTCTGCCGCAGGGTGCTTGCGACGCCGAGTTGTTGCAATGAGGCCTGGACCAGTTGCCAGGCAAACGGGATGACTTCGACCGGGATGGGGAATTTATCGCCCAGGTGGCCCACCAGCTTGCTTTTGTCGACCAGCACGATGAAGCGCTCGCTGGCGCGGGCCAGCAGTTTTTCTCGCACGAGGTCGTAGCCGCGCCCCTTGAGCAGGGCAAGGTTGGTGGTGACTTCATCGGCGCCGTCCACGTAGAGGTCAAGTTTATTGAGGTGTTCCAGCGCTACCAAGGGCAAGCCTTGCTGCTGTGCATGGATGGTGCTGGCTACCGAGCTGGCGGCTGCGGTGATACGCAGGCCTTCCTCGCGGTGGCGGCGCGCGAGCTCCTCGATAAAGTAATTGGCTGTGGAGCCGGTGCCCAGGCCCACTACCATGCCATCTTGAACATGGCTTGCCGCCTGGATGGCGACTAGCTGTTTGTCGTTCATCGGGTTTCTCCTCCGGGTTACGCTGGCGTTTTTGCACGGGCTTTAACTTGCTGTTCGGGTAAAATGCTCTGCATCTCAAGTCCCGTGCGATTTTTCATGACATTTAAACATATCACTTCCCGCGATAACAGCCTGTTCAAGCAATTGAAGAAACTGGCAGACAATGCGCGGGAGCGGCGCAAGAACAATGAAACCTTGCTGGACGGGGCGCATTTGCTCACGGCCTATATCGAGCGTTTCGGCATGCCGAAACTGCTGGTGATTGCCGAGGGCGAATCCACCAATGAGGTGGTCGGCCTGTTGCAGGAGCTTTCCGATGTGCCGACGGTGATGTTCACGACCTTGATGTTCACCGAGCTGTCGCCTGTAGCGACGCCGACCGGGATTCTTGCGCTGGTGGATATTCCGCAATTGCCGGTGCCCGAGCAACCGGATTTCCTCCTGATGCTTGAAGATATCCAGGACCCGGGCAACTTGGGCAGCATGCTGCGTTCTGCAGCCGCGGCCGGGGTCGAGGGGGTCTATTTGTCACTGGGCTGCACGGATGCCTGGTCGCCCAAGGCCTTGCGCGGCGGGCAAGGGGCGCAATTCGTATTGCCGATTGTCGAGCGCGCCGATCTGGCGCAGGCGGCGCAGGCATTTGCCGGGCAGACGCTGGCGACTACGCTGGTGGGGGAGCCGCTCTACGGCATGGATTTGCAACAGCCGACGGCGTTCGTGATCGGCAATGAGGGGGCCGGCTTGAGCGAGGCGCTGATTGCCGCCGCCAGCCGCCAGGTGAGCATTCCCATGGCCGGGCAGGTGGAGTCGCTGAACGCAGCGGCGGCAACTGCGGTATGCCTGTTTGAGCGCAGCCGCCAGAAGGCGGCGCATAGTTAGGATAGTCCGGCTAGTGGCGGACGTTGTTGCCGGGCAGGACGATTTCCGCAGTGAATAGTTGCTCGGCATCCACCTGGTCGAAATGATATTCCGCGTTGCAGAAGTCGCAATTGATATCAATGGTGTGTTGCTCGGCCAGGATGTCGGCGACTTCCTCTTCCCCCAGCATGCGCAGCATGTTGCCCACGCTCTCGCGAGAACAGCTGCAATGGAACTTGATGGCTTGTTCCTTGAACAGGCGCACGTCTTCTTCGTTGAACAGGCGCTTGATCAATGACACCGCGGCGAGGTCGAGCAGTTCTTCGTCCTGCACCGTATCCGCCAGCATGGTGATGCGGTTCCAGGCGTCGGGGTCGGCATTATCGGGCTGGTCGGGCAGTTTCTGCACCAGCATGCCTGCTGCGCTCTTGCCGTTGCAGGCGAGCCACATGCGGGTATCGATCTGCTCCGAGCGCTGCATGTAGTTCTGCAGTATTTCGGCGATGCTGGCGCCCTCGACCGGCACAATGCCCTGGTAAGCCTGGCCGCCGTCGCGCGGATCCAGCGTGATGACGAAATGACCGTCGCTGACCATCTCGCTGAAACTCATCCCGCCGAGCTCTTCCGACCATTTTGCCGTGGCGCGTATGCCGAGGTCCGAAGTGCATTCCACCACCAACAGCTTCAAGGGCCCTTTGCCCTGCACCTGCAGCACCAATGCGCCGCCTTGCAGCTTGAGCGTGGCGGCCAGCAAGACGCTCGCAGCCATGAGCTCGCCCAGCGCCTGGCTCAAGACAGAAGGAAAGTCATGGTGTTGCAATGCCTGGCTGAAACTTTCGTCCAGGTGGACGATATTGCCGCGCACGGAAGTACTTTCAAACAGGAAGCGGTGCAGTTGGTCACTGATTTGCATGGAATCCCAAGGCGTGATGGAAGTTGCTGATGAGCGACAATGATACCACCGCGAGGGGCCGGAATCAGGGCCGGATGCAGCGTAGGGAAGTAGTCCGGTTTTAAAATTATGATTTATCTATATAATTTGGCAATAAGAAAAATAAGCAGCAGAACCTAGTGAAAAAAATCATTCGATTCTTCAATATGCGCCAGCTAGCCGTTGTCCTGATCATCGTGATTGTGCCGCTGTTCGCCTGGCTCTCGGTCAAGGCCAACGACGAGCTGATCAATTCGCGTGCGTGGCTCAAGCATACCTATAACGTGCTGCAGGCCCTACATGACGTACGGGGCGAGCTGGACACGCTGGAAATCGGCCGCAAGGGCTACTTCATCCGCCGCCATGCCGAGCATTTGATGCAGATCAGCCAAGTACGCCATAACGTGCCTGCGAAGCTTGACGTGCTGCAAGGCATGACGGCTGACAACCCCTACCAGCAGGAGCGCTTATCCCAACTCCAGGAGGCGCTTGGCCTCCTGTTGGAGGAGACCGCCGGCAATATTGCAGACCTCGATGCGCAAAATATTCCTTATGTCGAATACAGCGACAAGGCGATCCCGTTGTTCGAGCGTGCACGCGTGGCACTGGGGGAAATGCACGCCCATGAGGATGCCTTGCTGAAAAGCCGCCTCTCCAACAGCGCCAGCAAGCAGTTGAACCTTGACATGGTGCTGCTGTTCATGGGCGTGAGTTTCCTGGCCCTGCTTGGATTCGTGCTGACCAATATGTACCGGGAGCTCCGCCAGCGCCGCAAGGTGGAGGCCGGCTTGCTCAAGAGTCAGATCCAGAACCAGCTGACGGTGCACAACCTGTCGCTGATGGGGGAGCTGAGCAGCCTGTTGCAGGCCTGTACCAGCATTGATGAGTCCCTGGACGTCATCCGCCAATTCGCCGTGCAATTGCTCAATGTCGATGCCGGCGCCATCTACCTGTACCGCGAATCACGCAACCAGGTCGAGGAAAAGGCGAGCTGGGGCGGCACCCTGAAAAGCGCCCCCATTTTCCAGCCGGACGATTGCTGGGCACTGCGCCGCGGCGAACCCCATGCCGCCGGCGGGCAGCATGATTCATTGCCATGCCGCCACCAGCAGGATGCCGAGGGCGTTTATAGCTTGTGCATCCCGGTTGTGGCGCAAGGGAACGTGCTTGGCGTATTGCACCTGGAGAAACATCAGGGAGAGCCATTGGAAGAGGTGCAGCGCAAGCTGGCTGTTACTCTTGCCAGCCAGGTCGCCCTGGCGATGGCAAGCATGAAAATGCAGGAGACGTTGCGCAACCTGTCGGTGCGCGACCCGCTCACCGGCCTGTTCAACCGCAGGTATATGGAGGAATCGCTGCAGCGCGAGCTCGCGATCGCCCAACGCAAGCAGCGTCCCCTGGGGGTGGTGATCCTCGATCTGGACCATTTCAAGACCTTCAACGATAACTTCGGCCATGATGCGGGCGATTTCCTGCTGCGGGAGATCGGCGCGCTGCTGGTGTCGAACTCGCGATCCAGCGATATTGTCTGCCGCTTCGGCGGCGAGGAGTTTGTGCTGATCTTCCCGGAAACTAATGCCGCGATCGTCATGGAGCGCACGGAGCATTTGCGCCAGGTGATTTTTGCCCTGCAGCTACAGCATTTCGGACGCTCGCTCGGGCAGGTCTCCGCCTCGTTCGGGCTGGCCTTCTTCCCGGACCATGCGCACACCGGGGAGGAGTTGCTCAGGCTGGCCGACAAGGCGCTCTACCGTGCCAAGGCCGCCGGCCGCAACCGATTGGAAGCGGCATTAGGCGCTACAGACCTGCCTAAACCTTGACGGCGCGCTGGCGCGGGATATTGTCCGGCTGCCAGTGCTGCCAGGTCCATTGCCATAACGCGGCATGGGTATCCCGGCGTAGCGCCTCAGGCGGCTGTTGCCCGAGAAATGCCAAGGCCTGCCAGAGGTCTCCGGTCTTGTCGCGGCTGTCCAGCGCCTGTGCCAGCGTCTGCTTGCTGAGCTTTTCCCCTGCGGCGTTGGCTGCGACAGGCACGTGCAGGTAGGAAGGGGTGGCGTAACCCAGCGCCCACTGCAGGAAAATCTGCCTCGGCGTGGAGTCCAATAGGTCGGCGCCACGCACGACATGCGTGATGCCTTGCATCTCGTCGTCCACGACTACCGCGAGCTGGTAGGCAAATAGGCCGTCGGCACGCTTGAGGACGAAATCCCCGATATCGCGCGACAGCACCTGGCTGATTTTCCCCTGCACCGCATCATGGAAGCTGATGGGGCGGTCGTCCGCCTTGATGCGCCATGCGCGGGCGCTTTTGCCGGGAGCCAAGCCGTGGCGGCAGGTGCCCGGATACACCAGGCCGTCAGTGCCATGTACGGCGGAATCTGCAATCTCCTTGCGCGAGCAGCCGCACGGATAGAGCAGGCCGCGTGAGGCCAGCTGCTGCAAGGCATCCTGGTAATACGCATCGCGCTGGCTTTGGTACACCACCTCGCCATCCCATTCAAAGCCGTATTCCTCCAATGTGCGCAGGATCAAGCCGGCGCCGCCGGGCATTTGCCTGGGCAGGTCCAGGTCCTCGATGCGCACCAGCCACTCGCCTTGCTTGCTGCGCGCGTCCAGGTAGCTTGCAACTGCGGCAATCAGGGAGCCAATATGCAGCGGCCCGGTGGGAGAGGGGGCGAAGCGGCCCCTGGCCTTGGGAGTCTGTGCCACCGCAGCGGGCCCTAGTAAAGGGGATTGGACGGCACAGGTTGCAGGTAGGGCGGGATGTGCCAGCTTTGCAGGTGGCGGCCCAGCATGACCAGCTCGCAGGAAAGGCGGTCGCTGCCGCGCGCACTGACCTCGAAGTGATAGGTGCGCCGCAATTGCATGCGTCCGCGGCTGTTGCGGCCGAACCAGACCTTGCTGCAGGAAACGGTTTCGTCCAGCAGTTGCAGGTTCCAGCGTTCCGCCAGTTCCCGTCCGCAGGCAATGGCTTGTTCGCGGCTGGCGATGCTGTCTATCCAGTACCAGGCGCCGATGACGGCAATGATGAGCAAATAGAGTTCCATTATGGCTTCAGTAGGTCGGGTTCTTCTTCGGGTTCGTCTTCATGCAGCGAGAGTGTGTCGATGCGCGCGCTGTTGTCCTCCGCGGCGGCATGCTTGCCGTGCAGCTTGAAGCGCAGTCGCAGCTCGTTGTAGGAATCGGCGTTGCGCAGTGCGTCCTCTTCCGTGATGCGGCCTTCCTCGCATAGTGCAAACAGGGCCTGGTCGAAGGTCTGCATGCCCAGCTCGACCGATTTCGCCATCGCGTCCTTGATCATATTGGTTTCGCCCTTGAGGATGAGATCGGCGACCAAGGGCGAATTGAGCAGGATCTCAATCGCGGCGCAGCGTCCGCCGCCTTTCTTCGGCACCAGGCGCTGCGAGATGAATCCGCGCAGGTTGAGCGACAGGTCCATGTGCAGCTGCGCATGGCGTTCTTCCGGGAAGAAGTTGATGATGCGGTCTATGGCCTGGTTGGCGCTGTTGGCGTGCAGGGTTGCCATGCACAGGTGGCCGGTCTCGGCAAAGGCGAGGGCGAACTCCATGGTTTCGCGGTCGCGGATTTCGCCGATGAGGATCACGTCAGGCGCCTGCCGCAAGGTGTTCTTAAGCGCGCTGAACCAATCGTTGGTGTCGCGCCCGACCTCGCGGTGCGTGATCAGGCAGTTCTTGCTCGCATGCACGTATTCCACCGGATCTTCCACGGTAATGATATGCCCGTGGCTGTTTTCGTTGCGGTAGTCGATCAATGCCGCGAGTGTGGTGGACTTGCCGGAACCGGTGCCGCCGACGAGGATCACCAGGCCGCGCTTGGCCGAGATGACTTCCTTGAGCACGGGCGGAAGGCCGAGGTCGTCGAAGCGCGGAATCTGCGTGGTGATGGTGCGCAGCACCATGCCGACCTTTTCCTGCTGGATGAAGACATTGACGCGGAAGCGGCCGATCTCCTTGGGCCAGATGGCGAAATTGCATTCCTTGCTCTGCTCGAACTCCAACCGCTGCTTTTCGCTCATGAGCGCGTAGGCGAAGGCCTTGGTGTGCTCGCCGCTCAGTTTCTGCTGGGTGACCGGCGTCATCTTGCCGTCTATCTTCATCGCGGGCGGAAAGTCCGCGGAGATGAACAAGTCGGATGCCTTCTTCTCCAGCATGGAGCGCAGCAGCGTGTGCATATAGGCCAGAGCCTGTTCCTGATTCATGCCAAATCCAATCCGGGATGCGGGTTAAAAGGGCCGTCAATAGCCGATGGGCAGACGCCATATTAAATGAGGTTGAACGCCGCTGTCATTATGTCCGGCCCCGGCTGCCTTGTCCGCATTCCGAAGCTGGGCCAGCCGCGCTCGGGAAACGAAGCGCGCTTAGGTTTTATATGGGGTCATGGATTCCTACGCTCAATAGCCTAAATTTAATTTGGCGGATGCCGCTAATATGCTTACACTGCCATGGCGTTTCTATTGGAAACTGTTTTCTGAATTGACTGCAAGCGAGTTGTACCAAGTCCATGAACGATATCCGCGAACGCGAGGCCATGAATGCCTATCTCAAGCTGCTCAAGAACAAGGGAGTCGACAATGAGGGGCTGAGACAGCGGGAGCACTGGCTTCTAGCGCTGTTGCCCGCCATTGCGGGGCAACCGGCGGACGGCCTGATCTACCGGGAGGCCGTCGAACACCTGCTGACCGAAGTAGAGCGCGAGCAATGGCCGTTCTTCCTTTCCGTGGTGCGCGAGTACTACCATTTCTGGAACCACGACATCAAGGCCATCGCCGCCTTGAATGCCGGTCAGGAGTTCGAGCTCAACCCGGCCAAGTGGCAGCCTGTCGAGCAGGATCTCAAGACGTTATGGCAGCGCCTGGACAGCGAGAAGTTCGGCGTGGCCGACACCTGGCCGCTCAAGGCCTATAGCTATGCATTGCGCCAGGAGGGGGCGGACCAGGCGTTGGTCGATACCCGGATGCGGCTGGTCAAGCTCTTATTGCTCAAGCTGCGGGATGCGCCTGAACGCGACCACAAGGTGTATCGCCAGGCGGTGAACGCCACGGTCGGCATTTTCACCATGAAGCCCACCCAGCGGTTGTTTCTCGCCGTGGTGCGCGAGTTCTATTATTTCTGGATCGGCGACCCGGACGCGGTCAGCCACATCCAGATCGAGCGCGCGGACAATATCGCCTGAGAGGGCCGCGTAGCTGTTCCCAATGCTTTTCCGGCGACCGGGTTTTCGCATACGCCCATACGCCGCGCTGCTTATTTCAATGCGTCGAGCTTGCGCTCCAGCTGTTCGCAAATGGTCTTGAGTATCTTGATGCGGGCATATTTCTTGTCGTTGGATTCGACCAGGGTCCAAGGCGCCTGCTCCGTGCTGGTGCGGTCTATCATGTCGCAGACGGCGCGCTGGTAATCGTCCCATTTCTCGCGGTTGCGCCAGTCTTCATCCGTGATCTTGTAGCGCTTGAATGCAGTGTCCTCCCTGGCCTTGAAGCGCGCCAACTGTTCTTCCTGGTCGATATGCAGCCAGAATTTAACGAGCACGATGTCGTGGCTGACCAATTGTTCCTCGAAGTCGTTGATCTCGGCATAGGCGCGCATCCAGTCCTGCGTGCTGCAAAATCCTTCCACCCGTTCCACTAAAACACGGCCGTACCAGGTGCGGTCGAAGATCGTGACGCGCCCGCGTCTGGGCAACTGGCGCCAGAAGCGCCACAGGTAAGGCTGGGCGCTTTCCTCGTCAGAAGGCGCCGAGATCGGGACGATGCTATAGGTGCGGGCATCCATGGCCTGGGTGACGCGGCGGATGGCGCCGCCCTTGCCGGCAGCGTCGACGCCCTCGAAAGCGATGATCACCGAAATCTGCTGGAATTTTTCATGGCGGGTGAGCAGGTTGAGCTTGCCCTGATATTCCTCCAAGCGTTCTTCGTAATCGTCCTTGTCCAGGGATTTTTTCAGGTCCAATGTGTTCAGCACATTGAGGCTGTCCGCCGCCGTCAATGCGAGCGCGGGCGCTGCCGCCTTGCGGGGAGGGGGCGCCTTGCTGTCCAGGCGGTTGCGTATGGTCTCCAGCAGGTATTTGCCCGTGGTCAGGCTGCGGTAATTGGGGTCGAAGCCTTCGATGACCAGCCAGGGCGCGTTGGCGGTGCTGGTCTCGCGCAGGATATGGCCGGTGAGCGTGCGGAATTCGTCATAGTGCTTGAGATGCTGCTTGTCCTGCTCCGTGACGCGCCAGCGCGTCTTTGGATTGGCTTCCAGCTCGGCAATGCGGTTTTTCTGTTGTTTTTTCGAGAGATGGAACCAGAGCTTGATGACGAGCGCCCCTTCATCCGTGAGCATGCGTTCGAAGCGCACAATATCGTTGAGGCGGCTGTCGAGCTTCTTGCGTAATTTTCCGCTCGACATGTTTTCCAGGATGGGCGCGGTATACCATGACCCGAAGAAAATACCGATCTTGCCCTTGGGCGGCAGTTCGCGCCAAAAGCGCCACATGCGGGGGCGCTCCGCCTCGTCTTCCGTGGCTGGGCCAAAAGCGCAAGTATGGATCAGGCGCGGGTCCATCCACTCGTTGAGCAAGTTGGCGGTTTCCCCCTTGCCCGCTCCATCCACGCCGCCGATCAAGATCAGGACGGGGAAGGCCTTGGATTCCGCCAGGTCGAACTGCAGGTCTAGCAGCGCCTCGCGCAAGGCGGGCACTTCCTTTTTGTAGAGGTCGTCGTCGAGACTGTGGCCGAGCTCAGCGGATTCAAACATGGCGTATTCCCTGATGAGATCGATCCATGGTGCAGAATTTCTCTGCAAGTGTCAAAGCTCCGTAGTCAAGTCTTCCATGGAGTTGCACTGTATTGGTGCAATGCACAATTTATGGTTCATATTTGGTGCGTCCTTATTTCAATAGATTTATAAAACTATTTAAAAACAAAGTTATGGTGGGTGGCGTAGTTTTTGCTATGTATTCCCAGCTATAAAATAAACGGAGGAGATGACATGGACTCAACACAGTCGGGAAACGACGTATTTTTCATATTGCTGGGCGCCATTATGGTGCTTGCCATGCATGCAGGGTTTGCCTTCCTCGAAGTGGGCACCGTGCGCCGCAAGAACCAGGTCAACGCCCTGGTCAAGATCATGGTGGATTTCTCGGTATCCACCATTGCCTATTTTTTCATCGGGTATGGCGTTGCCTATGGCGTGGGCTTCCTGCAAGGGGCGGAGTCGCTTTCTGTGCACCATGGGTATGAGCTGGTGAAATTCTTTTTCCTGCTGACGTTTGCCGCCGCCATCCCTGCCATCATTTCCGGCGGCATTGCCGAGCGGGCCAAATTCAACCCGCAGATGGCCGCGACTTTTGTCATCGTCGGCGTGGTATATCCCTTTTTTGAAGGAATCGCCTGGAACGGCCATTTCGGCTTCCAGGGCTGGCTGGAAGCGGCTTTCGGCGCTCCCTACCACGATTTTGCCGGGTCTGTCGTCGTGCATGCGATGGGCGGGTGGATCGCGCTGGCGGCCGTATTGCTCCTCGGCCCGCGTATCGGACGCTACAGCAAGGACGGCAGGCTGCATGCCTTCCCGCCATCCAGCATTCCCTTCCTGGCGCTGGGGGCGTGGATACTCACGGTCGGCTGGTTCGGCTTCAACGTCATGTCCGCCCAGACCGTGGATGCAGTGACCGGCCTGGTGGCCCTCAATTCATTGATGGCCATGGTTGGCGGCACGCTCGCGGCATTGCTTGCCGGCAAGAACGATCCCGGCTTCGTGCATAACGGCCCCTTGGCTGGTTTGGTGGCGATTTGCGCGGGCTCGGATGTGGTCAACCCGCTGGGCGCGCTGGTGATTGGGCTGGTGGCAGGCGCGGTGTTCGTTTGGACTTTTACCTTGACCCAGAACCGTTGGAGGATTGACGACGTACTCGGTGTCTGGCCCTTGCATGGCATTTGCGGCGCCTGGGGCGGCGTGGCTGCCGGCATCTTTGGCGCGACTGCGCTGGGCGGCATGGGCGGCGTCAGCCTGACGTCGCAACTGCTGGGCACTGCCTTGGGCCTGGTGATTGCATTGAGCGGCGGTTTTGCAGTCTACGGCATATTGAAATTGCTGGTCGGACTGCGGCTGGATGCCGAGCAGGAGTATGACGGCGCCGACCTTTCCATCCACAAGATCGCGGCTACGCCCAACCTGGCTACAGGGCAGGATGAATAGCGGTAACAACTTGCTGGGGAAATAGTGCCAGCCGCCCGATTCAGGGCTCTGTCTGGGCGATTGGGCCGTGAACATGGTATCTTGCGAAGCTCATAGTGACGAGACGTATTGATGCTCAGGCAGACTAAGATATTGTTGTGGCGCTTACTAGCCGTGATTGCGCTGATTCTCGGCGTGATCGGGGCGTTCCTGCCGATTATGCCCACGGTGCCGTTCGTGCTGTTGGCGGCATGGGCAGGCGGGCATGGCTGGCCGCAACTGGAGCATTACCTGCTCAATCACCCCAAGTATGGCCATCACATCCGCGACTGGCGCGAGCGCGGCGCAGTGTCGCGCAAGGCGAAATATCTTGCGGTATTCATGATGTCGTGCAGCGCAACCGGGTTATGGTTCTCGCCAGCGCCATTATGGGCCAAATGGGGCGTGACCGTCACCATGGCGACCGTGGCGGTCTGGCTGTTGCTGCGCCCGGAACCTGTGCCGTGCAAGTAGGAATGACCAAACCCCTCTTACAATTGCCCGACCGTGTCGTAATTTTTGTACTGCCTGCGGCAGGGCAACGCATTAACGCGCTTGTCAGCTTCTCCGAGCCAGGGCTGAGCTGGTGCCGGCCCATGCTAGAATGCCGCCCATGTCGAAATTTCATGTCCTGATCCCGGCAGCCGGCACAGGCAGCCGCATGGGATCCGAATTGCCCAAGCAATACTTGCCGTTGAACGGCAAGCTGCTCATCCATCATGCCTTGTCCCTTTTCTCCGCTGCTTCCCGCATCAGCGCCGTTCATGTCGTGATCGCGCCGGATGACCATTTGTGGCGCGAATATAGCGCCGCCGGCCTTGACGCAAAGGTATCGGTCCATGCGCTGGGCGGCGCAACGCGCGCAGCCACGGTATTGAATGGGCTGGAAGCGATTGCGCCACAAGCGGCGGATGACGACTGGATATTGGTGCATGATGCGGCGCGGCCTGGTTTGAGCATGGCAATGCTGGACCGGTTGCTGGACAGTTTGCAGGACGACGCGGTGGGCGGCCTGCTCGCGATCCCGCTGGCCGATACGCTCAAGCGAGCCGATGCCGGGCAGCGCGTCGCCAATACGGAGCCGAGGGACGGCCTGTGGCAGGCGCAGACGCCGCAGATGTTCCGTTACGCCTTGTTGAAAAAGGCGTTGCGCCAGGCCGGCGGAGCCCCGACGGACGAAGCGCAGGCGGTGGAAGCGCTCGGCTACAGTCCCAAGCTGGTGCCCGGCGAGCTGAGAAACCTCAAGATTACCTATCCGCAGGATTTACAATTGGCAGAAGCGATTCTGCTTGCAGATGCCAGGGAGCAGACAACATCATGATCAGAGTAGGAAACGGATTTGACGTGCATCAATTGGTGGAAGGGCGGCCTTGCATCATCGGCGGGGTGGACATCCCGTTTGAGAAGGGCTTGAAAGGGCACTCGGATGCCGATGTGCTGCTGCACGCCGTCAGCGACGCCTTGCTGGGGGCTGCGGCATTGGGCGATATCGGCAAGCATTTCCCCGATACCGATGAGCGCTTCAAGGGAGCAAATTCCCGGGCCTTGTTGCGCCATGTCGTAGCCTTGCTCAAGGCCAGGCATTACAACGTCGTGAACATTGATGCGACGATTATCGCGGAAGCGCCCAAAATGGCGCCCCACATCGCGCAAATGGTACAGCATATCGCGGAGGACTGCGGTATCCCGGCGGACTGCGTCAACGTGAAGGCCACCACCAGCGAAAGGCTGGGTTTCACCGGGCGCGGCGAGGGTATTGCGGCACAGGCGGTATGCCTGATCCAGCGCTACCAGATTTAAAGCGCTGCGGGGGCTCCGGTTGCTTTCACAAAACAGCTCTGAACTGGGGTTTTCCGCATGTTGCAATGCCGGGCGATTTGCATGGATGCCCCCGGAGCCCTTCGTCATTTCGTGTGATCTAGCAGGCTCGGATTGAGCCGGTATAACGGATATATGCTTATGCCTTGAGCAGGACGATGACGGCGCCGCTGCCGCCATCCTGCTGCCGAGCCTGGGCATAGGCGATGACTTCATCCTTCTGCATCAGCCAGTTGCGTAATTTGTGCTTGAGCACGGGCTCGCGGTTGCGCGAGCTCAGGCCCTTGCCATGGATGATGCGCACGCAGCGGATGCCGCGCTTCCTGCAGTGGGCAAGGAATTCGGCAACATAGACGCGCGCTTCGTCGCTGACCATGCCATGCAAGTCTATCGCGGCCTGCACCACCCAATGGCCGCGGCGCAGCTTGCTCAGGATGTCGGGGGAATGCCCATCGCGCAGGTAGAGCAGCTCTTCGCCGCTTTCGAGCTCGTGGGCGGGAATGTAGCCGTCGCTCAAGGAATCGGCCAGGGCCTGGCGCTCGTCGCGCAGGAACTGGCGCGGAATGGGCTTGGGAGAAGGCGGCTGATGGTATAGCCGGGATGGCTTGAGCGGGCGCACATCCTTGACTGCATCAAGGAACAGCCTGCTTTCATCGTCCTTGTCGTCTTGTTCTGCCATCTGCTGCCAACCGAAAAAGAGGCCCGCAGGGAGGCCCTGCGGGAGTGTGGTTTAGGACAATTGGTCCAGGTAGCGCTCGGCATCGAGCGCCGCCATGCAGCCTGTACCGGCGCTGGTCACCGCCTGGCGGTAGATGTGGTCCTGCACATCGCCGGCAGCGAATACGCCGGGCACGCTGGTGGCAGTGAAGTTGCCTTCGCGTCCGGCCTTGGTGACGATATAGCCGCCCTCCATGTCCAACTGGCCCTCGAAGATGTCGGTGTTCGGCTTGTGGCCGATCGCGATGAACACGCCCTTGAGCGCGATCTCCTTGGTCGAGCCGCTGTTGACGTCCTTGAGGCGGACGCCGGTGACGCCGGAGTCGTCGCCCAATACTTCATCAAGGGTCTGGAAGGTTTCCAGCACAATACGGCCTTCCTTGACGCGCTCCATGAGCTTGTCCACCAGGATGGCCTCGGCCTTGAACTTGTCGCGCCTGTGCACCAGGGTGACCTTGCTGGCAATGTTGGCAAGATAAAGCGCTTCTTCCACTGCGGTGTTGCCGCCGCCGATCACGGCGACTTCCTGGTTGCGGTAGAAGAAGCCGTCGCAGGTGGCGCAGGCGGACACGCCCTTGCCGGCGAAAGCTTCTTCCGAAGGCAGGCCAAGGTACTTGGCGGAAGCGCCGGTCGCAATGATCAATGCATCGCAGGTGTATTCACCGGAATCGCCGACCAGCCGGATCGGCTTCTCGGCGAGATGGGCGGTGTGGATATGATCGAAGATCATCTCCGTGTTGAAGCGCTCCGCATGCTTCTGGAAGCGTGCCATCAACTCCGGGCCCTGTACGCCGTCGGCGTCGGCTGGCCAGTTGTCCACCTCGGTGGTGGTCATGAGCTGGCCGCCCTGGGCGATGCCGGTAATCAGCACGGGCTTCAAGTTGGCACGTGCCGCATACACGGCGGCAGAATAGCCTGCCGGGCCGGAACCCAGGATCAGCAAGCGAGCATGTTTTGTTGCCATACAGTGAGTACTCCTAATGCAATATTTCTAAAGGTGCGATGTTCGAAAGGTCGGAATATTAGGGTTTTTCCAGCAGGCTGCGCAACATCCATGCGGTTTTTTCATGGATTTGCAGGCGCTGCGTCAGCAGGTCGGCCGTCGCTTCGTCAGCCGCCTTTTCCGCGGTCGGGAATACCGAGCGCGCAGTGCGCACCACGGCCTCGTGGCCGGCGACCAACGCCTTGATCATGTCCTGGGCATGCGGGACGCCGTCGGTCTCCTCGATGGAGGTGAGCTTGCTGAATTCCTTGTAAGTGCCGGGAGCGGGGAAGTCCAGGGAGCGGATGCGCTCTGCAATCTGGTCGACTGCGGTCCATAGCTCGTTGTATTGTTCCTCGAACATCAGGTGCAAGGTGCGGAATTGCGGGCCGGTCACGTTCCAGTGGAAGTAATGGGTCTTGAGGTACAGCGTGTAAGTATCTGCAAGGAAACGCGCAAGCCCTTCAGCGATTTTCTTGCGGTCTTTTTCACTGATGCCAATATCTACCATCTTATTCTCCTTTATTTGAGGTGAAGTACCATCCGCAATCAATGCATGCGGAATCTTTGCGGATGAGCTTAAGCCTGCTTGTTACCAGACCATTATGGCAATGCTTAGTTTCGCTAGTTTAGGCGTCGCTACAGGGGAGTGCAAATTGATTATGTTTATAGGAATGATAGCCTGGGTTAATTGCCGCGGCCCCATCAAAAGAGCCGGCAGGTGATATGAGCATGGGTAAAACGGCGAAGTAGGAACTATCTGACAAGGATGTCATCCAACTGCGTGACGGGAACACAATTCCTGTCGAGTCGATTCACCTCCCAAAAGGAAAAGGAAGCAGCATATGTTGGTACTAGAAGTTCGTCACCCTCCAGGACATGCGGACGACGTTCTGCATCCTGAGCAAGTTGTTCCGCGTTTCAACCACGCTCAATATGTTCCCGCAGAAAATGTCGCAGAAAAAGAAGCGGCATTCGACCGTATCAGCCGCGCAGGCAATCAAGGCGCGCTGGTCAGGAACATCGATGCGTTTTGCGATTGTGTCTGAAGCGGTTCGATAGCACGAGTGGAAATGGCTGGGGCGCGCTCCGGCCATCATGTATTTGCCGCTTCATGCTGCTGAGCAGCATGCCGGAGCGAAACAGGGTTGATGCTGATATAATCGGGACAGCTTAATTTTGTGCCGGGTACTGAATCATCTTGTTTTTCCAGAAAAAAAGCACGCCGCTCAATAGCCGTCGTCAAGCCGAACCTGAAGCCACCCCTGGCATCGTCAAGGAAGCCTGGTGGCTTGTGTTGGTCGTCGTCGGCCTTTATCTCGCCTTAATCTTATTCACTTACCGCAGCACCGACCCTTCATGGTCGCACAGTACCAGCGACGGCGACGTGACGCAGAACGCAGGCGGGGCGCTGGGCGCCTGGCTGTCCGATATCCTGCTGTACCTGTTTGGCTTTTCCGCCTGGTGGTGGGTGGTGCTGGCGTTTTACGCCATGTGGCTGGTATACCTGCGCCTCGAAGTCGTCGATGCCGAGCGCAAGCCATTGATCTGGCTCAACCTGGCTGGGTTCGCCATGTTGCTGCTGTCCTCGGCTGCATTGGAGGCAGGGCATTTTTACGCCATGACGGTGGAGTTGCCGCTGGCCGCCGGCGGTATGCTGGGTTCACTGGTGGATGCCGGCCTGCAGGCGATACTGGGCTTCGCGGGTTCAACACTGGTGCTGCTGTTGCTGCTTGCGGTGGGCTTCAGCCTGTTCACTGGCTGGTCGTGGATCGCGATTGCGGAAAAATTCGGCGCCGGACTGGAGTTCAGCTATCACTACGTTATCGAGCGCTGGCAGGATTACCAGGACAGGAAAGTGGGCAAGGCCGCCGAGCAGCAGCGCAACGAGTTCGTGGGCAATGAGCGCAAGCGCACCGAGGACCGCCTGCCTGTACAGATCGAGGTGCCGCCTACGTTCGAGATCGCGAAAAGCGAGCGGGTGCAGCGCGAGAAACAGACGCCGTTGTTCGAGGCATTGCCGGATTCTCCTCTGCCGCCCTTGCATCTGCTGGATGAACCCAGCGGCGTGGTGGAAGTGCAGTCTGCCGAGACCCTCGAATTCACTTCGCGCCTGATCGAGCGCAAGCTCATGGATTTCGGCATCGAAGTCAAGGTGGTGACCGCGTTGCCCGGCCCGGTGATTACGCGCTATGAAATCGACCCGGCGGCAGGAGTCAAGGGCAGCCAGGTCGCCAACCTCTCCAAGGACTTGGCGCGGGCCTTGTCTGTCATCAGCGTGCGCGTGGTGGAGACCATCCCGGGCAAGACCTACATGGGCCTGGAAATCCCCAACCCCAAGCGCCAGATCGTCTATCTTTCCGAGATTCTCGGCTCTCAGGTGTATGCCGACGTGAGTTCGCCATTGGCGATCGCCATGGGCAAGGATATTTCCGGCAAGCCCGTAGTGGCCGACCTTGCCAAGATGCCCCACGTGCTGGTCGCGGGTACCACCGGCTCGGGCAAATCGGTGGCGATCAACGCCATGATCCTGAGCCTGGTCTACAAGGCGGAACCCAGCAAGGTGCGCCTGATCCTGATCGACCCCAAGATGCTGGAACTGTCTGTGTACGACGCGATTCCGCATCTGTTGGCCCCGGTGATCACCGACATGCGCCAGGCGGGCAATGCGCTCAACTGGAGCGTAGCGGAAATGGAGCGGCGCTACAAGCTGATGTCCATGCTGGGCGTGCGCAACCTTGCTGGCTACAACCAGAAGATCCGCGATGCGGAAAAGGAAGGCAAGTCGATTCCGCACCCGTTCAGCCTGACGCCGGACGAACCCGAACCGCTGGAAGAACTGCCCTTGATCGTCGTGGTGATCGACGAATTGGCCGACCTCATGATGGTGGTCGGCAAGAAGGTGGAAGAGCCGATCGCGCGTCTCGCACAGAAGGCCCGCGCCTGCGGCATCCACCTCGTGGTGGCGACCCAGCGTCCGTCGGTGGACGTCATCACCGGCCTGATCAAGGCCAATATCCCGACCCGCGTGGCGTTCCAGGTCTCGAGCAAGATAGACTCGCGCACCATCCTCGACCAGATGGGCGCGGAAGCGCTGCTGGGCCAGGGCGATATGCTCTACCAGCCGCCCGGCACCAGCGACCCGCAGCGCGTGCATGGCGCTTTCGTTTCCGACCAGGAAGTGCACCGCGTGGTGGAATACCTCAAACAGCAAGGCGAGCCGAATTACATCGAGGGCATTCTCACAGGCGGCAGCGAGGATGGCGGCGAGGCAGGTGAGCTTGGCGAGAGCGGCGGCGAGGCAGACCCGCTCTACGACGAGGCCGTCGCCATCGTGCTCAAGTCGCGCCGTGCGTCCATTTCATCCGTCCAGCGGCAGTTGCGCATCGGCTACAACCGCGCTGCGCGCCTGATCGAGGAAATGGAGCGGGCCGGGCTGGTGTCTGCCATGCAGAGCAATGGCAACCGGGAAGTGATTGCGCCCAATAACCATGAATAAGCACGAAAGATTGAGCAAATGAGGGTTGTAGCAGCATTGTTAATGATGATGCCATTGATAGCACAAGCTGATGGTGTCGAGTCGCTCAAGGCGTTTTTTAAGTCCACCAGCGCCATGCAGGCGCATTTCCACCAGGTCGTCACCGACGCGCAGGGCAACAAGGTGCAGGAAGTCGCAGGCAATATGCAGTTGCAGCGTCCCGGCAAGTTCAGGTGGGATTACGACAAGCCCTATGTGCAGCAGATCGTGGGCGACGGCGAGAAGGTCTGGCTCTACGATCCCGACCTCAACCAGGTGACCGTGCGGACGATGGGCAAGGCGATCGGCTCCAGCCCGGCCTCTCTGCTGGCCGGTGCGCAGGATGCCGAGCGCAATTTCACCTTGACCGCCGTCAGCCGGTCCGACGGCCTGGAGTGGGCGCAGGCGGTGCCCAAGGCGGAAGAGAGCGGATTCGACAAGGTATTGCTGGGTTTCAAGGGCGACGAGTTGCAAAAGATGGAGCTACACGACAGTTTCGGTCATACCACCAGCATTCAGTTCAGCAAGTTGCAGCGTAATCCATCGATTGCCAATGGCAGCTTCAAGTTTGTCGCTCCTGCGGGGGCTGATGTTGTTGGCGAGTAACCCAGCGTGTTTCAACCGTCTATAGGCAGTAGCAAAACCATGCTGTACAAGGCTGTCGTTGTCGGGGCAGCCTGGTTATTGATGGGAGAGGGTGTTGCCTTCGCACAGGATGCCGATGTGCTGCACAAAGCCAGCCAACTAATCAGCAAGCGGGATTATGCAGCGGCCTATGGATTGCTGGAGCCGGTGGAGTCAGAGCATTCCGGTAATCCCGAATACGACATGTTGTTTGGCGTGGCCGCCATCGATAGCGGGCATGTCACGCGAGGCGTGTTTGCGCTGGAGCGGGTGCTTGCCTTGCAGCCAGACAATGCCAATGCCCGTGCGCAAATTGCCCGCGCCTATTTCCTGCTTGGCGAGCAGGATGCTGCCCGTGCCGAATTCAGGAATGTATTGAACCAGCAGCCTCCTGAGGATATCAGCAAAGTCATCAATCGTTATATGAGCGCTATCGACAAGGCGCAAGGGCTGACGACGAGTTACTCGGCATATCTCGAAGGCACTGTGGGGCATGACAGCAATGTCAACAGTGCGACTACTGCGGCTTCAGTTGCCGTGCCTGGCATCGCCAATAACCTGGATTTGGTATTGTCGCGGGCTTCCCGAGCGAGTTCGGATAATTTCATGACGCTGGCCGGCGGTGTGTCGGTGAGTACGCCGGTGACTGCAGGCTTGTCCGCTTTTGCTGGCCTGAATGCGTCGCAACGCTCGAATCATCAAGAAAGGGCATTCGACATAGGCTCGCTGGATGCGAATGCCGGGTTGCGCTATCGGCGCTTTGTCGACACTTTCACGCTGGCAGTGCAAGATGCCAATATATGGGTTGACGATAAGCGCTTCAGGCGCGCCTATGGTGTTAACGCGCAGTGGCAGCACGATATCAGCAACCAGGACCAGATCAACCTGTTTGCCCAGGTATCTCGTATCAGTTATCCGGATAACGAGATTCGTGATGCCAACCGCTATGTGCTCGGTGGCGGCTGGGCGCACGTATTTTCCGGGGATAAAACGCCAGTGCTGTTTACCAGCGCTTATGCTGGCCGTGAAAAGGTGAGGTCGTCCGGGTACGATTTCCTCAGCAACGACCTCTATGGCGCAAGAGTAGGTGGGCAGTTGACGCTCAAGCCATCGCTCGTCGCTTATGGCATATTCAGTTACGAGCATCGCCACCATGATGATGAAGACCCGTTTTTCCTTAAGGCCCGCGAGGATAATCAATACGATATCAACCTGGGCTTGCGCTATCTGGTGGGCGGCAACTGGTTGGTCAGGCCGCAGATGAGCTATATCCGCAACGATTCAAATACCAAGATCAATGATTTTGATCGCTATATGTTGTCAGTGAGTGTACGTCATGATTTCAATTGGTAAAGTCAAGGAGGGCGTGATGTATCGTCCAGATATTCAGTTGTATCGCATGACATTTAGGTTACTAGCCTTGTGCCTGCTGATGCCAGCATTGGCGATAGCAGCCGCTGGCAAGGTCGAATTTGTTGCGGGCGATGCCCAGATATTGGATGCCTCTGGTACAGCCAGGCTCGCCAGCAAGGGCAGCGAGTTTGATGCTGGCGAAACCCTGCAAACCGTAGATGGGCGCATGCAGGTGAAATTTATCGATGGTGGTTATATTTCCTTGCAACCCAATACCAGCTTCAGGGTCGAGGAATACCATTTCAACGGTCAGGCAGATGGCAGCGAGCGCGGCATTTTTCACCTGATCAAGGGCGGCTTGAGGGCGATTACTGGCGTGATCGGCCATGCCAACAAGCCCAATTACCGCATGGATACACCGGTGGCTACCATCGGCATCCGTGGTACCGAGTTCACGGCATCGCTTAACGACGCGCAACGACTATTGGTAAAAGTGGGCGATGGCGCGGTATTTATGGAAAACAACGTGGGCAACCTGGTGCTCTACAAGGGGCAGGCGGGTGAGGTCGGGGAAATGATACGCCCCACTTATAGCGAGCAACAGCCCTTGCTGGCGGCGGCAGGCCCGAGTGGCGCTACGCCAGAAGATGCGCAACAACATCAACAACGCGAACAGGCAGAAACCCAAGGGTTTGTGCTGGGAGATAACAAGAGTATTAGCGGAGGCCCGTGTCTGGGGGGGCTGGGCGGCAATTGCGTCTGGGGTAGTGATCCGACGGAGCGCCTGATCAGTGCTTATAACTTGGCTGGGGTTCAAGGGCAGTGGTCAGGCAGTTCTGATAATGTTGAAAGTAGTAACGGAACGGTATCTGCTAATGGGCTGCTTAATGTAGATTTCAGTCGCTATAGCGCGACATTTGCATTAACACTCACTAACACTTTCGGTAATTCCGGGTGGAATAGTGAGACTATGAAAGGCACGGCAATGGGTAGACTGAACCCCCAAAATGGGCGTTTAAGTTTTGCTGACACTACTATGGGTGTAGAGGTTGGGCATGAAGGAGTGTGCACCAATGGTGGATATGATTTGATTGTAAATCACGGACAACTTGGTGATCGTCAATTTTCCAATGCAAATATTAATTTTACCGTTAGGACAAATAATGGACTTGATAGTCCTCGACAGCCGTTTATTGATAGCCATGACCTAGAATTGCAGCGTATTGATGGTTTATCTAACCTACGTTAATCATGATGATCGTCCAAATGGTTTACTATCATGACCGGGCTATTTGACCCTGTTGCTCCTCAGGCTCCGCTTGCAGAACGTCTGCGTCCAAAAACATTAGATGAAGTGGTTGGGCAACGACATTTGTTAGGGGATGGAAAACCGCTGAGGCTGGCGTTTACCTCTGGCAAGCTGCCCTCGATGATTCTCTGGGGGCCGCCGGGCGTAGGTAAAACCACCTTAGCACGCCTGATCGCCAATACTGCGGATGCCGAGTTCATTCCCTTGTCCGCCGTGCTGGCCGGGATCAAGGACATTCGCGAAGCCGTGGAGCGTGCCGAGCATACCTTGCAGCAACGCGGCCGCCGCACCATCCTGTTCGTCGATGAAGTGCACCGCTTCAACAAGGGCCAGCAGGACGCTTTCCTGCCGTTCGTGGAAAGCGGCCTGATCACCTTCATCGGCGCCACCACGGAAAACCCTTCGTTCGAGGTCAACAGCGCCCTGTTGAGCCGGGCGCAGGTGTTCGTTCTCAACGCCTTGTCCGAGGACGAATTGAAACAGTTGCTCGAGCGCGGCAAGCAGGAAATGCAGCTGGATATTCCCTTGACGCCGGATGTCGTGGAGCAGGTGCTCGGCTATGCGGACGGCGACGCCAGGCGGCTGCTCAATTTTGCCGAAGGCTTGTTCAATGCGGCGATTGCGGCCGGCGTATCGGAGATCAATGCCGAATTCCTGCAGTCGACCATGGCGAGCAAGCTGCGCCGCTTTGATAAAGGTGGTGAGGCATTTTACGACCAGATTTCCGCCCTGCACAAATCCGTGCGTGGCTCCAACCCAGATGCGGCTTTGTATTGGTTCTTACGTATGTTGGATGGTGGTGCCGACCCGCTTTACCTGGGCCGTCGCATCGTGCGCATGGCGGTCGAGGATATCGGCATCGCCGACCCGCGTGCGCAGACCATGGCGCTGGAAGCCTGCCAGATTTACGAACGGCTTGGCTCGCCGGAAGGCGAGCTGGCATTGTCCAATGCCGTGATCTACCTGGCGGTGGCGGCCAAGAGCAATGCGGCCTATATGGCCTACAACCAGGCCAAGGCCTTTGTCGCCAGCGACAAGTCGCGCCCTGTGCCCTTGCATCTGCGCAATGCGCCGACCAAGCTCATGAAGGCATTGGACTACGGCAAGGAATACCGTTACGCGCACAACGAGCCGGGGGCTTATGCCGCCGGCGAGGACTACTTCCCCGACGACCTTGAGGCGATGCAGTTTTATGTGCCCACGCCGCGCGGGCTTGAAGGTAAAATTGCCGAGAAAATGGCGCACTTGAGGGCGCTTGACGAGGATGCCCGTGCCAAGAAGCGGAAAAAATAACTCAACGTGCCTATGCACACTTGCAATCAAACCCAGGAATTTTCATGTTAGACATCCAGCAGTTACGCAATGACCTCGATAACGTCGTGGCGCGCCTTGCCAGCCGAGGCTTTGCTTTTGATACCGATGCTTTTACAGCACTTGAGAACGAGCGTAAGACCGTGCAGACGCGTACGCAGGATTTGCAGGCCAAGCGCAATGCCACTTCCAAGCAGATCGGCATCGCCAAGTCCAAGGGCGAGGATGTCGCCCCCATCATGGCGGAAATCGCCGGCCTGGGCGCCCAGTTGAAGGAAGATGAGGAACGATTGGCAGTTATTCAGGCCGAGCTGCAGCAACTCCTGTTGAACGTGCCAAACCTGCCGCATGAAAGCGTGCCTGCCGGCAAGTCGGAAGAGGACAACGTCGAGGTACGCCGTGTAGGGACGCCGCGCAGTTTTGACTTCCAGATCAAGGACCATACCGACATCGGCACGCCGCTGGGCCTGGATTTCGACACCGGCGCCAAGCTGGCCGGCGCGCGATTCACCCTCATGCGCGGGCAGATCGCCCGCCTGCACCGCGCGCTGGCGCAGTTCATGCTGGATACGCAGACGGAAAGGCACGGTTATACCGAATGCTACACGCCCTACATCGTCAACGCCGACACCCTGCGCGGCACCGGCCAGTTGCCCAAGTTCGAGGCGGACCTGTTCGCCGCGCAGAAGGGCGGACAGGAAGGCGACAGCAACGAAACCCTTTACCTGATCCCGACCTCCGAGGTGACGCTGACCAATACCGTGCGCGACGAGATCGTGGCGCTGGATAGCTTGCCGATCAAACTTACGGCGCATACGCCATGCTTCCGTTCCGAGGCAGGTTCTTACGGCCGCGATACGCGCGGCATGATACGCCAACACCAGTTCGACAAGGTGGAAATGGTGCAGATTACGCATCCCGAGCGCAGCTATGAAGCGTTGGAGGAGATGGTCGGCCATGCCGAGCATGTGCTGCAGGCGTTGGGATTGCCGTATCGCGTCGTGCTGCTCTGCACCGGCGATATGGGCTTCGGCGCGGCCAAGACCTATGACCTGGAAGTCTGGCTGCCTGCGCAGAATACCTACCGCGAAATTTCTTCGGTCTCCAATTGCGAGGCGTTCCAGGCGCGCCGCCTGCAGGCGCGTTTCCGCAATGAAGGCGGCAAGCCCGAGTTGCTGCATACGTTGAACGGCTCGGGCCTGGCAGTGGGCCGTACCCTGGTGGCCGTGCTGGAAAACAACCAGCAGGCGGACGGCAGCGTGGTGGTGCCTGAGGCGCTGCGGCCTTACATGGGCGGGCTGGAAGTCATCAACGCCTAGAAATAAGCAAGCCTCCGTCAACTGATGCCGCAGCGAGCAATCGCTCGCTGCGGCATCAATGTTCTTCCTTTTCTTGGCTCAACGTTTCGATCAGGGCAATCTGCATGCGGTAGTGCAGCATCACGAACCAGCGCCAGAGCAGGGCAACCAGTCCTGCGACGATCAGCAGCACCACAACCCAAACATCCAGCGGCGGCATGATGCGATGGCTCAACGCCAGGATCAGCAATGCCATGCCAACGACAGCCAGCACGTTCACCGCCTTGGCGATAAAGCGCTGCACGCGGCCACAATCGTTTCCCGTCATGCCTTGCGTGGTATGGTCGGCAAGCAGCAGGCCGAGGGATTGCAGCTTCCTGAAGGCCGCGATCAGGAAAGGCGCTGCCAGCAGCAATGCCGAACCCCAGGTGAGAGCTTGCTGCCACATGATGTCGCGCATGGGAGACGGCAGGCTGACCAGGTGCACATTGACTAGCCAGACAGCCCCCAGGAACAGCGCGCTGACCATGCACAGGTTGACGAACACTTGCAGCAGCAGCTTGCGGTAAATGCCGGCGAGGATGGCGCCGTCGCTGTCCGGGGCATGGTTGTTGGAGGCCAGCCAGTCGCTGTATAGCCGGAAGAATTGCGAAATCCTGGCCGGCATGTTGCGGGCCAGGGTGCTGGACAGCGGGTCGGCGGCCTTGATGAGGTAAGGCGTGGTGAGCGTGGTAATGACGGAGGCGGCCACGGCGATCGGATAGAGGAACGAGCTGGTGACGCCGAGCGTCAGGCCCAGGGAGGCGATGATGAACGAGAACTCGCCGATTTGCGACAAGCCCATGCCCACGCGCAAGGAAGTGCGTCCGTCGTTGCCAGCGGCCATGGCGCCCAGGGTGCAGGCGAAGATCTTGCCGAAGATGATCACCAGGATGACCACGATCACGGGCTCGGCATATTCGATAATGATGGCGGGGTCGAGCATCAGGCCGATGGCGACGAAGAAGATGGCGCTGAACATGTCGCGGATCGGCATGATCAGCCGCTCGATCGCCCGGATGCGGCGCGATTCCGCCATGATGGCGCCGATCATGAATGCGCCGAGCGCCACGCTGTAGTCCAGCTTGATCACCAGCAGGCAGAAGCCGAAACACAAGCCGAGGATGGTGATCAGCAGCATTTCGTCGCGCTTGAAGCTGGCGACGTATTCGAGCAGCTTGGGCACAAGGATAATGCCGAGCACAAGCGCAACCACCATGAACAAGGTGAGATTGGAAATGGTGACGGCGGCATCCAGGGTGGATACCTGCCCGGTGGCTGCAATGCCGGAAAGTAGCGCAATAATGCCGATACCGAGGATATCCTCGACGATCAGCACGCCGAAGATCATCTGGGCGAAGCGCTCGTGCTTCATGTTGAGCTCGTCGAGCGCCTTGACGATGATGGTGGTCGACGAAATCGCCAGCATGGCGCCCAGGAAGATCGAATCCATGGATTTCCAGCCAAAATAGCTGCCTATCTCGTAGCCCAGCCAGACCATCACGACGATTTCCACCAGCGCCGCCACCACGGCAGTGGCGCCTACCGCTCGCAGCTTGCGCAGGCTGAACTCAAGCCCCAGCGAAAACATCAGGAACACGATGCCTAGTTCGGCCAGGATCTCGATCGTATGGTTGTCGTGCACCATGGAGAAGGGCGGGGTGTGCGGGCCCAATATCAGCCCGGCAAGGATGTAGCCCAGCACCACCGGCTGTTTCATGCGGTGGAAGATAATCGTGACCATGCCTGCCACCAGCATGATGACAGCCAAGTCCTGTATGAAGGCGGCGGCGTGCATAATCGTAAATTTTCTCTATGGTAGAGACATGACTGAAGCCAATGGCTGCGTCATGTTTTGATTGAATAGAACTGTTTCAGCCCTATTTTATAACGATCCCGGCAGAGCCAAGGGCAGGATAAAGCTTGATTCTGCTACTTATTCTTGGCTAAGCGTATTGCCGAAGCCGTTCAAGCTTGCCACCTCGAAACTCGGGAAGATGGGCGTATGCCGGGGCTCACGCCGCGCCAGTATCTTGTGGTAGGTACGCACGGACTCCACAAACACGACAGGAGCTCCACCGCGTGCAAAACCATATTTGAGCGTTGAAAAGTGTTCTTCCTTGCTCAGCAACGGCAAGGCCTTTTTTACGTCCACCCACCGGTCAGGATTGAGCTTCAACCGTTTTGCCAGGATGCGCGCATCCTGCAGGTGGGCATAACCGATGTTGTAGGCCGCAAGCGCCATCCAAGTCCGGTCCGGCTCATGTACGCTGTCCGGGATTAGGTCCTTGAGCATAAGCACATACCGTGCCCCGGCAATAATGCTCTGGCGCGCATCCAACCGGTCGGTGACGCCCAGCCTGTCGGCGGTGTCCTCTGTCAGCATCATCATGCCCCGTACATTGGTGGGCGAGGTGTTGAACCTGTCCCAGTGCGATTCCTGATATGCAATCGCGGCCACCAGTCGCCAATCCAGCCCGGTCAGCTCCTGGGCTTCATGGAACAAGCGTCTGTATTGAGGCAGCAAGGTTTCGGAACGCTGCATGAAGGTGGTGACGTCAATCGGCTTGAGGCGGTCGGCATGGCCATAGTAGCGGTCGATCAGGTTGCGCAGCGTGCCGTCCTGGCTGATGCGCGTAAAAAACGCATTGGCCTTTTCATACAGCCATTTGTCGCCGGTTTTCGGAAAGGCCCAGGCCACTTGCTCGGGCTTTCCCAGTGTCAGGCTTGCACCAAGGTTGGGATAATAGTTCTGTACCAGTGCAATCAAGTGCCCGTCTGCCACGGTGAAATCCAGCTCGCCTTCGGCGACTTGGGTCATCAGCTCGTCGGAATTCGCATTGGGGGTTTCCGTCCAGCTGAGTTGGGGCTCGTGCTCCTTCAAGCGTTGCAGGCGTTCCGAGTAGCTGGTGCCGGAGGAGACGGTAATCTGTCTGCCCAGCAGTTCCTTGATATTTTTTGGCGCTTTTGTCAGCTCGCTGTTAAAGACAATTTGCTGCTGCACTTTCTGATAGGGCAGGGTGAACCTGACCAAATGCTCGCGCGTATGCGTAATGCTGAGGTCAGCAGCCGCAAAATGCGCCTTGTGCTTGAGCAATGTGGGAATTACCTGGGAGATATTATTGACTACAAGGAATTTGACACTGTACTCAGGACCGAGCTCACGTACGAAGTTTCGCACCAGATCGTGCTCAAGCCCGGCATATTGATTATTGCCGCTATAGTAGTACGTACTTGGTCCATTGTGGGTGACCACAATGATTTCCTTGGTGGTGCGAGGGTCTGCCAGCGGTTTGGGCGCTTCCTTACAGCCCATCAGCAACAGCGCTAATAAAAAGATAACCAGTGAACGCATCCGGTCAAGTTTCCTAAAGATTGCTGTCTTTGTCCAGTCTGAGCATCTTTTAGTTCTTGTCCGCAAATGAAAATACTTGTATTTATTTTATTTAACAATGGGTTAGAGATAAATAAACAAAAAGGCTGCGGAAGCCGCAGCCTTGAAGAAAACTTGATTGCTGATTAGGCGAACTTGCTTGCGTTCTTGCGGCTGCGAGCAGCAAAACCAACCAAACCAAGACCCAGTGCCAGCATGCCATAGGTAGATGGCTCAGGAACCGCAGCGGTGAAGGTGATATTACCGCCGTAGGAGGCTTTGGCAAATTCGGTGGAAGTGATACCAGCCACACCGGAAATGGTGAGGGTATACGTTCCTGCAGACAAGTTGGCAAGGGAGAAGGTCCAGGTTTCGGTGGTGGAAGTAGCACCGCCGAGGTCTAGTGCCAATTGAGTTGGGCTTGCATTCTCACCAGCCAGCACAACACTGGTCAAATCAACGCCTTGATATACCAAGCTGCCAATTGATAAATAAGTGGAGCTCGCAGTTCCGGAAACATCTGTTGGGCTGGTAAGAGTGAATTGAAATATGTCTGTAAAAGACACACCAGATGCAAAATCATTACCGAAGTGAATAGTACCGTCGGTAACTGGAAGAATGATTGGATCAGCAGCAAACGCGCTGGTTGCAGCCAGTGATGTCAGGCCGAAAGCAAGTGCAACGGCACTTTTCTTGAATGTAGTAGCTAACATGATAAACCCCTAAAAAATTTAAGTATGGACAACTAAGGTCAAGCTTCTATTGAATTTATTGTCAGCCTGTGGAACAGATATTCACTGATCTCTCGATGCTCCTCAATAGTGCGAATGGACTAAATAGTCTGATCGGACTAGAGGTGAGGAATCAAACGAAACGCAAGGGATTGGATTGGGATTGCAGAGATAGAATTACGGATGGCGGAGAGGGAGGGATTCGAACCCTCGATACGCTTTCACGTATGCCTGATTTCGAGTCAGGTACATTCAACCAGCTCTGCCACCTCTCCGGGAGCGCGGATTATAGCTTACGGACATTTCTAAGTAAAACTCATCGTCTATAAGCCCTATTGGCGAAAGGAATCGCTTTGCAGCCTTTTACGCTGCCGTCCTGGGTTTTTGCGATAGCACCAGTATGCCGCTGGTGCAGATGATGGCGATGCCAATAAAACTGTATAGGTCCGGCACGTGGCCGAAGATCAGGTAGCCGATCAGTCCGGCGAATATCAATTGTCCATAGGTGAAGGGGGCCAGCGTCGCGGGGTTGGCATGATGGTATGCCTCTGTCATCAGCAGGTGGCTCAGCAGGGCGGAAACCCCCAGTGCAAGCAACAGGATGGCATGGTGTGCGCTGGGGGTTTGCCAGAAGAAAGGCGCAATGAATGTCAGGGCGGCGCTGCCTATCAGGCCGCTGAGCAAGTTGGTCGTGGCGGAGCTGTCGGTGGCGTTGAGCTTGCGCGTGATGATCTGATACAGGCTGAAGGTGAATGCCGCGCCTACGGCAAGCAGGCTGACAGGGGTGAACAGTGCGCCGCCAGGCCGCAAGATCACGAGCACGCCTATAAAGCCAAGCGATACGGCAAACCATTGCAGCGGCCTGACCCGCTCGCCCAGTAACGGACCGGACAGCATGGTGACGATCAACGGGGTCAGGTAGACAATCGCGGTGCCTTCCGCCAGGGGAATGTAACGCAAGGCGGAAATGAAGAACATGTTGGTGCCTACCATGCATAAGCCGCGCAGCAGCTGCAAGCCTGGATTGCGGGTTTTGAAAATGGCGAAGCCGGAGCGCGGGAACAAGACGGCCAGCATGAGACTGCTGTGGATGACGTAGCGTATCCAGATGATCATGACGACTGCATAGAAGCCTACCAAGTATTTAGAAAGCGCGTCGCTGCCTGCAAACAGAAAAATGGCGCCACACATGCAGAGGATGCCTTGGAGCAGCTGATGCTTGAAGGTTGGGTTCATGTCGGGATAACTTGAAAGAATGCAGCAGATGGTTCGATGCTGTAGCTGCAGAGTGTATCACGGCCATCGATGCAATGATGTATCGGACTGATCAATCACGTCGTTGCGAGTTTCCACATCAAATATCCAATACGAAGCCCTGTGAAGCCTCTTTCGCTGCCTCCATCAGGTGAGCGCGTATAATGCCGTACTTTTCGGCCATGCCTTTCGGGCGCTCATGGGTAGTGATCATGCATTGTGGAATAGATTACGGGACTTCCAATTCGTCGCTGGGAGTCGTGAAAGACGGAAAGGTCGTTCAGGCCAAACTGGAGCAGGATAGCGTTTACCTGCCTTCGGCGATTTATCGGGCATTCCCGGAGCATGAGCTCAACGAGGATATGGAGTCGCGCAGCATACGCCAGCAGTTGGGCAACGCGCAGGGCTTGTTGTATGGTTCCGAGGCGATTGATGCCTATATCCGCAACCCGGGCGATGGCTTGTTCATGAAGTCGCCCAAGGTGTTTTTGGGGAGCGACCTCAATAAGGACCAGATGGATTTTTTCGAGGTGGTCATTGCCAAGATGATGACGCACATCTTGGAGCAGGCCAGGGCTTTTTACGGGAAGGATCTGCGCCAGGCAGTCATCGGCAGGCCGATCCGCTATCACGGCATCCGCGGCGAGCAGGGCGATAAGCAGGCATTGGCGATCATGGAACATGCCGCCGCCGAGGCAGGGCTGGAAGAGATTGTCTTCATGTATGAACCGCTGGCTGCGGCGCTGGATTATGAGCAGGGGCTCGACCAGGACGAGGTGCTGCTGGTGGTGGACGTGGGTGGCGGCACCACGGATTGCTCGGTGGTGAAGGTCGGGCCATCCTACCGGGACAAGCGCGAGCGCAGTGACGATCTGCTGGCATATTCCGGCAACCGCATCGGCGGGGTGGACCTGGACGTCAACCTCGGCTGGCATAGCATCATGCCGTTGTTCGGGCGCGGCACGGACGAGTTGCACAACAAGGCGTTTGACGCGATTGCCGTAAACAGTATTCCCAGCCAGCAGGCATTCTATTCGCGCTTCGAGATGCCGGTGCATGCCAAGGCGGATACTGCGCGCGAACGGCTTTACAAGGTATGGCAGGATAAGCTCAGCAGTCATCTGGTGCGCAGTGCAGAGCTGGCAAAAATTGAATTGTCGACTACCCAACGGCACACGCTTGGGCTGGAGTATGTCGAAGATGGTTTAGATGTGCAGGTGGCACGCGAGGATTTCCGCGAGGCCATTACACGTTCTACAGAAAAAATCCGGCAGGTGATCGACGATGCACGGCAGGCGAGTGAGTCCAGGCTCGACAAGATTTACCTGACCGGCGGTTCCGCCGTCTCTCCCGTCATCCAGCAGGTGATCCGGGAAGTGGTGGGCGATGCCGTGCCGTTCGTTTCCGGCAACATGCATGGCAGCGTCGCATGCGGTCTGAGCGTGTTCGCCAGCCGGCATTTTTCTTAGCGCTTGTTCACCGTCTTTTCATGGGTACGCATGATTCTAAAACGTGTCCGGTCAGGGCGCATTCCGCAGGCGATGCTCATTGCCCCGCCAAGCAAGGATTGCAGCGCGGAGCAGGCCCGTTTTGGAACATGCTCTCGTGGGTTATCCCAGCGGGGTAGCCGGGCAACGCACTCATGAAAAGATTCTGAACAGGCTCTTAATCCTTGCTGTCACTCCATTGAATCATATAAAGTATTGCCATGTAACAGCGGCTTAGCCATTGTGGCTGGTGTTGCGCGTGGATGCTTGTTTTCGTCACGATACGGCCGCAGCTCTTGTTTCCAGCCGGTCCTGACCAGGCATGGATATTGGGGTGTCCATCCACGTAGTGTTTAAGTACCAATAGAAGCATTGTCGAAGAGGTAACGAGATACTGGCAGCCAGGCTGCATCTCGCGTACTTCATAACAATTACACTTGACGAAAGTGCTTATGGGAAAGAAAAAGCATGGCTGGCCGTTGGTACTGGGCGTGTTCATTCTCGGCATGGTGGTTACTGCGATCATCGCCCGCGCCCAGTTCTATAACAGTAGCTTGCAGTCGCGCCAGTTTGAGTTGGCGAGGGCGGCCGGGCAGGAACTGCACCATTCCATCCAATCCGAGATACAGCATGCCGTAGATTTTGTACAGGCCACGGGATGGCTGTTCAATGCGAGCGAATCCGTCAGCCGCGCCGAGTTTACCGAATTTTCGGTTAACGCAATCCATCATAGTCATTTGCTGAAAGAACTGCAGTGGCGGCCAAGGGTCAAGGCTGCCGATGTGCCGGGCCTGATCGAGGCCGCAGCCAGAGACGGACTGACCGGCTTCCGTTTGCTGGAGCAGGACGCCGGCAGTGACGCGTTTATCCCAGCCAGCGCACGTGACGAGTATTTCCCCATCTTTTATAGCGAAATGGCTTTCGAGGAAACGGCAAACCCTTCCTTGCTGGGGGTGGATACATTGATCGGCACGCCGGACTTCAAGACGCTAGAGCAGGGCATTGCCAATAAGCACAGCGTGGTGATGTCCATCATGGATGCGAATCAATTCATGGTCATGGTGCCAGTGTTTGCTGGTGATGAACGGGATATTGAGCATCTTGCCGGTTATGTGGCCGGGCGTTTGTCTATCCAGCAGTTGCTGCATACCTTGGAGCAGCAAGCGGCGAAACTGGATATGGACGTCATCCTGCTGGACCGGGCAGGCATGAGGCTTCCCATATTGCAGGTGGTGGCTCCTGGTAGTCCTTTGCGCCAATTGGATTCTCAACAGCCCTATGAGCCTGAAATATGGGATGTCAGCCTGCCTTTCAGCATTGCCGATTTTTCCGGTACGCTGGTCGTGCATCCCCATGCCAGCCTGTCTTATCAGCATGCCGGGTCGATACTGGCGACCGTCGTATTGGGCATGTTGATTTCCGCACTGCTTGCGGGCTTGCTTTATCGCATGCTGGGTGAGCAGCGCGCGGTCAAGCTGTCCGAGGAGCAGTTGGATAGCCTGACCGGCAATCTGCCTGTGGGCGTTTTCCAGATGCATGCGGGCAACGGTACGCCAGCACGCTTCACCTTCGTCAATGCCAGCGCCTGCCAACTACTCGATGTGCCGGAGGAAAGGATACTGGCGGATTGGCAGAACGCGTTCCTCCACGTGGTACCGGAGCAAAGGTTGGAACTGTTGGCTGCTCTGCGCCGGGCCAAGGACAACAAGCAGGTATGGGACGGAGAATTCAGGCTGCAAGTAGGGCCCGATACGCGCTGGCTTCGTGCGCGTGCCGTTCCTAGGCATACGATGCTGGGGGAGCTGGTGTACAACGGTTTCGTCGAAGACGTGACCGAGCGCAGGCGGATCGAGCAAGAGGTCAGGTCGCAAAGCCTCTTCCTGCAGCAGTTGATCGATAATATTCCCAGCCCCTTGTTCTTCAAGGGCAGCGACAGCCGCTTCCTGGGCTGCAACCGCGCCTATGAGCATGAGTTCGGCGTGTCCCGCGACCGCATGATAGGCAAGACCGTGCTGGAGATGGAGTACTTGCCATACGAAGACCGCATGGCCTACCAGGAGGAGGACGAGCATGTGATATCCACCGGCGCCACCGTGCATAAGGCGCTGTCCCTGCGGTTTGCCGATGGCAAGATGCACCAGGTGCTGTACTGGGTGAGCGGGTTCAAGTTGCCGGACGGCTCTGTTGGCGGGATGGTGGGGTCCATCGTCGATATCACCGCCCAGCGCGAGGCGCAGCAGGCGCTCAGCGTGGCGATCGACCAGCAGAAGGCATTGTTTGATTCCGCCCCGCTGGGCATCATCGAGCTGAAGAACCGCCGCGTGGTGCAATGCAACCGCAAGTTCGAAACCATGCTGGGATACCAGAGCGGCGAGCTGTTGGGCCATTCCACCCGGGAATGGTTCAGCAACGACGAGGACTTCGCTGCGGTAGGCAAGGGCTATGAGGTATTGCGCCGAGGCGAGACTTATACCGGCGAGCACCAGTTTACCCGCAAGGATGGAAGCAAGTTCTGGTGCCGCATCTTCGGCCACGCGGTGGACATCGACGACCCCGAACACCACAGTGTCTGGCAGTTCGAGGATGTCACGGAAAAGCGTGCGGCCGAAGAGCAGTTGCACCTGGCGCGTGATATGGCGGAAGAGGCGACGCTTGCCAAATCCATGTTCCTGGCCAACATGAGCCATGAAATCCGTACGCCGATGAACGCCGTGATCGGGCTTGCCCATTTGGCGCTGAAAACCGAGCTCGACGCCAAGCAGCGCGATTACGTGACCAAGATTCACAGCGCGGGCATTTCCCTGTTGTCCGTCATCAACGACATCCTGGATTTCAGCAAGATTGAGTCGGGGCGGATGGATCTCGAGCAAGTGGAATTCTCGCTGGACCAGGTGCTGAGCAGCGTGACCAATACCTTGGCGTATACCGCCACCGAGGCAGGGCTCGAGCTTCTGTTCGACGTTGCCGATGATGTGCCAAGTAACCTGGTCGGCGACCCCTTGAGGCTGGGGCAGATATTGCTCAACCTGGTCAGCAACGCCATCAAGTTTACCCACGAGGGCGAAGTCATCATCCGCTGCCAATTGCTGGATTCCAACGATCAGCAGATCAAGTTGCAGTTCCTCGTGATCGATTCCGGCATCGGCATGGACGATGAAACCTGTTCGCGCCTGTTCCAGCCGTTCGTTCAGGCCGACGGCTCCACTACGCGCAAATACGGCGGCACAGGGCTGGGGCTGACCATCTGCAAGCGGCTGGTGGGCATGATGCAAGGGGATATCTGGGTGACCAGCGTCCCCGGGCAGGGCTCTACGTTCACGTTTACCGCATGGTTCGGCAATGGGCATCCGGCCCGGCCTTATACCCTGACCAACGAGCTCAACGACCTGCACGTGCTGGTGGTGGATGACAACCTCACGGCGAGGAGTATCCTTGCCAGCCAGCTCGGCTTCCTGCCGTGCAAGATCAGCCATGCCAATTCCGGAATGGAGGCCGTGGCGACGGTACGGGACATGCAGCATGTATTGCCGGTGGACCTGGTATTGATGGATTGGAAGATGCCGGGGTTGAGCGGTCTCGAGGCGGCGCGCCTGATCAAGCACGATGCCAGCTTGGGCAAAATACCCGCCATCATCATGGTGACCGCGTATGGTCGCGAGGAAATCCGCAAGGAGTGCGATGACCTGAAGCTGGAGGGCTTCCTGGTCAAGCCGGTCAGCCAGTCCACCCTGGTTGATACTTTGGTGGGCATTTACAGCGCATCCGTGGAAAACTGGTCGTATGTGTCGCAGAGCCCGAATTACGATCTCAGCGGCATGCGGCTGCTGGTGGTCGAGGATAACGAAATCAACCAGCAGATCGCTTCCGAACTGTTGCAGGCCGTAGGGGCGATAGTGCAGATTGCCGAGCATGGGCAGGAGGCGCTGGACAAGCTGAACGAGCAAGGCGCGCATTACGATGCGATACTGATGGACCTGCAGATGCCGGTGATGGACGGCTATGAGGCGACACGCCGTATCCGCGCCAATCCCGCGTTCGATCACTTGCCGGTGCTGGCGATGACGGCACATGCCACCGTCGAGGAGCGCCAGCGCTGCATCGAGCTCGGCATGGCGGCCCACATCACCAAGCCCATCAATCCGGATATGCTGTATCAGGCCCTTGCCTGTATTCATGTCGGCCACGAGGCTGCGCCGGGAGACGCAGCACAAGCCATAGGAGGATATGCCGAATTGGAAATTGAAGGGTTCAATGTCCCGGAAGCGTTGCGACGCGTCGCGGGAAACCAGGAGCTGTATCGCAGACTGTTGCGGCAGTTCATCCAGAGCCAGCAGGGCATGCCTGATCAGATAAGAAACGCCTTGCAGGAGGAGCGCCGGCCCGATGCCGTCAGGCTGGCCCATACGCTGAAGGGCGTGGCGGCCAACCTGGGGGCGCAGGCATTGTCTGATGCGGCGGCCGGGCTTGAGCAGGCCTTGGTGGAAAATGCTGATACCGGGCCGGCCCTGGCGCGGCTTGAATCGGACCTTGCCAGTGCGGTTGCCGCCGTGGCGCGCGTATTGGGCCAGCAGGCAGCCGGCGCTGGGTCATCATCTGTTCATGTCACGCAGCAGGAAGGCCAGGTATTGTTGTTGCGATTGACCCAATACCTCGAAGCGAGGGATGCCAGCGTGCAGGATTTTCTTGCAGACCAGGCCCAGGCGCTGAGAGCCATGCTGACAGCGCAACAATATGACAAGCTGGTGGGGCTTGTAGGCTTCTACCAATTCGATGCGGCTTTGCTCGTGGTGAAGCCGTTATTGGCAACGGCTTCACATGAGAACCTATCCTAAGGACAAGCGGCGATGGACAAGATATCGGATACAAACAGCAAGCAAACGATCCTGGTCATTGACGACACACCGGAAAACCTGTCGGTCATTAATGCCCTGCTGAAGGAGTTCTACCGGGTCAAGGTCTCCACCAGCGGCGTCGATGGATTGAATATAGCGCAGATGCTGCCTCAGCCCGACCTGATCCTGCTGGACATCATGATGCCGGACATAGACGGCTACGAAGTTTGCCGCCAGCTCAAGGCCAACCCGGTCACGGAGAGCATCCCGGTCATTTTCCTCACCGCCAAGATCCATATGGAGGACGAGCAGCGCGGGTTCGACGTCGGGGCGGTCGACTACATCGTGAAGCCGATCAGTCCGCCGATCGTATTGGCGCGTATCCAGACGCATTTGTTCCTCAAGGACCAGCGCCGGTTCCTTGAATACCAGGTCGAGCAGCGCACGCGCGAGATCGCCTTGATCCAGAATGCGACCATCTTCGCGCTGGCTTCCCTTGTGGAGGCGCGCGACAACGAAACCGGCAACCATATCCGCCGCACGCAGAACTACGTGCGCCTTCTGGCGGAAAAACTGCGCGAGCATCCGCGATTTGCCGCGCAATTGACTACCCCGGTGATCGACCTGATATACAAATCCGCGCCCCTGCACGATATCGGCAAGGTGGGTATCCCGGACCGCATATTGCTCAAGCCCGGCCCGCTGACCGAAGAAGAGTACGAGGTGATGAAGAGGCATGCGAGGCTGGGCGCCAATGCCTTGATCGAGGCGGAGAAGGTGATCGGCCGCGACAACAATTTCCTGCAGTATGCCCGCGAGATCGCCATGTGGCATCACGAGCACTGGGACGGCTCAGGCTATCCCGACGGCTTGCGCGGGGAGGACATCCCGGTCTCCGCCCGCTTGATGGCGATTGCCGACGTCTATGATGCCTTGATTAGCGAGCGGGTGTACAAAAAGGCGTTCGATCATGAAGTGGCGGTACAGATCATCCTCGAAGGGCGCGGCAAGCATTTCGACCCGGATATCGTCGATGCCTTCATGGCGGTCAAGGATGAGTTCTGGCGCATCGCGGAGCAATACCAAGACCGGTACGCCGGCAAGGCATGAATAAAAAAGGATGGCATCTGCCATCCTTTTTTATCGAGCAGGGCTTACTCGACGCCCTGGCTTGCCAGGTAATCCTCGTAGTTGCCAAGGAAGTCGACGATGCCGTCCGGCTTCACTTCCAGAATACGCGTGGCGAGGGAGCTGACGAACTCGCGGTCATGGCTCACGAAAATCAGCGTTCCCTTGTACTTGTCCAATGCGGTGTTGAGCGCTTCAATGGATTCCATGTCCATGTGGTTGGTTGGCTCATCCATCAACAGCACATTGGTGCGCGCCAGCATCAGCTTGCCATACAGCATGCGGCCCTTTTCGCCGCCGGAAAGCACCTTGACAGACTTTTTGGTGTCCTCTCCAGAGAACAGCAGGCGCCCCAGCATGCTGCGCACCGACTGATCGTCGTCGCCTGGCTGGGTATGCTTGGTCATCCACTCGAACAATGATTCCCCGCCGTCGAACTCATATTCGTGATCCTGGGCGTAGTAGCCGATCTTGGCTTTTTCTGCCCACTTGACGCTGCCATGGTTGGGCTGGATGTCTCCCGCGATGCAGCGCAGCAGGGTGGTTTTGCCTACGCCGTTTTCGCCGATGATGGCAATGCGCTCGCCGGCTTCCACCATGAGGTTGAAATTGCTGAACAATGGCTTGTCATAACCATGGCCAAGATTCTCGATTTCCACCGCCTGGCGATGCAGTTTTTCTTTCTCATCGAACTCGAACCGGATGAACGGGTACTGGCGGCTGGAAGGCTTGAATTCCTCGATCTTGATCTTGTCGATCATCTTCAGGCGGCTGGTGGCCTGCTTGGCCTTGGACTTGTTGGCGGAGAAGCGGCGCACGAATTCCTGCAGCTCGGCCACTTTTTCCTTGGCGCGGGCATTGTCCTTGGCCGCTTGCGCGCGTGCAGCGGTGGAGGCCTCCATGTAATCGTCATAATTGCCTGGATAGACCTTGATCGTGCCGTAGTCCATGTCGCAGGTATGCGTACAGACCTGGTTCAGGAAGTGCCGGTCGTGCGAGATGATGATCATTGTGCAATCGCGGTTGTTGAGTACGTCTTCCAACCAACGGATCGTATTGATATCGAGGTTGTTGGTGGGTTCGTCCAGCAGCAATACGTCGGGATTGGCAAACAGGGCCTGTGCCAGCAGCACGCGCAGCTTCCATCCTGGCGCCACTGCGTTCATAAGACCATTGTGCTGATCGGTGGGGATGCCGACACCCAGCAGCAGTTCACCTGCGCGTGCCTCGGCCGTGTAGCCATCATATTCGGCAAACACACTTTCCAGTTCGGCAGCTTTCATGTAGTCGTCTTCGGTCGCTTCCGGGTTCATGTAGATGGCGTTCTTTTCTACATTGGCCTTCCACATTTCCTGGTGCCCCATCATCACCACGTCCAGCACGCGCTGATCCTCATAGGCAAACTGGTCCTGGCGCAGGAAGGCCATGCGTTCGTTCGCATCCAGAGCGACATTGCCAGAGGTCGGTTCCAGAACGCCGGCCAGGATTTTCATGAAGGTGGACTTGCCACAGCCGTTGGCCCCAATGAGGCCGTAGCGGTTGTTGTCGCCGAACTTGACCGAGACATTCTCGAACAAGGGCTTGGCACCGAACTGCATGGTGATATTGTTTGCGATTAACACGTCGGTTGTATTCCTAAAGTAAAACGAATAGTCAATGAATTAAAACTTGTTGCGGATGACGACCTCATTCAGCGGCAATTGGCCGCCGCGTGGGCGTGGAGGCTGAGTGCCCTTGCCAATGGCAACGAACATCACAGGCGTATGGTCGGCGGGCAGATTGAGCAATTTGGCGACTGCGTCGAAATCAAATCCGTCCATCGGGCATGAATCGTAGCCCAACGCCTTGGCTGCCAGCATCAGCGTCATGGCGGCCATGCCGCAGGAGCGCATGCCTTCGTCGCGCTGTACCTGCTCCTTGCCGCGATAATAATTGTCGATGGCGTTGACCAGGTAATCCTGAACAGATTGTTCTGCGTTGCGCCAGTAGCGGCGCGGTTCCTTTTCCCAGGCTTTCAGGTCAGCCGTGAGCACGATCAGCAGGGAAGCATCCGTGACTTGTGCCTGGTCCCAACTGACAGCTCGTACCTGCTTGCGCAGTTCTGGGTCTTGCACCAGGACGAAGCGCCAGTTCTGGATATTAAATGCCGTGGGGGAAAGGATGGCGAGTGACATCAGTTTTTCTATCTCAGCCTCGGACATCGTGTGGCTGGGATCATATGCCTTGATCGAGCGGCGGCTCTCAATGGCTTCAATTACATTCATGTATCGGATTCCTCAATAGTGGATTGCAATAATTTCCAGTTCCAGGTTCCCTGCCGGCCGGTGCCACGTCACACTGTCGCCAATTTTCTGCCCGATCAGTGCCTTGGCCAGCGGTGACACCCAGCTGACGCGGTTGGTGGCAATATCTGCTTCGTCTTCGCCGACGATCATGAACGTATGGCTGTCGCCATTTTCATCCTCCACTTCAACCGTGGCTCCAAACAATACAGTGTCGGTTGGTTGCGCAGCTGGATCGACCACGATGGCAGATTCCAGCCTGGCTTGCAGGTAGCGCAAGTCGCGGTCTATCATGGCCAGCCGCTGTTGCACGGCGGGGTCATCCTTGCGCATCGTGAGCGGTTGGCGCTCTTGCTCCAGCGCACTGGCCTGTTGCTGCAACAGCTTGAAGCCATGCGGGGTGACGTAGTTCGGATGCGGGCTGAGCGGACGCTCCGGCAGATCCGTGCCAGCATGCTCCAGATCGTCCTCTTTTACAAATCCACGACTCATGGCGCACGACCTATAAAACCTTGAATTATAACCTAAGTGGAGAGAGCTGCAGCGCCTTATTCCCGATATGAAACGGATGGAGTGTTTTAAATGCTACAAAATAATGCTGCTTAAAACTAAATGCAAAAGGTAGTGCTTAGTTTCAGTTCCCATCATGATTCATTGATTCTTGATACCTTCAAGATGGTAAAATTGAATAAATTTTGGAGGGCTTGGTTGTGTGATGCCAGTCAAGGATTTGCTGTTGATGGGTGGATAGGTAATCGCAAAAAGGACAAAAATAAATATGAATGACTCGCAAAACGATACCGATCTGTCGGCATCCTCGCGAAACGTATCCATACGCCCATGAACGCCGTAGAAATCGAACAAGCCATTACCGACCTCGCGGAGCAGCCCTTCGACCCCGACGAGTTCCCTTACGCCTTTCTTGAGGCCTTCGGCAACAAGGCAACCACCATCAAGCGCCTGCGTGCCGGCGCGTCGAACAAGTCAGACCTCGGCGGTGTTCTACAGACCAACAACATCCACATCCTGACCTGCGGTGCAGGGCAGGTGACGCAGGCGCTTGCCGCGCTCAAGGCCAGCCCGGCAACAGCCAAAGCCAAGGCGAAGTTCATCTTGGCCACCGACGGCGTGGACTTCGAGGCCGAAGACCTGAGCAGTGGCGAAACCATTGCCTGCGCCTTCAAGGACTTCCCGGATTATTTCGGCTTCTTTCTGCCGTTGGCCGGTATCAGCACTGTTCGCCAGATCAGCGAAAATGCCTTCGACATCCGCGCCACCAGCCGCCTGAACCGCTTGTACGTTGAACTGCTGAAGGTCAACCCGGAATGGGGCAAGGAAGAGCGCCGCCATGACATGAACAAGTTCATGGCGCGGCTGATCTTCTGCTTCTTTGCCGAGGACACCGACATCTTCGTCGGCAAGGGCCGTTTCACCGAAACCGTCGCACAGATGAGCGACAGGGACGCCTCCAACACGCACGAAGTCATCGCCATCCTGTTCCGTGCCATGAACACCAAGCGCGAGGATCGTGCTGCCGCCAACATTCCTCGCTGGGCCGATGACTTCCCTTACGTCAACGGACGGCTGTTCTCGGGCAGCAACGAAGTACCACGTTTCAGCAAGATCGCCCGTTCCTACCTGCTGCATGTTGGCGGTCTGGACTGGACCAAGATCAACCCCGACATCTTCGGCTCCATGATCCAGGCCATTGCCGATGATGAGGAGCGCGGCAAGCTGGGCATGCACTACACCAGCGTGCCCAACATCTTGAAGGTGCTGAATCCGCTGTTTCTTGATGACTTGCGGGAAAAGCTGGAACAGGCGGGTGACAACCCGCGCACCTTGCTCAATCTGCGCAAGCGCATCGCCCGCATCCGGGTATTCGACCCGGCCTGCGGTTCAGGCAACTTCCTGGTCATCGCCTACAAGGAAATACGCGCCATTGAGGCGGAGATCAACCAGCGACGTGGCGAGGCGGATCGCGCATCCGACATCCCCCTCACCAATTTTCGCGGCATCGAGCTGCGTGACTTCCCCGCGGAGGTCGCGCGGCTGGCCCTGGTGATTGCCGAGTATCAGTGTGACGTGCTGTACCGGGGGCAGAAGTTGGCGCTGGCCGAGTTCCTGCCTTTGCGGCATGAAAACTGGATTGTCTGTGGTAATGCGCTGCGGCTCAATTGGCTGAGCATCTGTCCGCCCACCGGCACGGGTGTGAAAACGCGGGCGGATGATCTGTTCGAGATACCGCTCGATCAGGCAGAGATTGATTTCGAGAACGAAGGTGGAGAGACCTATATTTGTGGCAATCCTCCCTACTTGGGGTACAACAAGCAGTCCTCAGAGCAGAAAGAAGATTTGCGGCGACTATTTTTCGATAAGACACCGCATTGGCGCTCGCTGGATTACATAACAGGATGGTTTGTTAAATACGCCGAGATTTCGCGATATGGATATGATGCGGCTTTCGTTTCTACCAACTCAACCTGCCAAGGTGAGCATTGCTCGATACTTTGGCCCATACTTTTTCAGCGAGGCTTGACTATCTTCTTTGCTGTTCCAAATTTTGGTTGGTCGAATAGTGCAGCCAACAACGCAGGGGTTACGGTTTCCATCATCGGACTGACTTCTTTAGAAGATAGGAGTAGGTTTATCTACCTGAACGGCCATCGTCGTCTGGTAAGTTCGATTAATCAATATCTCATCGAAGGAAACCCCTTACCCATTACTGCTACAAACAGGCCAATTTCTAGGCTTCCGCAAATGCTTCTTGGAAATATGCCGAAAGATGGCGGGAACTTGATCCTGTCGAAGGATGAAGCGGTTGCGTTAGTCGACAGATTTGAAGGAGCTAGGCCTTTTATCTACGGCTTTTACGGCTCGCAGGAATTAATTCGAGGTGCAGGGCGCTACTGTCTATGGATTACGGACGATGATGCGGAGAGGGCGGCATCTATTCCGCCAATAAGAGATCGCCTGAAGGCGGTTGCTCGCATGAGACTAGATAGCCCGGCAAAATCCACTCGAGACTTTGCCAATCGGCCGCATCGATTCAAACAGATCCAAGGTGTTGCGAGCAAATATACGATTGCTATTCCGAGTGTGTCATCAGAGAGGCGACAGTATCTTCCTGTTGATGTGTTGCCCGTGTGCAACATTGTTTCCAGCCTTGCATTTGCCCTTTATGACGCCCCGCTCTGGAACATGGCGCTCATCGCCAGCCGCCTACACTTGGTCTGGATTGCCACCGTCTGCGGCAAGCTGGAAACGCGCTACCGTTACTCCAACACCCTCGGCTGGAATACCTTTCCAGTTCCCATCCTGACCGAGAAAAACAAGGCCGATCTCACGCGCTGCGCCGAGGACATCTTGCTGGCGCGCGAGCATCACTTCCCCGCGACCATCGCCGACCTCTACGACCCCGAGCACATGCCAGCCGATCTGCGTGCCGCCCATGACCGCAACGACGAAGTGCTGGAACGCATCTACATTGGCCGCCGCTTCAAAAACGACACCGAGCGGCTGGAGAAGCTGTTCGACCTCTATACCAAGATGACAGCAGCGGTTGCGAAAAATGGTGCAACCAAGAAGAAGTCTCCAAAGGGAAAGCATGAGTCGGCCTGAACCGTTACAACCTGTTTACGATTTCTCTTTGGCCCCTAACAATGTCGGCCTGCTTCAAGGGGCGGCAGAAGTTAGCTTGAAAAATGAAAAATTCACCGGCACTGCAGAACTGTTGCTGAGGTTCATGCCTGATTGCCGAGCGCTTTTTCACGCGACTACTATGGGAGAGCCTGAATCAGATCTTCCTTTTTCATTTTTTGTCAATCAGGAAGATGAAGATGTTTCGTTTACGTTCGATGGTCAAGCGATCAAAGGATTCACCGGGAGATGGAACGTAAATTCGGATACATTGACGTTGGATTGGATCCCAGAAATTGAGCCATTCTCGCTGTGCGACATGCAGCAAAAGAATTCTGCTTTTGCAATATTTCACCTCTTCAATTTCCCTGATTTCAGAGGTGGGCTTCAGCAAGAATCCGCTCCTGCAGGTTGTGCTTTAATGGTGCTTGAATCCGATGAGTGGAAAATTACTATTCAAGCTTTGCCAAATGGTGCTACACGTCAGTCTTGGGAACGAATCAATTCTGATGGGGGATGTTTCCTCACGCATGTCGTGAAGATGGAACGCAAAGATGGAAAGTGTTTTTCCGGAAAAGATGCCAGCGAGCAATGTCATCTGTTGGACAATTTTCTGTCGTTCGTCATAGGGGCAAAGTGCACGCCCGTGTGCGGAGTGGGATTTGATGCGGCTGGAACGATTACCTGGAAGAACTTTGCCTCGCCGCGTACGCCCAAGCCCCCGTATTCTTGGTTTAACCCTTTTCAAGCGAGTCAGGCTGAGATTCTATTCCCGGTCTTCGCAAAGCGTTGGCAGCAGTCTGAGGAATGGAAGGACTGCTTGCACTCGGCAATCTACTGGTATTTGCAGGCTAACACACGTGGCGGATCACCTAGCATTGACGCAGCCATCATTCTTGCGCAAGCCGCCCTAGAGCGATTGGCTCATCACCATCTGGTCGTTGACCGGAAGATGATCTCGCCAGAAGGGCTGGACCGGTTGAAGGCATCAGATCGTTTACGGTTACTGTTTTCTAGCCTGAATATTCCCGTCGAGATTTGTGCCTCAACGCCTGAAATTGAGAAGGCTGCGCCAAGTTTCAAGTGGTTGGATGCACCGCATGCCATAACGGACATCCGCAACGAGTTGATTCATCCTGCCAGCAAGAGAAAAGTGCACGATTGCTATATCGACGCATGGAAGTTGAGCTTGTGGTATCTGGAGTTGTCTTTGCTGGCCATGTGTGGCTACGACGACACGTATACCAATCGTCTGACGGCGCGATACGTGACTGACTCCGAGCGCGTGCCATGGGGGAGACAGGCATGAACCTTGATGAGGCTAAAGCCGTCAAACTGCTCCCCACCTTCGAAGGCTACAACAACTGGCTGGTCGATTCTGAATGGATCAAACAGGAATTGACGGGCGGCGCTGTAGATGCTGCCCATGCGGATGAAGAACCATGAACGACAACACGATCAATCAACGCGCCGTACCCACCGTTTCCGTGACCTATGCACGCAGCAGCGTATCGGCCAAAGCCAATGCGTTCGGGATGCGACCCATGCAGGAGCGCGCCTTTGAAAAGCGCGGCGAACAGTACCTGCTAATCAAGTCGCCACCGGCCTCTGGCAAGAGCCGGGCGCTTATGTTCATTGCGCTGGACAAGCTGCACAACCAGGGCCTGAAGCAGGCCATCATCGTCGTGCCGGAAAAGTCCATTGGTGCCAGCTTTAACGACGAGCCGCTGTCGCAGTATGGCTTCTGGGCCGACTGGCACGTCGAACCCAAATGGAACCTGTGCAACGCGCCAGGCAATGACAATGGTGGCAAGGTGAAGTCGCTGGGCGCTTTTCTGAAAAGTGACGACAAGTTGCTGGTCTGCACCCATGCGACCTTTCGCTTTGCGGTGGATGCCTACGGTGTGGAGGCGTTCGACGATCGTCTGATCGCGGTCGATGAGTTCCACCATGTGTCTGCCAACCCGGACAACAAGCTGGGCGCACACCTGGGTGAGTTCATCGCTCGGGACAAGGTGCATATTGTTGCAATGACTGGCTCCTACTTTCGGGGCGATGCCGAGGCGGTACTGGCTCCGTCTGACGAAGCGAAGTTCGATACCGTTACCTACACCTATTACGAGCAGCTCAACGGCTACGAGTACCTCAAACAACTCGACATCGGCTACTTCTTCTACAGCGGCTCTTACGTCGATGACATCCTGAATGTCCTCGATCCGGCCGAGAAAACCATCATCCACATCCCAAACGTCAATTCGCGCGAAAGCACGAAGGACAAGATGCGCGAGGTGGAACACATCATCGAGGCGCTCGGCGAATGGCAGGGCATCGACCCCGGCACCGGCTTCCAACTTGTCAAACGCCCTGATGGCCGCGTGTTGCGTATCGCCGATTTGGTTGATGACGACGCTTCAAAGCGCGACCGGGTATCCGCTGCGTTGAAAGACCCGGAGCAGAAGAATAATCGTGACCACGTGGACATCATCATCGCCCTGGGAATGGCGAAGGAAGGTTTCGACTGGATTTGGTGCGAGCACGCGCTGACGGTGGGTTACCGCGCCAGTCTGACCGAGATCGTACAGATCATCGGTCGTGCCACCCGCGATGCGCCGGGCAAGTCCCGCGCAAGGTTCACCAATCTGATCGCGGAGCCGGACGCCAGTGAGGATGCGGTCACCGAAGCCATCAACGATACCTTGAAGGCCATTGCCGCCAGCTTGTTGATGGAGCAGGTGTTGGCACCGCGCTTCGAGTTCAAACCCAAGCACCCCGACAGCGGCCCAGCTCCGGGCTTCGACTACGGTGAGGGTGGATACGACGCGGATCGCTGCAATGTTGGTGTCAATGAGCAGACAGGGACCTACCAGATCGAAATCAAGGGCCTGACCGAACCGAAAAGCAAGGAAGCAGCGCGCATCTGCCAGGAAGACTTGAACGAAGTGATTGCGGCTTTCGTGCAGGACAAGTCCAGCATCGAGCGCGGTTTGTTTGATGAGGAACTGGTGCCGGAGGAGCTGACGCAGGTGCGAATGGGCAAGATCATCCGGGAGAAGTACCCCGAGTTGGATACCGAAGACCAGGAGGCTGTTCGCCAGCATGCCATTGCAGCTCTCAATCTGACCCAGCAAGCCAAACGGTTTGCTACGGCCAGCGAGAGTGAAGGATCTCCCAATACTGCGCTGATCCAAGGTGTGCGCCGCTTTGCGATGGATGTGCGCGAGCTGGACATCGACCTGATTGATCGCATCAACCCGTTTGGCGAAGCCTATGCGATTCTCGCCAAGACCATGAGTGAAGACAGTTTGAAGCAAGTGGCGGCGGCCATTACCGCCAAGCGCACCGCCATCACTCCGGACGACGCCAAGGTAATCGCCATACGTGCGGTGGAATTCAAGCGCGAACGCGGACGGCCACCATCCGTGACCGCGCAAGATCCATGGGAAAAGCATCTTGCTGAAGGTGCGGCAGCCTTTATGCGCTACAGGGCGGAGGGCAGGTATGCGTAAGACTGATCTTGACGATCTTGCGGCAGAGCTGGCCGAGTTCGCCCCACCGGAAAATAAAGCTGGACGCCCAGCCAGCGAGGAACGCATCATCGCTGGCTTCGAGGATATTCAGCGCTTCGTGGAAAAACATGGACGCGCCCCGCAGCACGGTGAAGACCGAGACATCTTCGAACGCCTGTATGCCGTGCGGCTAGATCGCCTGCGTATGCTGCCGGATTGCCGTGCCCTGCTGGAGCCGCTGGACCATCAGGGGTTGCTTGCCGGGGGGGCGATTGCTTGCGCAGCCGACGAACCCATTGACATCGACGACCTGGCCGCTGAACTGGCCGATGGGATTGGCACGGATGACATTACGGTTCTGCGTCACGTCCGCGCCAGTGCACAAAAACGTGCCGCCGAAGAGATCGCGGACCGCAAGCCCTGCGAGGATTTTGATGCATTCAAGCCACTGTTTGAACAAGTGCGCAGTGATCTGGCTTCAGGTCTGAGAATAAGCAGGCCGTTCGGGCAGTACGCAACGATCGAGGAGGGCCACTGGTTCATCCTGGATGGCCAGACTGCGTATGTGGCTGAGGTGGGTGAAGAATTCGATTCGCCACAGGGGAAGAAGGATGCCCGGCTGCGCGTCATTTACTCGAACGGCACGGAAAGCAATTTGCTGCGGCTTTCGTTGGCGCGTGCGCTGTACAAGGACGAAACCGCACGGCGAATCACCGACCCGGACATGGGGCCATTGTTCAGCGACTCACTTGAAGAAGGTGATCTGGAAAGTGGCACCATCTATGTGTTGCGCTCGCTGTCAGACCACCCTTACGTGGCCGAGCATCGCGATGTCATCCACAAGATTGGGGTAACCGGCGGCAAGGTGGAAACGCGCATTGCCAACGCCGAGCACGATGCCACCTACCTGCTGACAAAGGTCGAGGTTGTAGCGACCTACAAGCTCGCGGGCATCAACCGCACGCGAATGGAGCACCTGTTCCACCGACTGTTCGCACCTGCACGGCTGAACATCACAATCAATGACCGCTTTGGTCATCCAGTGCAACCGGAGGAGTGGTTTCTTGTTCCGCTGTTTGTCATTGATGAGGCCGTGGCACGGATCAAGGACGGGAGTATCACTGGGTATGTGTACGATCCTGGCGCGGCGAAGTTGGTGAGAGTGACGTAGTTCGGCTCGCTACGCCGCAGCGTATATCGAAAGTTGGCCAAAGATTGGAATGATCGTGAAGCTTAAGAGGGAAGCCAAGACGCTGAAAGCGAAATCTATAGCGTCTTTGAAGCGTGGGCTAGAAGCGTTCAATAACCACGACGACGATGGGAGACCAGAAAGCGTTCTGCTCATGCTCCAGCACGCCAGTGAAATGTTGGTTAAGGCATTGTTGGTTCAGAAAGGGTAAGACGTCTTCGACAAGGAAAAGGGGACCTCCATTGGTATCGAGAAGGCGTTGAATATTGCTCAGTCCAAAGGGTGGATGAGCGCCGCACAAGCCGGGACCATCCGCGTCATCGACGCGATGCGTGATCAAGCCCAGCATTGGATGATCGTTGTTCCTGAAGACGCTCTCTATATCAACGCGAGGGCGTTGATAACCGTGTTGGATGAGATTTTGACCGAGCATTTTCAAGATACGCTGGCGGATAACCTTCCGGTTCGGGTCTTGCCTCTGTCTACTCAACCGCTGCCTGATTTCTTAATGCTGGTGAATCGGGAATACGCGCAAATTCGAGAACTACTTGCTCCAGGCCGAAGGGCGAGAGACGAGGCAAGAGGCCGAATCACAGCACTCTTGGCGATGGAGGCACATGTCAGTGAAGAGGTAGCAGTTTCCAAGCGAGACTTGGACCGAATTGAAGAGGCCATGAAGGAGGGAGTTCCAGTAGAGCAGGTATTTCCACGATTAATGACCCTGGCAACAAATGTTGAAGGAGAGGGACCGACAATTCGCGTCCGGATCACCCGTGCTGTGGACGCTCCCGCGGTTCGATTCGTGTCGGGCGATGATCCAGAGGGTGCAGTGGCCATTCGTGAGGTAGATCTTCAGAAAAAATACCACTGGAGTCCGAGTGCGCTGGCGGAAAAGCTGGGGTTGACAAACAGTAAGGCCAAGGCTGTCCGCGACTTCCTGCGCATAGACGAAGATCCAGCCAACGTTATGGTGTTCGAGTTCGGGTCTCAGAAGCATCCCCGATATTCCGACAATGCGCTACGCGCGCTTCGGGATGCCATTACCCCCGAACTAGTCGAGCAAGCGTGGCGTGAGCGACCAAACCGCAGGTAGTGGTGAAGTCGGACGTATCCGTGATGCCACTATGCAAGCAGAAGCTCTGATGATCGGCTATCTCATAGATGCAGAATTGAGGGTTAGAGTCAGCGAACTATAGATGTTCAGAAGTAGTTCAACCCCAGTGCAGCCTTCACCTCGTCCATGGTCCTGGCGGCGACTTCACGCGCTTGCTCTGTGCCTTCACGCAACAACTGCAGGATGTAACCCTTGTCTTCAGCCAGCTCGGCACGACGGGTTCGGATAGGGGTCAACAGTTCCTGCAACACGGCTTCCAGGCGCTTTTTCACGACGCTGTCGGCCAGGCCGCCGCGGGTGTAGTGGGCTTTCAACTCGGCTACTGCGGCCTTGTCGGTATCGAATGCGTCCAGGTAAGTGAATGCGATATTGCCTTCCACATGGCCTGGGTCCTCGATCTTGATGTGCAGGGGGTCAGTGTAGACTTTCTTCACCGCCTTGCTGACTTCATCGGCGGAGGCCCCCAGATTGATGACATTGCCCAGGGATTTGCTCATCTTTGCCTTGCCATCGATACCGGGCAGGCGGCCGATTTCCGGCACCAGCGCCTTGGTCTCCACCAGGATTTCCTGCTTGGTGACCGGGTGCTTGTAGAGGCGGTTGAAACGGCGCACGATTTCGTTGGTCTGCTCTATCATCGGGATCTGGTCTTCTCCCACCGGCACCAAAGTTGCCTTGAAGGCAGTGATATCGGCTGCCTGGCTGACAGGGTAGGTAAGAAATCCTGCGGGGATGTCGCGCTCGAAATTGCGCAGGCGGATTTCTTCCTTGACCGTAGGGTTGCGCTCCAGGCGGGCGACCGTCACCAGGTTGAGATAGTAAAAGGCGAGTTCGGTGAGCTCGGGCACTTGCGATTGGATGAAGATCGTGGACAGCTTGGGGTCGATGCCGACCGCCAGGTAATCCAGAGCCACCTCGATGACGTTGCGGTGGACCTTGTCGATGTCATCCATGTTGTCGGTGAGCGCCTGGGCGTCGGCGAGCATGATGTACTGCTTGTATTCATGCTGGTAATGCACGCGGTTGCGCAGGCTGCCGACGTAATGCCCGAGGTGTAAGGGGCCGGTCGGGCGGTCGCCTGTGAGGATAATGGGTTTTGTGCTCATCGTCTTGTTCTCAATTTGTCTGAAACCGGGCAGGCTGGCCGGGGAGGATATTGTCCATCACTCCCACTCGATTGTGGCTGGTGGCTTGCCCGAGATGTCGTACACCACGCGGTTGATGCCGCGCACTTCATTGATGATACGGTTGGACACCTTGCCCAGCAGGTCGTAAGGCAGCTCGGCCCAGTGCGCGGTCATGAAGTCGGTGGTGACCACAGCGCGCAGGGCGACCACATAGTCATAGGTGCGGCCATCGCCCATTACGCCCACGGATTTCACTGGCAGGAACACGGCAAAGGCTTGCGAGGTCTTGTCGTACCATGACTTGCCGTCCGCATCCTTGGTGTTGCGCAGCTCCTCAATGAAAATATGATCGGCCTGGCGCAGCAGGTCGGCGTATTCGCGCTTGACCTCACCCAGGATGCGCACCCCGAGGCCGGGGCCGGGGAAGGGGTGGCGGTAGACCATGTCGTGCGGCAGACCGAGGGCAATGCCAAGCTCGCGGACTTCATCCTTGAACAGTTCACGCAATGGTTCGAGTAGTTTGAGTTTCAGCGTATCGGGCAGGCCACCTACGTTGTGATGGCTCTTGATGGTATGGGCCTTCTTGGTCTTGGCGCCGGCGGACTCGATGACGTCGGGGTAGATGGTGCCCTGTGCCAGCCACTTGGCTTGCGGTAGCTTGGCAGCTTCCTGCTGGAACACTTCCACGAACTCACGGCCGATGATCTTGCGCTTGGCTTCCGGATCGTTCACACCTGCGAGGTCGCCGAGGAATTTGGCGCTGGCATCGACATGGATGACCTTGACGCCGAGGTTCTTGCCGAAGGTTTCCATTACCTGCTCGGCTTCGTTGAGGCGCAACAGACCGTTGTCGACGAAGACGCAGGTGAGTTGGTCGCCAATCGCGCGATGAATCAGCGCGGCAGCCACTGAGGAATCCACGCCGCCGGAAAGACCGAGGATGACTTCATCGCTGCCGACTTCCTCGCGGATGCGTTGCACAGCGGTTTCCACATAGTCCGGCATGTTCCAGCTCTGGTCGCAACCGCAGATATCGTGTACGAAGCGGTTGAGCAGGGCTTTGCCTTGCTTGGTATGGGTGACTTCAGGATGGAACTGTACCGCGTAGAAGCGGCGGTTTTCGTCCGCCATGCCGGCAATCGGGGTTGCGCTGTTGCTGGCAATGATCTTGAAGCCCTCGGGCAAGGCCGTGACCTTGTCGCCATGGCTCATCCACACGTCCAGCAGGCCGTGGCCCTCGGTATTGCTTTTGTCCTGGATGTCCTTGAGCAGGGCGGAGTGTCCCTGGGCGCGGATTTCAGCATAGCCGAACTCGCGCTTGGCGGCATTTTCCACCGAGCCTCCGAGCTGTGCCGCCATGGTCTGCATGCCGTAGCAGATGCCGAGCACTGGCACGCCAAGCTCGAACACGCTTTGCGGCGCGCGGGGAGTTTCGTCCTCGTAGACGGAGTTGGGGCCGCCGGACAGGATCACGCCTGCCGGGTTGAACTCGCGGATGAATTCATCCGACACGTCCCACGAGTGCAGTTCACAGTAGACATTGGCCTCGCGGATGCGGCGGGCGATCAGTTGGGTGTATTGGGAGCCAAAATCGAGAATCAGAATTTTTTGTTGCATGGAAGCTCAAGCGCTGGGAATAAGGTTGAAGGGTGACCGGCCAAGTAGCGTCAGCTCGCTTGGCATTAGTCAGAAAGGTAATACTCTACCGTGGAAACCACGCGAACCTTCTTGATGTGCGCGGTGCCGGCGTCGCGGTTCTCTATGCTGAACGTGCCCTGGTTGGCGCGCTTGATCTTGCCCAGCGTGCTGTCGGAATCCTTGGCGAACTTGTTGGCGGATTCGCGCGCGCTCTTGGTGGCTTCTTCGATCATGGCCGGCTTGATGTCGTTCAGTTTGCTGTAGATGAACTGCGTGTTGTAGCTGTCGCCCGCAATCGGGATGCCTTGCTGTCCCAGCTCAGCGACCTTGATCATGGTATCCCGCACCTTGTCGACCTGGGCGGAATACACGGTGATGGTGGAGCTGGCGGTGTAGCGGTACCTGGAATTGGCGCCGGCGTCGCCATATTCGCGCGCCTGCTTGTCCACGACGGAAGGCGCGGAGACGCTCGCCTCGTCAGCGCTGAAGCCGTTGCCCTTCAGGAAGGCGAGCACGCTGGCGTTCTTTTGCTGGATGTTCTGGTACAAGGCGCTGAGGTCGTTGTCCGCGACGCTGAATGTAATCGGCCAGATCGCGATATCGGCCTTGACTTCACGCTCGGACAGGCCCTTGACTTCCACCGTACGCTCGAGCTGCTTGATTTGCAGCGCGCTATGCGCAAGCTGGTAGCCGAGACCGCATAACCCTGCGAACAGCAGCACGCCAAGAATGGCATAAGCAGGGATGGATGCGGTCTTTTCGGTTGCCATGGCTTTCTCGCTGGTTAGTCGACGCGGTAGTTAGGGGCTTCTTTGGTGATCTGCACGTCGTGTACGTGGGATTCGCGCATGCCTGCCGCCGTGATCTGCACGAACTCGGCACGGGTACGCATTTCCTCGATGGTGCTGCAGCCGACATAGCCCATGGAGGCGCGCAGGCCGCCCATCAGCTGGTGGATCACCGCGAGCACGCTGCCCTTGTATGGCACGCGGCCTTCGATACCTTCAGGCACCAGCTTGTCGGCATTGCCGTTGTTGTCTTGGAAGTAGCGGTCGCTGGAGCCTTTTTCCATCGCGCCGATGGAGCCCATGCCGCGGTAGGACTTGTAGGAGCGGCCCTGGAACAGCTCGATTTCGCCAGGCGCTTCCTCGGTGCCGGCGAACATGCCGCCCAGCATGACGGAATAGGCGCCGGCCGCAATCGCCTTGGAAATGTCGCCTGAGAAGCGGATGCCGCCGTCGGCGATGAAGGGCACGCCAGTGCCGCGCAGGGCTTCTTCCACGTTGCTTACCGCGCTGATTTGCGGTACGCCGACGCCGGCCACGATGCGGGTGGTGCAGATGGAGCCTGGACCGATGCCGACCTTGACGCCGTCAGCACCGGCATCGACCAATGCCTTGGCCGCGCTGGCGGTGGCGATGTTGCCGCCGATCACTTGCACTTGCGGGAAATTCTTCTTGACCCAGTTGACGCGGTCCAGCACGCCCTGAGAGTGGCCGTGGGCGGTGTCCACCACGATGACGTCCACGCCGGCCTCTGCCAATGCGGCAACGCGGTCTTCGGTGCCGTCACCGACACCGACGGCGGCGCCGACGCGCAGGCGGCCCTTTTCGTCCTTGCAGGCATTGGGGTGGTCGCTGGATTTCTGGATGTCCTTGACGGTGATCAAGCCCTTGAGCTCGAATGCGTCGTTGACCACCAGCACGCGCTCCAGGCGGTGTTTGTGAAGAAGCGCGGTGGCTTCTTCCAGGCTGGCGCCTTCACGCACCGTCACCAGGCGTTCGCGCGGGGTCATGATGTTGGAGATGGCCTGGTCGAGATTGGTCTCGAAGCGCAGGTCGCGGTTGGTGACGATACCGACCACCTTGTTGCCGTCCACGACCGGCAAGCCGGAAATCTTATGCTGGCGGGTTAGCGCCAATACGTCACGTACGGTGAGATGGGGCTGGATGGTGACCGGGTCGATCACAACGCCGGACTCGAAGCGCTTCACGCGTGAAACGTGCGCGGCCTGGGCGGCAATGGTCATGTTCTTGTGCACGATCCCCATGCCGCCTTCCTGGGCCAGCGCGATCGCCAGCGGCGCTTCCGTCACGGTATCCATGGCGGCGGAGATCAGGGGAATGTTGAGAGTGATGGAACGGGTAAGCTTGGTAGCGAGGCTTACTTCGCGGGGCAGCACGTTGGAGTGTGCAGGTATCAGTAAAACATCGTCGAAGGTAAGCGCTTGTTGCAACAGACGCATAAAATATCTTTCCGGCAAAAGGCAATTATACCGGGTAGTGCCGTCATGGTAAATCTCCCCGACATTTTGCCGATAATGATTTGGGAGCCGAGTTTTTCAATTGACGGCAGGGATGAAGCTGCTTACTGTGTGGGCGGGATTTCGATGATTCGGGGGGGTTCATGAGTAAAGCTCGATGGCTGGCATTCGTGATGATGATGGTATTGCCGTGGATGGCGCATGCCCAGGTATACAAGTGGAAAGACAAGAACGGCGTCACGCTGTACTCCGATTCGCCACCGCCTGGCGATGTGCCTTACGAGCTGGTGGATAACGTCAGGTCTGCGCCTAAGTCAGCCGTGGCTCCCGCGGGCAATGGCGAGTCTCAGGCTGTGCGCAATGCCGCGGCCTTGCGTCGCCAGGCAGAGGCCGAGCAGGAAAGGCGCAACGATGAAAAGAAAAGGGTGGAAGACGAGGCTAGGAAAACAAATTGCCAGAACGCCAGGGCGAATTACCAGAATTTCAAGGTGGGCGGGCGTATTTACAAGATGACGCCCGAAGGCGAACGCGAATACCTGGGGGACGAGGATATACAGCGCGGCCTGGAAGAGGCCACCAAGGAAGTGAAGCAATACTGCTCGGATGAAGAGTAGCTAAATAGTCACACTATCTAGCATGATCCATGCTTTGTAAGGCATGCCTAATGAATGGCCAGGGCAGGCGCTCAACGCGTTCTGACCGCAACAGGCGGGGCCTTGCGCCGCACTTTCCTGGCGGCGGCGTTTTGCTTGGCGCGGTTGCGTCTCGCTAGTTTCGGGTCTGCCTGCAGCGGCCGGTAGATCTCCACCCGGTCGTGCGCCTGCAGCGCGGTATTGGCCGCCACCGCCTTGCCAAATATGCCCAGCTTGCTTGCTTCGATATCCAGTCCGGAAAAGTGCTCGGCAATACCGGATTGCCTCACGGCCTCGATTGCCGTTGTGCCGGGCTCCACTTCCAGTTTCAGGATGAGCTGTTTGGTCGGCAACGCATAGGCGACCTCGATGGCAAGCATGGCGCTCATGGCGTCTTGTTGTCGCTTTCGGCCCGCTGCACGAAGGCTTCGACGAAGGTGTTGGCGATATGGCTGAAGACCGGGGCGATCAGTTTCTCCAGTAGGATGCTTGAGAATTCATATTGCAGCTTGAACTGCACCTTGCACGCATCGTCTGCCAGCGGGATGAAATGCCAGAAACCTTCGAGGTGCTTGAACGGGCCGCTCTTGAGGCGGATTTCCATGCTGGTGGGAAACACCTTGTGGTTTTCCGTGGTGAAGTTCTGCTTGAGGCCGTGGTAGTCGATATGAAGCGTGGCCTCGGTCACGGCTTCGTCCCGGCGGTGCAGGTCCACGCCGCCGCACCAGGGCAGAAAGCGCGGATAGGATTCCACATCGTCCACCAGATTAAACATGCGCTCTGCGGAATGCCCGACCAGGACTGTTTTTTCAACCTGTGCCATTCGTGTTGCGATCTAGAGTAAAATGCCAATTTTAAGTCATATTTTCCGGTTGCTAGCAAAATGGCGTGAATTGACCTGCCATCGCATATCAAGCCAGGCGGGAAAACGCCCGGGCACCGGCATCACATTGAAGCAGCAAACACCATGAGTATCGCCCAGAACAAAAAAGCGTTTCACGATTATTTCATCGAGGAAAAATACGAAGCCGGGATTGTGCTGGAAGGCTGGGAAGTGAAGGCGATCCGTGAAAACCGCATCCAGCTCAAGGAAGCCTACGTCATCATCCAGCGCGGCGAGATCTACCTGATCGGTTGCCATGTGACGCCGTTGGGCTCCGCGTCCACCCATGTGCGTCCCGATGCGATCCGTACGCGCAAATTGCTGCTGCACTCCGAGCAGATCGCCAAGCTGATCGGCAAGGTCGAGCGCGCCGGCTATACCCTGGTGCCGCTGGACATGCATTACACCCGCGGGCGCATCAAGGTGCAGATCGGCCTGGCCAAGGGCAAGAAGCAATACGACAAGCGCCACAGCGAGAAGGAAAAAGACTGGAAGCGCGAGCAAAGCTCGCTAATGAAGAAATACGTCAAGACCCAGGCCGGTTCCTGACCTGCTGTATCTCGGAATCATCTGACACTTATCATGGCGATGCGCTGACTGTCCATGGTTCAGCTCCCTGGTATGGTATGGCTGGTACATTCACCGGGGACACGACAATGAACATCTTCGAAGCCTTGCGGCAAAGCCATGAGCGCCAACGCGACCTGCTCGCGCAATTGGTCAATACCAGCGGGGACACGCCCGAGCGCAAGCAATTATTCCTGGACGTCCAGCTCGAAATCGAGGCCCACGAAAGGGCGGAGGAGCGGCATTTCTACCGTCCTATCATGATGGACGACAACGGTATTGATCCTTCCCGGCATGGGATCGCGGAACATCACGAGATCGATGAAATCCTGGAATTGCTGAACGAGACCGAGCTTTCCTCACCGGCATGGCTGGTGCATGCCAAGGAATTGCAGCACAAGGTGCTGCACCATCTGGAGGAGGAGGAGCACAAGTTTTTCCAGATGGCGGGCAAAATCCTCAACCAGCAGGAAAAACAGCAGCTTTCAACCAAGTACCTGCGTGACTACAAAGAGGCGCTTGCGCAATAATTGCTCGCTATGGCTTGCCGCGCCGGAATTCCCAGGGCGGAACCGGTTTGGCGTCCTGCCATAGCCCCTGCTTGTCGCGCTTGGCCTGGTATTCTGCCTGGGCGTAGCTTGAGCGGTCTTCGGGCCCCTGTTCCCGCTCGAAATACTTGTAGTGCCAGGCCATGCCTTTCTGGATTTGCTGCAGGTTGATATCCTGCCCGTTGTAGACCACCTTGCCGACAATCCGGCCATAATCGTCCCGCTTGTTCCAGTCCACGGTGACCTGTTTGCCATTGATGGCGCGGTTGAGCGCCACGCGCGATTGCTTGCCATATGCCTGGTTTTTTTCGGGGGCGTCTATGCCCAGCAACCTGATCTTGTGCTGGGTATTGTTCACCATGATGGTAAGGGTGTCGCCGTCCGCAATATGGATGACCTTGCCGGTCAGCGTTTCGGCATGCACATTGAAAGCGAGCAGTGCGCTAGCCAACACCTTTAGCAAGAGTGTTTTGCCGCGCATGCCGGTTGCGGATATATCGGAAATGGCAGGTTTCATGGGTGGATTATTGCGCGCATGACGTCCCATTGTCCAGAACGGGGAGCCTGATCAGCCGATGCTCTGCAGCATCAGCTGATCATTCCAGTCAATCATTGGCTTGATAAAGGATTCAGGCTGGAAGCCGCCCGATTATAAAGTCAGGATCCATTCGATAACGGTCTTGATATCTTCATCCTTGACGTGGGCATTGGGCGGCATAGGTATGTCGCCCCAGGTGCCGCTGCCGCCGGTCTTGACCTTGGCGAGCAGCCTGGCCTCGGCGCCTGTATCGTTTTTGTATTTTGCCGAGACCTGTTTGTAGGACGGGCCCAGAACTTTTTTATCCACGTTATGGCAGGCAAAACAGCCGCTCTTTTTTGCCAATGCTTGCGCTGCGCCGGCATCCGCTGCGTTTGCAGATATACAGAATAGGGCATGTGCCATTAACCCTGCGCATAGGAATTTTTTCATATGTCACTTTCTCCAGATATTGTTGGAAAAACCTTGATGCAATGCCCCGCGGCAAAAACCATGTTCCAGGCATTGTTTAAATGATAGGGCTTCGGGCCGGTTTTATGAATGCGGCAAATTGTCACGGAGGGGCATTGGATCAGCCTGTAGCCCGCAGTGAATGTGGCAGTAGTATTGATAAAAAAGCCCGCAGGGCGCGGGCGTTTAATGAAGAACGTTGCTCGGGGCTTACGCGGGATACATCACCTCGGCTGTCCAGGAAGCTTGCGGTTGCGAATGCAATTGCCAGAATTGTTCCGCAATGTCTTTTGCCTCTTTCGACTCCGGCGAGACGAAGGTCGCGACCGTGACAGTGGCAATATGCACATTCTTCTGCTTGGCCGACTCGAACAGCCCCAGTGCGATGGTGCGTGTACCGGCCTTGCCGATGCTCAGGGATAAATAGTCCGGGCTCGGATATAGCGCAAAACCGCCGCCCGTAATCAGGATGGTGCCTTCCCCTCGATTTTCCTGCCTGGGCTTGATGGCCTGAACCGCGGCAAGCGCGCCGCCAATGTTGACGGCCAGGTCGCTGACGAAGCTGTCGGCAGGCTGTTGTTCCACTGTTGCCTGGCGAAGATTGGCCGCGTTGTAGTGCAGAACGTCTATGGCCCCAAGGGTATTCTCAATCTCATCGACCAAGGCGATTACACTTGCCGGGTTGCTGGCGTCGACTGTGCGCACCTCCACCTGGTGATTCGCTTCCCGCAATGCCTTGGCCAGCGCATCAAGCTTGTCCGCATTGCGGGCGCTGAGCACTACGCGGTAGCCTTCCCGGGCAAAACGCGCTGCGGTTTCAAACCCGATTCCAGGGCCTGTGCCAATGCTTAAGAAAGTTTTCATCTCCATCTCCATGTCAAATTGAAGGGATATTGTATAGATGTGGAATCAATGGATAATGGATAGTTTCAGCAAATGAAAACTGCAGAAAATGCATGAATTGCTAAGCCGTGTCTCCCTGGATGAGCTTGTCGCCTTTATGGCAGTGGCGGAAACCAGTAGTTTTTCCGCCGCCGCCAAGCGCATTGGGAGGGATGCCACCATCCTGTCCCGCAGGGTGAGCCAGCTGGAAAGCCGCCTCGGCGTGCGGCTGTTGACTCGCACCACCCGGCGGGTGGTATTGACGGAGGTGGGCAATTTCTACTACCCGCGCATACGCACCATTATCGATGAACTGGATGCCGCCAGCCTTGAAGCCAGCAGTTTCGCCTCCAGCCCGCAGGGGCTGCTGCGCATATCGCTGCCGCTCACATTCGGCAAGCAATGGATAGCTCCGCTTATTCCAGGCTTCATAGCGCAACACCCACGGATCAAGGTAGACGTCAGGTTCACCGACCGCCTGGTAGACCTCGTGGCCGAAGGCTACGACATCGCGATCAGGCTGGGCTCTTCCTTGAGTAGCAGTTCGCTGACTGCGAAGAAAATTGCGCCATTCCGCTACGTGCTGCTTGCCGCTCCCAAATTCATCGCAGAGCATGGGCTCCCTGCCGGCCCTGAAGATTTGGCGCATTATCCTTGCCTGGGTTTCACCAGCCTGTCGACCTGGCCTGAATGGAGGTTGAAGAACGGCGCTCAACGAAAGACGATCCGCCCAGAAGGGCCGCTGGTGACCGATAACTCAGAAGCCTTGCTCCTGGCTGCTATCCAAGGCGCCGGTATCATACTCACTGCGGATTGGTTAGCTGCTGCCGCAATACGTGAAGGAGCATTGATCGAAGTCCTGCCTGGATGGGAGGGGGCGGGGGAAGGCGGGATTTATGCAGTAATGCCGCCTGGACGCCTCATTCCGACAAAAACCAGGCTCTTCGTGGATGAAATCACTGCATCAATACGCAAGGGGTTAGGCTGATCAAACAATCATTGATGAGCGAATACGCAACCAGTTCTCTTCCATAGACATCGGCCTCAAGCTTGTCTCAAGCTGTTCCACTGTAAGGGAATGTCGGACAATCTCCGATAGTGACGATACGGCTCCGAAGATAGTATTACTTAAGCAGATTGTTATTCTTTATGGATAGGCCGGAGATGGAGGTTTCCACGCCATGCGCCTCATCGGATGCTGGGAACCCAAGCTATAAGCTATTGAGGAGATTGGATACGATGACTCGGAAGAACCTGTCGAACATCCTGATTTTTATCATTCTTTTATCCGTATTCAGCGGGCTGGGGCTGTGCCTGTTCTACTCTTTGTCGATACCGGTAAAGTGACCTTGCCAGGAAATCTAAAAATAAAAAAAAACTGCTGTTCAAAAAGAGATGAAAACAGGTTTTTTTATTTCGTAGCAGAGCCTTAAAAGACCAGTGCGGCAGATGGAGTTGCCGGCCTCATTATTGACGGTTTGAAGAGTAGAGATATTTCTTTTCGGATCGGAATACCTCTTTTATCAATGTTGCTCCCGCGGCGGTTCTGGTTCAACAGGCTCTTCCGCCAATGGAACTGTCATCCATTTGCTGGGGTTGTTGTCTCCATCAGCCTGATCCTCGGCAGCACGCTGCTCTATAACGCGTGCCTGCGACTCGAGTTCGGTACGGGCTGGCTCAGGCAGTGGTGGTTCCGGTCCGATAACGCGATAAATGCCTATGCCGGCCAGCACGGCAATGAACAAGCCTAATAGGGTCCGTTGCAGAGAACTCAAACGGCGCTTGTCTGGTGTGCTCATCTTTAGACCTCTCGTGTAAGGGGTAAAACCATACGACAATCAATATGCGCCAAGGTGCCGTCTAGCATTTCATTGGCGTTTCACAGTTTCATTGATTGATGCCATATTCTTTTCCGATAGCGGTAAGCGGCCAAGAGATTTTTGCGTGCCAGAATGTAAGACAACGCCCGATAGTGAAAATGAAATTCCCTCTATATGATCCTTCTTAAAATGATTCAACAAGTTAAGGATAAACAATGGAAAACCTAAAGGGAGACGCTATGCGACCAGAGCTTGAACCTTGGATTGCGCTGGGATTGGCTTTTGTTGGGACGTTGTTGATGGGTGTCATTTGTTGGATGTATCAGTTTTACCTCACTTGACCTTAAGTCGTTACGTAGGAGGTTGGTATGCTGAGTCGACAAGAAGTCGCCGAAATTAGCATTTGGGTGCTCATTCTGTTAATGATCAATGGCGTGGGGCTATTCGTGTTTTACCAATTAATGTCCTACGCAGAGTGAGCCTATGCCCGGCGGCGTAAAATACATCAATCCCAAGGGCGAGGATTTAGAGATTTACTTTCCCGATCCCCAAGCTTATCTGCCCGTACAGCGTAAGTTGGGCCTAATCGAATGGTTGAAGTGGGGCAAGCGTGACGAGGAAACCGCTCCCGAGCTTGCTGAGTTCTTGCAAGGAGGATGGGCTCGCAAGGATTTGCTTGATGCTGGTGAATGGAAACAGTTAGACACAGAGATCGTGAGCCTGGCTGTGCATGCCTTTATGGAAAAGGACGAAGACAACGCTCCACTCTGGTTTGAGGTTCCCCAGGGGCATGCGATCCAGGCGTTGATTATTAAAGAGCACAATGAAGAACGTGTCTATGTGATCATCTCTGATCCGCCCTTGGAATATTCCTGGTTGCATGATGGATGGCCCTTGTTGGCTTCGATAGACCAGTTGACCGGTTGACTAAGCGGGCAAAGCGACAAAACCTGTCTTTAGTGTTCCCTGAAGGACAATGTAAGACAAAAGCCGATGTTTGCCAGTGAGAATCACGTTTATGCTTGGTAGCGCTGGTTGGTTCAGGCGGGATATTAATGGCTTCCCCCCAGACATTTGCTCCCAGTTCATGGTTGAGCCGATCAGCAACTCCTCTACAAAGCCCCTGGCTACTTGATAATCCAGTATCAATCCCCATTTGGCAAACGTCAAGACATGACAAACACGCGCGGGAAATCTGAAGAAAGGTTATAATCCGCCTCCCGGCTCTCGTGAGAACTTTCATTCTCAAGGGGAGTCATACGATAGCTTTAAACCATCAGGGGCCGACCAGGTTTCGACGTGGGTTGCAAAGCAGCGCAGGGCATACCGAGGCCTAGTCACCTCGTAAATAAACTAGAACAAGTATAGTCGCAAACGACGAAACTTACGCTCTAGCCGCTTAATCCCGGCTGGACGCTGCACCGGAAGGCCTCTCGGCCGGGCGGGTAACCGCAGCAGCGTCATTTAGAGAGGATCGTGTTGTATTGGGTTACTTAATACAACATTAAATCCAAGGTAACTCGCCTGCTGTTCGCTTGCTCGTTGGTGGGCATCAGGTTAAATCAAACAACACAGCTAAGTATGTAGAACTGTCTGTGGAGGGCTTGCGGACGGGGGTTCGATTCCCCCCGGCTCCACCAAATACTAATTCAGCGCAATTCAAAGCGGTACACAAACCCCGGTAATCCCAGTGATTCCGGGGTTTTTGTTTATTTCCTTTCAAACAAGGAGTTATGAGATAACTTTGGGTAACAGGACTTACCCATTTATATTTGATGCAAATAAGTTTAACGCTTTTAAAGCAACCTATTGTCTTGAAGCGGTCAGCGATCTCCCGCAGGAGATTATGGGAAAGAAAGCATTGGGGCAAGATCGCACTACGAATTCCATCATTAAAAAACAGCATTCAAAATCCATTCTCATATTTTGATGATTTCTCAGAATCAGCCTGCGGTAACTCAGATAATGCCTCAATGACTACCCGATACTCAGGCTCGCGAAAATGCTGTCTTAAACCGTCAAGGATATGATACTGCGCATCTTCACTCCAAGGCGTGAAAAACAAAGGCCAGTAAGCTGATTTGGGGCCGCCCCACGTACTTGGGGTTTTAAGGAGTTGTTCCACAATTACTCGATATTGTACTGTCATAAGGTAGGGCCGTTTTCAAAGCATGAGGCCAAGTGCGTCACTTAACCAGCAAAAGCATTATTATGGCAATAATCGAGATGGTGAGTGCTTTCAATTAATTGCTTCCCTATTGGTGAGCGGTGTTTCCATTGCTTATGCTCAGCAATGGCCTCTTCAGGCTATCATTGGCCTACCGGCGCGCTACCTCGGAAAGGATGTACGGAAAGCAGGGCGAACCCTGCTTTCCTAATACAGAGTGAGGCTATTCGATCATTTCTTTACCTTGCGCTGCAGGTTTCGCGCTTCCGCTAAGTGATGCTGCAGGGTGGGCAAGGTCTTGGACGCCAATTTCTTGACGTCGGCATCGTCCGCTTCTTTCGAGGTTTCATCAAACAGCTTGACTGCATCTTCATGTGCGGCCACGCCTATTTCCTCTGCATAAGCTTCATCGAAATCCTTGCCGTCTTTGCTTTCCAGCAATTTGGCCTTTCCTTTTTGTACTAGGCTTGGTTCTGTTGGGATTTCAACGCCTTTCTGCTTGGCAAGGTCGCTCAATTCGCTGTATGCCTTCTTATGATCGGTAATCATGGTGTTGGCAAACTTGAGCACTTCCGGATTCTTGGACTTGGTCTTGGCAAGTTCACTAGCTGCGATTTCCGCCTTGCCCGCTTGAGCCGCATTTTCTATGAAGTGCTTATCGGCCATGGATAGATCAGCGGCAATCCCGGACGATGCGTATACCAATGATACAAGCCCAAATATCAGGCAGGGCTTGGCTAATGCGTAAGGCAGTGTTTTCATTCTGGTCTCCCACTTGGATAATGAAGAGGGGAAACGTATCACTTTGAAATGATTGCACTAATAAGAAGGTGTCTGATTGATATGTCGGAATTTAACAATATAGTCGTACTCCAGATGCCGTGATGCAATCAAGGCGCATTGCCGGTATAGGCAAGCTCAATCTCATCCATGAATAATCCGCAGGTCCAGCTAGACTGTGCGATGTGCATTTCGCCTACGCACGCCTCCTTAAGCTCCTACCCTTTTTTAAGCTTCTCTCGTACATCATCCTTGGCGCGAATGGTTCATAGTGATGTCGCTGGGTTTTATCAACAAAATATAAATCTAGGAGATACCATGACAAGAACTGTAACTGGATTATTCAAGGATAAGGATAGCGCCGAGCGCGCATATCTAAGTGCTACAAATGCTGGTTACCGGCCTGATGAGATCGATGTTGTCATGTCGGAAGAGACCCGTGAACGATTTTATGGCAAGGATACGACCCTTGTTACCGAGGTAGGCAACAAGTCAGCTGAAGGCGCTGCGGTAGGAGGGGCTATCGGCGCCTCTGTCGGCGCGATTGCGGGCGCAATCGCCGCTACCGGGACAGTGTTGGCGCTGCCTGGGCTCGGCTTGGTGATTGCTGGCCCCCTGGCGGCCGCAGTGGCTGGCGCCGGCGCGGGTGGCGTCTCCGCAGGGATCGTAGGAGCCTTGGTGGGCTGGGCCATTCCTGAGGACAGGCTCAAAGAATATGAGGAAGGCGTGAACAGGGGCGGGATACTGATAGGCGTCCGCTCCCGCAGCGATGAGGATTCCCGTCGGTTCGCTGAGGACTGGGAATCCAATAAGGGCCATTATATCCATTCCTGATCAGGGCCTCGCCCTTGTTGCCAAAACGCGCCTTGAAGGCGCGTTTTGCATATCTGGGAACCAGGAAAAGCTGAATGGTAGCTTGGGTTTGCAACCACCAAAGAGCTTCTCACCCCGTATGCTTATTTCTCCTAACTGGAGCGACGGCCAAATCGCTGATGTTTATTAGTGCTGGGTGATCAAAGCCTCATTGGGCTCGCCGTTCTTCTGGAACAGGTTGGCTTGGTGCTTGAGCAATTTGGTGATGTTTTGAGCGGGCAGGGGTTTGCTGAACAGATAGCCCTGCATTTTGCTGCATCCCATCCTGTGCAGGGTTCTCATCTGCTGCAAGGTTTCCACGCCTTCTGCGATCAGGTCCAGTTTGAAGCCTTTGGCGATTCCCGAGATGGCCGTGATGATGGGCACGCTTTCGTTATGCGTATTGATGTCGCCGACGAAGGATTTATCGATCTTGATATTGTGGATGGGGAATTGCCTGAGGTAAGAGAGGGAGGAGTAACAGGTGCCGAAATCATCCAAGGCGATTTTGATGCCTTGCTTGCCCAGCGCCTTGAGTTTTGCGACGGTGTTCTCGAGGTCCCTGACCAACAGGTTTTCGGTGATCTCGATTTCGAAGAATTCCGGTTTGAGGTGCTGGGCCTGGATGTAGTTGAGCGTTTTGGCGACGAAGTTTTCCTCCTCCACCAGCTGGGGCGAGATGTTGATGGCGAGCCTGAAGCTCAATAAGCCTGCTTCCTCCCATGACTGCATCTGCTGGCAGGCTTCTGCCAGCAGCATCTCGCTGAGCGAGAAGATGAGGCCGGTTTCTTCGGCCAAGGGAATGAATTCCGTGGGCGATATGATGCCGAGCTCGGGGTGGTGCCAGCGCGCCAGGGCTTCGAGGCCGATGATCTTGCGGGTTTCCACGTCCACCTGGGGCTGATAGTGCAGGATGATTTGCTTTTTCTCGATCGCGCGCCTGAGTTCGTTTTCCATGGAAAGCTTTTTGTGGAACATGGCGTTCATGCTGGCTTCGTAGTATTGATAGCCGTTCTTGCCACGCCACTTGACGTGGTACATGGCGATGTCCGCGCTCTTGATCAGCGTTTCGATAGAGTCGCCATGGTCCGGGTATAGCGCAATGCCGATGCTGGACGAGATGAAGATTTCGCGTTCGTCCAGCAGGAACGGGCGCTTGAGTTCCTCCACAATCTTGGCTGCGACCAGGCTGGCGTCGTCGGGCTGCTGCAAGTCATGCAAAAGCAGGGTGAACTCGTCGCCGCCCATGCGCGCCAGGGTGTCCTGCGCGCGCAAACAGCCTGAAAGGCGTTGCGCAACGTGCTTGAGCAGCTCGTCTCCGTAAAAGTGGCCCAACGTGTCGTTGACCCATTTGAAGCGGTCGAGGTCAAGGAACATGATGGCGAGTTGCTGCTGGTTGCGCTTGGCGTGGTTCAGGGCCACATTGAGCCGGCCCTTGAACAGGGCGCGGTTGGGTAGGCCTGTCAGGGTGTCGTGATAGGCCTGGCGGGTGATGACTTCTTCCACCTTCTTGCGGTCGCTGATGTCGCGCGCGACGCCATAGGTGCCGCTGAAGGGGGTGCCTGACTCATGGGTGCCGGCGTAGGTGCCGGTCGCATTGAGAACGACGGTGATGAAGTTGATTTCAAAATGCCGCACTTCAGTTTCGCGGTCCTTGCATTTCAAGCGCAGCTCGATGTTGCGTGTGGCGCGGTTGCCGGTACGGCGCTCATTAAAGGCATAGGAGGCGCGGTCGAAATCATCGCTATAGATGATTTCCGTGTAGTGCTTGCCGATCAGGGATTCGCGCCTGTAGCCGAGCAGGGTTTCTACCCGGTGGTTGATGAAGGTGAAGCGTCCGCTGTCATCCAGGGTGTAGATGATGTCGGGCGAGCTGTTGACCAGGTAGCGGTAGAGGTTTTCGGATTCCTCGAGCCTGGCGTGGATGCTGCGATTCTGGGTTTCCAGGCGCGATTTCTCGATCGCGTTTTCAATCGTATGCAGCAATTCTTCCGGCTGGTATGGCTTGCGCAGGAAATCGTAAGCTCCCAGGCGCATGGCTTCGATGGCGGCGTTGAAGGTTTTCGTGCCGCTGATGACAATGACGGGAGGAGGGGCCGTGTGGGTAGCGAGCTCGGTCAGGACGTCGAAGCCGTTCATATCGGGCATGGAGAGGTCGAGCAGCATGAGGTCGAACTTGATGTCCATGACCAGTTGCAGCGCGTCCTCGCCAGATGAGCACATTTCGGCGTTGTAACCGTGTAATTGCAGCAATTGCTGCAGGCTTTGCGCCAGGCGCTCATTGTCGTCGACAATCAATACATTGGGCCTAGACATCAGTTTGTTCACGACTTGCGAAGGGGTGGAAGCGGCCATCGGGTTTGCCTTATTTGATCAGCTCAGGTTGCGGGCTGGCTTGGATGGGCAGGCGGATATCAAAGCTGGTTCCCGCGCTGGAGGTGCGGCAGGCAATGCTGCCGCACAACCCTTTGACGAGATCGTGGCTGATGGACAGCCCGATGCCGCTGTGTTTCCCACCCTTGGTGGTCTCTACGGGCGTGAACAGCTTGCTGAGCACGCTTTCGGGAATGCCTGGCCCGGTGTCGCTGACTTGGATCAGGATGCCTTGGCCCGAGCCTGACTGGTTTTCCACGAAGGTGGAAATGCTGAGCTTGCCGCCCTTGTGCATGGCTTCCGCCGCATTACGGATCAGGTTGACGAGCACTTGCCGCAATTGGTAGGGGATGGTCGTGACCTTGGGCAGGCTGGGATGCAGGTTCAGCGTGACTTCTACCCCAGCGGGCTTCAGGTAGGTCTGGCGATGCAGGGCGACGATGTCCTGGATCAATTCGTTGATATCGGTGCTGGCGGCAATATGATCCTGTTCTTTGGAATACAGGTTGCCGATTAGCGAGCCGACCCGGTCGATTTCTTCGTTCACGATCGCGATGTCGCGATTGGGCATGCCGTTCAGCAGCATCTTTTGCTCGAGGATGGCGAGGTAGTTCTTGATCGTGGATAGAGGCGTGCTGGTTTCATGCACGAAGCGCTTGAGGCGCTCCTCATGCACGGCGGCCTCAAGCTCGGGTTCTGCCGGCTTTTGGTCCGGCGCCAGGCGGGAAGCGACGATTCTGGCCAGGGCGGATTGCACGTTCAGCTGTTGTTTTGCAATCAGGAATTCCGCCTGGTCTAGCGCGAACACCATGACGCCGACGATTGTGTCTTTTGCAAACATCGGGAAGCAAAGGATGCCGTCCACCCCGCACAGCCGCATGATCTGTTGGTCCGGCAGCGACGGCTTGAACCCGTCAAAAGCCTGGAAGCTATGGCAATGCGACCTCTTGATCCAGGCCGCGGTGATGATGCTGGTGGCGGGCTTGATGGGAAGGTGGAAGCTTTCGATCCAGTCCTGGTCGGCTGAAATGGCTTTGCCGGAGAGATGCTGCCTGGCCTCGTCTGGCACGAACAACAGCACCTCCCGCGCATTGCACAGCAGCTTGGAGAGTTTGGACAATAGCTCAAAAAAGCCGTCTTGCTGTTCTGCCTGGCCGCAGGTGGACTCGAGGTGGTTGATCAGGGCGGTGTCCATCACGCCTTTGACCAGCTTGTTCTTGCTGGAGGATGAGGAAGCGTGGGTCGGGCTGAAGTTCTTGCCTAGGGCCTGTACCAAAGCCTCGATGTCCGGCTCTTGCTTGTCCCAGTTGTGCTGGCTGGTATGGGCATTGCCGATATTGATGCCAAGCGAGTCGGAAAGGATGTGCACCTGGGAGATTCCCTGGCTCATGATGTCGTTGATGACGGTACTGTCGAGCTGGAACCATTTGTTGGCGAGGATCAGCGCCGATTGGCGTTCCGACCTGCGTTCGGTCAGCAGCAGGTTGGCAAGGTAGACGATCTTGACCAGGGCAGGCGTGTGTTCCACCTGCGCAGCAGGGAGATGATGGTACGCCACCGCGTCTTCAAGGAAGGATTTGATGTTCCAGTTGCGGATGATCCAGGCGCCGAGTTCGCAATGGTCGATGCCGAAATGGGCGACCTCGCTTTCCAGGTAGCCGGGCAATGAGTCGTCGATCGCGAAGAATGGCGGATATTTGTTCTTGAATCCTGCGAGCAGGCCAAGCCTGCCGATGTTGTGCAGCAGCCCGGCGACATAGGCTTCGTCGGCGGAGGCGGCTCCGGTGCGCGTGGCAAGCGATTTGGCTATCACGGCGCAACGTAGGGAGTGGTACCAATAATGCTCGATGTCCTGGTTGCTCTGTTCATAGTAGTCGTTGAACATGCGTTGGCAGATGATGCTGAGCGTCAGCATCTTGACCATGTCCCAGCCGAGGATGATGATGCCGCTGCGGATCGAAAGCACGGCATGGCGGTCGCGGCGGTAGGCCGCCGAATTGGCGACCTCCAGCACGCGTGCGCTGATGACGACGTCCATTTCAATCAGGTTGGCCAGTTGTTCTAGGCCAGAGTTCTCGTCCTGCAGCGTTTCCAGTAGCTTGGTCAGGATTTGCGGAACGGAAGGTAATGCGCTGATTGTGGCATTATTCAGAACAATTTGGGCTCCTGCTGCACTGCACATTCTCTAAACGTTCCCCATTAGGTGTCTTGCATAGTAGGCCAGTCACTTATTGTCGGCTTGAGTAATAAGTATTGTGCCGAACTTTATTCGAGTGCGAGCCGTGTGGACGGCGTTATAGCGTGAGGGGCCTTGTGCCATTAAAGATTGATTTTAGGTTTATCAATAAATCGCTTTTAATATTTCTTAAGAAAGTACTTTAACATTGCATTTCAAGATAGTTAATACTTTTTTGCGTACGGATCTCGGCGCTTCAGTCAATAACGGCTTTGGAAGCCTTTTATTTAGCCGATCCAGCTGGTTTTTCATTGTACGGCCTTTTATGGCATCGACATGAAACGAGGTATGGTCTATCGATTGGTCAAAACACTCTAGCAATGGCGGGAGTTTTTGACATTGCAAGCACGGTTGCCTGCCTCTAGACTGGTGTGGCGATGAGAGTCGCCAAGTAACGATAACGATGAGATAGAACCGAGGAGTGATCATGGCCGTGCAGCATTTGAACAAGAGTAACTTCAAGCAAGCGATAGAAAGCAATGCGTTTGTGATCGTCGATTTCTGGGCGCCGTGGTGCGAGCCCTGCGTGTCATTCACGCCTGTCTTCGAAGCTGCATCCGAGGCGCATCCTGATGTGGTGTTCGCCATGGTCAATGTCGATGAGGACCCGGAAATCAGCAATTATTTCAACGTGAAGCAGATTCCTGCAGTGATGCCGATCCGCGACCAGATCGTGGTGGATGCGCAAGTCGGGGAAATGAGCCGTGCCGAGCTGGAGAATGCGATCCAGGCCTGGGCCGCCTTCGATGTGACTGAAGTCAATCGCCACTTCAATGAGAAGACATCGGCATAGGCTGTGTTATGAATTCAAAAAAACGCCGGGTTATCCCGGCGTTTTTTATGGTCACTGCGCTGTCTTGAGCTGTTTCAGGTCGTCTATGATTTCTCGGGAGTGGCGGGAAGTGTCCACGCTCAGGTAGGTCTTGGCTATATTCCCCTTGGGGTCGATCAGGAAGGTATAGCGCTTTGCAATCTTGATGATGCCCAGGTTGGTCAACGCGCCGTAACTGTCCGCCACTTTGCCGTCCACATCGGAGAGCAGGGGAAAGGGCAGGCTGTATTTCTCGGCGAACTTGGCATGCGAATCCGAGTCGTCTACGCTGATGCCGACCACTTTTGCGCCGAGTTTTTCCAATTGGAACAGATCGTCCCTGAAGCTGCACGCTTCTTTGGTGCAGCCCGGGGTATCGTCCTTGGGGTAAAAGTACAGCACCAGCCATTGGCCGGCATAATCCGTGAGCCTGTGCTGTGCTTTCTTGGCATCCGGCAGTGTGAAGCTGGGTGCCGGCGATCCCGGTTTGGGAACGGGCGCGGCATGGGCGGAACGGAAGATGAGGAGGGCCGCCAAGCCCAACACGATAACGATAGAAAAAATTTTCAACATGTTTTCTCCGGAAGAGTATGCAAGCAAGGCGGCCTATACAGGCAAGCGGCCTGGCAAGTAATTGAAATAGAATGACATCAGTATAACGCGCCGGGGCGAAATGATTGAGCCCCTGTTTACTGGGGTTGGGGTTTGTGCAAAAAAATTAATTCGGCCTCTTCCCAAATCAAAAAAATGCTGTAGAATGCCGCTCCTCAGTCAGGCACGGGTGATTAGCTCAGTTGGTAGAGCGTCGCCCTTACAAGGCGAATGTCGGCGGTTCGACCCCGTCATCACCCACCATCCCTTGCCTGCTGAAAAAGCAGTAAGCCATCAGGCATGACAACCTGGTGCAGAGTCATGGAGCGGTAGTTCAGTTGGTTAGAATACCGGCCTGTCACGCCGGGGGTCGCGGGTTCGAGCCCCGTCCGCTCCGCCAGAAAAAGCGAATCTTCGGGTTCGCTTTTTTATTTTATATGCGTCATTTGACTGATATGCATGGTCGTTTATGTATAGCAACATCGTGCTCACTGTCAGGAGTTAACGCATATGTATCCATACATCTTGTTATCTGCAGCCTTGTTCCTGTCTCCAACCAGCGCCCTGGCCACGGAATGGGAGTCGTTGGTCAAGAAAGCTGGGGCCGAGTTGTCGGTGGACCTGGATTCTTATGACGAGAAAGGGGCTTATTCTTCAATACTGGCCAAGCGCGAAGTACATGGCAAACAGGCGTTCGCCAAGCAGATGAAGTTGGAGTTCGATTGTGGCAAGCAGACTTACCGTACGCTTGCTACGGCGTCATTCGACGCTAAAGGCAAGTTGTTGAGCCAGACCGCAGGCACGCGCGAGTTTCTATCCTTGCAGCATGATGAAGACGCTAGGACGATTGCAGGCCTGGTATGCCAGGTAAGGCGCATGGTGAATCCGTCATCCTGAGCAAGTTGTCCTGGGATACATTAGTTTTATGCGAATGGCCTTAATGGCCGGCCGAGGTCATTTTGCATTTATTATCAACTATTGATTGACATCCCTGGAATAAGCACGTAAAACCTTAATCAAGGTGTTTGAACTTTGATTTTTTACAGAATTTGAAATACAAACTTTTGGGGTGCCTTCCCCACACTGAAATGAATGGAATCAATTATGGCAACAGGTGTAGTTAAGTGGTTTAACGATAGCAAGGGTTTTGGGTTCATCACGCCGGATGACGGCGGCAGTGATCTGTTCGCGCATTTCTCCGCTATCGTGAACGAAGGCGGTTACAAAAGCCTGGCAGAAAACCAACGTGTCAGCTTCGACGTGACAGATGGTCCTAAGGGCAAGCAAGCCAGCAACATCAAACCTGAATAAGATTTGATATAAAGCAATGAGCTAACGGAGTGCAGATGCATTTCAGATGAGGCTCATCAAGTGCCCGGCATGTCCGGGCATTTTTACGGGCGTCGATTGCTCATTTGAAGCATGAGTAAGGATGGTAAGTAAGAATTTCCTACGCGGCTACGGCCGAGCCTCTGATAGGCAATATTAAGCTGCTCCTATTACATTCGAGCCATCACAATCCGGCCACGATGTCATGAGCACTCTCAAAGAAGGCAGACCTTATCCCCGCGGTGCCTATTTCGATGGCAAGGGCACAAACTTTGCATTATTTTCCGATCATGCTGCCAGCGTGACGCTGTGCCTGTTCGATGAGCATGGCGAGTCGGAAACCGAGCGTATCACTCTCAAAGAATGCACGAATGGCGTCTGGCATGGATATCTTGAAGGTATAAAACCGGGACAGCTCTACGGTTACCGGGTCGACGGCGTCTGGGCGCCGGCAGAGGGCTTGCGTTTCAACCACAACAAGCTGCTGCTGGACCCATATGCGCGCAAGCTTTCCGGCCAGATCCAGTGGGACAATGCGTTGTTCGGCTACACCATCAGCGACGATCCGGATGCTGACCTCCATATGGACGAACGCGACAGTGCCAAGTTCATGCCCAAAGCCATCGTGGTCAAGCCTGATGTTCTGGTCAAATCTCCCAAGCCCGATATCCGCTGGCCCAAGACCATCATATACGAGGCCCATGTGCGCGGCCTGACAATGCAGCACCCCCTTATTCCGGACGATATCCGCGGGACGTTCGCGGCTCTTAGCGATTCCGCCATCATCAGCCATTTGCAGCGCATAGGCGTCACTGCCATTGAATTGATGCCGATTCACGCGTTCGCCCAGGACCGCCATCTCCTCGATCGTGGCCTGTCCAATTACTGGGGTTACAATACCTTGGCGTATTTTGCTCCCGAGCCGTCTTACCTGGGGTCGGGCGCGCTGGAAGAAATCGCCAAGACGGTAGATGCCCTGCATGATGCCGGGATAGAGGTGATCCTCGACGTGGTCTACAACCATACCTGCGAAGGCAACCACTTGGGCCCGACCTTGTGCTGGAAGGGCATAGACAACCTGAGTTACTACAAGGAGCTGCCAGGCAATCCGCGTTATTACGACAACCTCACCGGCTGTGGCAATGCGCTCAACACCTCTCATCCAAAAGTGATGCAGATGATCATGGACAGCCTGCGGCTTTGGGCTTCCGTCTACGGTATCGACGGCTTCCGTTTCGACCTGGCATTGACGCTGGGCAGAAACGACAACGGCTTCAACCGGGACCATGCATTGTTCCATGCCATGTTGCAAGACCCGATATTGACCCGCTGCAAGCTGATTGCCGAGCCTTGGGATGTCGGTCCGGGAGGCTTCCAGCTTGGCTCGTTCCCGCCCGGCTTCTCCGAGTGGAACGGCGACTATCGCGATGTCACCCGCGATTTCTGGGCGGGCAAGGAGAGCATGTTGTCCCGCTTTGCGAGCCGTTTCGCCGCTTCGAGCGATTTGTTCAACGACCAGCATCGGCGGCCATGGTCCAGTGTGAACTTCATCACGGCGCACGACGGTTTTACCCTGCACGACCTCGTTTCCTATAACGAAAAGCACAACGAGGCGAATGGCGAGGACAACCAAGACGGCGCCAATGACAACCACAGCTGGAACTGCGGCCACGAGGGGGACACCGACCAGGAAGAGATATTGGCGCTCCGCGCCCAGCAAAAGCGTAATTTCCTCACTACGCTGTTTTTATCGCAAGGCATTCCCATGTTGCTGGCGGGCGATGAGCTCAACAATAGCCAGCAAGGCAACAACAATACCTATTGCCAGGATAACGAGATCGGCTGGGTGAATTGGGACAATGCCGACGACGCCTTGATCGATTTCGTCGGGGAGCTGGCGCAACTGCGCAAAAAGCACAGCGCCATTTCGCGTGCCGAATTTGTCACGGGCAAGCTGAACGAGCATGGCAACTCAGACGTGGCCTGGTTCAACGTCAACGGGGAACCCATGAGCAACGAGGACTGGAATGATCCGTGCAATAAAGCCATGACAGTCAAGTTCGTGCCTCCTGACAAAACAGGGCGTGCGATATTGGTCATGATCAATGCTTCGCATGTGACAGTGCCTGCCCGTATTCCCTACTGCGATAGTTATGATTGGAAGCTGTTGCTGGATACGCCGCTCAAGCCGATTCCCAACCAGCAAGGGGAAGAGTTGGAGTTGGAGCCGCGCTCCATCTATGTCTACGAAGGCAAACTGATCGTGTAGGTGCGCCGCTAGAAATAAAGCGTATTCAGTATTGCCAAGTCTTGGCTTATGCCGCTTTCCTGTTTTCGAGCTTGTTGCAGAACATCTTGATTGAGGACTTCATCGGGTCTTCATGCGCCTTGCTGTTGTAGTCTTCCCAACATGCAGCGATTGCCGAGTCGTCATACTGGATTGCCATGCCGGAAAAGGTGTGCGCTTTCTTATAGGCGAAAAACAGCAGCGTGGACAATATAATCGCCAGCACCCAAAACCATTTTATTTGCCTTTCCTTTTTATATCCGCAAGATGGGCACCACAGGCTCAGTGCACCGGTCTGCTTACCGCATTTTTGGCAACGAGTGCTGGACATGGCGACCTCCGGTTCAAAAAGGGCAAGCTAGCACGGTGAGGTGAGGGGTACTGTAAGAAAGCGTCTGATTGAAGCAGAGGAATTGCTTAGCAGAACAAGAGGAGGCGGAAGCATTGTGCCGCTGTTGGAAGTTGATAACGCCGGTAACGCAAAAATTAAAGAGGAGAGTATGAGGGGCCATCCTGATTGATCATACTTTGAAGGGCTGTCTTTACCGGATTTCTCAATCTGGCCACTATGCACCGCTACAGAATCGTATGGATGTTATGTAATTCGCATATATAAAAAGCAACACGAACATCACTGTAATGACTCAGAAACGACTGACATGCAAATCGGACACCATCTCCTTCAAGTCATTGGGCAGCCGGCGGTATGATGCTCTTAACCATGACGACAAGGAAAAGCATCATGTTCAAATTTAGCCTGACTGAAATTACGATCTTGTTTATTGCCATGTCTTGGCTGACATACAATTTTTTGGTGCTGTAAAACTACTGTAAAGCAAACTTTATCAAAGCCAAAACACTAAGGCTTGCTTTCAACCCTCCTGCCGGTAAGCTGGCCTAGAGCCTTGCGAGCCAGCGTGCGTATCTTGTAACGGGCTGCCGGCTCAGCCTGTCAGAATTCTCCTGCAAGAAAATCAGCCCCATCCTATAGAGGCTTTGCAGCAATACTTCTATTATTGTCCCGCTGATTGGCTCAGGTCGAGCTAGCTTTCCGGCGAGGCTCACTTATATACGGACAATAAGAGATTGGGCTGATCAGCCATTGAGCACGAATAATTCATGCTATTTGAAAGGCGTATAGATCCTATCAAGGCATTATTTATTGATTATGAAGGAGCCCGGTTTTTTCTTTTGGTTTGTCATCGCAGTAGTCGTATTGTTCATCCTTTTGATGGCGACAGGCTTAAAACTAATTTAGTTCAAGCTCCTCTTATCGAGCGCCTCTGATCGATTCAAGCAGGGCGTACTTTTCCCGATCGATTTCGCTTCTGGTTCGAACTCCCAGCCTTCGCAAGATGGGCAGTGGAGGGCACCACCCCTGAAGGCCATGCTGCAACAAAAAAGTTAATACACCGGCAGGCAACAGAAGCCATCTCTTATTGACGAATACCCCAAGCGCCAACCCTGCGAGGGATAGGGTAGAGGCATTGACTTCCAATACCCTCTCAATATCCCACTCCTTATCCAATTGCTGGATACGCGCTTTTATTTCCTCTTCGCCGAGCGCGGAAAACGTTTCAATATTGCGATCGGTTTGACGGTCAATCTCATCGTTGACGGTATCGGACGTAGCATTGCGGACCCGGTCGGTATTGTTGTTAAGTTCAAGATTATCTGTCGGCATGATGATTTCCTTGCAGTGTCATTTGTTGAACAAATAAGACCTTTTTTATGCTGCTTAATTCCTGGGGTTTTTTGAGATTGTCAATTTATAAACAAGATTATGGCGCTTATTTTTAAGTTATTAATTCTTACAAGTTGCTAGGGTTTTGCTGACAAACGACATAGATGTCCGCTGATATGTATTTTTCAGGAGAGCTGCTTAAATTCGGTCGTAGAAAGTCAATAATGGGGGCTAAAATGATAGAGTCATTTAAGTACAAAGATTTCGATGTGCAAATCAAAGGGTCTAATTTTGTTGATGCAGGGTTCACTTATTCCGTCTTGATTGACCGCATAGAGCATCATCCTTGGGTTAAGCCCCTGTCATCTTGGGAAGAGGCAAAACTTCAGGCTCGTCAATATGCCATTAAATTGATGGATCAAATCTTTTGATCAAATTTTGCAATGGATCAGATGGAGTTTCTCCATGAAATGGATAGTAATCGCCACGGATAACGCTAAAAGGCTGTTTACTTTAAAAGCCTATTCCTCAGGGAAATACTCTGTGGTCGAAACATCTGAAAATATCCCACAAACTTCCATGATGCAGTATTTGGCGACTTCCACTCGGCAGGTTTCCGATCCATGGAAACCGCTAGTGGCCAGAAATTCCTTATAGAGGTGAAATTGGCCGACGTGGGAATGGTCGATGCGTTGAAAACTACATTAAGTAACGGCGTTCCCGCCCGCTTGAAAAAGATCGCCCCTGGGATAATTTCGTGAATCAGGCAAGGATGCACAACAACCGGGCGTCAATTAAGCACGGCGCGGCCGCGTCTGGAGTGTAGTTTTCAAACACGGCCTTATTAGCACTGCCTTGATTATTCAGGATCTTTCGACAGGCTATCTACCAAGGCTATGTTGCTTTGTACTGCTTCATGAATTTTCTCATGCAGGTCGCAATTCGTTGGCACTACTTCCAATGCACTGATCAACAAGTCTTGCATTCTCAGGTTGGAGGAGACGATCTGGGAAAGGATATTATCGGCGTCCATATGAACCTCTTAGTAGAAAACCCGCGTATCGCGGGCTTTCCTTTTGCATGCGAGCATCAGCAAAGGGTGGACCCATTCGCTGATGTATGCCTACACTTGCTTAGCGGTTTTTATGGCTTTGGCTACCTGCCTTGGCATGCTGCTCCCGGCTACCGCCGCGGGTATTGCTGCCTGCCGACTGCGGCTGGTTTTTGTGGCTTTGGCTGCCAGCCTTGACGTGCTGCTCATGGGTACCGCCTTGTTTGTTTTGTGTAGTATTTGCCATGGTTTATCTCCTTTGGGTCCTTGTCCAGACGGTACGTTGCTGAAAATGTAATTCATCTGGAGCGAGGATCATTGGTTAAAAGCAACGTGATTCCACTTTATGCCGTTCGCGCTTACCACTTCATCCGTCATTGGCTGATAGGTTTGTCAGATTTCCGCAACGGACCGGCTGCTTGGCTGTTTCGCGCAAAACGCATATCGCAATTCGAGTACCAGCTTTATCTGGAAGCATCGGTATGTTTGGGCTCTTAATAAAAAAGCTTCAATAGCGGGCAGTTTTCTATCGCAGAAGAATTAATTGTGCGATGCCGGATTTCTCGTAAAACACAATGGCGTTCTGGTGATACTGCCTGCCTAGCTCCATTGCAGAATCCAGGGTTATGCCGATCACTGCGAAATTTTCCTCAGGCCACTGGTTGGACCTTGATCTTGCCAAGCCTTTCCTGAATTCAAGATGACGGCTCCTGAGCTCCTTGCCCAGTTTCTCGGTGTTTTGGATGTTGATGGCCTCATCCGCTGGCTTGCTGAGCGGGTTGAACGCGGAAATGATGGCCGCGGCGGTATCCGCATGCTGCTCTAGGATTATGTTCATTTCCGGGCTGCCAAGGCCGATTCGCATTACGAAGGCCTGTTGCTCATGGTTCACCACATAGTCGGCATCCTGATATGCCTCAATCAATTCTGGCGATAGGACGGTTTGCGCTTGCGAGATATTCATGACAGAGTCCAAAAAAGTTAGTCGACAAAAGTGTTTTACAAATAAAGCGGCAATCCGGCCTACCGGTCGGTTCCGGGCTGGGGAAGCAGCCACCGCAAGCTGATAAAGAGCGCCACCAGCAAATAAGCCAAGCTTGCTGGAACCCACATGATCAGGCCTCCAAGCTGTTGATCTTCCAATAGGTCCAAACCCAATGCCGTCGTCGGCCTTAGATAGGCCGGATACCATATCGCCGTGGAGAGCGTTAGCAGGGTGCCAAGCGCTGCGGTATGCAGCATGGTGGTAAATACCAGCAACATGCTCCATCCGCGCTGGGCAGTATGCATCCCATTGATCACTGCCCACCAGAACAACAGTGCGGATAGAAAGAAACTGGCATGTTGCAGCACATGGATGCCTTCATTGCGGAGCGCCGCCTGGAACAGCGCGGGGATATGCCATAGCCAGAGCGCCAAGGCATGCAGCCACCAGGCGGACAAAGGGGCTGTCAGCCACAGCCAGCCGAGGCGGAGCCAGCGCATATGCGTTGCAAAATGCAGCCGATGGCGGCAGGACTCGGGCAAGGCCCAAGCACATGCGCCGAGCGGGCGGCCCGCCACTATCAGCGGGGCGGCAATAATCATGAGGATTTCATGCTGCAGCATATGCGCGGAAAACAGCCAGCCGCTGAGCGTATCGATCGGGGAGCAGAGCGCCACGCCCAAGGCCAGCCAGCCGAAAGAAAAGCAGGCAGCCTGGCTGCGGCTGACGCCATGGCCGATGCCGGCCTTGCGCCACAGCCGTAAAACACCTTTTCCGTAACCGTAGGCGCTTGCCAGCAGGCACGCAAGCACCCACGGCTCGAATGTCCATACCCAAGGCAAAGGCTGGATATCGGCAAGGCCATGAGCTTCTGCCTCTTGGCTAAAAGCGATACCCACGGACAGGATAATGAATAGCATGTTCATTGATAGCAGGGAGAAATCAGCCAGGCGGTCAACCATAACATGGCGGTCACGATGGAAAACAATATGCCGCTCAAGAGCGCAATCCAGGCGACAAAAGCCTGGCGAGATTCGACGCGGCTTGATTGCCTGCGTCCGGCAGGGTCCGCTTTATCCTTTGCCTCCACCTGCCGCCATGCGCGCAGGGCCACCGCATTTCCCAGGAGATTGCTGTCAACACCTGGAAAGTGTTCATGGCGCAGGGTATCGATTCCCCCAGCAAAATCTCCAGCAATACTTGGCAGCAACTGGTGAACCTGCTTGGCGAGGGCCACTATAAGCGCTATGACGAATCTACCGCGCGCAACATGCTGAATAAGGTGGCAGAAATATTCCTGCGGGATGTGAAAACATAATTATCCGCCTCGATTTGGGGTCAAAACGCCATCAGAATTGATGCAATTGCATTCTCCGAACGGGGCTAATCTTGGTAATGGAATGTAATAAAACCTTGCTGAATGCATGAAAAGCATAGTCCATTGGGACCTCATACACAGCAGATAGCACCTGGTCGGTGTAGCTCGGCGGAAAGAGCCGCGAACGCAATGATAGCAAGGGTTTGCATATTATTAATTCTGGAAATTTTTAAGGATGAGGTTATTTGAAAGTTATATAGGAATAACTATAAGTTCTTTGTGGCGAGGCAGGTCTGTTTATAATTTGTCTGGGGGGAATTTCATCTACAACAACTTTTAAGGAGTCTGTATGAATATTCTCAAAACAGCGATTGGTTCCGCAACGCTCATAGTTGCTTCCTCTGGCGCGTATGCCGCCGATGTGGTGGATCTTGGCGAACTGCATGCTGGTATCAATACTTATACCAATACTGTAGCCGCTGATACTACATTCACCAATACCTTCAACTTCAGCTTGGCTGATGTCTCCACAGGCACATTCTCGCTCAGCGACTTGCCGCTTACCAACGGCGATGTGAACGTTCTAGGCTTTAGCGACCTCAGCTTCAGCCTCTACAACAGCTCTGACACATGGCTTGCAGGTTCTGTGGCTGGCGGCGAATTCACTTTTGCCAATCTTGAGGCCGGAAACTATTACATCAATGTAGAAGGCACCGCCAATGGAGTAGCTGGCGGGGTCTACAGCGGTGCAATTAGCGTTCAGGCCGTGCCTGAGCCGGGTTCATATGCACTTCTGGGTGTCGGTCTAGCACTGATAGGTGCTGTCGCTATGCGCAGGAATAAAAACCTGGGCTAATTCTCCAACCTGATAAAAGCCACCTTCGGGTGGCTTTTTTGCTTTTTGAAGACAGATTTGAAACAGAAGCAGATGAAGACTCTATCGAAGGTCGTTATCTGTAGATGGTTTTGAATTCGTTTGGACAGTCAATTGGCCCGTCATCAACCGAACAATTTTATTTTACTTAGTATCTGCAATGATTGTGGGATTTTAATTTTATTTGTTACCCCCAAAGTTACCCCAATTAGACCAATGTCACTCTGGTTTTTCTCAATACCCATTTTATTCGGATTACTTCATTTTTAACTTCTCTGAGTTCAGACTGCAAAGATCGGTATTGCTTCGCTCAAATCATGAATGATAAATATTCCCATCTAGTCTGTTCAGACTATTGCTGAGTAAGAGCATGTTCAGGCATGCTTGCTCCCGCTTAATAAAAATTAACAGTTGTAAACTTACTAGGGGATTTACATGCGTAGTTTCATTCTGCCGATGTTGTTGTCAGCTTTCGCCATGCCATTTTCCGCTCATGCGGAAGTTACTGAATTCGAGGGCAATGGCTATACCATTAATCTGCTGGACCAAAGTACATTCGCTTTCGATGGCACTACTTTAAGCAAAACTTATAATATCTCCGGACAAAATTTATCAGCTGGTAATGTATATCAAGAACTTGATAAGTTTGGTTTAATGGTGCTTACCGAAGATAGATTCATTACTGGCGCTAAGGTTAGCTTTACTGGCAAGATTTCTGGCGCGATTACTGATGAAGTTGCAAATGGTAGTTTCTACGCTACTTTGCAGGGTGGGTTTGGCCTTGATCTCAACTATCAATCTTATTTCAGGACAGACTTTGATGTATTGCCATTCAATGGCAATTTTGAAGTGAGCAAGTATGTTGATTTCACTGCTGATTATCCTGAGCTGACCGGGTTTGGTGGCTATTGGAATTTGGCGATCAACAGCAATATTCATAATGCGAATGTGTACTGGACATTTGATACGCTATCTTTCCAATTCTTTGTATCTTCAGTGCCAGAGCCCTCTGCTTATGCAATGCTGGGCTTAGGCCTCGCTGTTATGGGCTTTGCAGCACGCCGCCGCAAATCAGCCTAACCTAAGGCACATCAATCACAGGGGCTTATGCCCCTGTTTTTGTTTCAGCATTAAAGGTTAGGGCTCTTTGTGTCACCTGGCACACTTACATCAAGTAGCAGGCAATAAAAAAACCGCCGGAGCGAGTTTGTAGTTATTTCTTTCTCTTCCCAAACTCCCAAGGCGGTACAACTTTCCCATCAGCCCACAGCCCCAGCAGATCCTGCTGCCCTACGATTACCTCTTGCAGATCGACTCACACGGTATCCCATCACCATCGCGATCCAGGCGATATATCCCGCATGTCCTCAAATAGAACTTAGCCTCCTCACAGCTCGTCATCTGCGTGCAGAAGCGCTTGCCGGCACAGGTGAACCCAGCTGTAGAGACAGTCACAGTCTGTACTACGGCCGCTGCTCTCTGTGTGGCCTGGCTCGTTCCATGTCTAAAATCCCATGGTGGAATAGGAGAGGGCTGGCTCCATAAGCCCAGGCTCTGCGATCGTGCTTGTTCCTCAAGCCTCAGAAGCTCAGGATCATTGGAATATTGGCGATACACCCAGGCCATACCGGTACTGACCTGATAAGTATTGGCTGATACCCACCTGCCATCTGCAGCCTGGCAACTGACCTCTCCAATACTGCGGCCGTAGTCATCTGTTCCCTGGACAACCACCTCTGCCGGCCTATCAAAGCAAATCTCCGATAGTGACTTCTTGGAAGCGTTGCCAAAGTCCTGCCTACTCTCTGGCGCATCGATCGCGTTGAGCCTGATCTTGTGTTGGGTCTTGCCTTCTAGGATGGTGAGGGTATCGCCATCGGCTACGCTGACGACCTTGCCGGTTAGGGTGGCGGCTTGGGCTACTGCGCAGAAGAGCAGAGCCGTTATTAAAAGCTTCATAGAGTTATTTGATGGTTATCGCAGCTGACGTTTTAGCAGCTTTGTAATCCAGATTGTTCATTTCTTGCGCAGCCTCAACATCAGTCACCTCAACCATCACGGACGTGAAATACATTAATGCACCAATAATGTTTGCGCCTGGGTTGAATCGGTAGTAATAAGTCTTTCCACCTTCAAAGGTCTGAACTTTGCCGGTCTTTCTTCCGAAGCTAACATCCCATGCCCAATTGAATGAAAAATCATGCGAACCAGCAGGAACCTTGATCCATGTGAAATTGCCACGGTTAAGCTCGGCAAGTTCAACATCATCAATATTGAAATATACAGTTCTTAAGGCAAGAGCATGGTTTGTTGTGCGGTAAATGTAAATCAAAGCGTGATCTGGATCAGCCTCTGGTATAGGCATCTGGCTATATTTAACTTGGTTCCCAGCACATGCGGACAGTAAGATAGCCAAGATGATGGCTATGCTAAATTTGTAAAACATCTCTCCCCCTGACCTCACCTGAATGGTGCGGCTGTTAATTCCTGCAAGCGTAGATCATTTGGTAGTAGGTAAAGAAAATGTCACTCACACCGAAACTGAACCTCGGCAGATGCCTCTTGATGATCATTGGCATCTTGGCTAGAGTCTTTCACCGGTACTAGTTTCAATCCCTTGGAATTACAGAATGTAATGGCTTCCTGGAAAAATCGGGCTTTCACAACGCTCCCGGACTGCTCTGTGAATTTCCCCTGCCCACCAATCAAGTAGAGGTTGTCAGATATTTGGACGGGACCGTTTGTCCCGGTAGCACAGCCGGCTACAGTGAATGCCAATGTAATCCCAATGTGAGCCCTCATGCATTTTCCTTCAATAATGTCCTGCTACAACTTCTAGAACAATTTTTTAATTAGTACTAGCGGCCAGATTGAACTATCTTGAACTCGCAAGAAGTGGCTGAACAACCTTTTCTAAACGTACTCGACTAGAAATTCGCAATTGTTGGAGTCCTAGTTTGCGAGCCATTGTCTGATATAGAGCTTCTCCTTCAGTTCCTTGCTCGATAACATTGTTGGCGAGTGAGGTTAGTTCAGAAAAACTGATTTCATCAACCGAACGTAAACTGTCCTCATCAGCTGGGGCACGGAACTTGAATCGCCCCCACTTTCCTAGACAGCTCAAGAGTCTCAAACTATGGAAGTTGAGGAGACATCATGAGCAAGCAACAACGTTACACCGAAGAATTCAAACAGGCCGCCGTCAAGCAAGTCACTGAAC